>CAVPTF010000003.1:0-76988 GCA_963708555.1 uncultured Alphaproteobacteria bacterium | reverse complement strand
ACGGCATCCTGCCGTGCGGCATCCTCGCGATGGACGTGGCGCGCGTCGAGGCCGGCCTCTTCATGATCGATGTCGACTACACGCGCTCGAACCACGCGTGGATCGCCGGACAGCAATCGACGCCGCTTCGAGCTGGGATTGGACTGGGCGGTCAATCTCGACAAGAAGGGCTATTTCGTGGGCCGACGCGCACTCGAGCGCGAAAAGCGCAACGGTTCTTCGTGGAAACTCGCCGGCATCGAGATCGAGTGGACCGGCTTGGAGAAGCTGTTCGCCGATGCCGGCTTGCCGCCGCAAATCCCCGCCATAGCGGCACGCGCAAGTCTGCCCGTGATGCACGAAGGCAAGCAGGTCGGCTACGCCTCGACCAGCACGTGGTCGCCGCTGCTGAAGAAGTACATTGCCCTCGCCCATCTGCAGCGCCCCCATTACACGCTCGGGACCGCCGTCACGATGGAAGTGACGGTGGAGCACCATCGCCGGCAGGCGCCGGGCAAGATCGTCAAGTTGCCGTTCTACGAACCCGCCTGGAAGAAAACGTAACTCATCACTCGCCCATGGCAGCCAATCAATACGATGCGATCGTGATCGGCGCGGGCCATAACGGCCTGATCGCCGGCGCGTATCTCGCGCGCGCGGGCAAGAAGGTCGTGATCCTCGAGCGGCGCGAGATCGTCGGCGGCGCCGCGGTGACCGAGGAAATCGTTCCGGGGTATCGCTGTTCGGAGTTCTCCTACGTCGTGAGCCTGCTGCGCCCGGAGATCATCCGCGAGCTGGAGCTCGCGCGTCACGGGCTCAAGATCCTGCCGCTGCCGAGCACGGTCACGCCGATGGACAACGGCGACTATCTGGCGCAATGGGCCGATCACGACCAGACGCGGCGCGAGCTCTATCGTCACTCGCCGAAAGACGCCGAGGCGTATGACGAGTACAGCCTCGTCATGGCGCGCGCGGCCAAGGCGATCAAGCCGGTGCTCGCGCTTGTCCCGCCCGATCCGTCATCGATGTCGGTGCGCGATCTGATGGGGCTCTTGAAGGTCGGCCAGTATGCGAAGAGCCTGAACGAGAAGGACCTCTACCGGATCGCGAAGCTCATCACGCAGTCATCCGCCGATCTCTTGAACGAGTGGTTCGAGTTCGCGCCGCTCAAAGGGACCAAGTCGGCGAGCGGCATCATCGGCACGTTCTTGGGCCCCTACTCGCCCGGTACGGCGTATGTGCTGCTGCATCACTATATGGGCGAGATCGACGGCGCGTTCCGCGCCTGGGGCTTCGCCAAGAACGGCAACGGCGGCGTGACGGCCGCGATCGCGAACTCGGCGCGGGCGCTGGGCGTGGACATACGGACGTCCGCGCCGGTGAGTCAGGTGATCGTCAAAGGTGGACGCGCCGCGGGTGTCGCGCTCGAAAACGGCGACGAGCTCAGCGCGAAGGTTGTGCTGTCGGCGGCGGACCCGAAGCGCAGCTTCCTGCAGTTCGTCGAAAGCAAGCATTTTCCGGACGAATTCGTCGCGCAGATCCGGAACTTCCGTGTGCGCGGCTCGTCGGGCAAGGTCAACCTCGCGCTCAGCGAATTGCCGGAGTTCACATGCCTGCCCGGCGAAAGCCCGCTCCATCGCGGCGCGATCTCGATCAGCCCGAGCATCGACTATATCGAACGCGCCTATGACGAGGCGAAGTACGGACAGTTCTCGAAGAACCCGTATATCGACGCGATCTTCCCCTCGATGATCGACCGCGATATGGCGCCGCCCGGTCATCACGTGATGTCGTGCTTTGTGCAATACGCGCCGTACGACATCGAAGGCGGCTGGGACGACCAGAAGCGCGATGCGTTCGGCGAGACGGTCATCTCGACGCTCGAGCGCTATGCGCCCAACATCCGCCGCGCGATCGTCGGCAAGCAGGTGATCACGCCGAAGGATATCGAGCGCATCGCCGGCATCACCGGCGGCAACATCTTCCACGGCGAGCTGTTGCTGCACCAATTGTTCTTCCTGCGCCCGGCGCCGCAATGGGCCGATTTCCGCACACCTTTGCGCGGCTATTACTTCGGCGCGTCCGGTGCGCATCCGGGCGGCGGCGTGATGGGCGCGGCGGGCAAGCTCGCGGCGCAAGAAGCGCTGAAGGATTGGAAATAGCGATGGCCGATTACGACGTCATCGTTATCGGTGCGGGTCTCAACGGCCTCGTCGCGGCCAACTATCTCGCCAAGGCGGGAAGGAAAGTGCTCGTGCTCGAACGCCGCGAGATCGCGGGCGGTCAGGCGGTGACCGAACCGTTCACGGACGGAGAGCGCATGGATCCGCTTCACGCG
Source organism: uncultured Alphaproteobacteria bacterium (assembly GCA_963708555.1). GTDB lineage: Bacteria > Pseudomonadota > Alphaproteobacteria > Micropepsales > Micropepsaceae > CAIYRG01. The sequence continues at coordinate 74,671 of CAVPTF010000003.1, read as the reverse complement.
GGCGGCCAGCTGCGCCCGGACATCGTGAGCGATCTTGGTCTGGCGCAACACGGTTTGCCGGCATCCGTCAGCGAGCCGCTGATTTCGATCTTGCCGGATGGACGCCAGCTTCGCTTGACCGCGGAGCCTGGCGATCAGCAGACGCTCTCGTCCATCGGCAACTTCTCCAAGCGCGATGCGGAGCGCTGGCCGGCGTTCGTGGCGTTCATGACGCAAGCGACGGCGTTCCTGGATGAGGCCTATCGCACGCCGATGCCGCGACTGAAGAACGTCAAGCTCGCGGACGGAATGCCGCTCGCAAAGCTCGGGCTGAAGTTGCGCCGCCTCGGACCCAAGGACATGTTCGGCGTGATCCGCGCGCTGCCGATGTCGGCGCTCGAGCTGACTGAAGAATGGTTCGAGTCCGATGAGGTTCGCGCGGCGGTCGCGTCCGTTGCGGTCCACGGCGTCACGCTCGGGCCGATGTCGGCGGGGACCGGATACACGCTGATCCACAACTGGCTCAATCGCGGCGGGCTCGGCCACCGTCGTCCCGAAGGCGGTGTGGGCCGCATCGCCGATGCGCTCGTCGCTGCGCTGAAGGCGCGCGGGGGCGCGATACGGTTGTCGGCCGACGTTAAGACCGTGCTCGTCGACGACAGCCGCGTGCGCGGCGTGCGATTGGCGGGCGGTGAGGAGATTGTCGCGCCGCAGGCGATCTCGGCAGCCGACCCGCGCCACACCTTGCTCGACCTCGTCGGCGCGCCCGAGCTGCCGCCCGAGTTCGTCTGGCACACGCAGTCGATCAAGATGCGCGGCTCGGTCGCCAAAGTGCATCTTTTGACCGACGGCAATCACGGTTTGCCGAAAGGAACGCTCGTCGTGGCGCCGTCCATCCGGTATCTGGAGCGCGCCTACGACGCGGCCAAGTACGGAAAGATGTCGACGGAGCCCTATCTGGAAATCACAACGGCCGGCCGTGTCGTGTCGCTGCATGTCCAGTTTGCGCCTTACGCCTTGCGCGACGGCGATTGGGGGCAGGAACGCTCGGTGCTGGAACGGTGCGCCATCGACACCGCCGCGAGTGCATTCCCGACTCTCAAACCCTCGATCCTCAAGTTCGGATCATTGACGCCGCTCGATCTCGAGACAACGTATGGGCTGACGGAAGGCGACCTCAATCACGGCCAGCTGATCATGGATCAGATGTTCTTCATGCGCCCCCTGCCCGGTTGGTCGAACCACAGAACGCCGATCGACGGGCTTTACCTGTGCGGAAACGGCGTGCATGGCGGTGGCGGCATCAGCGGGGCCAGCGGCCGCAACGCGGCACGCGTGGTGTTGAAGGCGAAAGACTTGGTGCGGGCATGACCACGAGTAACCTTGCGCATCGGCGATGTCGAGATTGCCGGGCGCGTGCTGACCGCGCCGATGACGGGCGTCTCCGATCTGCCGTTCAGGCGCGCGGCCTCGCGGCTGGGTGCGCCTTATGTCGCGACCGAGATGGTGGCCTGCGAGACGTTCGTGAGCGGGCGCCCCGACGTCGTGCGGCGTGCGGCGGTCGGCGACGGATTGCCGCTGACCGTGATCCAGCTCGTCGGACGCGAGGCGCGGTTCATCGCAAAGGCGACAGAGATCGCCGAAGCCGCGGGCGCCGACATCATCGACCTCAACATGGGATGCCCGTGCAAGGAGGTGACCGGCGGCCTCTCCGGATCGGCGCTGATGCGCGACCTCGATCATGCCGAGCGGCTGATCGATGCGGCCGTTGGCGCGACGTCGCGGCCGGTGACGTTGAAGATGCGGCTCGGCTGGGATCACGCGACGAAGAATGCGCCCGAGCTCGCCGCAAGAGCCGAACGCGCGGGCGTCAAGGCGATCACCGTCCATGGCCGCACGCGCCAGCAGTTCTACAAGGACACGGCGGATTGGCGCGCGGTGAGAGAGGTGAAGAGCGGCAACGACGCTTCCCGTCATCGTCAACGGCGACATCGTCGATGCGGTCTCCGCCCGCGAAGCGCTCGCGCAATCGGGAGCGGACGCCGTGATGATCGGCCGCGGCGCCTACGGGCGGCCGTGGATCGCGGCTGCGATCGACAAGGCGCTCGCAGCCAATGACGATGCGATCGAGCCGACGCTCGCCGAACGGCTTGCGATCGTGCTCGATCATCTTGCCAACTCGCTGCGCTTCTATGGCGATGCGCTCGGGCTCAAGATCTTCCGCAAGCATCTCGGCTGGTACATCGAACAGGCGCCCTGCCCCACGACGCCGGACGCGCGGCGCGCGGCGAGAGGCGTGCTGTGCCGGATGGAATCGGCGCGCGATGTCGAAGTCTGCGCTCGTAGCGTTGTGGCGCTAGCTGCGCGTGGTCAGAGCGGTGCGTATCTGATGCGAGCGGCCGAGCAAAACAACGGTCATCGCCGCGACAATCAGGAAGGCACTGAACACAAGCATGGCAGCCGAATAGCTGCCGGTCTCTTCCATCGAGACGCCGATGATCATTGGGCCGACAAAGCCGCCGAGATTGCCGATCGAATAGATAAGCGCGATGCCGCCCGCAGCCGCCGGGCCTGCGAGAAACGTCGAGGGGAGCGAATAGAACGGGCCATAGGCAGCGTTGATGCCGACGACAGCGAGCACAAGCCCCACGAGCACGACCGCATTGGCCGATGCGAGACCGGCGATCAAGAAGCCGGTCGCCGCGAACAGCTCAGCAAGTGCGACGTGCCAGACGCGCTCGCCGCGCTTGTCGCTCGAACGTGCCCAGAGCAGCATGGCGCACGCACCCGCGATCGAAGGCATCGCGACGACGAATCCGTTCGCGAAATTCGAAAATCCCATCGATTGCACGATCAGCGGAAACCAGCCGCTCAAGCCGTCGGTGCCGAGTGAGGTGCCGAAGATGACGAGACCGAGCGCCCATACGCGCGGGTCGAGCAGAGTCGGCCAGAATTCGCGATGCACTGAGACATCTTCCGCAGCGAGACGCGCGGCGATCGTGGCCTTCTCATCGCGCGTCAACCATGAGGCGTGCGCCGGTCCGTCGGGGAGGAGCTTCAACACCACCAAGGCAAGAAAGCACGCGGGCAAGCCTTCGATGATGAACAGCCAGCGCCAGCCGTCGAGATTCGCGATACCGTCCATCTCGAGGATGACGCTGGAGAGCGGCGCGCCGATGATGCGCGACACCGGTACCGCGATCATGAACGAGGCGATCAACCGCGCGCGATGGGTGCGTGGGAACCAAAGAGACAGATACAGGATCATGCCGGGGAAAAATCCAGCTTCGGCGACGCCCAGGAAAAAGCGGACAAAGTAGAAGCTCAGCGGCCCCTGCACGAGCGCACCGGCTGCCGACAGCGTTCCCCACGCCATCAGAATGAGCGCGATCCAGCGCCTGGCGCCGACGCGCTCGAGCATGATGCTGGAGGGCACCTGGAAGACGAGGAAGCCGATGGAGAAGATACCGGCGCCAAACGCGTATGCAGTGTCGGAGAGGCCGAGATCGGCCTTCATGGTCAGGGCGGCGAAGCCCACATTGATCCGGTCGATAAGGTTCACCGCGTAGAGCAACCCCATCAGCGGGATCAGCCGCCACGCGCATTTGGCGAAGATCTTCTCGTCGCTCATCTCTTTGCCGCAAAACCGTGCCCGTTGAGACTATGACCGCGCTTCGCAGTTGATTCAAATTGAATGGTACGATCTTCGCATTTCGGCCGGTTTGGCCGCATACGCGGCGTTAATCCAAATGCCGGGATGATCGGTCCGAGCGAGACGCCTGATTCATTGGTTCCATGCGCAAGACGCCCCTGATCGACACACCCGACGCCACGTCCTTCGAGCAACGCAGGCTGCCGCGGAAGCACGTGCTGCTGTCCGGCATGCTGATCAGCGCGACCGGTGAGACCGCGTCGGAATGCATCATCCGCGACATGCACTCGAGCGGAGCAGCGATCAGCCTTTCGAGACCTTTGCAGATCGGCGGGCGCGTGTTCCTGCTGGATATCGCAAATGCGGCGGCTCACGACGCCCGCGTCGCCTGGAGTCGGGGCGACCGATCCGGGCTCTCCTTCACGCGCAGCTACGCGATGGGATTGGGCCTGCCGCCAGCCTTCAAATTCCTCTGGCGGCTGCTGTTCGAAGCGAAATTGCAGCAGGCCGAGCGCGCCGTCGCGACGGGCGCATCTGCCGAGGTCGCGCTCAGCGCTGTTGGGCTGAGCCGAGAGCGTATGCATCAGATGGTCCGCCAGGCGATGCCCGACAAGAAGATCCCACAATTGCTGGCAAGGGTCAGACGCCTGCTGGAAGACTAGCCAAGGCTGTTGGATGTGAATGGGCTGGATAACGTCGCCTTAGAAAAGCGCAAGTTGCCGCGCAAAATGGGCGTGTTGACCGGCGTTCTCGTCGATGCAAACGGCGAAGATCCCGCGGACTGCACGATCCGCGACGTCAACATACTCGGGGTGGCCGTCACTCACCCCAAGAAATTGCCGATCGGCATGCAGATCTATCTGCTCGATACCGGAGGTCACGCAGCCTATCTCGCACGCGTGGTTTGGAACGGCTCGGGCCGCTCCGGGCTGTTGTTTGTCCGGAGATATGCGATGGGTTTGGGCCTTCCCTTTCGCCTGAAATTCCTCTGGCGGCTTCTTCTCGAAGCGAAGCTGCGGCAAGCGGAGCGCGCCATCGCCTCAGGGGTCAAGGCCGAACTCGCATTCAGCTCTGTGGGGCTCACCAGGGAGCAGGTCCATAGAATGGCCCCGTACGCACACGCCGATCTGAGCTTCCAGCGCCTGCTGCGCCGCACGATACGCCTGCTGGATGGCGTCGCGACTCCTCGCCGGCGTCCGCGTGCGCTCGGCAGTGATCAGGTCTTCGATCAGGGTGGTTAGGAACGCGGCTACAGCCCCTCCGAGCGCGAATCTCTCCGAGAGGCGCACACCGCCACGCAAGGACGCGTTCTTGAACGGCGTTCTCGTCGACATCGACGGCAAGGGATCATCCGATTGCGTCATTCGTGACATCACCGCGCGCGGCGCGTCGATCAGCCTCTGCAAGACGCTGCCGACGGGCGCACAGACGATCCTGCTGGATACCGGCAATCGAGCGGCGCACTTTGCACGCGTGGTGTGGTGCAATGCCGGCCGCTGCGGGCTGCTTTTTGTCCGAAGCTACCCGATGGATCGGGCACTACCGCCCAGGCTGGCGTTCCTTTGGCGACTTCTGCTCGAAGCGAACTTGCAACAAGCCCAACGCGCGGTTGCAACAGGCGTATCCGCCGATACGGCACTAGCCTCTATCGGGCTCACCAGGGAACACGCTCATCAAATTGCCCGGTATGCCCGCACCAACAGAGGCGTCCAGCAATTGCTGGAGAGCGCCAGGCGCCTGCGGCGCGACCGATAGGCCGCTGCCGTAGCTTTTCCGTCCCTCGACGCTGGTATCATCCCGCAAAACGTTCGCGGGCCACGCGAACCGACGAGGAGGATTCCATGGCGACGATCACCCGACGCGCTTCGATGGCCGGGATGCTGGGCTTGGCAGCCGGCGCCGCGCTGCCGCGCGCGTCGCTCGGCGCGGCGCAAGGCGCGGCCGAGCCGCCGATCCCGCCCGAAGGCATCGGCCGGCGCATCCGGCATCTCGGCTACAGCGATGTCGGCGGCAAGCCCGACACCGTGCAGATCATGCTGAACCGCGGGCACCTCTATGTCGGTCACATGTTCACCGACGGCGTCACCGTGCTCGACGCCTCGAACCCAAGGGCGCTCAAGCCGGTGCACATGTTCATGACCGCTCCGAATACGCGCACGCACCACATGCAGGTCGCCAACGACCTGATGCTGCTCGGCAACGGCGCCAACATCGTCCGCATGCAGTCCTACGACAGCGGGCGCGGCTATTTCGAGAACACGCTGGCGGACTCGCTGACCAACCGCCAAACGTTCCGGTCCGGACTCTCCATCCACGATATCTCGCGCCCTGCACAACCGCGCGAGATCGCCTTCCTGGAGATGCCGGGCATCGGCATCAACCGTCTGTGGTGGACCGGGGGACGCTATGCCTATATCGCCGCACATCTGGACGGCTTCACCGACACCATCCTCGTGATTATCGATGTGCAGAACACGATGAAGCCCGAGATCGTGTCGCGCTGGTGGCTGCCGGGCATGAACCGTGCCGGCGGGCGAGACCAATCCCGCGCCGCCGGGCAAGCGCTTTGCGCTGCATCACATGATCGTCTCGGGCAATCGCGGCTATGCGGGCTGGCGCGACGGCGGCTTCACCATCCATGACATCAGCGATCCGCGCGCGCCGAAGCTCCTCTCGCACATCAACTGGTCGCCGCCCTTCCCCGGCGGCACGCACACCACGCTGCCGCTGCCGAACCGCAAGCTTGCGGTCGTCGCCGACGAATCGAATGCCGAGAATTGCGCCAAGGGGCTTGTTCTACACGTTCGTGCTGGACGTCCGCGCGGAAACAAATCCGGTCACGATCTCCACCATGCCGACGCCGACCGACCGCAACTATTGCGCCATGGGCAATTTCGGCCCGCACAATCTGCATGAGAACCGGCCGGGCTCGTTCGTCAGCGAGGACATCATCTTCGCCACGTATCACAACGCGGGCGTGCGCGTGTTCGACATCAAGGACCAGTTCGCGCCAAAGGAGATCGCCTCCTGGGTCCCGCCGCCGCCGGCACGGCTGATCGATCCGAGGCCCAATGTCTCGCGCACCGCAATGACCTGCGACGTCTACGTCACGCCGGAGGGGCTGATGTATGTGAGCGACTGGAACGGCGGCCTGCACGTGATGCAGTACGAGGGATAGTCGGCTTCAAAGCACGTCAAGTGCGTACCTTGAAGGAGCCAAAGGAAGCCAATCAGGAATTCGTTTGGCAATCCAATAGGGCTTCCACAGCGCTATCCAAGCGGCACGATTGAAGGAACCGTCCTCCCATATCCGTGGCGTCGCCTTCATTTGTGCCAAATCCTGCGCGTGAAGCCAGCGCCGCACGACCCACGCCACCTCCACAGATGCATCCGCGTTGGCCGGCGATCTGAGTTCGGATACACCCAGCAAAGGATCGCCACCAAAACGGGCGAGCTCCAGGGTGGCGATCCGTTGCCCATGTTTCCTGATGCTCCACAGGCGTGAATAGTTGTGCGTCAGCTTGTAGCCGTAAGTCTGCACGCAGTTGCGCATCGCGCGGCCTTCCTCGGTGATGTCCGCAAAAGAGCGGAGCGGCACGAACTCGTACTCGTCAACGGTTGCCGGCTGCACCCACATGTCCGCGATGACCTCATCACCCAGGTCGGCATAGAGTTCAGCAGCCGTTCGCCAAGCACTGGCCGCGTCGAGCGCGGAGGCGAACTGCATGGCCGGACTCCACGGTGTCTCGATCAGGCGGTGCCCAAGCGTTCCAGGCCGCGCCGAGAACCAGGCCCAAAGGGAAATGATGCGCAACCGGCGTATGGCATCGTGCTTGGGATCCTGCAGCACATTGCGGGCGACCCAGATCGCAAGCGCCTCATCGGCCCATGCTGCGGCATTTGCCACGGCATCGAGCCAAAGGGTTGCGAGCTTCGCGTTGTTGGGCAAGTGGTTCACAATCTGGCGGCGGAACTCATGGCTGTCGGGCAGTTTGGGGAGGGCGCGCGAGAGGAGCAGCGGTGCGAGCTTGCGGAGCCACAGAGCTACGTCCGCCGCGCGCGCAAGCTCCGCAAGTGGTGCGCCCCTAATCACGAGAGCGATCGCGGCCTCCGGCTTGAAGCCTGCGCGCGGCACGGCGAGCGCAAAAAGAAGCGCCGGAAAGCTCACCGCCAAATCGGCAAGCCTCGAGTGTCGGCGCGCAAGACTGCGTACCGCGGGCTGTATGTCGGGGCGAAAACACCGGAGCCGACGCTCCACGAGTTCTTCGCGCGCAGCATTACGCGCGCCGAAACCGCGCTCGGCGCGCAGCACATGCAGTTGCATGAGCAGGCTTTCTAACCGGGGCCTACGGCACCCGGAAAAGGTTCGATCAGACTATGGCGAGCCTGGATGGGCCCGGTATTAAGACCCGGGCTTCCACGTCAAATGTCGTGGATTGCTCCGGGGAAGCGCGAAAACATTGGCACAGCGGCCTCCCTTTGAAGGTTTGGGGACGGTGCTCGTATACGAGAGCACGGGATTTTGCAACCCTCGTGGCGCGGATTTCCGGCGCGCAGTCGGTTAGCGACCTGGCAAGGCTTGGTCTACGGCCCTGAAACCGTCACGTCCAAGTCCTTGATCAGGCCATCGGCGATTGAATAGACCCAGCCATGCACCGACAGGGGTTGGCCGCGCGCCCAGGCGTCCTGCACGAAAACATCGGAAGCGACATTCGTCACCTGGCGCATGACGTTGAGCTCGCAGAGGCGATTGAGACGGCCCCTCGTGTCGGCGATGGCGTCAAGCCTGGCGCGGTGCTGCTGATACACCTCGCGGATCGGATGAAGCCAATGATCCACGAGGCCGCGGCGCTTGCCGTCGATCGCGGCACTCACGCCGCCACAGCCGTAATGACCCACGACCATGATGTGCTTCACCTTCAGCACGTCGACGGCGAACTGGAGCACGGAGAGATAGTTGGCATCCTGAGGCGGAGCGAGATTGGCGACGTTGCGATGCACGAACAGCTCGCCGGGGTCCAACCCGACGATGTCGTTGGCGGGCACGCGGCTGTCGGCGCAACCGATCCACAGATATTCGGGGCGCCTGTTGGGCCTCGAGGCGGCGGAAGAACCCGGCGTCGGCTGCAACCTTGCGCGCTGCCCAGTTCCGGTTGTTGGCTTTCAAATGATCGAGCATGAGGCGATCCCCTAGCGCGAACGCCTCGAACCCACAAGCAAATGACATGCCTTTCCTGTGTCCCGGCCTTTCCGCGCCGGGGCGGAGTGCTCTACACTTGCCGCCAACGCTTTGGATCGGCTCGGGCTTCCGGGCCAAGGGAGGACAGACGATGAAGCGCATCTTGATCGCAGCGACGGCATCGGTGGCTGCGGCACTGTTGATTCCGGTGGCGTTCCCGACGGAGGCCTACAGCGCGCCGGCGGCCGACACCGGCAAGACCATGAGCCAGATCTACCGCGAACGCGGCAAGGCGGACGTCGAATTCCAGAAAGTGCCGCCCTTCAAGATCTTCGACAATGTCTGGTATGTCGGACCTGGCTACGTCTCGTGCTACCTGATCACGACCTCGGACGGTCTCATCCTGATCGACGCCTCCGAAGAGCCCGCGATGGTGCAGCATGTCGCCGACAGCATCCAGAAAGCCGGCTTTAACCTCCGCGACATCAAGCACATCCTGATCAGCCACGGCCATATCGACCATTGGGGCGGCATCGATCGCATGCGCGAACTGACCGGCGCTCAGGTGTGGGCGACCGAGGAAGACTGGCAGCTGATCGAGCAAACCGGATCACGGAACACCAAGGACGGCGGACCGCCGCCGCGCGCACCCAAGCGCGACAAGATCGTGATGGACGGTGCGAACCTCACGCTCGGCAACACGACGCTGAAGCTCTACAAGACGCCGGGCCACACGCCGGGCGTCACCTCGATCGAATTCACGGTCTTCGACAACGGCCGGCCGCACAAAGCCTACTACTCGGGCGGTCTCGGCGGTCGTGACGGCGTCCGCGGCTTCGAGCAGGCGCTCGTCAGCGTGCAGCGCGCCAAGCAGATGCAAGGCATCGAGGTCTACTTCGCAAACCACGGCTGGAACCCCGGCACCGACTATCCCAACGGCTCGATCTTCGAGCGCGCGGAGAAGCTGAAGGCCCGCAAAGCGGGCGAGCCGCATCCCTTTGTCGATCCGGCCTCCTGGCAGGAGAACCTGCGTCGCACCGAAGAGCGGGTGCGTCGCGGGCTGGACGAGGAACGGCAGAAAGCGGCATCCGCTGCGAAATAGGGCGAGGAAACATCGATGAACTGGTCATCGCTGATGGTTGCCGCCGTCGCGTTGGTTTCCGGCGTGGCAAGCGCTGCTGAAATCAAGGTGCTGTCGACGCAGGCAACCGAGCAGTCCTACCGCGAGCTGGTGCCGCAATTCGAAAAGGCGACCGGGCACAAGGTCACGACGATCTTCACCGGCACGCTCGACGCCGACAAGCGGGTCGCTGCGAACGAGCAACACGATCTGCTCATCATGTCGCAATCCTCGATCGATGCGCATGTGAAAGGCGGCAAGGTCGTGCAGGGAAGCCGCGTCGATCTCGCGCGCTCGGGTGTCGCCGTCGGCGTGAAGGCCGGCGCCAGCAAGCCCGACATCAGCTCCGTCGATGCGCTCAAGCGCACGATCCTGAACGCCAAGTCGATCGGCTACTCCACCGGCCCGAGCGGGAACTACATCATCACACTCTTCGAGCGGCTCGGCGTCTTGGACCAAGTGAAGCCGAAGATGAAGCAGACGGCGACCGGTGTCTTTGTCGGGAGCATCATCGCGAGCGGCGAAGTCGAGATCGGCTTTCAGCAGGTGAGCGAGCTCTCGCAATACGAGGGCGTCGACTATGTCGGCCCCCTGCCCGCCGAGGTGCAGAACTACACCACCTTCTCGAGCGGTATCCTGAGCAACGCGAAGGAAGCCGAGGCCGCTCGCGCGCTGGTGCGCTATATCACCTCGCCCCAAGCCGGCGCTGTCTATCGCAAGCGCGGCATGGAACCCGCGGGCGGCGGCTGATCCCGAGTGATAGCTCCGGTCATCGATCGCATCCGCAAGCTTCTCTCGGCCCCCGAGAGCGCGCCGACGCGCCGTGACGATCTTCAGATCGCCGTCGCCGTGCTTCTGATCGAAGCCGCGCGCATGGACGACACGTTCGACCCTCACGAGCGCGGCACCATAGAGGCGCTGCTCGAACACAAATTCCAGCTCTCGCACGACGAAACGCAAGCTGCTGCTGAAGCTTGCCGAAGAGACGGCGGAACGCTCGCACCAGCTTCACCCCTTCACGCGGCTCGCGGTCGAGCGCATGGAGCCCGCGAGTCGTATCCGCCTGATAGAGATGCTGTGGGAGGTCGCTTACGCCGACGGCAAGCTCGACCCCGACGAGGACGTCCTCTTACGGCGCGTCGCGGGGCTGATCTACATCTCGGACGAAGACCGGATCGCGGCCCGCCAGCGCGTGCTCAGCCGCATCGGGAAGCCGCAGGGGGAACCATGAACAAGCGTGTAAGCGTTGTCGCGAAAGTCACCGCGCGTCCCGACAAGGCGGCGGAGATGCGGGCGGTCGTTCTCAAGCTTGCGCAACACTCGCGCGAGGAAGACGGGTGCATCCGCTATGACGTGCTTCAGAACACGGCCGAGCCCCAAATGTTCGTGCTGGTCGAGGAATGGGCGAGCAACGCTCATCTCGACGCGCACAATCTAACGCCGCACGTTCATGAGGCGATCATGAAGGCGACGCCGCTTGCGGCGGCGCCGCTGGACGTCGGACGTTACACGCTGCTGTAAGATCAGAAATCCGGCTTAGACGCCATCGGCACTTCGGCGACGCCGTCTTTCACCGAAGCCGAAGACGTTCTCGGCGCAAACCGTTTCCGGCCAGATCTTGGAGCCTAGCGCATAGGTGATGGTCGCGGTCCATGGCGTGGTGAACGCGCCCTTGTCTTCGACCGTGAACCGGACCTGCAGGTGCTTGCCGCGATAGTTGCGATCGGCGGGCCCGTTCGGGATGCGCACGTTCTCCTTGGCGTCGCGCGCAAGACCGTCCTTCGCCTCTTCGTAATCGATCAGACGAAACCGTTCGACCAGGTGAAGGTCCTTTGTATAGGGCGTTCCGTAGAGGTCGAGCATCGCGTGCGGCCGGTCGGGATTGATCCCCACGGTGTCCACGACGAGCGTGTCCCCTTCGTAGTAGCCGACCGAATCTCCGTACCAGGACGGTTTCACGTCCGCTGGGTGCGTCTTGGTTCATGCGCACGCGGCGGACTTCGTGGTCCTGCTCGTAGAGCAGCGTGACCTGATGCGGCTGCTGGAGGATCTGAAGGCCGAAATTCTTGTAGATGAACGTCCCCGGTTCCGGCCAACATTGGTTGGCGGGAGTGGGAAAACCACCCCGGCGATCGACTGCTCACCCTTCTTCTTGACGACTGTCCGCCGCCCAAGGCTGCAGGATCGGGTTGGTGTAGTCGCCGACGAGCCGGGAGTAGTCGCTGACGCCGCCACGACGTGTCCGGTTAACGAGCGAGGTCGGGCCCGAGGCCAGCGGCTCCATGCCCGGCAAGGAGGGGTGCCACCAGATGCCGGAGAAATCCGGGATCTGCTGGGATCCGCTGCCGCCGCCTGGCCAAGCCCCGGCGTCGCGGCGACCGCCGCGGCGCCAGACACGACCGTCACCAAGAGAGCCGATTTCCACCACCGCATATGCACCCCCGTGCCTGCCGGAAACCCAAGGCAGTTTATGCCAAAGCCGTGAACGTGGACAGGCAAGGAGCGGGATCGGGGCCGCGAGGTCGAGCGGAAAATTGTGGTATGATTAATCGCGATCCAGGGTTGATATCTCGGATGGTATCCAAGCGTCTCAAACATACCGCCGTGCTGGGCGTTGCGCTTGCGCTCGCTGTCCTGCCGGCGTCCGCGCGCGAGATGCAGACCGTGCCCGACGGCACCGGCCGCTTCATGAGCAATGTCGGCGACATCGGCGGACGATCCCGCGTATTCCTGACCTATGTGCCGCAGACCGCTCAAGCCCGGCGCGCCGCTGCTGATCATGTTCCACGGTGGCGGCGGAGACGGGCCGATGGCCCGGCTCGGTACGGGCGGCGTGTACGATCACCTGGCCGACCGCGACGGCTTTATCGTCGTCTATCCTTATGGCGTCGGACGTTCGTGGAACACGTGCCGCAAGGCGCAGAGCAATGTCGCGCGCCGTTGGGATGTCGACGACATCGGCTTTGTCGAAGCGATCATCGAGCAGAGCGTGCGGGCTTACGGCATCGATCGCAAGCGCGTGTTCGTGACGGGTCATTCCAACGGCGGACAGATCTCGTACCGGCTGATGCTCGAGCGTCCCGACCTCGTTGCCGGCGTGGCGGCGGTCTCGTCCAACCTGCCGGCGCCGGGCAACATGGATTGCGCGGCGAAGAACGTGCCGACGCCGGTCATGACCATCAACGGGACCGCCGATCCCGTGGCGCTCTACAACGGCGGCCAGCGTCCGGGAGGCCCCAACGGTCCGTCGATGTCCACCGACGAGACAATGGCCTATTTCGCCAAGCTCAACGGCCAGGATGGTCCACCTGAAGTCACCCGCCTGCCCCACGTCAAGGAGTCCGATCCGACCTCCGTCGAGCGCAGCGCCTGGACGCAGCCGGGCAAGCCGCCGGTGGTCCTCTACACGATCCATGGCGGCGGTCACGTCGTGCCGCAGCCCCACTATCGCTATCCGCGGAATGTCGGCCGCATGACCGAGGATTTGAACGCGCCCGATGTAATCTGGGAGTTCTTCTCCAAACTGCCGCCGCGCGAGTAGACTTTCCGTTTCCTACCAGCCAAACGATCCGCAAGCATTCGCGAGAGACGGACTTTTCGCGCCAGTGTCTCGCCGGGGTATTTCAATGTGCGGTCGTTTCACCAATCGCTACAGCTGGCGTCAGCTCAAAGAGCTTTACGGGCTGATGGCGCCGTATCTCGAGTCGAATTTTCCGCCGCGCTTCAATGTCGCGCCCACGCAAGACTCCTTCGTCGTGCGGCTGAACCACGGCACGCGGGATCTCGAGTCGATGCGCTGGGGCCTGGTGCCATGGTTCGCGAAGGACACCAAGAGCGCCGCTCGCCTGATGAACGCACAGTCTGAGACCGCAGATACAAAGCCGTCGTTCCGTGATGCTTGGCAAACAGGCCGCTGCCTCGTGGTCGCTGACGGTTTCTACGAGTGGCTGGACCCCAAGCGGCCGCGCTTCATCACGCTCAAGGACAACACGCCGTTTGCGTTCGCGGGGCTCTGGGACATTTGGGGACAAGAGAAACTCAAGACCTTCACCATCCTGACGACGACAGCGAACGAGTTTCTGGCGGAGGTGCACCACCGGATGCCGGTGATGCTGGCGCCCGAGAGCTGGTCGATGTGGCTCGGCGAAACCTCAGCGACGTCAGCGCAGTTGAAGGCCTTGTGTGCGCCGTTCCCGTCCGAGCACATGACATGCTGGCCGGTCGATCCCGCCGTGGGCAATCACAAGAACGACGAGCCGTGGCTCATCGAACATGTCCGGCACGACTTGCTCGGATGATTGGCTACGACGTCAGGCCTTGAGCCGACGGGTCACAGGATATCGATCAGAATGTCGACAACGATGCCGGTCGACACGGCGATCAGGAGAACATCGGTGTCAACAGCGACGTATTGATACCCAGGCTGAACCGGCAACCGTCTTTCGAGATCCGGTGGGAGGGCCTGCTTGGCGATCCCCGGCGGCAGACGTTTGCCGCGCGCATACTTCCTCGCCACTCCGGGAGGAAGCCCGCGCGCCTTTTTGGGCTTGTCCGCGTAATAGGTACGGATCGTCTGCTGCACTGTCAGGTTGACGCCGCCAGCGCGCACCACCACTTCCACGCCCTGGCCCTCACGCCCTTTGGGGCCTTTGGGTCCCTTATCGTTTTGACGAGCCAATGCCGTTGTGGCGGTAAGAACCGCAACGAGGATGATCGTGAACCTGCGCATGGATTCTCCTGGTGAGTTCGCTTTGAGCCGAGCGCGCCTGAACCGATGCCACCCCTTAAGCCGCGCGGCGGCGGGGTAGTTGTCTCGGTTGGTACAATTCAGGTGCGAGCTTGAATGGCTGGAAAGCCGGAGGCTCCGCCACGGGCTGCCGGTGCTGGTGTTCGCGACGTCCGACGAGAGCGAGCGCGTAGTAGCTGATGCTCGACGACCAGATGTTCAGCGCCATGACGACCACGACCGCGCTCCACCCCACGCTCGAGGCGCCGAGCAGAGGCGTGGCGAAGCAGGAGACCACGGCCGCGACGAGAGCGACATTGGTCCAATCTTGCGGGGGCTGCTCCACAGGAGGCGGCTGAATTTCGCGCCTGGGCAACACAATCCCGAAATCCAGATTGAGCTGCGTGCCGGAAACAACGCGCCCGATACGGCCGCCGCAAACAGAACACGGTCCCGAATGGCCATTGCCAACCCTGGTCCTGCAGGACAAACAGCCCCACCACCCCGCCTCGTTGCTCATAGTCGCACCTGACTTCCCAAAATTCTGGAGCTTCAGGTTAGAGCAGGAGGTGTTTCAATCTTGCGAGCAACATCGTTAAGAAATGAAGCAAATTCGATGCTCGCAAGCGGTTGCCGAAGCAGCCTTTTTGGGGCTTAGAACGCGAGCGCAGCCACTGGCTCGTTCGGCGCACCGGCGTCTTGAACGGGCGCCGCATATTTCTTGCAGAAGTACACGCAATAGTGCGTATCGCACGGCGTACGCGCGTCGGCGAAACGAACCGTCCCATGGAGCAGGTTTCCCATGCTGGAGCGCGCCGGGTTGCAGCGGTGAACTTCGCCGTCGTGCGATATCTGGACGAAACGCTCGCCGGCGCTGCAGGGACTGCCGCGGAAATTCGGGAGGCCATCAAGGAGTTCGTCGTCGGACAGGACGTCGATCGAAGCCCGAGGCCATCCCTCGTACGCCCGCGCGTAGTGCTCTCTGGCCCGCACTATATACTCGCGCAAGCGGTTCTTCTGCTCTGTTGTGTAGGCCCAGGGATACAACTTGTCCTCATAACGATTGCGGAGAATCTTGGGAGCGAGATGCAGACCTTCAGCCCTGCAACTCGCCGCCAGTGCGGGCAGGTTGGCGATGACGATGGGGGTCGCAACCGCGGTGACAAAGACCCGGAACCCCGCATCCTGGAGAAAGCGCGCATTGCTCGCGAAGTCCGCGAACCCCTTACGCCGCAATCGCTCGCCGGAATGGAGACCCGCGTTGATGAAACTGACGCGCCGCGGATCAACCCGGCCCGACAGCGCCCGCACCGCGGGTCGCGACAAGTTGGAATTGAGCGAGATGAGATGGCGTTCTGTGAGCGTTTTGCAGAGTTCGGTAAAACCGGGATAGATCGTGGGCTCCCCGCCCGTCATGTGGATCAGCCAGTGCTTTCCCGTCGCGTCGAATGCAGCGCCCCATTGTTCGGGTGACGCCGAAGTCCTGATCTTGCTGCCAAGCTTCTCAGGCGAAACAAAGCAGTATGGGCAGCGATAATTGCACGTCCATAACAGGTACCAATCGCACTCCATCTCGTAATCGAACGCCGGCCCGGATGTTGGCGCCGATCGTTGTCGGCTTTGACGGCTCGGGTGCGGACGACATGTCTGGCGGTCAGGGCGAACGAACGAGAGATCGAATAGAGCATCGGTACACTCCGCCGGACTTGCGCCGGCGAAATGTACCGAATTGACCTCCCGTTTGAAATACGCCTGAGCCGCGGAAGGTTATGAAATCAGCGGCGCGAGGACTTCGAATTTCTGCTCGGTCAGCTTCTTGTCGCCGGACCAGATCTCGAAGGTCCAGATTCCGGGGACGAGATCGGAAGCCGATTCCAGCGACATGGTGATGACGTAATTGTCGTTCGAGGTCGCGTCGAATTCGACCATCTCCAGCTCAACCGGATGCGTGGGATCCGCGCCAACGATTCCCGGCGGCGGGAATTTCCACACCATCTTGAGCGGCGCATACACGCCCGGCGCCGTTCCCGTCACGCGATAGCGGAAGCCGAAGCGCGCACCGATCCTGGCGGCGATGGTTCGGGTCGTCTCCAGATGCGTGTAGCCGTCGTGGCCTTCGATCTTGATCCCCTGAGCCGATGGCGCATGGGTGTAGTGCGAGCCACTCGCCACATACGTGCCGAATTCGTATACCTCGACGCCCTTGACCTGCTGTGCGGAGGCCGTCCCGGCCGCGAACACGAGAAGCGCAAGACCCAACAAAAACCGTGTCATTTAGAACCCTCCGACGAGCAGGCGCGTTGTTTGACGCCGTCACTGCAAGCGCCATGCCCGCCGGAGGTATCGTTCGGACCTATGGTTAATCGGCAAATGGCTCGTCTAGTCGTCAGAACGTTCCAGGCTGCACGACCGTAAAGGTCTGCTCGGCGAGCTTGCGGCCTTCCGACAACACCTCGATGCGCCATCGTCCCAGCACGATGTCGTCCGGCTGATCGAAGCCCCAGCACCAAATGCCCGGAAAACCTGCGAGCACGACAACGTCCCGCTCCTCGCTTTCGATACGCCTTCGTGACACGCGGCCGATGGCGCCCGCAGGCGGAAAGGTCGTCACGATTCGAAGCGGCGCCCTGACGGCAAGATCACCAATGGTCCGGAAGCGAAAACAGAATTCGGTGCCGATCTGCGCGGGGATCGTTCGTGTCGTGCGGACGTGCGTGAAATCCGATGTGTCCAGGCGCTGCTCGATCTCGTCCGGCGGATTGGAAGGCGCCAAGCGCCCGTTGACCTCGTAAATCCCCCACTGGAAAACTTCGATGCGCTGCAGCGCCTGGCCTTGAGCGTTCCCGGTCGCGAGAAGGACGAGCAGAATGGAGCAAAGAAGCCTGGTCATCGCCGCCCCAGCGAATCCGTCTTGATGCCCTGTCGATAAAGAGTGTCCGCTGTTGATGTCGGAATTGAGGCGGGCGCTTTACTCTTCGCGCCGGACGCTGAGATTGGTGATGCGGGTTCCGTTGACAATGAACGTCACCAGATAGGGCACGCGCTGACCGCAACGCTCGACGATCCAGCGCTCGCGGCCGAGACCCGCGCGCTCGGTGTCGACAATCATGAACGCGTCGCAGCGCGGCTCGCTGGTCATCTCCAGGATGTTGATGATGCGCCGGATGTCGCTCTGCAAGGTCGCGTCCGCACCCGTCGCACCGGGGACGGGCGGCGGATCGCTGGCGCAGGCAGCCGAGCAGCAGAAACGCGCCGCACAAAATCGAGCGGAGATGCACCGGCATTCTCAGCGCAAGCACGCAGAATCGAGCGCGGGAACATCCGGCGGCATCTTGCGCGCCATCGTTGCCTGCTCGAAGGCGTATGCAAGCCGCAGCAGCGTCGGTTCGCTCCACGCGCGTCCGGTGAACGTGGCGCCGAAGGGATAGTCCGGCGTGAAGTTGAGATTGGCGCCCGCGACGAAGCCGGCCGGAACCTGGACGCTCGGATAGCCCGCCTTGGCCGCGATGGCCGCACCGATATTGGCGGGGAACAGGATCGCGTCCAGCCTGTGCGTCGCCATGTAGGCGTCGATTCCGAGCGTGCGCGAGGTGCGGATATCCATCTGGCGCGCCGCGGCGTATTCGGGCTCGCTCAAATCCCCGCGCGTCGCTTCGGAGGCGAGGAAGATGTCCTGCCCAAAGCGCAACGTGCGCCCGGCATTCGCCTTGTTGAAAGCGACGATATCGGACATCGTCTTCATCGGTGTTTCCGTCGCCCAGTCGCGCAAGTACGCGTTGAGCCCGTTCTTCAGCTCGTAGACGAAGACGGTCGGGATGCGCTGCGGCTGATTTTTGGTCGCGCTCTCCGGATTGAGATTGAGGACGGGCATGTCCGATCCCGGCCCGCCCATCCAGCCGACCGTCGGCATGTTGGCGCGGACGATGACCGCGCCCGCCTGCTCGAGCGCGGCGATGGCGTTCCGCATCACGAGCGCCGCGGGCGGCGGCAGCGAGCCGTAATAGACATCGTTGGCCGGATCGTTGGGGTCGCTGGGCACGCCGATGCGCGCGCCGCGCAGACCGTTCGCATCCAGCGACGCGGTGTAATCCGCCGGGCGCTGCTGCGCACGCGTCGCTGCATCCGTCGGATCGCGCGCGGCCAGCACGTTCAACATCAGCGCCGCGTCGCGCACGCTGCGCGTCATCGGCCCCGCCGTATCCTGGCTCGCCGCGATAGGAAGAATTCCCGCACGGCTGATCAACCCAACGGTCGGCTTCACCGTGACGAGTCCGTTCGCGTTGGCTGGCGACAGCAGCGAGCCCGACGTCTCGGTGCCGATGGAGACCGCGGCCAATCCCGCCGCAACGGCAACCGCCGAACCCGAACTGGATCCGCCCGGCAGCACGTACGGAATGCCCGCCTCGTTCAGCTCCGGGGCGTAGGGATTGCGCACCTGGCCGCCGAGCGAGCTGTAGCCCGAGGGCATGTTCACCGCGAGGATGTTGGCGAACTCGGTCAAGTTGGTCTTGCCCAGGATGACCGCGCCCGCACGGCGGAGCTGCGTCACCACGGTCGCATCGCGCCTGCGCGCGGGCGCCTGCGAGCGCCAGCGATCCGGCCGTCGTGTGCTGTTTGTCGCCGGTGGCGATGTTGTCCTTGATCAGGATCGGAATGCCCCACAACGGCAAACGCGGGTCAGGCCTACCCTCGTCCAGCTTCTGCGCGATGGCGAGCGCATCCGGATTGAGCTCGCGCACGGCGTTGAGCCGAGGACCCGCGCGGTCGTAGGCAGCGATGCGCGCGAGATAGGCCTGGGTGAGCGCGGTGGCTGTCGTGCGGCCCGACAGCAGCGCCTCGCGCAGCTCGGTCAGGCTCGCGTTCTCGACGCACACCGGACCTTGCGCCGGCGCCGTCCCGATCGACGGCTGCGCGCAAGCGAGCACGGCGGCGATCGAAGACGCGGCAAGTGTGCGGCGGTGCATGACGAGACCCTCAACAGAGGCAAAAAAGTCGTGCCAGCCTTCATTACGCCAAAATCGAAGCCGACAATAGTTTCGTGCAGGGGGCTGCGCGGGGTCATTGCATCTGGAGGGGACTCAGATGATGCGCCGCGCTGTCTGCACGCTCTTTTTGATACTCGCCGCCGGCCTCGACGGCACCTCGGCTCATGCCGCCGACAATCCACAGCTGAACGCACTGTTCTATCCCAACGACGGAGAGCAGCCCGAGGAAAGAGCGCTCAGAATCGGGCGCCTCGACGTGGAGGTCGATGTCACGGGCGGCGCCGCTCAGACGCGGGCGACCGTGCTGTTCGAAAACCCGGAGATGGATCCTGTGGAGGGTGAGTTCGAACTGGCGCTCCCGGCGGGTTCGGTGGTCAACGGCTACGCGCTCGACATCGAGGGGAAGATGGTCGATGGCGTGCTGGCCCCGCGTCGCGAGGCAACACTGGCCTATGAAGCGCGCGTGCGCGCCGGCATCGATCCCGGCCTCGCCCAGGTGACGCAGACGAACGCCTTCCGCACGCAGGTCTTTCCCATCTTTCCAGGCAAAGGACGCACGATCCGCCTGAGTTTTGTGACGCCTCTCGTCGCGGGTCAGAATTTCGTTCTGCCTCTCAACACGACCGAGCCGATCAAGACGCTGTCACTCCACGTGAAGGTTTCCGGCCGGCAAACCCCGCCGCGGCTTGTTGCGTCCGGATGGTCTCGATCTCCGCTGGACACCGACCGCGACGGGGTTTGAAGCACGCGTCCAGGCTTCGGACGTTTCGCTCGCCGGCGCGATCGAGATCGAGCCGCCGGCCGGTCCGCCAACCGTCTCCACGACACGGCACAAGAACGGCGATGTGTTCTTCGAGATCAACGACGTGGCGCCTGCGCTGAACGATCGCGCCCTGAACCCGCGCCGCGTGCGCGTCTACTGGGACCACTCGCTGTCGCGGCGCGATGACAACCTCGCGCTGGAGCGCGAGTTGCTGCACCGTTACGTGGACGCGGTCTCGCCGGGGATCGTCGATCTGGTGCTCTTCTCCGATCATGGCCCGGAGCTCCAGACGTTCGAGGCTCCGAGCATGGGCGAGCGGCTGGATGACGTCCTGCGCAATATCACCTATGCCGGCGCGACGTCGCTCGAGGACGTCGTGGATGTGCCGCTGCCGACGGCGGAGGCGTGCTTCTTCTTCTCCGACGGCACGATCAGCATCGACTCTTACATATTGGAGCGTGTGCACTGCCCGATCTTCACGGTCTCGACAGCTGCGGACGCGGAGCGAGGCTTCCTTTCGGTCCTGGCCAAGCGCTCGGCGGGCGCCTATTTCGACTTGACCGCGCTCGATGTCGACGCCGTCCTTGCCCGGCTGACCAGCAATTCTCCGCGCGTGGTGAGCGTGACCACGCCGGAGGGCCGCGCCATCGATTATGCGGTGCTTCCCGCAGCGTCTGAGCGTTTCCGCATCGTCGGGCTCGCGCCGATGTCCGGTGACGTCGTCGTCACGCTCGCGAGCGGCACGAAGCGCATCCGCGCCTACGCGATCAGCCGCCGGGCCACCATTCCGACGCACGACGCCATGGGCGCACTCTGGGCCGCGGACCGCGCCGCAGAACTCGGCGCAACCGACAGACCCGACAAGGATGCCATCGTTGCCCTCTCGCGGCGATATTCGGTGGCCACGGACGCCGCCGTCTTCATCGTGTTCGAAACCGGCTACGACTACGCGTATGCCGGCATCGAGCCTCCTCCCTCGATCGGCGAGCGGGAGCTTGCACACTATCGTCAAGCCGTCTCCGAGTATCAGGACGACAAGCGCAAGGAGCAGGCGGATCGATTGGGCGACGTCGTCAAGCGATGGAGGCAAGAGAAGCGCTGGTGGCAGACCGACTTCTCCAAGCCGCTGTCGCCTGACATGGAAGAGTATGACGACATTCGCGGCACCGTCCTGATCACCGCGTCCCAGGCTGTAGGCCGGCCCGGAGACGCATCGGACATCACGGTCGCCATCGAGCCGTGGAACCCGGATCGGCCGTATCTGACGGCATTGGAGGCGGCCGCTCCCGACACCTTCATGGCCGTGTACCGCGAGCAGGAGGCCGCGTTCGGATCGCTGCCCGCGTTCTATCTCGATGTTGCCGAATTCCTCTATCGGCATGATCGCGCCGATGACGCGATCATGGTCGCGCTCAATGCGCTGGAGCTGCCATCGGCGAACACGGCGACCATGACGATCCTCGCCGAGCGGCTGATGAAATACGGCGATGAGGGTCGCGCACTGTGGCTGCTCGAGCGAATCGCCTATCTCGAACCGGACCGGCCTCAACCGCTGCGCACCTTGGCTCTCGCGCTCATGCAGCGCGCGGATCGCAAGGAGGGAATCCCGATCGTCGCGGCCGCGCGACGGAAGGACTATTCCCGCGCGCTCGATCTCCTGAACGAGATCGTCACGCGCACCTGGGACGGCTACAACGACGAGCTCGACCTCGTCGCCCTGATGGAGGCCAATCGCATCGTTCCGCGTCTGTCAGGGCTCGGCGTGACCAAGATCCCGCTCGATCCTCGACTGGTTGCTCCCCTCGATGTCGATCTGCGCGCGGTGCTCGAGTGGGACACCGATGCCAGCGATGTCGATCTCTGGATCGACGAGCCGAACGGCACTCGCGCCAAATGGAGCCGCTCACAGGACATCGATCGGCGGCCGCATCAACAATCACACGTCATGGGGCTACGGACCCGAGGAGTATCTGCTGCGGCGTGCGCCCGCAGGCACCTACACCGTCCGCGTCGACGTGTGGTGGAGCGACAGTCTCAATCCCAACGGACCGATCAACGTGCGCGTCCATCTCTTCCGCGACTACAATCGCGCGAACGAGGCGATGGAGACGCTCGAACTCGAGCTGAAGCGCAAGCCCGCGCAGCCCGGCGAAGGCGAGAACAACTATCTCGTCGGGACGTTCACGGTCAGACCTGCGATGCACATGGCGCTGCAGTAGGCGCAGTTGAGCGACCGCGGCCGAAAAGCCGCGGTCGGCTCACCTCAGTACAGCTTCGGCAAGCTGTCGGCGAAGATATCTTCGCGGTAGTTGACCGCGGCGAACAGGTAGCGGCGCGACTCGTCCACCATGCGCTTCAGCCGGTTCATGTCGAGGCCGACGATCTGGCCGCCGCGTTTCCGGATGCGGCCGCCGATGATCACGGTGTCGACATTGCTGCGCTCGGCCGCCTGGACCACCGTCCCCAGCGCGTTGTTCGACGGGTAGAGATTGATGTCGTCGCTCCTGATCATGACGATGTCGGCCTCCTTGCCGGGCGCGAGCGTGCCGATCTTGTTGGCAAGCCCTGCGCAGCGCGCTCCGTTGATCGTCGCGCATTCGAGCACGTCGCGCACGCTCACCGGCCGCGGCAGATTCATCTCGCCGGAGAAGCGGCGGTTCTGCAGAGCACGCGCGCTGCATCATGAAGGCGGCGCGCATCTCCGCGAACATGTCCGTCGAGTAGGACGTCTCGTTGTCCACGCTGAAGCCGGGCCTGATGCCGAGATCGAGCGCCTTCTGATAGGGCGGGAAGCCCTCGCCCAGCCCGTATTGCGCGTCCGAGCGCGGGCAGAGATTGATGTTCACGCCCGCGTCGCGAATGATCTGCCATGTGCGGTCGGGCAGCGCGCCCACGTGGTTGAAGCAATTGTCGGGACCCACGAGCCGGTCCTGCCACATCGGGTCGAGCAGCATCGCTGCGTTCGGCCCCTGGAATTCGGTGGTGATCATCAGACCGAGACGTCGCGCGAGCGCCCAATTGTCGCGATTGACGGGCGAGAACATGCGGAGCGTCACGAGCTGGTCGTCGCTGCGGAAATATTTGTCCTTCAGCCGCGTGAGATCGCCCGGCCAGTGCTGGTCCCACGTGCCCGCCTGCGGCGCGCCGGACGCGTGCACGGCACGGATGCCGGAATCGATCAGCGCCTCCACCGCGGCATCGGAATGCGCGGCACTGCGCGAGTTGTGCGAATTGTCGATGACGCAGGTGATGCCCGAATCGATGCAGCCGATCGCGGTGAGCAGACTGCCGACATAGTGATCCTGCGGCCGGTAACGCGTGGCGAAAGAGAGATGCGTCGCGTTGGCGTATTCCGCGATCGTCTGCGCGTTCGGATTGATCCGGCGCAGCTGCCCTTCCCAGGAATGGCGATGGCAATCCACGAAGCCCGGGATGAGGATCATGTTCGCCGCATCGATCACTTGCGCGCCGGCGGCCGAGAGGTTCGGTCCGATCGCGGCGATCGTCTTGCCTTCGATCAGCACGTCACCGGTCGCGAGATTTCCGACCTGCGCATCGAGCGAGATGATCGTGCCGCCCCTGAGCAGCAGGCGCTGCCGCGGATTGAGCGCGGCCGGTGCGGTGAAGCGTTCGACGCCCTGTGCGGCATTCGCGGAGCGGCTGAACGCGAGCCCTGCCGCTACGGCTAAACCTGCCTTGCACAATGTGCGACGCGATATGGCATGGCGACTCATGATGTCCCCCTCTTGGCTGCGGCCACCGCCTGCCCACTTTGCCGCCAAAGGCTGGCCTGAGTCTCGGCCTGCGCGACCTGGAGCGCCTCGCTCGAGGCCTAAGACGTCACATTCGCTTGCCCAAAGTTGACTTGGCCTTCGGCCGCCGCGTGCTTAGGATGAGTTGAAGATGGAGGGGCGTGGTGCGGTAACCCGCGCACTCGGGGCATGGTGGCGTTCAGCATCAAAGAGGTTGGAAATGCGTTGCGCGCCGGTGGCGGCTGCTGGCCGCGTTGGGCTTCGTGTTCACGAGCTACACGCTCGCCGGGTTCTTCCTCGTGCCCTGGCTCGCGAAATCCTACATCGAGAGCTATGTGCGTGAGGACCTCGGCCGCCAGGTCTCGTCGGCGAGCTGACGTTCAATCCATTCACCTTCGCCGCCGACGTGCGCAGCTTCTCGCTCAACGAAGCGGACGGCAGCCCGATCGCGAGCTTCGACCTCCTGCGGATCGATTTCTCGCTCAGCTCCATCTTCAATGGCGCGTGGACGTTCGCGGAAGTGCGTCTGGACGCGCCGCAAATGCGCGTGCTGATCGCGGCCGACGGCTCGCTCAATCTGGCGAAGCTCGTTCCGCCGTCGACGGAACCGGAACCGGCCGAGCCGGCCGACGTACCCGCGGTGCGGATCGGAACGCTCGCGGTCCATGCGGGGCGCGTCGCGCTCGACGATGAGAGCCGCGGCCGGCCGTTCAACGCGACGCTGACGCCGATCGAATTCACGCTCACCGATTTCAGGACCGCGCCCGATTTCCAGAACGTCTACCAGTTCGCGGCATCGACGCTTGCGGGTGAGCGCCTGACATGGTCGGGCCAGTTCTCGGTGCAGCCGCTGGGCTCGACCGGCAAATTCGCCATCAACGCGCTCAAGGCCGCGACGATCACCGGCTATCTGCAGGATGCCCTGCCCTTCGACGTTCCGTCCGGTTCGGTCGATCTCGAAGGCGAATACGTCGCAACGGTCGCGGCAAACTTCGATATCGTGATGAGGCTTCCGACTCTGAAGCTGAGCGATTTCGCGATCGCGCCGAAGGGCATCGATGGTTCGCCGACCTGGGTCACTCTGCCCGCGGTGCAGATTTCAAACACGACGTTTTCCCTCACTGAGCGCAAGCTCGCCATCGCCACGATCGACGTCGACAACGCCAAGATCGATGTCGCGCGTGAGGCGGATGGCCAGATCAATCTGATGCGGCTTGCGGGCGCGCCTGCGCCCGCGGGCACGCCTGCGCCTCAGCCGGCTGCCGCGGCAAACGCAGCGCCCGCATTCGACGTGAGCGTCGGCACCATCCAGGTCCGCGCGGCAACGGTCGCGGCGGAAGATCGCATGATGCAGCCGGCGGTTTCGTTCAACGTGACGCCGATCAGCGCGACGGTCTCCGGCTACTCGATGGCGCCGAACACCACGCTCAAGGTCGATGTCAGCGCCGGGATCGGCGCGGGCCGCGTCGCCGCGCAAGGCGACGTGAGGATAGAGCCGCTGAACGCGAACCTTGCGCTGACCGTCACCGATTTCGAGCTGCCGCCGCTCCAGCCCTACATCTCGGCGTCGACAGCGATGCGCTTGACGAGCGGACGCGTCTCCACGACGAGCAAGCTCGTGTTCGCCGCGACGCCCGAGCGCGGCCAGCCTGCGCTGCAATTCTCCGGCGACGTCACCATCGCTGCACTTGCGACCCTTGCCGCGAACCAGGACTTCATCAAGTGGGACCAGCTTCGCCTCGCCGGCATCGACTACCGGCAGGGGCCTGACCGCCTCAACATCGAGCGGATCGAGGCGACCAAGCCATACGGCCGCGTCGTGATCACGGCTGATCAGACGCTGAACATCGCGACCGTGCTCAACCCTTCGGGCCAAGCGCCGCGCCCGCCCGTCCGCCACAACGCGCACCTGCTCAGCCAGCACCTCGTCGCGCGCAGCAGCAGCAATCGATGCCGATGCAAATCCGATCGGTGGTGATCACCGACGGCAGCGCGAATTTCTCGGACTTCTCGATCCAGCCGAATTTCTCCGCGCAGATCGTGGGCCTCGGCGGTACGGTGACCGGCCTCTCATCGGCGGCGAATTCGCGCGCGCAGGTGAAGCTCACCGGCAGCGTCGACCAATTCGCGCCCGTCGACATCACGGGCGCGGTGAACATCCTCTCGGCCGCGGTGTTCACCGATCTCGCGATGAATTTCCGCAACATGGAGCTGACCACGTTCAATCCGTATTCGGGCAAGTATGCCGGATACAACATCTCCAAGGGCAAGCTCACCACCGAGCTGAAATACAAGGTCGAGAACCGCAAGCTCGATGCGCAGCACCACGTGGTGCTCGATCAGCTCGAGTTCGGCGCGGCCACCGACAGCAAGGACGCCGTGCCCCTGCCCGTCCGGCTCGCGGTCGCGCTGCTCAAGGACCGAGACGGCGTGATCGACATCAGCCTGCCGGTGTCGGGCAGCCTCGACGATCCGCAGTTCCGCGTGGGCCCGATCATCTGGCAGGCCTTCGTCGGGCTCTTGACCAAGATCGTGACCGCACCGTTCGCGCTGATCGGCTCGCTGTTCGGCGGGGGCGAAGACCTGCAGTTCGTGGAGTTTGCCGCGGGCTCGTCGATGCTCACACCGGCGCAGGCAGACAGGCTCACCACACTCGCCAAGGGTCTCGCCGAGCGGCCGCAATTGAGGCTCGACATTCCGCTGCAGACGCTCACCCCCGCCGATGACGCCGCGCTGATCGAGGCCGCTTACAAGGAGATGGTCGAGCCGATGCTGGCCGCGATCCCCGCGGGCGCGCCGGATGCGGCTCAGCGGCGTCTCACGACGCTCGCCGCGGTCTATCAGCAGCAGACCGGTTCGCCGCCCGCTTATCCGATGTCGGCAACGGCGCCGATGATGCCCAGGACGCCATGGGTGCGATGCCCGCCCCGCCCGATCCCGCCGTCATCGAGGCCGATATCGCCTTCGTCGAAAAAGCGCTGCGCGAACGGATCACGGTCGCGCAATCGGCGCGCGATACGCTTGCGCGCGCCCGCGCCGATGCCGTGCAGGCCGCCGTCCTCGCCAACACCCAAGTCGATCCGCAGCGCGTGTTCCGCAGCGAGCGCACCTCCGGCGCCCTCGACATGGCGGGCAATGCTCGCATGGAGCTTAAGCTCGAGTAGCTCTCGCCATTTCACGCACAGTGTAAGTAGAATAGCGGAAAGCTCCGGCCATGCCGGGGATTTGGGAGGTACGACCGTGAGGACAGACTTTCTTCGCAGCGTTGGTGTTCGCCGCGGCCGCTATTCCGATGGGGAGCACCGTGGGGCAGACGCCAAATCTCGAACAGAAAATCTGGACGCTTCTCGACAACGACAAGGCGCCCTTTGTCGCGCTGTCGGAGCCCGACTTCCGCGCGCTCGGCGCCGGCTTCGATCTGCCCGACGGCGGCCGCGCGGTCACCGAGCTCGCGGAGAAGGCGCCCGGCGGCGCATTCGACCCGCGCGATCTTTCCAAGATCTCGCCGCAACAGCTCGGCTATCGCGCCGACTGGGTGGTCGAGCGCTTCCGCCGCTACAATCTCGATTGGGACATCGGCGCGCTGCGCCTGACCAGCAACAATCCCGACGCGAAGAACTATCCCTGGTTCATCATCATGAACGGGGGCGCGGCGAATCTTTACGAGTTCTATGTCGATCTGAAGAACCGTCCCGGCTGGACGCAGTTCCTGGCGCAGAAGCTGAACGTGATGATCGTCAGCATCCCCGGCAACTTCAAATATGGCGGCTGGGAGATGCCCATCAGCGATGTGCGCCGCCAGCCGGCCTACCTGCTCGATCGCGAGCTGCCGATGCAGGAATCCGAAATCCGCAACGCGATCTACACCAACAGCCTGATCCTTCAGGGCGTGAAGCAGCTCGTGATGGAGAACACGACCGGCGACATTCTGCTGATCGGCCACTCCACCTCGGGCGAGATCGCGATGCTTGCCTACGAGGACAAGGAGATGGGCCCGCGTCTCAAGGGCCGTTTCCTCGGCTGGGGCAGCGGCGGGCCGGCGCGGCTCGAATTGATGCGCACGGTGCGCGGCAAGGACGTTCCGGTTCGCGGCGGCGCGACCGCGCCCGGTACGCGCACGCCGCTGCACGTGCTCGAGCGCCGCGATCCGGCGAGCTATTCGCGCGGGTACAGCGGATTCCTGAACCCGATGTACGAGGCCGGCATGTCGCATCTCGACATCGCCACGCGCTGGCTCGCGACCGAAGGACGGCGACGCCCGAACTTCAAGCAGCAGATGCAGAACATCGAGCACGGAGAGGATCTCGGACTGAAGGCGGTGGTCGAGAACGAGATCGACATGCTGCTCAAGGCGAGCGGCAATCCGTGGGGCATCGTGGCGGAGGACGTGTACAAGGACCTCTACGTCACGAACTTCACGCGCTTGGACGGCTACAAGCGCATGGTGTGGACGACCGCGCATTTCGACCGCAACCACTGGAATCCCGAAGACCCGATGAAGAGCATCGAAGTGTTTGTCGCGAACGAGTACCGCGCGAAGAACCCGGAGGCCGATATCCGTGTGCTCAACTTCGACCCGCCGATGACGCATTACGGCCATCTCGAGCTGCCGCGCCAGCTCGCCAACGCGCATTACAGCGTGGTGCGCTGGCTCGTTAAGCCGGAGTAAGCACTCTCGTGGGCAGCGCCGCACCGAGCCGTTCCTCGTAGTAGCCGGCGAGCGCGTGCAGCGCGTTCGCGGCGTTCCCGCGATACGACGAACCGTGCATGACCGCGAGCGTCGTCGGCTTGAGAGCCGCGAGCTTGCGGATGGACGGCGCGGTCGATGGGGGTGAGCGCCGTCGCGTGGAATATGTCTTCGGCGGCGATCGCGGGCGCTACGATATCGGACTCGACGATGGCCGGCCCGTTCCCCGTGTGCGTGAACAAATCGCCGCAGAAGAGCGTGCGCGTCGTTTCTTCGAACAGCACGCCGGCTTCCCAGCCGTGCGGAACATGTGGCGTGTCGACATAGCGGATGCGGCGCGTCCCGATGTCGATGCTCTCGCCGTCGGCGAGCGCGCGCGGCGGCCGATCGGCGAGGTCTTGCAGCGACACATGGCACGCGGTGAGCCCGTGGATGATCTCGGCTCGGGGCGCCGCCGCAAGCCAAAGGTTCATCGAGCCGCATTCATCGGACTCGACATGGCCGAAGCCGATCCAGCGGATCTTCTCGACCGGCATGACCTTGGCGACCGCCGCTGAAACCGACGGAAAGAAGCGACGTCCGCCGCAGTGAAACAGCACGGGCTCATCCGCATCGATCAGGAACTGGTTGAACACGAACCCCGCAGGCGGCGCGACCTCCGGTACGAACGTCGACAGCCGATAGATGCGATCGCCGATCTCGGTCACTGTGGTGTTCATCGTGTCCTCCTTGCCTTTGCTTGCCGGGTTTCACCCGGCCCCTTCTTCATCCAATCGATGATCATGCCAGCGATGAGATGCGCCGCGTCCGCCGTGCTGTAGCCCGTAGCGACCAGCCGCGCGTGCACATCGAAATCGAGCAGCGCGAGAAACGCAGGCGCGAATGCCGGTGCGTTATCGGCCGGCCGCAGGGCCTCGTTCACCAGGTTCGCGAACGCGGCGTCCCACTGAATCATGAAGCCCTGCAGCGCCTCGAACTTGTGCTGGTCCGCGCGCGCTTTGGCGATGCCGGGGCAGCGCTCGTAGAAGGAGAACAGTTCCTCGGCGAGCCTGGTCACGCGCGCATCGAGGGATTTCGTGCCCTGGAAGATCGTCACGTCCGGCGGCGCGGAGATCGTGAACGTATGGACCCCGCACGCCCGCACCGCGTCGTTGTAGGTCGGGAAGTGATGGTAGACGGTGCCAAGGCCGACATCCGCGCGCTCGGCAATATCCTTCATGGTCGTGTCGCCGATCCCCCGCTCGGCATGGAGCGCATAGGTCGCCTCCACGATGCGCCGCCGGGTTTCCTCGGCGGTCCGGGCACGGGTCTCCATGACGTAGCGGCGCGGTGACATGGCTCAATATTGATTGATCGATCCGTCAACTAAATCATGGAGGCCGCCTCAAGTCAATGCCCTGCCGCTCGCCTTCATTCGCGTTACTCTGCGTTCAAACGAACAAGAGGTGCGGGGAGACATGTTCCGGACGACGATCGCGGGCAGCCTGCCGAAGCCCTCGTGGCTGGCCGAGCCCGAGAAGCTCTGGGCGCCCTGGCGCCTCGAAGGCGAGGAGCGCAGGACCGGCCAGCACGACGCCACGCTGATCTGGCTCAAGGAGCAGGAGGACGCGGGGATCGACATCGTCACCGATGGCGAACAGTCGCGCATCCATTTCGTGCACGGCTTCCTGGAGCGGGTCGATGGCATCGACTGGGCCAAGAAGACGATCATGGGAATCCGCAACAATCGCTACGACGCCGAGGTGCCGACGGTGACCGGGCCCGTGAAACGGCGCGGGCCGGTGCACAGCGACGAGGCGCGGTTCACGCGCGCGCATACGGCGAAGAAGCTCAAGTTCACCCTGCCCGGCCCGATGACCATCTGCGACACCATCGCGGACGCGCATTACGGCAAGCGCGCCGACATGGCGATGGCGTTTGCGCGAGCGCTCAACGAAGAAGTGCGCGAGCTCGAAGCGTTGGGCGTCGATGTGATCCAGCTCGACGAGCCGGCCTTCAACGTCTTCATGGACGAGGTGAAGGAGTGGGGCATCGCCGCGGTCGAGGAAGCGCTGAAGGGGCTTTCCTGCAAGACCGCGGTCCACATCTGCTACGGCTACGGCATCGATGCCAATGTGAAGTGGAAGCAAACGCTCGGCTCGGAATGGCGCCAGTACGAGGAGATATTCCCGGCCATCAACAAGAGCCGCATCCACCAGGTGTCGCTCGAATGCGCCGGGTCCAAGGTGCCGATGTCGCTGATCGGGCTTCTGAAGGACAAGGAGATCATGGTCGGCGCCATCGACGTCGCGACCAACACCGTGGAGACGCCCGAGGCTGTGGCGTCCGTGCTCAAGGAGGCGACGAAATACGCGAGCCCCAACCGGATCTACGGCTGCACCAATTGCGGGATGGCGCCGCTGCCGCGCGAGGTTGCGGCGGGTAAGCTGAGGTCGCTGGCGGCCGGCGCCGCGATGCTGCGGAAGGAGATGGCCGCGGTCAGGTGAGCGGCCACGCGTAACGGATCAGATCCCGCATGTTTACGAAGGTCGTTCCGTAGCCACGGTTGTAATGTGGAAACTCTCGAGACGGCGCCTGCTGGCCCAGGAAGGTGCACAGTCTCTCCCAAGCGTCAGCCGCGCCGACATCCAGCACGAGCAGGTCCTTGCCGATACGCGGCCCGAAATACTCGCGCACGCTTCTGGTGTGGTTGAGGAATCCGTTTGCCAGCGCGCGTTCGTCTCCAAAGGACGGCTTGCCGCAAAGGTCCGTGGCGAGCTGCCTCACTTTCGGGAGCAGCGTGAGCAACGTGAAGCTCGGCCGCATCCGCCTCATCGAGCCCATCCACTTGTCGAGCGGTCGTGTCGTCAGGACGAATTTCGAACCGGGATAGGCCTGATCGAGCTCGCGATACACGCGCGCCACGGGTGAGTCGGTGAAGGCGTCGAACTGCTCGACGATGGCGGTGTTGAGCTTCAATCCGTTTCCGTTGAACGCGACAATCGACAGCGGGCAATGGACGGTTTTGTAGCCGAGCGCACGGAGCGCCTCGGTGAGCGACGTGGTTCCAGTTCGCGAAAGGCCGATGCCGAATACCTTCTCTCGCACGGTGGTACACTCCGCCCCCCACCATGGTTTGCACATTAGGTACTGAACGTTCGAGGCAAGCGATTGGGCCTTGGTCTAATTGACCCCACGGTAACCGTATAAAAGCGCGCGGCTGCGGCCAAGGTTGTGGTTTGATTACGCCGGTGTAACGCCGGACGACATCCGTTCGCCCTGCACCGACAACGCCAGTGCGGCACAGCACGCGACGAAGGCGACGGCATCCTGCAGCGAAGAGGTCAGCTCGCGGGGTGAGCCGAACCAGAACGCATAGTCGAGTGTGTCGAGGAATCCCTCAAATGCGAACCCGGCGGTGAACGCCAACGCCGCATGCATGATCCTCTCGGTCTTCTTTGAAGACACCACAACGCAAACCAGAAGCGCGATCGCGGCCGCGGCGCCGACCACGCCGCTCAGCATCACTTGTTCCGGGCCATAGAGGTCGGTCATCCCGCGCAGATAGGCGATCGCAAACGTCATTCCAGGATCGAACGTCACAACGATTGCACGCCAGAAATAGCTCACGGCGGCAACACCGATCAGTGTGTTGCGCAGGCGAATCCTCTCCTGCGCGGAGACCGATGGCGGCACGTCAGGATTTCCGTCCTCACCCGACTTCGCTCGCGCCGCAATCCACAGCCCGAGCATCGGAAAGAGCGACCAAACCACCGCGAACGCATCGTCGACCGTTTCGGGCACGATGCCGTGTCGGACGAACAGCCAGATCACATACAGTGCCGCCAACACTGCTCCACCGAGCAGGAACCAGCACAGCAGCGCCAAGACCTGCCAGATTTGCTTCATCGCAGCCCCAGCACTCAGCAGCACGATCGCTGCGACGATGGGCGTATACGCGTAGATGGAAAGGCTGAACGGCGGAGGCGCGTCCGGTCCACCCGCGCCATCGGCTTGGAGCAAATCTACGAAGCCGAGCACTCCGGCGACGGCCAATCCCACGCCGAACGCGAGCGCGAGGGCGACATAGAGGATCCGCAGCGGCGCAATCATGCTCACGATGTCCGCTCTATGCCGGGATGAAATTCAGGCCCGCGCCGTTGATGCAATAGCGCAGCCGCTTGGGCGGAGGACCATCGCCGAACACGTGTCCCAAGTGACAACCGCAGCGGAGACACTCCACCTCGGTGCGGTCAAGAGCCTGCGAGCGATCCCGCTTCTCTCGCACGGCGCGAGGAAGGGGGCCGCGAAAGCTCGGCCAGCCGGTCTTGCTGTCGTACTTGTCGCTGGATGAAAACACACGCTGACCGCAGCCGCCGCAGAGGTACGTGCCGCGTCGCTTTTCCGAGGTCAAAGGGCTCGAATAGGGCTGCTCCGTCTGCGCCTGACGCAGAACCGTATACTGGCCCGGCGTTAGCACCTCACGCCATTCGTCCTCGGTGCGTGACACAAGATCCGATGGCGCGGCAACCGCAGGCAGCGGCAGGGCCATCAGCGCAAAAGCGCCGACGCCACCCATCACAAAATGCCGCCGCCGCATTCTTGTCCCCTCCGCCGCCTAGGTTCGACCCCGAGTATAACACGCCGCACAGCATCCGATTGAACCGCCCCCTACCCGTCTGGCAAGCTTGCTCGCGCTAAACAGGCACCAAGCGATGCTGACAATTGCGCCGCTTTCGCCGGCATTGGGAGTCGAGATCGGGGGCGTCGATCTGAACGAACCGCTCGACGACGAGACCTTCGCGCGCATCAAGTCCGCCTGGGAAGAACAACTGCATCGCGCTGTTCCGCGGCCAATCGCTCGATGAGATGGCGCAGACGCGGTTCGCGAGCCGCTTCGGTACGCTCGGCGGCGCGGTGAACGATTTCGATCCCTTGAAGCGCGGCGCCAACCCCACGATCCTCTATGTCTCGAACATCCGCGTCGATGGGAAGCTCACCGGCGTCCTTCCCGACGGCGAGATGTATTTCCATACCGACCAGTGCTACCTGGAACGCCCCGCGATGGCGTCGATGCTGTACGCGATCGAGATCCCGTCGCGCGGCGGCAACACGCTCTATGCGAATGGCTTCAAGGCGTATGAGGCCTTGCCCGAAGATATGAAGCAGCGGCTCAAAGGAAAGCGTGCGCTCAACGCTTACGACTACGACAATGCGCCGACGCTGCGCTCGGACGCACTGCCCGACGGCGTCAAGCGCTTCGCCCATCCGATCGCGCGCACACATCCGGCGACGGGGCGCAAATCGCTCTACGTGAACCGGCTGATGACGTGGTCGATCCTCGACATGCCGCCGGACGAGAGCCGCGCGCTGCTGGACTATCTATTCGACCATCAGGAGCGGCCCGAGTTCGTCTACGAGCACACATGGACGCCGGGCGATCTCGTCCTGTGGGACAACCGCTCGTGCCTGCATGCGCGCACGGATTTCGATTCGAGCGAACGGCGGCGGCTCCGCCGCGTCACTGTGAACGGCGACGTGCCCTACGAGTAAACCGCGCCCGACCTAGGTCAGCTCGAAGCGCAGCTCGCCGAGCTTCTCGAGGCTGCACGCGACCTTGTCGCCCGCCTTCAACCAGACGCGCTTCTCCGGCGGCATACCAAGGATCACGCCCTGCGGCGTGCCGGTGAAGAAGATGTCGCCCGGCTTGATGGTCATCATCTTGGAGGCAAAGCTGATGAGCTGGCGGCAATTGAAGATCATATCGTTCGTATTCCAATCCTGCCGTATCTCGCCGTTCACGCGAGTCTCCAGGCGCAGATTGTTCGGATCGGGGATCAGATCGCTCGTCACCATGTAGGGCCCAAGCGGCGCGAACCCGTCATGCGTCTTGCCGATCATGAACTGCGAGGTCAGCATCTGCAGGTCGCGCGCCGAGAAATCATTGCCCGTCGAATAGCCGGCCACGTAATTGAGCGCGTCGGCTTCCGATACGTTGTGGCATTCGCGCCCGAACACGATCACCAGCTCGACCTCGTAGTCGAAGTTCTTCGCCACCGCGGTCGGCAGCTTGATCGTGCCGCCGTGATAATTGAGCGTGTTGTTGTACTTGTTGAACAGCGGCGGATCCTTCGGCGGCGTCGTTCCGGTTTCCTGTGCGTGCGTGCGGTAGTTGAACCCCATCATGATGATCTTCTCGGGGCGCGTGACGACGGGCCCATAGGCCACCGTCTCTTCGCGCACATAGAGCGATGCAGGACCGTTCGCCGCGGCGCGCACGAGGTTGCCGAGCAATCCTCCCCGCCCGTTCTGCAGCAGATCATCCATGTCGGCCGGTGCGGGCATGTTGAGCGACTGCGCCGCTGCCGCGACATTGAGGATGCCGCGGCCTGTCTTCACGCCGAGGCCGTAGCCGTTGCCGACGCGCATATTGAGCAGCGTCATGTTGCGCGGCATCTCGAAGGGATGCGCGCCCGGCGCGGGCGCTGCCGCTGCAGGCGCCAATCCGAGCCCGCCTGTTGATGCCGCGGCAAGACCCACCGCGCCTGCCTTCAGAAAATCCCGCCGATGACCGTCCATTGTCCTCTCCGTTCCATTCACTGCACTTTATCTTCGTCCGACACTACGGCGCGCGCGTGTTGCGCCGGAAGGCCGGCGAGATCACCCGGCCATCAGTTTCCCGTGACGGGTCACCTGCGCGGAAGCGGCTGAATCCCCTTGAACTCGAACTTCTGCACCCGTTTTCCGTCCTGCACCTCGGTGACGTACAGGTTGCCCCTCGAATCGACGTTCATGTGGTGCATGACATAGAACTCGCCGGGCATCACACCGGGCCGTCCGAACGAATCGAGCGGTTCCAGCGTCTTGCGGTCCAGAACCCAGACCCGCGCCGGGCTCCGGCTCGCCACGTATAAGAACCGCTGCTCGGGGTCGTGCGAGAAGGCGGTGGACGCGACCGTCTGCCCGTTGCCGCAATGCGGCACCTCGCAATAGCGGTCGATGAATTGCTGCGTCACGTATTTGCCGTCGAGCGTGAACACCTGCACGCGCTTTCCGCCGCGGTCGGAGACGTAAACGAAATTGTCCTTCGACACGCGCGTCGCGTGAACCGGCGTGATGAACTGCTCGGGCCCACGGTCGCGATCCGTCAGCTCCTTTGCCGGAATGCGCCGGTCTTCGGGCACTTTCGCTGCCTCGGGCAGGTCATCGATGGGACGGTTGCCGAACGCGCCCCACATGCGCTTGAACGCACCGGTGTCGGCATCGAACACGATCACGCGGCGGTTGCCGTAGCCGTCGGCCACGAACAGCTCGTTCGTCGGGGTGTGCACGAACGTATCGGCGGCGCCCTTCACATTCGCCGTGTCCGCGTTGCCCTTGCTCGCGCCCTTCTTGCCGAGCTGCATCAGGAAGCGGCCCTGCTTGGTGAACTTCACGAGGTGATGGTCCGTCGGTCCGTTGCCGCCGACCCAGACATTGCCCTTCGGATCGGCATAGATGCCGTGCTCGACCTCGGGCCAGTCATAGCCCTGCCCCGGTCCGCCCCAGGCCTGGACGAAATTCCCCTGCTCGTCGAATTCGATCACCGGCGGTGCGGCCTTGTCCTTCTGATCCGCGCGCAGGCTGCTCGGACGCTGCAGCACCCAGGCGTGCCCCTGCTCGTCGATCGAGACGCTCGAGACCTGCCCGAAGATGTAGCGTGGCGGCAGCTTCGGCCAGGTCGGATCGACCTCGAACCGCGGCGCTTCGCGCGCGGCCTTCGGCGCGGGTGCGGCTTCGGAGTCCATGACCGTGAACGTGCCGGCCGCGAGTGCTGCGGCAACGGAAGACGCGAGCAGCGTACGCGTGATCAATCTCATGGTGACCCTCCGCTTATCGTTAACCCTGTCCGGGGCGTAGTTGCGTGAAGTCTAGAGCACACGTCCTCCCCCGCAAAGGCCGGCGGTGAGGGCCGCGGTCAAGAGTTCGCGGCTTTGCGCTGAGACCTCGGCGGCCGGCTGTGGTACAGACGCGCAGTTGTCGTCCGAAAATCGTGCGCGATTTGGGGTCCCGTCGATGGCGGAGTACCGGGTTCCGCTGTATCGCCCGTCGCTCAAAGGCAACGAAGCGCGCTACGTGCTCGAGTGCCTGGAGACGTCGTGGATTTCGGCGCGCGGCCGGTTTGTCCCTGAATTCGAGCGCGCCTTTGCCGCCCGGCTTGGCATGGGTCACGCGCTCGCCGCCTGCAACGGCACAGCGGCGCTCCATCTTGCGATTGTGGGGCTCGGCATCGCACCCGGCGATGAAGTGATCGTCCCGACGCTGACCTACATCGCGTCCGCCAACGCCATCGCGTATGCCGGCGCGGTGCCCGTGTTCGCCGACAGCACGGCGGCCACGTGGCAGATCGATCCGAGCACGCTTGCCGACCTCATCACGCCCCGAACGAAGGCGATCATGGTCGTGCACATCTACGGCCAGCCCTGCGACATGGACGCGATCCTCGATATCGCCGACCGGCACCGGCTGCTCGTGATCGAGGACTGCGCGGAAGCCTTCGGTGCGGCGTACAAGGGCAGGCCCATGGGAAGCTTCGGGCATGTCGCCGCCTTCAGCTTCTTCGGCAACAAGACGATCACGACCGGCGAAGGCGGCATGGTCGTCTCGAACGATGAGGACCTGATCGGGCGCTGCCGGCGGTTGCGCGGCCAGGGTCTCGCACAGGGGCGCGAATATTGGCACGACGTGATCGGCTACAATTACCGCATGTCCAATGTCGCGGCGGCAATCGGATTGGCCCAGCTCGAGCGCGCCGACGAGCTCGTGAGCAAAAAGCGTGCGCTTGCCGAGCGCTATTTCCAGCGCCTGTCCCATCTGCCGCTGGACTTTCACCGCGAAGCGCCCGGCACGGTCCACGCCTATTGGATGGTGTCCGCGCTGACGCGCGAGCCCTCCGAGCGCGACGACCTGCGGCGCCACCTGGCCGAGGCCGGGATCGAGACGCGGCCCGTATTCCACCCGGTTCACACCATGGGTCTCCATGCGCACCGGTTCGCGCAGAAGACGGTCGCCGAGGACATTGCCGCGCGCGGTCTCAATCTGCCGAGCTGGCCGGACATCGGGCGATGAGGAGTTCGACCTCGTGTGCCGCGCAGTGGACGGATTCTACTGAGATGGCAAAGCCGCTTCTTCTCATCGGCACCGGCGGCTACGCCAAGGAGATCGCGCAGATCGCCAAGCGGCTCGATCCCAAGGGCACGCGCTGGGACCGCATCAGCTATGTCGCGACATCGCGCGCCGAGATCGGTACCGAGCTGCTGTTCGGACGCGTGGAGTATTGCGACGAGGACATAGCTGTCCGGTGCTTTGACGGCGGACGCGGTCCTCGCGCTCGGAGAGCCGCATTTGAGAGTGCGCCTCGCGGC
This sequence comes from uncultured Alphaproteobacteria bacterium, assembly GCA_963708555.1. Taxonomy (GTDB): domain Bacteria; phylum Pseudomonadota; class Alphaproteobacteria; order Micropepsales; family Micropepsaceae; genus CAIYRG01. Next base: position 36,445 of record CAVPTF010000003.1, on the reverse strand, counting down.
CCGCTTTGCAAACGTGCCGACGCTCAGCTTTCCCAACCTGATCGATCCTTCGGTCGATTACGATCCGGCGTTGATCACGATGGGAATTGGCAATGTCATCCATCGCAATGTCACGATGACATTCAACATCGTGCTGGGCGATTTCAATTTCTTCAACAAGTGCTCGATCATCGGACACGACACGACGTTCGGATCGTTCAACTCGATCAATCCCGCGGCATCCATCCTGAGCAACTCCCGCTGTCGGCGATGCTGCCTGATCGGCGCGCACGCCTGCGTTCTGCCCAAAATCAGGATCGCAGACCGCACGACGGTTGGCGCAGCCTCGCTGCTTCGTCACGACGTTGACGAACCCGGACACGTCTTCGTCGGTGTCCCCGCCAAGAAGCTGCGTTGACCCGCGCGTACGCGTGTTCCGTTCTGGCCCCCGCGGAAATTATTCCGTCTGGGTCAGGCCAATGACGTTGCCAGCGGTATCCTTCACCCGCGCCGTCAGCCTTCCACCCCCGACGTCCTTGACGTCCTGCTGCAGCTCCGCACCGGCCTCGAGCAGCGCCTTCACGCGCGCCCTGATGTCATCGACAGTCCAGTAGGCGACCGGTCCGTTCAGCCCTGCGTGATGACTGCCGGGATCGAGACCGACATCCTGGCCCGCGACGTTGAACGCGACATAGTACGGCTGGTCCATATAGGGCTTCACGCCGAACACCGTGCCGTACAGCGCTTTCGCCTTGGCGAGGTCTTTGACCGGGTAGATGATCGTCTGGATGCCTTTGGTCATGGGTTCTCCTTTGCGGTCACAAACACGGAGGTTCCTCCGTCAAGCCTATGACGAAGCGCGATCGAGGATTGTGACCGATGGCTGACTCCCGCGTGCCGACGGAAACATTCGAGGCCAACCGCGCGCATTTGCGTCGTGTGGCTTATCGGATGCTGGGATCGAGGGTCGAAGCCGACGATGCCGTACAGGAGGCCTGGCTGCGCCTCAATCGCGCAGAGACCGCAAACGTCGAGAATCTTCCGGCTTGGCTGACGACGGTCGTCGCGCGCGTGTGCCTTGACATGCTGCGCTCGCGCAAGTCGCGCCGCGAGGAGCCGCTCGATCAGGGCGAGAACGCGCCGGAACCGACTTCGAGCCGCGATCCCGCCGGCCCCGACCAGAACATCGAGCTCGCCAACTCGATCGGTCTCGCGCTGCTCGTGGTGCTCGAGACTCTCAACCCCGCGGAGCGCGTCGCCTTCGTGCTGCACGATATGTTCGACCTGCCCTTCGAGGAGATCGCGCCCATCGTCGGCCGTTCCCTCGATGCGACGCGGCAGCTTGCGAGCCGCGCTCGTCGCCGTGTGCAAGGCACGAGCGCACCGCCCGATGCCGACCACACCCGCCGCCGGGAGATCGTCCGCGCGTTCCTCGCCGCCTCGCACGGCGGCGATTTTGCGGCGCTGCTCGCGTTGCTCGATCCGAATATCGTGCTCCGCGCCGATCGTGCGGCCGTACAGACCGGCGCGCCGGCAGAGGTCCGCGGGGCCGACGCCGTGGCCAAGACCTTTGCCGGCCGCGCACAGGCAGCGCAGCCAGCCCTGGTGGATGGCGAGGCTGCGCTCGTGTGGGCGCCGGGCGGTCGGCCGCGGGTGGTGATCAACTTCACGTTCGCCGACGGGAAGATCACGGGCATCGATCTTGTCGCGGATCCGGAACACATCCGGGAACTCGATCTCACGATCCAGGGGTGACGGTCCTGGGACGTGCATCGGCCGCGCGATTCGTGGCATTCTCATCCTCAAGATAAACATGAGGGGAGAACCTATGCGTTTTGTTGGCTTTGTTGCTGTCGTTGTGGCCGGTCTCTCGGGCGCGGCCTGGGCCCAAGCCTGGGACGTCTACACCAACCGGGAGAACTTCTTCACGGTCAATTTCCCCGGCACGCCGAAAGAGAGCCAGACGGCGTATCGCACGGCGAAGGGCACCAACCTGACAGCGCGCGTGTTCACGGCGACGGCGCCCGCCACCTCGATCCTCGGCGGCACATACAAGGTTACCGTCGTCGACTACTCGAACGCGAAGGACGAGATTCCCATGGCCGTCGAGCACGCGGCCAAAGCCATCAACGCGCGAGGCACCGTGAAGTATGACGGCCTCAACAATCTCGACCTGCATCTCTCCCGCCGGCTCACGGTCGAGACCGCGAACAACCGCATCCTTGCGGAGATTCTCGTGGCCGAGAACAGCCGCCTCTACATCACCGAGGCCGAGACGCCGCTGAACGTTCCGCCGGCCGCGAACTTCCAGGCCTCGCTGCAGATCCTGGACGAGAGCGGCGTGCGCATCCGCGAGCGCATCGCGCTCGGCTTCAGCGGCGGCGAGAAGTCACCGATCGGCGCGGGCGGCGTCCCCGATGAGTCCAACACCGTGGCCGCGTTGGTCGCCGGTTCGTGGCGCACCGCCGGCGGCGCGTGCGAGACCGCCTATTTCAAGTCCGGCACGCGCACGAAAACCTCGCGCGGCGAGGAAGGGTTGACCGGTACGGTCAGCAACGCCGGCGTCACCCTCGCGGGTCAGCTCGTGCTCAACGGCGCGCGCGCGGGGCAGTTCATCGATCCGATGACCGACATCGTGATCATGCTGTTCGATCCGCAGCAAGGAAAGCTGACGATCTCGCCGCTGCGCGCTCCCACCGCCGGCTGGCCGGATGTGACGCTCGAGCTCTGTCCGGGCAGCCGCGGCTGACACCGGCTTCGGCTACTGAGGCTGCACGCCCATCTTGGCGAGGATCGCGTCCGCCTTTGGCGGCAGGAAGTCCTGGTAGAACGTGCGCACCAGCTCGTTGCCTTCGGTCTGCTTGGTGACATCGCCGCTTCGGCGTCCTTGAGCGAGCAGCTCGTGCCCGCGAATGAGCTGCGTCCGGTAAGGCTGCGGCAGCGCGGGATCGAGATAGATCAGGAATTCGTCGCCGACGCGGCTCCCGCGCGCGACGCCGGCTTCCATGAGCTCGACCAGTCGCGTTTCGACGTCTGAATCGATCTGGCCCGTTTCCCGTCCTGTCTTTGCCTGTTCTTCGAGCCTGCTCGCGACCTCAAACGCCTTGAACGCATAGTCGAAATCGTCGCGCTGCTGCACATACTGCACGGGCACGCCCGCGCGGAATGTTTCGAGCTGCTCGAATGTCCAGCCGGCCGCCACGAAAATCACGACGGCTTCGACGACGGGCAGAACCCATGTGAACACGGGCGACGAGCGCTCGGCAGGACCATCCGCCGGCACGGGCGACACGCTCGCGATGCCGCGCCTCAAACCGTAGAACGCCATCCCGAAGATCGCGGCCGACACAAAGAGACCGCCGACAAAGTACGCGCCCGCCGAGGCCGTCAACAGCGATGCGCCGGGGGTCATGAGATAGAAATACAGGCCGGCGACAATCCATGCGCCCTGCGCAAAGATGGCCGCCGTTCCCAGCTCCTTGTTGAAGTCCATATCGCTGCTCCTCCCCCTGGAGAGTGTAACAGCGGTGTCCGTGCAGCTTCTAGGCCTGGTTCATTTGGGCGAGCATGGCGGGCCAGCCCTTGCCAACGACGCCTGTCGCACCGCTGACAAAGACCCGCATAGCGGAGGACGATCGCCGTCAGCCGAAATTGATCACACGCGAAATCATCCGGTCGCGTTCGCGAACAAGGATGAACTGGTATCCAACGCGCACCCACAAATGACCGCCGGGCGGGCGTACGAGACCGCGCGGTTCCCAATCGTCGACGACATAATCGAGTCCGCTCGGCGGAAGCACGTCGCCGGGACGCCACAACGGACCATCATAAGCGTCGCGCGGGGGCGGATAGTAGCCGCCGCGACGGTCGCCCTGGTAATAGCGATCCTGCGGATAGTAGTAGGGATCTTGGCGCTGATCCGGATACTGGCTGTATTGGATCGGGCGCGATATGGGCCGATCATAGGACGGCTCCGCCGACGCGGCACACCCGCCGAGAGCTGTGACCAAAACGAGCGACATCAACGCCGCGGAAGCCTGAATTTTCATGGTGGTGTCCTCTACCGATCCCCGAGCCCTTCCACACCTAAAACGTAACGGTGGACAGCATGTTCCGCTGTCGGCAACTCTGCTGTGAGCTTTTGGTGAGAAATCCGCGGCGAAGGTTGAGGCGCAAGATTGAAACCGAGCGCGAAGGCCCGGCGCTGTTTTGTTGCGTAGTTCGGTGTCTTTCGGCAGGTTTCCATCGCACGATCACGCTTCCGCTTGTACGGCCCATACGCTGTCGCTATGTCATGGGCCGATGAAATATTGGGCGCTGTGTTCAATCGCCCTCGAAGCGCAGGCCCAAAGCACCGGAATGCCAACCGTCTTTTCTTGTCGTATCGCGAAGCTGCTGTCTGCAACGATCGCGATTCCAGCGATTGTTTTCGCTTCGTCCGCTGCTTTTGCCGGCCCGATGCCGCCCATGGACGAGGCGCCACAGATCGTCGCGTTGCGACCCGTCTCCATCACGAAAGCGCCCGCAGACACCAAAGCGCTTGCGAAGGAACAGGCGATGAGCACCGCAGAGCTCATCGATCGTTGGACGCCCCACATCAAGGAAGCGTCGCGCCGCTTCAAGATTTCCACCGACTGGATCAAGGCCGTGATCCGCGTGGAGAGCGGCGGCCGCACGCTCTCCGACGACAATCAGCCGATCACGTCCACCGCCGGCGCAATGGGCATCATGCAAGTGATGCCCGAGACGTACCAAGACATGCGGCAGGCCTACAGTCTCGGTGACGATCCTCACGATCCGCGCGACAACATCCTCGCGGGCACCGCCTATCTTCGCTGGCTGGAGGAGAAGTACGGCTATCCGAAAATGTTTGCCGCCTACAATGCGGGCCCGGCGACGCTCGAAGCGCAGTCGGCGGGTAAGCGCAAGCTGCCGAAAGAGACGCGCGACTACATCAAGCGCGTTTACGCGATCCTCGGCATCGAAGAGCCGACCGCTCCGGTACAGCCGGTACAGCCGACCACTGTGATCGCGACGCTCACGCGTCCCGGCGGCTCCAAGGTCACCATCGACGGCGGCACCGTCGACAAGATCCGCGCGGCGTTCCCGAACGAGTTCGTCCCCGGCGTCAAGACCGTCGTGATCATGGGCGAGCGGATGCAAGGCGTGCTGGAGGATGTCGCCGCCGTAACCGCCGCCCTTAAGCCGCGCGTATCGGCGATATACCTGCCGAGTTCGTAGCGCTCAGTCGGGCGCCTTGAGGCGGTAGCCGACGCCCTGCTCCGTCAGGATGTATTGTGGCGTCTCGGGCACAGGCTCGATCTTCTGACGCAGCGTGCGGATGTAGATGCGCAAGTACTGCACGTCCGCTTCGGAGCCCCACACCTCGCGCAGGATGAATTTGTGCGTGAGCACCTTCCCCGCATGAGCGACCAGCAATCGCAGCAGATCGTATTCGCGCGGCGTCAGCTTCACCTCTTGTCCGCGGACGGTCACCGTACGCCGCACCAGGTCGACGGCGAGATCGCCGCTCCTGAAGATCGGCCGTTCGCCATGCTGCTGGAGGCGGTGACGCTGCGCCGCGCGCAGCCGCGCAAGGAGTTCCTCAATTCCGAAGGGCTTCGTGACGTAATCGTCGGCGCCGAGATCGAGCGCTTTGACTTTCTCCGGCTCGTTGGTCCGGCTCGAGAGAACGATAACCGGAATGTCGGAGCCCGACTCCCGCACATGCTTGAGGATCTCGAGACCGTCCATGTCGGGCAGGCCCAGATCGAGGACGATCACATCGATGCGATTGCGGCTGAGCTGACCCAATGCGTCCTTCGCGTTTTCGGCTTCGACGATCTCATAACCCTGTGCCGTGAGGCTCGTCCGAAGGAACCGCCGGATCGGCGGTTCGTCATCGACCACGAGAACCTTTGAGGGAAGCGACCCGGCCGTCATGCGGCGTGCTCCCGGGCGGTCTCGACCTGCGCAGGCAGGGGCAATCGGATGGTGAAGACCGCGCCCTTGCGGTCATCGCGATTGGCGGCGCTGATCGTTCCGCCCATCGCTTCGACGAAACCACGGCAGATGGCGAGGCCAAGTCCCGTGCCCGCGCGCTGCCGGTCGCCGGCCCGGGCGCGATAGAACTTGTCGAAGATCTTCTCGAGATCGGCTTCCGGAATGCCCTCGCCCTCGTCCAGCACGCGCACAGTGATGGATTGGCCCGTCTGCTCGGCGGCCACGGAAATGGTGGTGCCGTCCGGAGCATATTTGGCGGCGTTGTCGAAGAGATTGAACAGCACCTGCTCGAAGAGCACCGGATCGAGCTTCACCATCGGGAGATCCGGCTGGAGCGCGATCTTGACGTGATGGCCTGCGAGGATCGCCTGCGCCCGGCGGAGCGCGCTGCCGACGATATCGCTCAAATCGACGATCTCGCCCTTCGGCTGGATCGCGCCGGCCTCAAGCCGCGTCATGTCCAAGAGATCGGAGATGAACCGGTTGAGCCGTTCGGCCTCTTCCTGGATCGTTTCGATGAGCTGGCTCTGCTCGGCCTCGTCCAATGTCGAGCGATAGGTCTTGAGGCTGGTCGCGGAGCCCAGGATCGAGGCGAGCGGCGTTCGCAGATCGTGCGAGATCGACGTCAGCATCGAAGAGCGCAGCTTTTCCGTTTCGGCGGCAATGCGGGCGCGATCCACATCCTGCGCGAGATTGATCCGCTCGATGGCGAGCGCCGCCTGATCGGCCAAGGCATCGAACAGGCGCCGCTGATCGGGATTGAGCAGAGGCCCGGAACGATCGCTGTCCAGCCCCACTATGCCGACATTGCCACGTGCGGTTCGCATGGGGAGGAACAGCCATTTCGCGCCCGGAAGCGTATCCGAGCCGCGCCCGGCCTCGCGTCCCGTTTGCCAGACCCACTTGGCGGCTGCGAGGTCGGCTTCCTCGAGCGTATCCTCAGGCGGATAGCCTGCGCGGACGGTGATCGTGTCGTCCTCCGGCAGGAGGAGAACGACGCGCACCTTCAGCATCGCCGCGATCTGATAGACCGTCGCCCACAAAAGATCGTCGAGCGCGACCACGCCCGCCAATTTGCGGCTGAACTGGTAGAGGTCCTCGGTCATCTTGGCGCGGTTGCGCGCGACAAGCGCTTGGTCGCGGACACGAGCGGTCAGATTGCTCGCTACAACCGCGGTGAGCGTAAAGAAGAACAACGTCACGACGTTCTCTGGATCCGTGATCGTGAAGGTGTAGAGCGGCGGCAGGAAGAAGAAATTGTAGGCAAGCGCGCTCACCACGCTCGCCACCAACGCGGGCCAGAGCCCGTGAGCTATGGCGCTGACCAGCACGGCAGTCAGGAAGACGAGCGCGATACTCGCGATGCCGAGGATCTGCTGCAGAAGAAGGCCGACCGCGAGCGCGATCAGAACAGCGCCGAGGCTCTCGGCGTAGTCGCGCGGCTCCGGTCCCGTGGTCGGGCTTACCCGGCGCGCGGGCGGTGCCCCCTCCTCGTCGCCCTCTGGAGCCCGTTCGGGCGCGATGACGTGCACGCTGATCCCGCCCGCCCGCCGTATCAGCCGATGCGTCACGGAACCGCGCAGCATCTCCGACCAGCGCGAACGATCCGATCTCGCGATGATGATGTGCGTGTAGTTGTTCGCCTGCGCGTACTCGACGATGCCATCCGCGGCGTCGGCAGCCGGGATCGTCACCGCCTGCGCGCCCAGGCGCTGCGCGAGGCGCAAGGCCTCGGCGATCCTATCGCGCTCCGCTACACTCAACCGGTGGGAGCGCGTGGTTTCGATGTGGATCGCGCTCCATGACGCATGCAGCCGATCCGCGAGCCGCCGCGCATAGCGAATGAGCGACGTCGCGCTTGGATTCTCGCTCACGCAGACAAGCACGCGCTCGCTCGCTTCCCACGGCCCGGCGATGGCGTGAGCGCGCATGAAGTCGACCATCTGCTCGTCGACCCGCTGCGCCGTGCGGCGAAGCGCGAGCTCGCGCAGCGCAGTGAGATTGCCCGGTACGAAATAGTTGCGGACCGCCTGCTCGGCCTGGGCGGGCATATAGACCTTGCCCTCCCTCAAGCGCTGGATCAGGTCCTCCGGCGTCAGGTCGATCAGCTCGACTTCGTCGGCGCGATCGATGATCGAATTGGGCACCGTCTCGCGCACGTGAACGCGCGTGATCTTCGCCACCACATCGTTGAGACTCTCGATGTGCTGCACGTTCAGCGTGGTGTACACGTCGATGCCGGCTGCGAGCAGCTCTTCCACGTCGAGATAGCGCTTGGGATGGCGGCTGCCTGGCGCATTGGTATGGGCCAGCTCGTCGACCAGCACGAGACGCGGACGCCGCTGCAGGATGGCGTCCAAATCCATCTCCGCCAGCACCTGGCCCTTATAGAGAATGCGCTTCTTCGGAACCGTCTCGAACCCTTTGGTGAGAAGGTCCGTCTCGATACGACCGTGCGTTTCGACGACGCCGATCACCGTATCGACATTGTCGCGCCGGCGCTGACGCCCCTGCGACAGCATCTCATACGTCTTCCCGACGCCCGGCGCAGCGCCCAGGAAAATCTTGAGCCGCCCGCGCCCCGGGTTTTCCTGCGAGGCCTGCTTCAGCAGCGCTTCGGGCGATGGCCTCGACTCGCGGTCCGGCCGTTCCTCAGTCATCGACGCACTCTCCGGACGCGCAGTTTACGCTTATTCGGAGAGCCGTGCAGAGGCGTTTGGCCTCAGCCCTGCAAGCGCATCGAGCGCAAGGTTAAGACGGAGCACATTGACACGCGGCTCGCCGATGATGCCGAGGAAGCGGCCTTCGGTGTGCTCGTCGACGAGCTGCCGCACACGCTCCTCGCTCAGTCCGCGCACGCGCGCCACGCGTGGGACCTGGAACAGCGCGCCGGCCGGCGTGATGTCGGGATCAAGCCCGCTCGCCGACGCCGTCACCAGATCGACCGGCACCGGCGAGGACGGGTTCTCCTCGGCAAGCTTGGCAGCGTCCGCGGTGACCCGCTCGATCAGCTTCTGCGACGTCGGACCGAAGTTCGAGCCCGACGAACCGGCCGCGTCGTAGCCCATGCCGGCGGCCGACGGACGGCCGTGGAAGTACCGCTCGCCGGCAAAGCTCTGGCCGATCAGCTCGGAGCCGATGACCTTGCCGTCCTGCTCGATCAGGCTGCCATTCGCCTGATGAGGGAACACCGCCTGAGCGATGCCCGTCATCCCGAGCGGATAGATGATCCCCGTGATGACCGTGAGCAACAGCAGCATCATGAACGCCGGATAGAGTTGTTTCAGCATGGCTTCGTCCTTACGCGAGACCAACGGCGGTCACGGCGAGATCGATCAGCTTGATCCCCACGAAGGGGACGATGATCCCGCCAAGGCCGTAGATGAGAAGATTGCGCCGCAAGACCGTCGCCGCGCCAACCGGCCGGTACGTAACACCACGCAACGCCAGCGGAATGAGCGCGATGATGATCAGCGCGTTGAAGATGATGGCCGACAGGATCGCGCTTTGCGGCGTCGCCAGATTCATCACGTTCAGCGCCTGCATCTGCGGATAGAATGCAATGAACATCGCGGGGATGATGGCGAAATACTTCGCCACGTCGTTCGCGATCGAGAACGTGGTCAGCGCGCCGCGCGTCATCAGCAGCTGTTTGCCGATCTCCACGATCTCGATGAGCTTGGTCGGATCGGAATCGAGATCGACCATGTTGCCGGCCTCGCGCGCCGCCATCGTTCCCGTGTTCATGGCGACGCCGACATCGGCCTGAGCCAGCGCCGGCGCGTCGTTCGTGCCGTCGCCGCACATGGCGACCAGCTTCCCTTTCGCCTGCTCGTCGCGGATGAGCTTGAGCTTGGTTTCGGGCGTCGCCTGCGCGAGAAAATCGTCGACTCCCGATTCCGCGGCGATAGCAGCGGCGGTCAGCGGATTGTCGCCGGTGATCATCACCGTGCGGATGCCCATTTTGCGCAGCGCCGCGAAACGGTCGCGGATGCCGCCCTTGACGATGTCCTTGAGCTGGATCACGCCCAGAAGACGGCGGTCCTTTGAGACGCCGAGCGGCGTGCCGCCGGACTTTGCGATCCGCTCGGCGATGGCGTTCAGCTCGCGCGCTTCCGGAGTGCCCTCGGCGCCCGCATGAGCCAACACCGCATCCACCGCGCCCTTGCGGATGACCATGCCGTCGCAATCGACGCCGGAGATGCGCGTCTGGGCCGAGAACGGGATGAACCGCGCGTTCAACGTCGCCATGTCGCGCGCGCGGATGTCGTATTTCTCCTTGGCCAGCACGACGATCGAGCGTCCCTCGGGCGTCTCGTCCGAGAGCGACGCGAGCTGGGACGGCATCGGCAAGATCGCGCTCGTTCACACCGGACATCGGCAGGAACTGCGTCGCCTGGCGATTGCCGAGCGTGATCGTGCCCGTCTTGTCGAGCAGCAGCGTATCGACGTCGCCCGCGGCCTCGACCGCGCGCCCCGACATCGCGAGCACGTTGAAGCGCACGAGGCGGTCCATGCCGGCGATGCCGATCGCCGACAACAGCGCTCCGATCGTGGTCGGAATGAGCGTCACGAACAGCGCGACCAGCACCAGCACCGAAAGCTGGCCGCCCGCGAACGTCGCGAAGCTCGGGATGCTGGCGACCGCGAAGATGAAGATGATCGTCATGCCTGCGATCAGGATGTTCAGCGCGATCTCGTTCGGCGTCTTCTGGCGCGCCGCGCCTTCGACGAGCGCGATCATGCGGTCGAGGAACGTCGAGCCCTGCGCCGCGGTGATCTTCACCCGGATCCAGTCGGAGATGACGAGCGTGCCGCCGGTCACCGCCGAACGGTCGCCGCCGCTCTCGCGGATCACGGGCGCGGATTCGCCGGTGATCGCGGCCTCATTCACCGAGGCGACGCCTTGGATCACGTCGCCGTCGCTCGGGATGAGCTCGCCCGCGCTCACCAGCACGATGTCGCCCGGCTTGAGCGACGACGCCGGCACCGAGCGCATCGAGCCGTCCGGCTCTATCGAGCTTCGCGCCTGCCTGCGTCTTCGTCTTGCGCAAGGAAGCGGCCTGCGCCTTGCCCCGACCTTCGGCGACGGCTTCGGCGAAATTCGCGAACAGCACGGTGAACCAGAGCCAGAGATTGATCTGGAACGAGAAGCCCAGGCCCTCGGCGCCGATGACGATATCGCGCACGAAGAGAATCGTCGTCAGCATGGCCACGATCTCGACCGCGAACATCACCGGATTGCGCCACATCGCGCGCGGATTGAGCTTCTTGAACGACTCCCAGATGGCGGGCACCAGGATGTTCTTGTCCGTCAGCGTCTTCGTCAGAACGCGCTTGCGGAGTCTGTCGACGGCGACCGGTTGTGAGACGACGGTGTCCATGATGCACCTTCAGAAGAGCTGGCCCGCGTTCATCGCGAAATGCTCGACCACAGGACCGAGCGCGACCGCGGGGAAATAGGTAAGACCGCCCATGATGAGCACGACGCCCACGAGCAGGCCGACGAAGAGCGGCGTGTGCGTCGGGAACGTGCCGCCGGACGCGGGAACGATCGTCTTGCCTGCCAGCGATCCCACGACCGCCATCATCGGCACGATCATCAGGAAGCGCCCGATCAGCATCGCGAAGCCAAGCGTCGTGTTGTAGAAGGGCGTGTTGGCGGTCAGTCCCGCAAACGCGCTGCCGTTGTTCGCCGTGCCCGACGTATAGGCGTAGAGAATTTCGGCGTAGCCGTGCGGTCCGGTGTTCAACGGCCCAGCGAGCCCGACCGGCACCACGGTCGCGATGGCAGTAAAGCCCAGGATCGACAGCGGCAGGATCAGGATGGCGAGCATCGCCATCTTCACTTCCTTGGCTTCGATCTTCTTGCCGAGATATTCCGGCGTGCGTCCGACCATCAGCCCTGCCACGAACACGGCGAGGATGGCGAACAGCAGCATCCCGTAAAGCCCCGCGCCCACGCCGCCGACGATGACTTCGCCGAGCAGCATGTTGACGAGCGGGATCATGCCGCCGAGCGGCATATAGCTGTCGTGCATGGAGTTGACCGCGCCGCAGGACGCTGCCGTCGTAATGGTCGCGAACAACGCGGAGTTCGCGATCCCGAAGCGGACCTCCTTGCCTTCCATGTTGCCGCCGGATTGCAGCTCGGTTGCGACCTGATCGACATTGAAACGCGCGAACGCGGGGTTCCCCGGCGCCTCGGCCCAGTACGCGACGGAGACGCCGGCCAGGAACAGCACGCCCATCGCGGCGAACACCGCCCAGCCCTGCCGCTGATCCTTCACCATGCGGCCGAACACGTTGGTCAGGCCCGCGCCGAGACGAGAAGATCAGGATGATCTGAATCAGATTCGTGATGGCATTCGGATTTTCATAAGGATGCGCGGAATTGGCGTTGAAGAAGCCGCCGCCATTGGTGCCCAGCATCTTGATGACTTCCTGCGAAGCCACCGGACCTTGCGCAATCGTCTGCATCCCGCCTTCGAGCGTCGTCGCGCTCACGTAGGCGTTGAGGTTCTGCGGCATCCCCTGCCAGACGAAGAACAGCCCCACCACGATCGAGATCGGCAGCAGCACGTAGAGCGTGCAGCGCGTGAGATCGACCCAGAAATTGCCGACGGTCTTCGCCGAGCGCCGCGCAAACGCGCGAATAAATGCCACCGCGAGCGCGATGCCGGTCGCCGCGGAGACGAAATTGTGCACCGTCAGTCCCGTCATCTGCACGAAATAGCTCATCGTCTGTTCGGGGACGTAGGACTGCCAGTTCGTGTTGGAGACGAAGCTCACCGCGGTGTTGAACGCGAGGTGATCGCTGACCGCCGGCAGACCTTGCGGATTGAACGGCAGCACGTGCTGAAGCCGCTGGATCGCGTAAAGCGAGACGACGCCCACAAGGCTGAAGGCCAGCATCGCCACCGCATAGGTGAGCCAATGCTGCTCTTCCTTCTCGTCGACTCTGCTCAACCCGTAGAGAAGCCGCTCGACCGGCCTTAGCACGGGCGACAGGAACGTGCGCTCGCCATTGAAGACGCGCGTCATGTAGCCGCCGATCGGCTTGGTGATGGCGACGATGATCAGGCAATAGAGCGCGATCTGAAGCCAGCCGTTGACTGTCATGGTGATGAGTCCTCAGAACCGCTCGGGACGGATCAGCGCGTAGGTGAGATAGATAAGGAGCGCCAGCGTCGCGATCGCTCCCAGTCCATAGTCGAAGCCCATGACCCGTTCTCCCTAGGCGCGTTCGCAGAAATGGGCGTAGGCGACGCTTCCGACAAAGAAGGCCACAACGGCCGCAAGGAAGAGAGCATCAAGCATCGATCGGTTCCCCGGTGACTTGCGGAACTCAAGATCGGAGTTCAGGGATAGAAATTCGAGGAGGCGCAGCCGGGCTTCCGCATATAGATTTCATATAGACGCCACGCTCAGGGTGCGGAGATGCCGCCGCCGACAGCCAGCGCAGACGAGCAGGCAAAGCCCAGCGCGCTGGCTCACGCCACTCGCCGATGACATCGGCCGCTTCGGCGGATCGCCGTCGGCCGACCAATGTGGTCTTCCGTTCGGCCTCGCTAACACCAGGGGCGTGTGATGACGCCGCTACGCATATCGAAACTCCGCCAAGACTTGCGCGATCAAGATCGAGTCATCGGCGTATAAATTCGAGGATGGGCGCGCTGCGGGAACCTATAGACGCGCTATCTTCGCGGCACGTGCTTCGAACGGCTGGGGTTCCGTGAGCGTTGGACTGATTGCTCTGCTCGACGACGTCGCCGCCATCGCCAAGGTCGCGGCGGCCTCGATCGACGACGTCGCGGCGCAAGCCGCCAAGGCGGGCGTCAAGGCCGCGGGCGTCGTCATCGACGACGCCGCGGTCACGCCGCGCTACGTCATCGGCTTCACCGCCCAGCGCGAGCTTCCCATCGTGCGCAGGATCGCGGTCGGCTCTCTGAAGAACAAGCTCCTGATCCTGCTGCCGCTCTGCCTGCTGCTCAGCTACGCGCTTCCCGGCGCCATCACGCCGCTCCTCATGATCGGCGGCGCTTATCTCTGTTACGAGGGTACCGAGAAGGTGTTCGAGCGCCTGATGCCGCATCAGGCGCATGCGCACGAGGCGAAGCTCGAGACGGTCGCGCTCAATCCTCAAACGCTCGAGGACGAGAAGGTCGCGGGCGCGATCAAGACGGACTTCATCCTCTCCGCCGAGATCATGGCGATTGCGCTTGCCTCTGTGCCCGATGCGAACCTGCTCAATCAGGCGATCATTCTGGCGCTTGTCGGCATCGCCATCACCGTCGGCGTCTACGGCGCCGTCGCCCTCATCGTGAAGGCCGACGATGTCGGCGTGGGGCTCGCGGCAAATCCGCGGCCCACAATGGCGGGTCGTCTTTCGCGGGCAGCTCGGACGGGGGCTCGTGCTCGGCATGCCCGTGTTCCTCTCGGCGCTCGGCGGAATTGGCACGGCGGCGATGATCTGGGTCGGCGGCTCCATCATCGTGCACGGGCTCGCCGAGTTCGGACTGCACGGGCCCGAGGAGATCATCCATTCGGCCGCTGTCGCCGCCGGCCACGCACTGCCGGCGATCGCCGGATTTGTCGAATGGCTCGTCACCGCGGCCGGCTCCGGCGTGATCGGCCTCATCATCGGTGCGGCGTTGATTCCGGTGATCGGGCAAGTCATCGCACCGGTCTGGAGGATGCTCAGACGCGTTCTCCGGAAGGCGTGATGTCCAATTGGCCTTGCCGCCCTTCCCGCTTCCGCGCATGCTTTGCGGCAACGATACGGGGAGGACACCATGAAGCTCGCATTCACGATCATCGATCGTCGGCGCGCGTTGATCGCGGCCGTCGCCGCAACCGCCGCGCAGACGCCGTCCTGGGTGCCGCCGCCCGAGAGCCAGCGCTGCCCGTCGAAATGGGGCGCCGGCGATCAGCGCGGCGCGGGCAATCACATGAAGGCCACGACCGTCCTGAACGCGGCGAAGCTGATCAGGACCGGCGAGGTGATCGAGCTCGGCCACGTGCTGACGCCCAACATGCCGCTGTCCGCCGGCCGTCGGTTCGAGCCGCTCCCCAAACCAGCGACCCCGCCCAACGGCGCCAACCAGCGCATCAGCAACGAAGAGCTGGTGGTGGCCGAGATCGGTCAGGTGGGCACGCAGTTCGACGGGTTTGCGCATCAGACGCACGGCAACTCGCTGTACAACTGCTTCAAGCTGAACGAGATCGCGAGCCGCGCCGGCTTCAGCAAGCTCGGCATTCAGAACGTAGGCGCGCTGTTCACGCGCGGCGTGCTGCTCGATGTCGCCAAGTTCAAGGGCGTCGCCATGCTGGGCGACGCGTATGAGATCACCGTCGCCGATCTTGAAGGCGCGATGAAGCGGCAGAACACGACGATCAACGCCGGCGACGCGGTCATCGTCCACACCGGCTGGGGCACGCTGTGGGGCAAGGACAATGCGCGCTACGCACGCGGCAATCCCGGCATCGGCGTTCCGGCCGCGCAGTTCCTGATCGCGAAGGACCCGATGCTGCTTGGGCGCCGACACCGCGCCGGTCGAGGTGAACCCGAACCCGGACAAGGCGCTCTCGATCCCGATCCATCAGCTCACGCTGGTGGTGAACGGCGTGCATCTGCTCGAGAACCTGAAGCTCGATGAGCTCGCGGCGAAGAACGTGTACGAGTTCGCGCTGATCCTTCAGCCGCTCAAGCTCGAAGGGGCGACGGGTTCGACGGTCGCGCCCATCGCGGTACGATAGAGCATCGGGAGAGAGTCCATGCACACCCGCCGTCAGGCGCTGATCGGGGCGTCCGCGCTCACATTCGCGCTGCTTGCGCCGTCCCTCAGCCTCGCGGCGCCCGCGCCGCAGAAGCCGCTGGTGAAGATCGTCGCCACCGGCGGCACGATCGCGAACTCGCCCACCGGGCGCATGGCGGTCGACACCGTGCTCGCGCAGATCCCCGAGATCGCGAACCACGCGCGGATCGAGGTGGTCGATCTGATCCGTGTCGGCTCGTCCGCGATCTCGGTGCAGAACTGGCTCGACATCTCGGCCGCGGTGAACCGCATCCTCGCGAACGAGCCGCAAGTCGCGGGCGTTGTCGTCACGCACGGCTCGAACACGTCGGAGGAGACGGCGTACTTCCTCTCGCTCAACGTGAACAGCACGAAGCCGGTCGTGATCACGGCGGCGCAGCGCCAGCAGAACACGCTCGGCCAGGAAGGCACGCGCAATCTCTTCGACGCGATCCGGGTCGCCGCCGATCCGAACGCCACGGGCAAGGGCGTGCTGCTGGTCGTGAACGAGAAGATCCATCCCGCGCGCGATGTGACGAAGCGCGTCACGGTGCGCGTCGAGACCTGGGAGTCCGGCGACACCGGCGCGCTCGGCCTCGTCGATGGCGACAAGGTCACGTTCTACAACCAGCCGGTCTACAAGCACACGACGCGCTCGGACGTCAGGCTCGCGCCCACCATCACGCGCGCCGATCAGCTTCCGCGCGTCGACATCATCTACGCGTACGCGGATTCGGACGGCGCGCTTGCCGACGCCGCGGTGAAGGCGGGTGCGAAGGCGATCGTGGTCGCGGGCTTTCCGACCGGCGCCGGCACGCCCGCGCAGTATCAGATGCTGAACCGCCTGAAGGACCAGGGCGTCATCGTCATCATGTCGAACCGCGGCGGGCTCGGACGCATCAACACCGAGAACCCGTACATCTCGGCCGACAATCTGACGCCGCAGAAGGCGCGCGTGCTCGCCATGCTCGCGCTGGCGAAGGACCCCTCCCCTGCGTTTGTGGCGCAGGTGCTGGGCACGCATTGAGCCCACTCACCAGCCGCAGGTGCGGCCGCGGTTCTGCTCGGTGAGCCAGGCGTCGAGCGGCGCGAAGTAGTCGCGGATCGCGCTCGCATCCGCATCGGTCTCGCCGGTGAAGGCGGCGAGCGTCTCGGGCCACGGGCGGGACTGACCGATCTGCATCATGGCGTTCAGCTTCTCGCCGACCGCTTTATTTCCGTACACGGAGCATCTATTGAGCGGCCCCTGCCAGCCGGCGTCGCGGCAGGCCGCGCGGTAGAACTGGAACTCGTAGATGAACGCCAGGAAGTAGCGCGCATAAGGCGTGTTGCCCGGGATGTGGTACTTGGCGCCGGGATCGAAGGCTTCCACCGGGCGCAATTTCGGCGGCCCCATGCCCTGATAGCGGGCGCGCAGCTCCCACCAGGAATCGTTGTAGCGCTCGGGCGGGGTCGCGCCGGAGAACACGCCATAGCGCCATTTGTCGATCAGAAGCCCGAAGGGAAGGAAGGCGATCTTGTCGAGCGCCATCTTCAAGAGGAACGGAATGTCCTCCTCGGTGCCGGGCACGCGGTCGAGCAGACCGATCTGGTTGAGATAGGTCGGCGTCTGCGCGTTCAGGCCGGCGAAGTCGCCGATGGCCTCGTGGAAGCCGTCATTGGCGCCGCCGCGGAAGATGTAGTCCTGCCCGGCATAGGCGCGCTGATAGAAATTGTGCCCGAGCTCGTGATGGACCGTGTCGAAATCATCCGCGTTCACGCGCGTGCACATCTTGATGCGGATGTCGTCCTTGTCGTCGATGTCCCAGGCGGAGGCGTGGCACACGACTTCGCGGTCGCGCGGACGCGTCAGCAGCGAGCGCCGCCAGAAGGTTTCGGGTAACGGGGGCAGACCGAGCGAGGTGTAGAAGCCCTCGCCGGTCTTGACCATTTTCACCGCATCGAAATTCTGACGCTGAAGGATAGCGTTCAGGTCGTAGCTCGAGCGCGCCGTCTCGGGCGCGACGACGTCGTAGATGTTGCCCCATTGCTGCGCCCACATATTGCCGGTGAGATCGGCGCGGATCAGACCTACGTCCGGCTGCACCGTCTCGCCGTATCGCGCGTTGAGGCGGCCCCGCACGTAGCAGTGCAGATTGTTGTAGAGCGGCGCGACCTGGGCCCACAGCGCGTCCATCTTGGCCGCGAACGCGTCGGGCTCCATGTCGTACCACGAGCGCCAGATCTGCCCGACGTCGCCGAAGCCGAGCTCGCGCGCGCCTTCGTTGCCCAGCGACACAAAGCTCGCGTAGTCGTTCCGCATCGAGGGCGAGATGCCGTGCCAGCCTTCCCAGATCGCCTGGAGCTCGTCAGGATCGCGCGACGTGCGGAGGATTTCCTCGGCGTCGTCGAGCGCGATCTCCTTGCCCTTGTGGCTGAACTTGCCCGTCGAGTAGGCCGCTTCGAGACGCGAGTTGATCGTGGCGAGCTCCTGCGCCGCACCCGGCCGCGAGGGTGCCGGCATCGTGATTCCGCGCTTCAGGATGTCCAGCTTCCTACGGATGACGGGACCGGTCTCGACTCCGTCGAAGCGCGCCGCATCGCGCGCATAGCGTGTCTGGAGCGTGTTCGATTCCGCGCTCGCGCGCGCCTGAAGCCACTGCGTGTCCTCGGTGATGTAGGTGTTCATCACCCAGGAGGCGCGCGAGGAATATTCGCTCATCTGCATGAGGTCGGTTTCGGCCTTGGCGATGAACGCTGCGGCGCCCATCTCGGTCAGGCCGTAGGCAAAATCCGCGGTCCCTGTGGTGGTGGCCTGCTCAGGCCCGCACGAGACGAGCGCGCCCGAAGCGACGCCAAGCATTAGGCAAGCACAGAGGACAGCGCGCTTCATCTGCGTTTTGACCCGCGTTCGGTCCTCTTGGACATCGAGCTCGTGGCGCCGTGACTCTAGTACCGGCGGGCGCTGCGTACATCATTTCCTGCTCGGTCCCAGTCCTTGTAGCGGTGCTTCCCACGACCACAAATCGCGTTTGGGTGACCTCCATGCAAGATACTGTTTCTGTTGCATGATTTTAGTTTTCAATACTGTGTTTGCTCGAATTTCGCGATGCTCAAGGAAGTCCTTGATCGAACAAGGGGATGGCCAAAAGAGACGAAAATCACTGCGCGTTCCTTTGCGTCGTGTCGTAGGCCAGAGCAGGCTATAGTGGTCCTATTCCTATTTCAATAGGCCTATGATATGCAGTGGGTGCCGTATCCGCTGGATGGCCCGCGTGCGCGGGCCATGACAATGGTATGGGTCGGATGCTGCCCCGGTCTGAGGCTATTCGGAAAATGTTGGACAGGAATTCCCCTCAGACACGGACGAAGGCCGACGCGGCCGCACACGGCGAGAAGCTCCGCCGGCGGTTTCCGACGATCGAGAGCTTGCGGAGCCACGCGCGGCGGCGCGTGCCGAACTTTGCCTTCGATTTTGTCGACGGCGGCGCCAACGATGAAGAGTGCGTGCGCCGCAATTTGCGCGCGTTCGCGGACATCGAGCTTCTCCCCCGCTACTGCATCGATGCCGACGTCATCGCGACCGACGTGGAGCTGTTCGGCCGGCGCTATTCGGCGCCGTTCGGCGTGGCGCCGATGGGCTCGGCCGGCATGATGTGGCCGGGCGCGGAGATCATTCTCGCGCGCGAGGCGCAGCGCCGGCGCGTACCCTATATTCTCGCAACACCCGCCAATGCCTCGATCGAGCGCATCTCCGAGATCGCGCCTGACGTGTTCTGGTTTCAGCTCTACCGCTTTCCCCAAGACGACCACGCGATCACGTTCGATCTCGTGAAGCGCGCCGACGAAGCGGGCGCGCATGTGCTCGTGCCCACCATCGACAGCGCCGGAAAATCCAAGCGGCCGCGGGACATCCGCAACGGCGTGAAGGTCCCGTTCAAGATCGGCCCCAAGACGTTCTTTCAGGTGGCGACCTCACCCGCCTGGGCGATGGCGCTGCACAAGACCGGAATGCTGCGCACCGAGAACATCGTGCCGTACACGGAGGGTCGCGCCACGCGCGATTCGACCGCGGAGACGATGCAGGTGAAAGCGCGAGGCAGCCACACCTGGGATGAGCTCGCGCGGCTGCGCGACCACTGGAAGCGCGCGTTCGTCGTCAAGGGCGTGCTGCATCCTGAGGATGCCGAACGCCTGGTGTCGCTGGGCGTGGACGGACTGATCGTGTCCAACCACGGCGGGCGTCACTTCGACGGCGCACCGGCTTCCGTCGACATGCTGCCCGCTATCGTGGCTGTCGCCGGCAAGCGGGCGACTGTGATGATCGACAGCGGCATCCGCAGCGGGCTGGATATCCTTCGGGGCGTCGCTCTGGGCGCGAGTGCGGCGTTCATCGGGCGGCCGTTCCTCTACGGGCTCGGCGCGTTGGGAGAAACAGGCGCGCGCTTTGTCACGGACATGTTCGCCGACGAGCTACGCACGGAAATGAAGCACGTGGGAATCCAGTCCGTTGCGGGCGCGAGCGAGATCACGGTCCGCCATCCGGGCGCGTGGCGCATCGCGTGAACCCTCACGCTTACGTCCGCTTTTGAAACGAACGCAGACGATAGTCGCGAGGCTTGGAGCGGCCCACTTCTGACCCAACGCGGACGTTGCCGGCGCTACTGATACTCTCTCTTCGCTGCCAACCTCCCGTTATGAGTCCGGGGCGCCGGGGATCGTGTCGGTAACGCCGCCTTCAACAATCGGAATAAGAGCGTTCGCAATCGTGAGCGTGTTGAGCTGCAGATTGCCGACGCCGGACGCGAGGTTGACGCCGATGTTGCCCGAAGCGCCAATCAGCGAGCCGCCGATGCTCACGTTGTTGGTCACGTCTTCGACGACGCTGACGTTGTTTTCAATGTCCTGCATCGTGCCGGCCGTGGCTTCGGCGAGATGGCCGCCCGTGACCGTCGCGATGACCAGAGCGTTCTTCTGGATGTTGAACGCACCAGCTGCCGCATTCACGCCGATGTTGCCGTCGGCGCCGTTGGCCAAGCCCGCACCGATGCGACCGTGTTGTCGATATCGGTGTTCTCGAGTTCGGCCGTATGCGGGTTGCCCTCGCCCTGACCTGCGGGATCGTTGAAGACGTTGTTGTACAGGTTCTGCAGCGAGAAGCTGCCGGCCTCGGCTGCGCCGCTGTAGTGACCCGAAAAAGGAAAGGACCAGGCGTCCGCCGAAGAGATAACCGCTGCATTTTCCTGCAGGTTATAGTCGCCAGCCGCCATGTTCAGGCCGATATTGCCAGAAGCATTGCCGAGCGTGCCGGCGCCGGCCGTGAGGGTGTTGGTGTACGTCGCGGGACCCTGCGCCGTGCCCTCTTCCGTGTAGTTCGCATCGCCAGGACCCTGGCCGAGGCCCGGCTCAGCGCCGGTGCCGTCGGTCGACCAGTCCTGATAGGCGTTCTGATAGTCCTCGAACACGACCGAGTTGCCGTCGACGATCTGCTTATCGTCAAGCGTCGCATGGGCGAGAGCAAAGGCGTCGTTGACTTCACCCGAGATCGAGATGGAGCCGTCGATGTTCAGGAACTTGCTGATGTCGACCGACCATGCGAGGTCGACGTCAACCCGATTGTCCCACGACGCAGTCTGGCTGACCTCAACCTGGTCGGCCTGTGCGACGGGGATAATGCCGAAAGCCGCAATGGCGGCCCCGAGCAAGAGTTTCTGTCTGATCATCTATTCAGCCCCTCTTTTCAATCCGCCACGGCCACGCGCCAAAACGGAGACCAAACTCTGATCTAGCTGAACTATCCGGAACCCGTACGCCCCTCAGCGCTGAACTTCCGGAACCCGTACGCCCCTCACAACTTGTGACGCGCGAATGACGAGCATTCTTATGCAAGCTGGTAAGAAATTTTTAGCACTTTCCGGTTCAAACGTGAATACAATAACGGCAAAAGACGGCGAGCATCTTCTCCTCGTGTCGAAAGAGCGGTTCGCGATGAGCACGCTCTACCTGCATCCCGATCATCAGATCCCCGTCAGGCTTGGACCGGCCGAAACTGACCCGATCCCGACATGAACCTTCATTTTGGACCATGGTCCAACTGGTCTTCGGAGATTTGCGCGGGAACCATCAAGACCCCCGACACGTCCAGTCGAACCAGGAGGACCGTCATGGCCAGCAACAACAAGCGTGAGCCCAAGCTGGGTGACGTACTGCCGGTTCCCCAACCGAAGCGTGATCCGATCACCGAGATCAACTACCGCAAGGTCAAGCCGCCGACGAGCTGCGCACGGAGATGAAGCATGTGGGGATACAGTCCGTCACCAGCGCGCGCGAGATCACCGTGCGCCATCCCGGCGCGTGGCGCGTGACGTAGCTTGAAGCGCCAGCCGATCAGTCTAATTGCATGACCTGCAGGGTGAAATCGTCGACGATGGCATTGCCACCGCCCACCTTGTACCAAATGATTTGGAAAACGATCGAGGTGTCGCAGCCAGGGACGGAACATTGGGGGACGAAAAGCCTCTCGCACCAAGTCATCGTGTGGGTTTGAGCAACGCTCCCACTATGAAAAGTAACGGGACCGACGGGGTCCATATCGACCCAGCCGCTACCGCCAGTAATAGCGTACTGCGCCTGCGCCAGCCACGATGTACCTGCTTGGCTGTTGTTGGCTTGCGCCGAGAAGGTGACAGCATAGGTATCTCTGTCAAAAAGCGATCCGGACGGCCCTGACGAGACTTGAGCGTTGGTAATTAGGGCCCATGACGCGCCCGCCTTGGTAAACGTGTAACTGGAAGTACGTGCATCATATCCTTCTAAGCTGCCGCCGTCACAATCTGACGCGGTGGGCGGGGCCTCTGCGGCATGCGTCACGGAAGAAAGGACGCCGAACGCGGCGGCGAGCGCCAATGCTGTCTTGCAAATGTTCATGATTTGCACCCCCTCAGTTAGCCATCCGCTCAACTTCTCCGAGCTGCAAGTTGAACGTTCGCGGCCAGCTTGACGCCTGCATGACGCCAGCATGAACCTATGATGATTGTTTTGCGAAGGTGGCGGTGTTCGCGCGGCGGATGACGCGCACGTCAGACGCGTCATCCTCCGTACGACCTTTGAACTATACCGCAGCGACTTGAGCCCTGCGCGCATCTCATCCACCAAGAGCTTCGGCTGTTCCCACGCCGCGAAGTGCCCGCCCTTGTCGAGCTGGTTGTAATGGATGAGGTTGGGATAGGCCTGCTCCGCCCAGCTCCGCGGCGTATGGTACGACCTCGTCAGGAAAGACGCTCACCGCAACCGGGATGGTGATGTTCTTGGGTCCCAAGTCGGTCTTCGCGAACCCCTCCCAATAGAGACGCGCCGCAGAGATTGTCGTGTTCGTCAACCAGAACAGCGTGGCGTTGTCGAGCACATCGTCTCGGGTAAGGCCTGTCGACTCCCCGTCGAAAGCACGTGCGATGAGCCGCAAACTAATCGGGTCGTGGTCGAGCAACCAGGCTGCCACGCCGACGGGTGAATCCGCGATGCCGTACAGCGTTTGCGGGTGCGACCCCATGAAAAACTGTGTTGGAATGGTCTTGTACAAAGCGACAATCGTCTCGTACGCGCGCTTTTCCTCGGCCGAGAGACCCGACGGCGGCGGGCTGCCGGCCGCGGCCGCCTTGTTGATTTCGGGTGGAATCGCGCCGGGCAGGTTCGTGTGGATGACCGATCAATTCCGGATGTCCCTGCGTGGCCATCACGTCGTTGATAATCGCGCCCCAATCCCCGCCTTGCGCCACATATCGCGTGTACCCAAGGCGCTTCATCAGCACCGCCCAGGCACGCGCGATGCGCGCCTGGTCCCAGCCGGTCGTGGTCGGCTTGCCGGAAAACCCGTAGCCCGGCATCGACGGAATCACCACATCGAAAGCGTCCGATGCCTTGCCGCCATGCGCCGTGGGATTGACGAGCGGGTCGACAATCTTCAGCTGCTCGATGATCGAGCCGGGCCATCCATGCGTGACGATGACCGGCAGCGCATTCTCATGCTTCGAACGAACGTGAATGAAATGAATGTCCAGCCCGTCGATCTCGGTGATGAAGTTCGGCAGGGCATTCAGTCTCGCCTCGACCTTGCGCCAATCGTATTCCGTCGCCCAATAGCGGGCGAGCTTCTGCATCGTCGCGAGCGGCACGCCCTGCGAGTGATCCGCGACCGTTTCCTTTTCGGGCCACCTGGTCGCGTTGATGCGCTTGCGCAATTCGGCGAGTTCCGCTTCCGGAACATCCACACGAAACGGACGAATAGCGGTCTTATCACTGCCCGTCTGTTGTGCGACTCGAGCCATGGCTTTCCTCCTGCTGCAAAGATCGAAAGGACCGCAGCAAAAGCGTCCTTCCGAGCGGCAGCCGGCGCCATCAAACAGATGCCCTGGCCGCGATCCATTGGACCTAGGACCTAGGTCAACGAGACCGAGAAGGTTGGGCCGGTACACAATTGGCGCGTTGCTCCCCGGCTTCGGTGGCCAGGCGAGGTTTTGGAGCGAACTCTGGCGGGGCGGCTCGTTCGGGTCGACGCGCGAGCGTCTGAATCGAGGAGGCGGAGCACTTCCGCTATCGGCGATGAACTGCCGTTCCCGCTTGGTCAAGCGTTCGACCGTTTGGCGCTGGGCTTCAACAGCCAAGGACATGGGACATGGAATCGCGCATTCTGCCGAGCGCTGGATGGCCACACCATTGGCGCCAGCGTGTACGACGGAGTGCTGGAGCGCTTGCCCAGCAGCGACCGATGCCTACAGTAGAATCTGGTTCGTACGTGCAGTACGCTCGTCCTCTAGAAGCAAGGCGCTAGGCTGATTGTGCCGAATCGCCGGATCCAGGAGGAGGCAACATGTCATTCCATAGTGGCGCGTCGCTGAGACTGATGTTTGTCGTCGCTGTGGGTGTGGTGGCCGGTATGTCCGCGTCCACAGAGCCGCGTGCCGCTCAGGAAGCAGCGCCGCCGCCGAAAAGCTTTACCGCCACGGCCATTCCCGGTGTCATCGCGGCCGGGACAAAGATCGAGCTCGTCGCGACGGGGCTCGGACGGACCGAAGGCCCGGTGGCGATGGCGGACGGAAGCATGCTGGTGAGCAGCGCGAACCGAATCATCAAAGTCGACTTGTCCGACAACGTCTCGACGTTCGTCGCGAATTCGAACGAGACCAACGGCATGGGATGGGACGCTCAGGGGCGTCTCATCACGGTGCAGCGCGGGAAAGGAAATGAAAAGGTCGGCGTGCTGTATCCCCCCGAGCGGGTGACAACGCTTGCGGACAAGTATCAGGGTCGGCCGTTCGATGCGCTGAACGACATGGCGCTCGACAAGCGCGGAGGCGTCTACTTCACGGATACGCAGGGGATCTACTATCTGCCTCCGGGCGGGAGCGTCACCAAGATCATCGATGAAGTCCCCAGACCGAACGGCGTCGTCTTGAGCCCCGATGAACAAACGCTCTACGCCCACAACAAGGACGGCGTCTATATGCTGTCCTATGACGTGGCGCCGAACGGAACGATCTCCAACCGCCGCAACTTTGCCCGGTACAAGAGCGTCCGGATTCCCGGACACGCAGACCCCGCGTTGGATGAGGACAACGGCGCAGACGGCATGGCGGTCGACAGCGAGGGACGCGTGTATGCAGCGACCAATGTCGGCGTCGAAGTCTTCAGTCCGCGCGGCGACCTGCTCGGTGTCATCCCCGTCCAGTGGGGCGCCGAAAACAACCGCATCCGGCATCCGCAAAACCTCGCCTTTGGCGGGCCGGATCGAAAGACGCTCTACATGGTGGGTGCGGCTTCGGTCTTCAAAGTACGAACGCTGTCGCAGGGCCCACAGCGCCCCACCAAGTAGGGATCCGGAAACGGCCCGACGTTCGGTGTTGAGCAGGTTGGCGAATAGTAGTTTGAAACGATCTGGTGCACGTCTGCTTGACGCAGTAAGGCGGCTCCTTGGCAGCAGTGTCCGGTTATGGCGGTCACCCCAACGCGGACATCGCCGTTACGCCTTGGATGGGGTAGGCTCACATGCGCCAAGGTCAGGCAAAGGAGGAGACGATGAAGCTGAAGGCAGGATTTGTCGTTGCATTCGTTCTTTGTTGCGCCGTGACGGCGTTTGGCCAGCCAGCCGAAATACCGCTCCCGCCGCCGGCCACCGACACCATCGCACCGAATATTCCAGGCGTGGTGAAGGGAGGAACCAAGGTTCAGGTCATCGTCGATGGGTTGAAGCAAACCGATGGGCCCTCCGCGATGGCGGACGGGACGCTTCTCTATTGGGACTTGACGGAGCGCCGCATAGGCAAGGTAGCGCCCGACGGAAGACCTTCGACATTTCTGAGCAACACGGACGGATCGAGCGCCATCGGCTTCGACTCGAAGGGACGTCTCATTGCTATTTTGAACGGGACTCCCAACCGGATCGGCGTGATCTGGCCCACCGACAGCAAGACGATTCTCGCCGACAGCTTCGACGGAAAGCCCTTCGAGGCGGTCAACGATCTCGTGGTCGACAAGAAGGATGGCGTCTACTTCACGCTCGCAAACTCGGGCACGGTCCTCTATGCCCGTCCGGGTGCGACGGTCATGAAGGTGTTTGCAGATCCCGTCGAGCGGATCAACGGCATCACACTCAGTCGAGATGAAAGGACCCTCTACGTGGCCACGCAGAGCCGAGTGGCCAAAACGACGCTCTCGATTGCCGATCTTGCGAAGGACGGTGGTGAGTACATCTTGGCCTTCGACGTCCAGCCCGATGGGACGGTGAGGAATCGGCGCAACTTCGCCAAGTATGAAATCGTGACCCAGAGGCCGAACGCGCTGCCCGATGTCAGGTTTGGGGGGGACGGCCTCGCGATCGACGGCCAGGACCGCGTGTATGCGGCAACGGCGGCGGGCATCCAGGTCTTCAGCCCACAGGGCAGGCACCTGGGCACCATTCCCGTGTCGAGAAATCCCAACAATTTGGCCTTCGCGGGTCCCGACAAGAAGACGCTGTACATCGTCGCTCGCGGAGCCGTGTACCAGGTCGCGATGCTCGCAGAAGGGTATAAGGGCCGGCCGAAATAGCCGGGACTTCGCGTTGCCCGGTGATGATCCAAGCGCCCGCAGTCCCCGCAACGTTCGGTGACTCGAAGAAGGCGATCTCGGCTTGTTCGAGACGGGGGCGATCGTGTTCCATATCGCGGAGCGCCATGTGGGCCTGCTGCCGGACGATGCGAATGCCCGGGCGCGCGCGATCACATGGATGTTCGCCGCGAGGATCGCGTCCGTAACCGGCTGGGCCAACTTTCCCGTCGCCTTGGCGAGGCCGACTGGCTCGATGGTCCGTTCAGCGCCGGCGACCTGATGATGGTGTCGGTGCTGCTCAGGTTGAAAGCGTCTTGTATGCTCGACGAATATCCGAACCTCTCTGCCTATGTCGCCCGCGGCGAAGCGCGGCCCGCCTACAGGCGTGCCTTCGACGCTCAATTGGCGGTCAACACCGGCAAGCCACCGACCGGCTGAGCAGGACACCACTGCAGGTGGTGCTCAGGTGCAACCGCGTGATAGAGTCCACCCCTCGCGCCGCCACCGGAGGGTTCAATGACGACCGCCACCCGACTTGGAAATGCTCTTGCGGGATTGTCCTTCGGCGCACTAGCGAGCATGGCCCTGCCGGCTTTGGCGGTCGTCGGGAGCCATCCGGCGATGGCTCAAACCCAGGGCCCGGCGGCGCTGACGGGCACCGTATCCTCGCGCGAAGAAGGAAAGATGGAAGGCGTTGTGGTCAACGCCAAGCGCCCCGGCTCGACCATCATGGTTTCGGTCAGCACCAACGCGCAAGGGCAGTACCGTTTTCCTAAAGACCGGCTCGGTCCCGGCGACTACGACATCACCATGCGCGCCGTCGGGTACACGCTCCCGTCGACCAAGGCGACGATACGGGCGGCCGGCGCCACGCAACTCGACCTCAGGCTCGCGAAGGCCGCAGCGGACGTTCTTCCCCTTCAGATGACCAACAGCGAGTGGATCCTGAGCGCGCCGGGCACGCACGAGCAGAAATTGGGATTGCTGCGGTGTCTCGATTGTCATGGCATGCAGCGTCCGATTTTTTCGAAGGAAGATGCGTCGGAAATGGCGTACACGCTGCAGCGCATGACGGCGCACAGTGCCAACTCGTCTCCCAATTTTCCGTTCTTCCATCAGAACGCATCCGAGATCTTGAGCAGTCCGCCGACCAAGACGATGGAGGACTTCGCGGCCTACATCGCTTCGATCAATCTCAGTTCCGCGGAAACCTGGCCCTACAAACTGAAAACGCAGCCCCGGCCGACCGGCAAATCGACTCAGGCGATCATCACGACTTACGATCTTCCCGAATCCGCCGCGCCCCATGACACGCTCCTCGACAAGGCGGGCAACGTCTGGTTCTCCGATTTCCAGCACCATGTGATCTCGAAACTGGATCCCAAGACCGGCAAGGTCACGCGCTATCCGGTTCCCATCTCGAAGCCCGGCTTTCCGACGGGCGGCCTGATGATCACGATGGATAAGGATGGAAACATCTGGGAAGCCATGATGGGGCAGGCGCAAATCGCGATGCTCGACCCGAAGACGGAAAAGGTCACCATCCATATGGCGCCCGATTGGGACAAGGGCGACACGCGGTTCACGATGATCGACGCGCTGCATTCCAACGTCGATGGGAAATTGTGGACCAAGACCAATGGCGGTCCCGATCCCGGCCACGCCAACAAGCTGTATCAGTTCGACCTCGCCACCAAAAAATTCAACGAAGTCCTGCCGCCGGCCGGGAAGCGCGACATTGCCGCTTACGGACTGATCAGCGACCTCGACAACAATGTCTACGGCCTCGACAACACCGCGGCCCAAAGGCAAATCTGGCGCACGAACGCCAAGACCGGAGAGACGACCTATATCGATCTTCCGATCGGCGTGGGCGGCGCGAGGCGCGGACATATCGACTCGCAAAATCGCCTATGGTTCTCGCAATTCCATGCCAATCGTTACGCGAGGTATGACGCCAAGACCCGCAACATCACGGTGTGGGATGTGCCGGTCCCGTATGCGGGCGCCTATGACGTTCAATTCGATGACGTCAAATATGCATGGGGCGCCGATATGAGCACCGATCTGGTGCAGCGGCTCAACACGGAAACCGGCGAGTGGGACTCTTATCTCCTGCCCACGTCCATCAACACGCGCCATATCGACGTGCAGAAGAATCCGGGCGGTCTCTCCAGCATGTGGACCGAAGGCCAGCAGAGCAGCCAGATCGTCCATATCGAGCCGCTGACGCCGTAACGAACGCTTTCGTTACCGCGTTACTTATGCGCGCCGCGATCGGCGGGTAGGAACGTCGTATAGATGGGGCACCAGCCGCTCACGGCGATGTCGCCCTCGACCACAACGCAGCTCTTGGGAAATTCGAAGTACGGACACGTGCCGCAGGTTTCGGTTCCCTTCGGGCGGTCTTGATAGCGAGCGGCGGCCTGCGTCAGTTTCTTCTGAGCCTGAGGCTTGTACTCCTGGGCTTCGACGGCCACGGCGCGGCCACAGGTCGTGGCGGCGGCCACAACGCCCATCGTCTTGATGAAAGTCCTCCGCGACGATCCGGAAGTCGGCATGGCTGTTCCACCCTCGCGCGCTTTACTCAACGATATCCGAAGTGCGGTGACCGGCCAATGCTCGCAGCCATAGGCATTCACTCCTTGATGGGGTGCCAGAGCATCGGATTGCTGGGATTTTTCGCGCCCGCCTCGGATATCGCATCGTCGCGGAAGGCGGGGCGGAATACGAACGTGCCGGGCGACAGGTGCGGATTGAGCGGCGTGTTCGAATAGTGCCGTCCCCGCCAACGCTCCGGCGTGTAGCGGCCGGAGCTGCCGAGATCCTCGATCCTGAGACCCTTGGTCTTGCAGACGCTCGTCCAGGTCAGCTCGTAGTGGCCGGCGCCACCGTCGCGATACCACTGGTCGATGGCGGAAAGAGCGCGGTTGGACAGCCGGCAGAACGGCGAGAAACAGCGAACCCGCTGCACCGCGCCCGACGGCGCGTTCACGAGTGTGGGCCAGAAGTACCAGCGCGGGTTCTCGTCGTGATCCTGGATCGTCGTGCCGAGATAGTCGGCATCGGAGGTGCGCAGCTCATTGAAGAGAGCGCCCCAGTTTCCCGTATAGCGAACGTCGTATTCGACGATCCAGTAGAACTCATAGCCCGGCTGCTCCCGGTAGAAGGCGAGAACCGGAAGGTCGTTGTCGCCGATGGGCCTCGCCCAATCCACGAAGATCGTCTTGTTCGGGTACGGCAGCTCCGCGAGATCGGCACGCCGGTACATGCGGAGAGATTTGTCGAGTCCCGCGGGAACGGCCGCGTTGTCCTTCAGGTAGCCAACCAACAAATGATCGCAGTCCGCGACTTCCGCACGCAGCCGCACGACCTCACGACGGATCACCGAATTGAATATGTGCGTGCGGTAAAGAACGGCTTCGCTGGCGCTCATGGCTCTCGTTGGCGAAAACGCGCTGGATTCGGGACAATGCTGCTCGCGTTGACGGCGGGTCTACCGTTCCCGCCCGCCTTTGGCAAAGTGTAGAGCCCTGCTCGGTCGTCACTCATCAGGCGCTTGCACCTGGTAGAGCATCGTTGCGTCGCGAAGGGGCGTGACGCGGTATCCTGCAGCCGTGAGATGCCGCGGCAGGTAGTCGTGCTCGAAGGCGGCGAGCAGGAAGTTCTTATTCTCTGCCAGGAGCTCCTCATACGCTTTGACGCGGATGGGTGCGCGGCGGCTCAAGGGACCGAGTGTGAGCGCATCCGTGTCGAAACCGCGATACTTCAAATCCAGATCGCGGCTGAGCGGGAAGACAAGGCGTTCGCGAAGCGGCGAGCTCAGATAGTAGGACAACTCCATGAACGCGTGGGCATTGGCAACGACGATGGGTTCCGAGCCATCCCTCGCCAGTGTGTTCAACTCTTGGCGCACGCCTTCGGCGGTCGGAAGGACCGGCGTGCCGAACAAAGGCCCGATCTCCAATCGCGCCATTGCGGCAATCGCGATCGCGATGAGCGCCACACCGACAGCAGGCCGGCCGCGTACGGCCACGGACAGGGCGGCGGCCCCAAGCACGGAAAACCCGATCACGGTCCACAGCAGGTAGCGCTCGAAAAAAGCATTCGTCGTGACCATGGACGCGATGATGACGACCGGAGGCAACAAGACGAGGACGGCAATGGCTGTCCATTCGTGTGGCGGGAACGTCGTCCTTTGCGAGCTCTCGTGCGCTTGCGATGGCCATCCCGCCAAGAGCGCGGCAACCAGAAAGGCGAGCCCGCCGAGGATGAGCGGCGGCAGCAGGAAGCGCTCGTAGAAGGGCGCAATAGCGCCCAGCGACGGTTGGGCCCAGAAATGCGCTCCGTAATCTTGGCTCGACACAAAGAGAGTGTAGTGCACGCCGAGAACGAGCGGCGCCGGCACCATGGCGGCCCCTATGCCGAAGTCCGGTTTTCGCGAGGCGCGCCAGCGCACCATTTCGGCGAGGAACAGCGGCACGAGAAAGAAGATCGCGTAGTAGTGCAGCGCGACCATGAGCGCCAAACAAACGGCGAGCAGCGGAAGCGTCAAAGCTCGACGACGACCTTCAGCCGCCATTTGCCAACACAAGAGGGCCCCTGCCGCACAGCCGAGCACGAGGCCATAGGGTCGCCCTTCGGTCGCGAAGTACAGGCCGCGCTCGAATGTCAGAAACGCCGCCGCGAAGGCGAAGGCGGCCGGCAATCTGTGACGGCAGAACGCCCACAGAAAGGCGAGCATCGCGCAATAGCCCAAGGTCGCGGGCAGCCGAACCGCAAGTGCCTCATTGCCGACGATCGGGAGAAGCCAGTGAACGATGATGGGATAGAGCGGCGGCGACGCGTCGTTGAAGCCGATGATCGCTTGAGGGCTGGCGAGCTTGGCGAGGTGCAGCGTGAACAGCTCGTCGAACCACAAAGCGGCGCGCAGATCCCTCGCGATCGAAGCCGCCAGAAACAGGAGCGTGAAGGCGGCGGCCCACAGCCAGAAATGCCGTTCGAGCGACGCGTTGATCTTCTCAGCGAGCCGGGTTACGCCGAACCAATCGCGGATCGGCGGACGTGATGGAGAAACGCCCGACGCGGGCGCATTCCGAACATTCATCGGACCGAGTATTTCGTAAACGCGCCACCGGCCCACATCAGCGAATTCGGTCCTTCCGCGGCGTAGACATTGCCGTCGGCGTCGACGGCGACGCCTTCACCCGCGGCACCCTGATAGACGCGGTCTTCGCGTTCGAACGGCGGAATGAACGCGGTGATGCGATCCTCGCCGACCGGGCCGATGCGAATCCCGTTCTTCCAGTTCACGTGGCTGGTGGGGCTCGACTCCGAGTCGATCGCGTAGACCATGTCGTCCTTGATGAAGAGCCCGCTGATGCGGCCATACATGTAGCGCGACTCGAGATATTGGCCTTCCTGGTCGAAGATCTCGAGACGGTGGTTGCCGCGATCGACGACCCAGAGACGGCCCATTGAATCGAACGCCATGGCGTGCGGCGTGCGGAATTCGCCGTGGCGCACGCCGATCGATCCCCACTCCTTGAGCCGCGTGCCATCGGGCGAGAACTTGATGATCCGCGCGGTCGCGCCCGACGCGCGCCCTTTCTCCATCGCTTCGTTGCTGGTCATGCCCTGGCCGCTGTGCCCGTCGGAAACGAAGATGCTGCCGTCGGGCGCGGTGATCACATCGTTCGGCTGGTTGAACTGATTGGGTTCGCTGCCCCCCTTCCCCGCGGTGCCGAGGCTCATCAGCAGCTTGCCGTCGGAGCTGAATTTGTGGACCTGATGGCCCTTGGTGCCCGCTGCGTTTGCCGCAAAGTCGGTCACCCATACGTTCCCCTGAGCATCCACGTGGATGCCGTGCGGCGTCATCATGAGTCCCTTGCCGAAATTCGCGAGCACCTCGCCCGTGTTGCGGTCGAACTTGAAGATCGGATCGACAGCGTTGCTGTCGCAGCTGATCTCATCGCCCTGCAAAGCGCCCGCGCCGCAGCGTTCGTAGGCCCAGATGTTCCCATCGGTCGGATCAATCTCGATGCCGGCCGATGAGCCCCACTTCCGTCCTTCGGGAAGCTTGCCCCAGTTCGCGGTCACCATCGGCGCCGGATTGGGCAGGCCTTCACCCGTGATCGGGTTGCCCGTGACGGCGCTGCCCGCGACGGTTTGAGGCGCGGTCGCGGAGTCGGGAGAACATGACGTCACCACAACGAGGACGGAGACGAGCAGCGCGGGCATCAGGACTCGTGGGAAAGACATGGCGGCAGCCCCCTTGTTAGCTCCAGGTGAGATCGTGATTGCGCAGAGGCAGGTCGCGATAGCGCTTTCCGGTGACCTGGAAGACGCAATCGGTGATTGCCGATTGTATCGAGAGGCCGCGGTCGTGACCCATGCCGTCCAGCCAATGCCCCGACTTGAAGAAGCTGATGTTGATCTCAGGCGGGTCCTCGTTGATGCGCGACAGCAGGAACGTGTCGAAATTGTTCTCGACGATGCGCCCGTCTTTGACATTGCACTCCTGGTACATCACGTCGTTGTAGAACCAGACGATCTGACCTTCGAGCTGCTTCTTGACCGTCAGCGGATTGACGAGGCCGAACCCTACATCGTGCGCGATGTCGACACGCAAAAGACGCACCTGGCCTTGCTTGCTGATCGAAACGGTGTGGACCTGGGCACTGATGGTCGCGTGCCCGCCGGCCTCGGCACCGCGTTCCTCGAGCGCGATCGCGCGCGCGGTGCCTTCGGGTAAGGGCGTGCCCCAGCCCGACATCTGGGCGGCCGTGTCCAACGCCTTGATCATGTCGGCCTTGTAGGGAAGATTCGTGCGCGAGATCAGCTCGCGGCGATAGAGATACGGATCCTTGCCGGCGGCGCGGGCAAGCTCATCGATGAAGCTCTCGCGATAAAAATGCATGGCCGGCGCGCCGACGCCGCGCCGCGTGCCGACGGGAATGTGGAAGCGCCCGCTATGGATCGAGAACCGGTAATTCGGCGCGAAGTAGCGCGCGGCGATGTCGAAGCCCGCGGTGGTGCCCGGCGCCTGCTCGTCGGTGGCGGTCTTCACCTCGACCGCGATCGGCCAGCCGTCTCGATCGAGAACAGCGCGCAGCTTGGCCACGCCGATGGAGCGATAGGTGGTGTTGATGAAGTCTTCCTCGCGCGTCCAGAGGAGGTGGATCGGCGTACCGCGGTTCAGATTGGCGATGTAGATCGCCTGCTCGGCCTGCGGGCCGTTGCCGTTGCGGCCGTAGCCTCCGCCGAGGTGGCACATGTGGAGATAGACATCGGTTTCCGGAATGCCGGTGATCATGGCCGCCGAACGCCGCGTCTCCTGCGGGCTCTGGTCGCCGAGCCAGATGTCGACGCGGTTGTCGGTGACGAGCACGGTGGCGTTTCCGGGCTCCATCCGCGCGCGCGGAAGATAAGGCACCGAGTACGTCGCTTCGACGATCTTGGCCGCACCTCTGAACGCGTTGTCGACGTCGCCGACATTGACGCGGACGTTGCCGCGCTCGTTCAGGGACGCAAGCAGGTCGGCCCGTATGTTGGCGGTGTCCCGTGACGCGTGCTCCGGCGGGATGTCCCACTCGATCGGCATCTTGTCGATCGCCGTCTTCGCCTGGTACCAGCTGTCGGCGAGGACGGCGACGCCGCCGCCAAAAATCCGTCCACGGATCAATGTCGGATCGGGGATCGGGAATTGGATAGCCGAGATGACTCCGGGCTCGCGGCGGATCTTCTCGAAATCGTAGCTCTTCACCTTGCCGCCATAGACGGGGCAGGATTTGACGGCGGCCCACTTCGTGCCGGGCAACTGAACGTCGATGCCGTAGACGGCCTTGCCGGTGACTTTCGACGGGACATCGAGATTCTTCTGCTCGGTGCCCATCAGCGTCCATTCGGACGGCGGCTTAATGCGGATGCCCTCAGGATTCGGATGCGGCGTCTCAGCCGCGAGGGCCGCAACCTTGCCGTAGGTCGTGGTGCGTCCCGTCGGACGGTGTGTGATGACGCTGTTGGACGCGCTCAGCTCTTCGGCGGGCACGCTCCAAACCTTCGCGGCCGCGAGCAGCAGCCGCTCGCGCGCTTCGGCGCCGGCGAGCTGTAGATAGTAGCGGCCGTCCTTCACCGACGCGGCGGCATTGGTGCGCATACGGCGATAGAGGCTGTCCGGAATTCCGGTGAGGCCGGTGCGGTCGCGGTTGCCGAAAATGGGTTCGCCACCGCCGTTGGGGTCCGTCGCGCCGTTGCCCATGACGTTGAGCGTCCACGCGGGCGCCATCTCTCTCGCGTCGCGATTGGCAGATGCGTATTGCGGGCGGACTTTGCTCCAGTCGCATTGCAGCTCCTCGGCGACCATCATCGCGTTCGAGGTCCACACGCCCTGGCCGAGCTCGGTCTGGGCGATGCGCACGGTCACTGTGTCATCGGGTTCCACCACAACCCAGGCGTTGACCTCCGGCGTCTCGGGTTCTTCGACGGCCCATGCGGCGCCTTCCGGAGCAGCCATTGGCGCTTCAGCCCGTCGCGGCATCCAGAAGCCGATGATGAGCGCACCCGTCGCAGCGGCGCCCGTTAAGAGAACACCGCGCCGGGAGAAGTTCGACGTCTTGCGATCGTTGTCGATCATCAGAGGGTCCCTCCTCCCGCCGAAACTTTCGCGGCTGCCGTGCGGATCGCCTGACGGATGCGATGATAGGTGCTGCACCGGCATGCGTTGGTGACCTCGGCGTCGATCTCCTGATCGGTCGGGTTCGGGTGCCTCTTGAGCAACGCCACGACGCTCATGATCATGCCCGATTGGCAGTAGCCGCATTGCGGGACATCGAGCTCCATCCACGCGAGCTGGACGGGATGGGTTCCATCCGGCGACAAGCCTTCGATCGTGATCACGGTTTTGCCGGCGGCGGCCGAGACCGGAATGCTGCACGACCGCATGGCAACGCCGTTGATGTGCACCGTGCAGGCGCCGCATTGGGCAATGCCGCAGCTGAACTTGGTGCCGGTCAGCCGAAGCTGATCGCGGATCACCCAAAGCAGCGGCGTCTCGGGCGCGACGTCGACGGACTGCCGAACTCCATTCACGGTGAGGTCCATGGGCATCGCGTTCCCTCGCTGATTGCCGCAGTCGGTGTGCGCTATCTTAGCAGAGCCGGCGGCCGAGAGTTAGCGCGCGGCGGGGTCGAAACGCCCAAGCCGCGTCGATTCGCCGGCCCGCGCGAGGGAACGGGCAGTAACGCCAATCGTTGTCATCATCAGATGCGACAGGAGTTTGCCATGCTGAGATGGGCACTGATCTTCCTCGTCCTTGGGCTCATCGCCGCGCTGCTCGGGTTCACCAGCATTGCCGGCACGTCAATCGCGATCGCGAAGGTGCTGTTCTTCATCTTCCTGGCGATCTTC
Source organism: uncultured Alphaproteobacteria bacterium (assembly GCA_963708555.1). Taxonomy (GTDB): domain Bacteria; phylum Pseudomonadota; class Alphaproteobacteria; order Micropepsales; family Micropepsaceae; genus CAIYRG01. The sequence goes on along the minus strand of CAVPTF010000003.1, from coordinate 197 downwards.
ACGGTGACGTTGATCCTTGGACTGACGGTGTATCGAGGCGTCAGAGGGCCATAGCGTACTTCTCGCTCTGACGTTTCGTGCAAACGCCGCCTTCATTTGAAGGCGGCGTTTTGCTGTGCGCGGTCACCGACATTGGCAACGGACGGACCGTCGAACAAGGCCCACGTCATGGTGGACTTCCGGTACGACAAGTAGGT
>CAVPTF010000002.1:0-700489 GCA_963708555.1 uncultured Alphaproteobacteria bacterium | reverse complement strand
AGGAGGATCCCATGAAGATGGGGTCGACCAGTTCCAGTGCGTCGACGAGGGCGACGATGAAGTTGGCGAAGTGGTCCGCGCTGAGCTGGTACTCCTCGGTCCACCACTGGGTGTTTTCAGGGGGGTCTGAATTGCCGTGGCGGGGGAGGTCGTAGGCGATGACGCGGTAGTTGGCGGTGATCTCCGGGTCCTCCAGCAGGCCGCGCCACTGGTGGTTGTGGGCTCCGGCGGTGTGCTGGCAGACCAGGGGCTGGCCCTGGCCGTTTTCGAGGTAGAAAACCTTGTATTCGAGGCCGTCCACGTCGACGGTGACGTAGTGGCCGGTGACGGGGGAAATTTTGCTCATGTCAGGAACTCCTATGGTCTAGACGGGTGCGCCGGTGGAGCGCAGCAGTTCGATCTGGCGGGTGAGGCAGCGCAAGTCCCTGCATCAAGACCAGGACATCGCCCTCCAGCTTCATGTCGCGCTGGAAAGTGGCGGCCCAAATGCCGTGATACATGGGAGCCGGGACGGGCTTGCCGAATTCACCCCAGGTGTGGGCGCTGGCCCGGATGGCGAACTGGTAGGGCACCTCGATCGGGTCCCGGGTCCACGGAAATCTGGGCGATGGTGCCGGATACACCCGGACAACAAAGGTGTGCGCCTCCATGTCCAGCAGGTAGGAGCAGGTGAAGTATTTGCCGTGCGCCTGAATTTCCGGGTCCTGGTTGTTGGCCTCGGTGAAGCTCTGAACCCAGGATTCTACAGAAGGGGCACGTGTTGCGACCGTCATTTCGTTGTTCCTCTCATTGGTCTCGCGGAGGGTCGGGCTTCTCTGTCCGAGCCTCTAAGCGGGGTTTCTGGAGTGCCTTTGCGGCTGTCTCCGTTGGCAACCCTTCGCTGTTTCCATTGCAGCCCCCGTTGCCCGAACGGTCCAATACCTGTCCCCTATCCACCGATAGCCTCAAACTATCGGACCCCGATTGTGGCGGAGCTTAGAGTTGAACGATGCAGCAGCCACAGCTTGACCTGCGCGTCCTGCAGTACTTCGTCGCCGTTGCGGAAGAGCTGCATTTCGGGCGAGCCGCTGCCCGACTTCATATCGCGCAGCCATCCCTAGCGTCCAATCGGAAGCTTGAACACTCGCTCGGCACTCCCCTGCTGATCCGGACCAGCCGCAGCGTCTCCCTGACCAGCGCAGGGGATGTCCTGCTGGGTGAAGCTAAGCGCCTTTTATCCGCCGCGGAGCGCGCCGTTTCGTTGACGCGTGAGGTCGCGAGCGGCGTGCGGGGCACCCTGATAGTCGGCTTCCAGGCCAACGCGGCTGCTGAACTGACCCCGCGAATCCTCGCCGCCTTCAAGAACAACCACCCGGAAATTCACGTGCAGATGAGGTCCTTCGATTTCGCTGACCCCACAGCGGGGTTGGCCGATGGAAGCGCTGACGTGGCATTTGTGCGGCCGCCCCTGCCGGCGGCTGACTGACTCGCCGTGAACCACACTGTTCATTGAGCCGCGGGTCCTCGTAGTTGCCAGCAGTTCCCGCTTTGCCGGGCTGTCTGAGGTCTCGGTGGAACAGGTCGTTGATGAATCCTTCGTCGCCCGCAAGGCTCCGGATAAGTGGAGGGATTTCTGGCTCGCAACCCAGGCCCGCGGCGGGCAGCCGGTCCGTCTGGGCACTCAGGTAGCCACCGTCGACGAGTGTTTCGAAGCCATCATGGGTGAGCGGGGCATTGCGTTCACCCAGGCCTCCACCCAGCGTTTCTATGACCGTCCGGGGTTGTCTTTCATCCCGGTCAGAGACGTCCCGCCCTCTCCGCTGTCGATTGCATGGCGCACTGATGTCAATGACGGGCTGGCACGTGAGTTCGTGGAGACCGCCCGGACCTTGGCCTCCTTCGGAGGCGTCCCGAATCTCGTCGACTCCCGTCGGACTGCCTAGCTATCCTCTTCGCTCCAGTCCAATTAGCGCCACTGACGATCGCAGCGCAGCCACGAAACGCCGCCGATATTGCGCCTGGTGTGCGGGTTGCCCGCCGAGGCACCGGCTGAGGGCGCACCTATGAATTGAGGGGCTGCCTGACATTGACCGCGACGCCGGCAGGCTGATCCCCTTGCCCTGTTCCTTAGCTACTTCGTGAGTGCCCCCTCCAACCAGGACCTCAGCACGGGCGCGGGAGCTGCGCCGGCCTGCCTCGCGACGATCTTGCCGTCGACGATGACCATCAACGTTGGCACTGCCTGAATGGCGAATCTGGCGGAGAGCTGCGGCGAGTGGTCCACATCGACCTTCACAAGTTTGATCTGCCCCGCGCGTTCGTGTGCCAACTGGTCCAGCACGGGGCTCACCATCCGGCAGGGTCCGCACCACACCGCCCAGAAGTCGACCAGTGCCGGAACGGCCGACCGTTCGGCGATCTCGCCGAAGTCGTCGTCGCCCGCTTCAACCACCCAGGGAAGCTCCCGGTGGCAACTTCCCGCAACGCGGCCGGCCGTCGGCGACTGCCGGAACGCGGTTGGATTTGCCGCAATGGGGACATTTGATGATGGCCTTGTTCATGCGGTTCCGGCCTCTTCCAGCTCCATCGTGCTGTAGTCAACCACCAGTTCCCCTCCGGATGCGGTCACCGTGACCACTCCGCCTTCCGCGATGCTGCCACGCAGCAGGGCCCGGCCCACCTGCGTTTCCACCACATGGGAAATATAGCGGCGCAGGGGCCGGGCTCCGTAGACCGGATCGAAGCCGCGTTCGGCTATCAGAAGGCGCGCCTCCTCGGTCAGGTGCAGCTCTATTTGCTGCTCGGCCAGCCGCTGCCGCAGCTGTTGGAACTGCAGATCAACGATGCGTTCGATTTGCGGCAGTCCCAGGGGTGCGAACAGGACCGTATCGTCCACGCGGTTGAGGAACTCGGGGCGGAAATGCGCCCGGAGCTCGCCCATCACCATGCCGCGCGCCTCCTCGGTGATCGCCCCGCCTTCGGCCGAACCCTCCAGAAGATACTGGGAGCCGATATTGGAGGTCATGATGATGACGGTATTGCGGAAATCGACGGTCCGGCCCTGCGAGTCCGTAATCCGTCCGTCGTCGAGCACCTGCAGCAAGGTGTTGAAAATGTCCGGATGGGCCTTTTCCACCTCATCGAACAGCACCACCGAGTACGGCTTCCGGCGTACCGCTTCCGTGAGCTGTCCTCCTTCGTCGTAACCGATGTAGCCAGGAGGCGCCCCCAGCAGGCGGCTCACGGTGTGGCGCTCCTGGTACTCGCTCATGTCCAGCCGGATCATTGCGTTCTCGCTGTCGAAGAGCGCCGCGGCCAGAGCCTTTGCAAGCTCGGTCTTCCCGACGCCGGTCGGGCCGAGGAAGATGAAGGAGCCGATGGGCCGGCGGGGATCCCGGATACCGGAGCGGGCGCGGATGATGGCGTCTGACACAGCGCTAATCGCTTCTTCCTGCCCCACGACGCGGGCGCGCAGGATTTCGTCCAGGTGCAGGACTTTCTCACGTTCGCCCTGCTTCAGCCGTGCGACCGGTATGCCTGTCCAGGCCGCGACGATGTCGGCGATCTCGTCCTCCGTCACCACCTCGCGGAGTAGGCGTTTTTCACCCTGTTTCGCGGTCAGCCGTTCCTCCTCGGCGGCCAGCCGCCGTTCGAGGTCGGCAAGTCGGCCGTAGCGTAGCTCCGCCGCCCGATTGAGGTCGTAGTTCCGCTCGGCTTCCTCAGCCTCCTGCCGCACCCGCTCCAGTTCACTGCGGATTTCCTGCAGTTTGTGGATCGCCTGGCGCTCGGCTTCCCATTGGGCCCTCTTCGCGTCGGCCTCGGCGCGCAGGTCTGCCAATTCACGCCTCAGCTCCTCGAGCCGGGTCTTGCTGGCCGGATCGGTCTCCTTGGAGAGTGCCGCCTCTTCTATTTCGAGCCGCGTGACCTTCCGCGTGAGCTCATCCAGCTCCGCTGGCATCGAATCAATTTCCGTCCGCAGCCGGGCGCATGCCTCATCCACGAGGTCAATGGCCTTGTCCGGAAGGAACCGGTCAGTGATGTACCGGTGGGAAAGGGTGGCCGCAGCCACCAGAGCACTATCCTGGATCCGTACGCCGTGGAAGACCTCAAGCCGCTCCCGCAGGCCGCGAAGAATGGAAATGGCGTCCTCGACGTCGGGTTCCTCAACCAGGACCGGCTGGAAGCGGCGTTCCAAAGCCGCATCCGACTCAATGTGTTTGCGGTATTCGTCGAGGGTGGTGGCGCCGATCATGTGCAGCTCCCCGCGGGCCAGCATTGGCTTCAGCATGTTCCCGGCGTCCATCGACCCCTCGGACGCGCCTGCCCCGACGACGGTGTGCAGCTCGTCTACGAAGAGCAGGATCCTGCCTTCTGCCGCCAGCACCTCGGCCAGCACCGCCTTCAGCCGCTCCTCGAACTCGCCGCGGTACTTGGCACCGGCCACGAGCGAGCTCATGTCGAGCGAGAAGATGGTCTTGTTCTTCAGACCTTCCGGCACATCCTGCCGGACGATCCGCTGGGCCAGTCCCTCCACAATGGCGGTCTTGCCGACTCCAGGCTCGCCGATCAGTACCGGATTGTTTTTGGTCTTGCGTGAAAGTATCTGGACGACCCGCCGGATTTCCGCGTCGCGGCCGATGACCGGATCCAGCTTTCCAGTGCGGGCGTCCGCAACCAGATCGCGGCCGTACTTCTCCAGCGCCTCGTAGGTCTGCTCCGGTGTTGCCGAGGTGACGCGCTGATTTCCGCGCACCTGGGTCAGGACCGACAGGAATGACTCACGGGTGACCCGGTGATCAGCCAGCACCCTTCCGGCCGCCGTGGACCGTCCTTCCTCCGCCAGGGCCACCAGCAGGTGTTCCACCGAGACATACTCGTCTTTGAGCCGTTTGGCTTCACGTTCGGCGGCGTCCAAGAGTGCGCCCAGCCTGCGGCTCACGTACACCTGGCCCGGTGCCGCTCCCGGGCCCGTGACTTTTGGCTTGCGCCTCAGCTCGGCTTCGACGGCGCCCCTCAGCTCATCCACATCCACCTGCATGCCCACGAGCAGGCGCGGGACAAGGCCACTTTCCTGCTCCAGCAGGGCCAGCAGCAGGTGTTCGCCGTCGGTCTCAGTGTGCCCATTGCGTTGGGCTATCCGTTGAGCCTCTGCCAACGCCTCCTGCGACTTTTGCGTCAAACTCTCCATGTTCATCGTGAAGCAGTCCCTTCCACCTGCGTGATTTCAACCAGTCGTCGTTCAAGCGAGTCGACCCGCACCAGCAGATCGAGTACCAACGGGATTGCCGCGTAGTTCAGCGACAGCTCCGAATGGAGCCTCATGACGCGCGCTATGAGTTCCGGGGCCCGCGGACTGAACCAGGGCCCGCCCGGCGCATCGCCCAGCGGCCGGATCAGATCCAGATCTACGAACCGCATGACGACGTCGGGGTGGACGCCGCTGCTCCGGGCCACCGCCTCGAGATTCAGGCGCCACGGATAGGCGAGCGGATATTCTCGGCTCATAGAAGCCCCTCCCTCGGGTGAAAGTCGGACACAGCGGCAAGCTCCTCGTATAGCTTGCGCACCTCACTGCTCAGCCGCGGGGGCACCATGACGCGGATCTCCGCGTAGAGGTTCCCCGCCTGGCCCTTCGGGTCGGGCAGGCCCTGCCCCCGAAGCCGAAGTCTGCGTCCGCTGGAAGAGCCCTCGGGTACGGTGATGGTGACCGGGCCCGCTGGCGCGTTGACCTTGATCTTGGCCCCGAGAGCGGCTTCCGACGGCGTGACGGGAAGGTCGAAGTGAATGTCCCGGCCCTTGAGCCGGTATCGGGGGTCCGGCTGGATGCGTACGGTCAGGAACAGATCCCCCGACGGGCCCCCGTCGCGGCCCTCGGCGCCCTCCCCCGCGAGGCGGATGCGCTGACCGTCCAGCACACCGGCGGGCACGTCGACGTCATAGTTCCGGGTTTCGCCACCCGGCTGGGCCAGGCGGACGGTGCGCCGTCCGCCACGGATCGCTTCTTCGAGGGTCAGCCGAAGCTCGGCTTCGTGGTCCGCCCCCTGGGCCGGGCCTGCTCCCTGCTGTCGGAACCAGCCACCGAGCAGGTCCTCCCAATCGACGTCGCCACCCCTATTGACGTCGACGTCGCCGTACCCGCCGCGCCCCGGCCGCGGACCTGGCCGCGGACCGCCGGACCCCATCGCGGAGTGCCTCCAGCCGGGCCGGCACCGCTGCCGGCGTACTGCCGGAAATCGGCGCCGAAGCGGTCATAGCGCGCCTTCGTTTCGGCATCCGAAAGAGTGCTGTAGGCCTCGCCGATTTCCTTGAACCGGTCAGCGGCGTCCGGATCGCGGTTGACGTCCGGATGATGTTTTCGCGCCAGCTTGCGGTAGGCGCGCTGGATCTCGTCGGCGTCCGCCGTCCGGGAGACGCCGAGAACGGAGTATGGGTCCTTAGCCACGGTCAGCGTTCACCGCCCGGCTCACAACGACGGCGGCTGGCCTGAGGATGGTGTCCGTGCCGCCGTAGCCCGGGCGCAGTACGGTCAGCACAGTCCCGGGGGGAGCCTCGTCCGTTTCCGACACACTGACCACCTCGTGAATCCGCGGGTCGAAGGGGACGTTCTCGGCGTCGATCCGCGGGTAGCCCAGACGGGCCAGGGTATCGATGGCCTGGGATCGGATAGCGGCTATGCCGTCGACGAGCGGATCCCCAGCAGACGGGGCGTGAGCCAAGGCCAGTTCCAGGTTGTCCAGGACGGGTAGCCACGCCAAAGAGACCGCTGCGCGTTCCTGTGCCCTTAGCTGGGCGCCGTCCCGGGCGGCGCGCTTTCGGACGTTGTCCGCGTCAGCCAGCGCACGGCGCCACAGATCCTCCATTTTGGCCAGCGCTTCCGCCTGTGCCGCCGCTTCGGTTTCCCTTTCATCGGGTGCGGCGGCCTCTGCCTCGTCACTTCCTGAATGGGCCTGTCCAGCCGGCCCTGCCGGGTCGCTCATGGCCGTTCCTAGCCCCGATCGAATTCTGCATCGACGATGTCATCGTCATTTGCGTCCTTGGACGCTCCGGGCTGAGATGCGGATCCCTGGCCCGCCCCTGCAGTGGCCGCGGTGGCAGCCGAGGCGCTCAGCGCCGACTGCAACTGCTGAAGCTCGGAAATCAGTTCCCTCGCGGCGCCAACGTCCGCCTGGTTGCTGACGGCGTCGCGCGCCTGGCCAACCAGCAGTTCCGCGCGGGCCTTGTCATGCACCGGGACTGCGCCACCAAGCTCATTGACGGCCCGCTCAACGCGGTAGGCCACCGCATCGAGTTCGTTCAGGGTGTCAATCCGCTCCCGGTTCTGCACGTCCTCGCTTCGGTGGGACTCAGCCTCGGCAATCATGCGCTCGACTTCCTTGGCGTCGAGGTTGGAGCCTTCGCTGATGGTGATGCCCTGTTCCTTGCCCGTGTCCTTGTCGCGAGCGGTGACGTTCAGAATGCCGTTTGCGTCCACGTCGAACGTGACCTCGACCTGCGGTTCTCCGCGAGGCGCTGGCCGGATATCGCTCAGCTGGAACCGGCCCAGCACCCGATTATCCGCCGCCAGTTCCCGCTCCCCCTGCAAGACCACCACGTCAACGGCGGGCTGGTTGTCGTCGGCGGTGGAGAACACTTCGCTGCGCCTTGCGGGGATGGTCGTATTGCGCTCGATGATCTTTGTCATCACGCCGCCGCGAGTCTCGACACCCAGGGAAAGCGGCACAACGTCGAGCAGCAGGACGTCCGAGACCTCTCCCTTGAGCACCCCGGCCTGGATCGCCGCACCGATAGCCACGACTTCGTCTGGATTGACGCTCATGTTGGGATCTTTGCCGCCGGTCAGACGCCGAACGACGTTCTGTACCGCGGGAATGCGGGTGGAGCCGCCGACCAATATCACTTCATCGATGTCGTTGGCGGTAACCTTGGCGTCCGTCATCGCCTGCTTGACCGGACCCATGGTGCGTTCCACCAGGTCGTGGGTGATGTCTTCAAAAACGGAGCGCCGAACGGTGGTCGTCAGATGCTTGGGGCCCGTGGCGTCGGCAGTGATAAAGGGAAGGTTCACTTGGGTCTGGGTCACAGAACTCAGCTCGACCTTCGCTTTCTCGGCCGCCTCGAACAGGCGTTGCAACGCCTGGGGGTCCGACCGGAGGTCGATGCCCGCCTCCTTCTGGAAGTCGTCGGCCAAGTAATCGACAAGTCGGCGGTCAAAATCGTCGCCGCCGAGGTGCGTGTCACCCGCCGTCGAGCGGACCTCCACAACCCCGTCCCCCACGTCCAGCAGGCTCACATCAAATGTTCCGCCGCCAAGGTCGAAAACCAACACCGTCTCATGCTGACGTTTGTCGATGCCGTAGGCCAGGGCTGCTGCAGTAGGTTCGTTGATGATGCGCAGGACTTCCAGTCCGGCAATCTTGCCCGCGTCCTTGGTCGCGGTGCGCTGTGCGTCGTTAAAGTACGCGGGCACCGTAATGACGGCCTCCGTCACCTTTTCGCCCAGCTGCTTCGCGGCGTCGTCCACCAGCTTGCGGAGAACGAGCGCACTCACCTCTTCCGGTGCGACTTTCTTGCCCTGAACTTGAAAACGCGCCACGCCGTTGTCGTCCGCTACGACGTCGAAACTCACGGCCTTGGCCTCATCCGTGATCTCGTCATAGTGTCGGCCGATAAACCGCTTGGCCGACGTGATGGTCCCCTTGGGGTTGAGAATCGCCTGCCGGCGGGCCAGTTGCCCCACAAGCCGTTCCCCGGTGTCCGTGTACGCCACAACTGACGGAGTGGTCCGGGCTCCTTCTGCGTTGGGTATGACGCGGGCTTCCCCGCCTTCCCAAACGGCGATCACCGAGTTGGTTGTTCCGAGATCAATTCCTACTGCTTTGGCCATGACTCACTCCGGTCCTAGAGGGCGCGACCGGTCCTGTGGCGACGTCCGCCCGAGGTTGCACCGCATGACGCACGCCCTGTCCCGCTGGGCCACGAGGCTCAAGGGCGTTGTCATGGGGCCTAACAGGGTTGAGTCTGCCCCCTGGAGGGGAGCGACGGCATGACCCTCGAGGGTCAAATATGCTCCAGGGAATTGACCTATCAGGACTAGGGTCCACAGGCGACTTCGAAGACGCTGAGAAATTTGGAGATCGGCCGCCTCCCATCTCGCCCGCAATCGAGTCCCTCAGCTGCGGATTGCCTGCAGGTCCAACAAATGCTCCATCCGCTGAGGGCCGGGGAGATTCCCGCCAAGGCCGTGCATTCTCTTTCTGCACTCGCGCCAGCAGAGGACTGAACGGGTGCCTCGTGTATGCCGGCACCGCTCCGAGTCCGTCCCGGATGATCGAGCTACGCGCAATGGCCGGAACAATTGCCCCTCGCCAGTACGCGAATTTTCGAGGAGCGGGCTGCTTGTTCACTCGGGCACGAGACTCACTGCAATTCCGGTACACAAGGCACGACGACGACGACGACGGCTGAGGGTCCCGCCGTCGTCACTTCCGTGCTCGACGCGGGTTTCCCGAATGCAGCACTTGACAGGCCTAAGAGCCGGGTCTAGTACTGTGCTTTAACCCGTGCACCCAATCGCCCCGCCCCATGATGGTGCCCATGCCGCCGGTCAGTGCCGACGCAACCCTTACTGCCGCCTGTCGCGGCGAGGCGGGCTCCTTGGCCGGACCGAGATAGGAGCGAACATGATTCCTGGAATTCCTGATCCGCATCTCGCGCAGGTTCGTCCGGTTCGGGTGCGCACACCGCAGGGCTGCGAGGAATGTCTGTCTTTGGGCACTCAGTGGGTTCATTTGCGTTTGTGTCTCTCCTGCGGCCATGTCGGGTGTTGTGATTCCTCACCCATGCGGCACGCCCGAGCCCACGCCACCGAGTTGCATCCAATCGTTCGTTCCTTGGAGCCCGGCGAGGACTGGCGCTGGTGCTATCCCCATGAGGCATTCGTCTAGGGTACCGGCGGGCGAAACCAGCTGATGGAACCTGACGCAGACTCGACGCTAATCGAAACGCCGGACGTCTCCGGCGCCTATCCACGGCTCGGCCACGCCCAGATCGAATTGTTGGGCCGTGCCGGCACCAGCCGGGCTACCTCCGCCGGAGAAGTCCTCATACAGGAGGGGAACCTCGACAGTGACTTCTTCGTCATACTGCAGGGCACGGTACTGGTCGTGGAGGGGCTGCATGACGCCGGTAGCGGACAGCCTGCTGAGCTGGGCCCCGGCACGCGGATCCTCGAAGTTCACGGTCCGGGACGGTTCCTCGGGGAATTGGGCCTGGTCGAGGGGCAACCGGCCTTTGTCAGCACTGTGTCCGCCGAGGCGTGTGAAGTGCTCCAGATCAGCGGGGACGATCTGCGCCGTGTGGTTTTGACGGACGCCGCGGTGGGCGAGACCATCCTGCGGGCATATCTTCAGCGCCGAATCCTGCTGATCAGCGCGGGCGCGGGCATCCGCGTCGTTGGATCCCGCTTCAGCCGTGACACCCTTCGCCTCCTGGAATTTTCAGCCGCCAACCGTTTGCCTCACCGGCTGTTCGATCTGGAGGATGACGAGCAGGCGCAGGCCATCCTGGACCGGGCCGGGATCCTCGCAAGTGACCTGCCCGCAGTGGTGCTCAACGCTTCGCAGGTCCTCAGAAACCCATCCAACGCAGACCTGGCTCTCGCCATGGGCCTGCGGGCAGTGAAAGAGCATTCAGCCACGTACGATCTCATGGTGATCGGGGCCGGTCCGGCCGGCCTGGCGGCCGCCGTCTACGCAGCGTCCGACGGGTTGTCGGTCGTCCTTAAGGAAGGCTTCGGGTTAGGTGGGCAGGCCGGCACGTCGCCGCGGATCGAGAACTTTCTCGGCTTCCCCGCCGGAATCTCCGGCGGGGAACTCACTGAAAGAGCGATCCTTCAGGCCCGCAAGTTCAGAGTCCAGATCAACGTCGCCTGCCGGGCACGCACCATCGAGTTGAGGGACGGCGAGTTCCGCGCCGAGTTCAACGAGAGCGGGCCTGCCTCCTCACGGGCCGCGCTGCTAGCAACCGGGGTCCGCTACCGCCGGCTGCCGGTCCCCGGGCTGGAGGAATTCGAGGGAATTAGTGTCTTCTACGCCGCCACTGTTCATGAAGCCAGGCTCTGCGGATTGCAGCCAGTGACCGTCGTCGGCGGTGGAAACTCCGCGGGACAGGCCGCGCTTTTCCTGGCCGGCACGGGAGCACCAGTGCGGCTGGTGGTGCGCGGGGCGGACCTCCGCGCGGACATGTCGAGATACCTCGCGGAACGGATCAATGAGCACCCGGGCATAGAGGTACTGCTGGGGGCCAACATCGTGGGCGTAGAGGGTTCAGGCGCCCTCGAACGGATCGTCGTCGATCTGCGAGCCACAGGCGAACAGCGCATCTTCGACTCCCGATACCTCTTCATTTTCATCGGTGCCACGCCGCACACAGAATGGCTGCAGGGTACCCTCGCCCTGGATGACCACGGCTTTGTGCTCACCGGGGCTGACCTCGAGGATCTTCCTCCTGAGTTCAGCCATCTGGGACGCAGACGACTGCCCCTGGAAACCAGCGTCCCCGGGATGTTCGCGGCAGGCGATGTTCGGCATGGATCGGTGAAGCGCGTAACGGCCGCCGCCGGTGAAGGCTCAACAGCCGTGGCAATGATCCACGAGCACCTGCGCCTCCTCCGGGATGGATCGGCGCGCGTTGGAGTCAGGGACGGTGAAAGTCCAGCAGGAGGGTCCCCCAGACTGTGACGAACGACGCCGGCACCAATTTCGCGATTTTCAGTCAAGTCGCCCGCGGCCATTAAGTTGTGCCTCGTCCATATGGACGATCGAAACGCAGATCCGGCAAGAGGCCAAGAAAGCCTATGTCTGGCACTGATATCTGCCTCGCGTGCCTCCGGCCAGAGATACGGTGCCTTAACAATGGCGACATACGGGCGTAGTTTTGGTGGTGTTGGTATGCCGATCCCGGCCGTCGAGGTCCATTTTCAGGACGGCATACCGTGGGACCCGAAAATGGTCGATTCTAAACTCCGTGATCGGGACAAGCGGCTTGAGCCGAGTCTCGATCACAGAAGGCAACGGATTACGGTCTGCCCAGGCTTGTATCCCCTCTAAGATCCCCTTTGCTGTGGACAGAGGCGATGATCAATATGTTCGATCGACGTGTGGCAGAGGAAATCCTCAACACGGCCGCGCAGGCGGTGTCGGATATGTCGTTCTGTGAGGTCAAGGACCGTTACCTCGCGGTGAATGGCCAGTTGAACCCCGTGCCAGAACGCGCGGCGTTGCCTCAGGATCAGGACGTCCGGCGCCTCCATGGCAGGGACTCCGTTCTCCCGGGCGCCAGGCCGGGCTGGCGATATGCGCTGTTCACCGTTGACGACGATGCCGAGCTGAACGGGTGTCTGGTGCTTTCCGCCGCCGACCCTCCGGATCTCCCTCAGCTGATGCAGCTCCGGACAACCGCGGGGACAACGGGAACGACTCACGCCAGGGGATCCCCCCGGGAACTCCCGAATGACGCAACCGGTCAGCTGCTCCGCCGTGACGACATGAACCAGCGTCTCCTGTCCCTCTCGGCGACGGTACTTGAGCTTGAAGAACACGCCAGGATCCGGGATGCCCTGGACCAGGGCGCGACTCCCGACCTCGGGGACAGCGAATCCCGGGAGGGACTCCTGGCGGAGGTCCTTTCACAGCTGACGGGGCGGCCCATCTGTATTGAGGACGCGTTCGGGCATATCAGCGCGGCGGCGGGGATCGGGTCCAAACGCCCCTACCCCAGGCTTGGCGCGGCGGCCAGGTCGCGGACTGCGCAGCTCTGGCTTGCCTCCGGCTCACCAGTCCGCGAACCGCGAAGGCTCGTTGCCCTTGCCCTGTCGCACGGCGAGGTGTTGGGGGCTATTTGCATGTTGGTAACCGACAGGCCGATCACAGCCGGCAACGTCTTCGCTTTGAAGTACGCAACGCGGCTCTTGGAGGTCGAGTTGTCGCACCGCCGCAGCCTGGCCCGGCTGGAATTAAGGCTGGGGCGCGACCTCGTGGACGAACTCGTGTCGGGAACGGATGGCGCAACCGCAGGCGTTCGTTCGGAGGCATTGGGATATGACATCAGTGGTCTGCAGCACGTCATCGTGGCGCAGTGGCAGCCTCCACGAACTGACGATACTGTCGTGGTGGCACTGCGCAGGACGTTCCGGGAACTCCGTTCATCCGCGCTCGTTTCACGGCGCTCGGACATGGCTGTTGCCGTGGTACGTGGAGATCCGTTGGGTGCCGAGGTCTTTTCCGTTGTCGCCAAGACCCTGCGAAGTGCCACCGGGGCTGTGGGCATCGGCGGTCCAAGCCTAGATGTCGCCCAGATTCCGCGCTCCTTCTCGGAAGCCCTGCACGCGCTGCACATCCGGGCCGGTTCAATCGATCGCTACGGTGTCACCCGCTTCGATCAACTGGGGATCTACCGCATCTTGGACCCCGCTGGGGGCGAACCGGATCTGGCCGGCTATATCGACGAGTGGCTCGGTGCCCTTCAACGCGCCGACGACAACCGGGGTCTGACCTGGTGCAAACCCTGGCCCAGTATCTGGACCACGGCGGCAACTATGACAGCACGGCCCAGAGCCTGACCATCCATCGAAGCACTCTGCGTTACCGCTTGAAGTCCATCCGGCAGATCACCGGCTTCGACCTTGCCGATCCCGAGACCCGACTAAACCTGCACGTCGCAACGCGCGCATGGCGCCTTCGTCCGCACGGCGCCCCTTTTCACGTCCCATAGCCAGGCCTAATCGGCCGAACAGCCGCGGTCAGCGCGGTGCCGGTTGACCATGACCGAGCGAGCACCGGGAAGCCTGCAGCACCACGAACCGCTGCGTTCCGGCCCTTCGAGCACACCCGACGGAGTCAGGCGTCGGGAACCTGTGCCCACATCGACGGTGACATCCAGTTCGCTGGTCATAGACACTGAACCATAGGAGGCCGGGCGTGCCGGACAGTTCGGGCGACGCAAACCGCATCAGTGCCCGTACCCTGGGGGTGCTCGCCGAACCGGAGGTCACGGCCGAGTTTGCCGAGCGCAACGGCCGCGAAGTGGTCCATCTGCTCAACCTTGCCGATGAGCGCCACGACTGGTCCGTGGTGATCGAGTACCAGGATTTTACGGCTGGCAATGGGTTGGCGCCGATGCTGGACTCCTTGGCGAAGCACCGGATCCGCCGCGCATGGGATGTCATGGTCTGCCTGACCGATCTTCCGATTCGTTTCGAGGGCCGGACTGTGGTCGCGGAAGTTGCGCTTGGGGAGCCGATCTCCCTGGTTTCCTTGCCCGCGCTCGGTGCCGTCAACATCGACCGCCGGGTCCGCACTGCCGTCGCCGACCTCGGCTGGGCGATACACACGCCCACTTCGATCCCGAGGATGACGCCGGGGAATTCGGTCCGCCCTCGCTGCACCAATCGCGGCACATCGAGACCGCTGTTCTTGACGACGGGCGAATTCGATTCCGTTACGTCTCAGCAACCCGCCTCGGCCGCGGACGGTTGCTGGCGGGCATGCTGCGGGCGAACCGTCCTTGGCGGCTGGTCTTCGGATTGAAAAGCGCAATGGCCGCCGCGATCGCCACAGGCGCCTTCGCGCTTGTCACGAACACAATCTGGCAACTCGCAGACCTGCTGGGGGCGCCGAGACTGACGTTGCTGATGGTCCTTTCGATCAGTTCGATGGTGTTCTCGATCATCACCCAACACGATCTGTGGGAAAGCCCGCGACGCGACGATCGCCTCGAACGATACAAGGCTTCCTTGTATAACACTACTACAGTGTGGTCGTTGATGATCGGCGTCGTGATCAGCTACGTCCTGCTGTTCGTGGCCGTGCTGCTGGCCGCGGCGTTCACTATCGACGATGTCTTATTGGCGCTGACCCTGCGACATCCCGTGAAGGTTTGGGACTTCGTGGAAGTCGCCTGGATGACGACATCGGCGGCGCTCATCGGTGGTGCGTCGAGCTCGGATTCGAGTCAAAGGACGACATTCTTCAGCGGCACGGCAACGGAACGTCATCGTCGCCAGTCGATCGACGAAGGCGAATAATCCGGTCATTGCCGGAGGCCGCCCTAACTGCACCACGGAGCGCTGCAACGCGCGTGCGGGGCCGGTAAATTGGCGAGGACATGGGATACCGCCACAGCAGGAGCGGTCGACCGCCCTCACAACCGCCCGACAGGTATCGGTCTGCCTACCGCGGGTCCCCGCGCTTCGGCCCGGTCGGGACGCTCATGGCCCTCAAGGTGTACGCACGCGGCGCCCCGGCTGTGACAGAGAATCTCGGTCTGGGCGAGTTCCAGAACCCGGTCCCCCGCCACCGGAATTGCACTTCGAGCCATGGACGCCGGACTCGCGGTGGAACCAGTGGACCGCTTGCTGTCGGCTCCATCAACCTCAGCGGACAACAGATCCGTCGGCCGGCACAACGCGCACTTCCACCGACCGCCGCGGGCGCCCATATCGTGAAATTCCAGGACGAGATCGTCTACGATCGCTCGCGGCCCGACGGCTCGCCGCGCAAGCTTGTGGATGTCTGCGCGGCTCGCGGCGCGCTCGGCTGGACGGCGCGCATTCCGCTCGGTGACGGCCTGCGCAGCACCTACGACTGGTATCGCGAGCACGCGGATACGGCGAGA
This sequence comes from uncultured Alphaproteobacteria bacterium, assembly GCA_963708555.1. Taxonomy (GTDB): domain Bacteria; phylum Pseudomonadota; class Alphaproteobacteria; order Micropepsales; family Micropepsaceae; genus CAIYRG01. The sequence continues at coordinate 684,838 of CAVPTF010000002.1, read as the reverse complement.
GCCGTCGCATTGTAAGGGATGTCCCGCATGGCCGCGGAACAAAAAACAGCCAAGATGCGTCGCGCGTGCTCCTAAGCGGCGGCTCCGGCACGCGACTGTGGCCGGTGTCGCGCGCGCTGCATCCCAAACAGCTCCAGGCGCTAGGGGGCGAGCGCGCCGTGCTGCAGGAGACGGCTTTGCAGCTCAAGGGTGCGGATCGCCCCCCATGGTCGTCTGCAATGACGATCACCGCTTCACCATCGCCGCTCAGCTTCAGGAAGAGGTCGGCCTCAGGCCTCAGGGCATCATCCTGGAACCGAAGGGACGCAACACCGCGCCCGCGGCCGCTGTCGCGGCCCTCGCGTTGAGCGGAGAATTCTCCCGATGCGCTGATGCTTCTGGCTGCTTCCGACCACGTCATCGACGATGTCCGTGCGTTTCACGCCGCGGTCGGCATTGCGGCGGATGCGGCCTCAAAAGGATATCTCGTGTCCATCGAAGTCATGCCGACGAAACCCCGAGACCGGTTACGGCTATATTGATCGCGGCGCGGAGCTTCCGGGGGTCAAGGGCGCCTTCAGGGTCAACCGCTTCATCGAAAAACCCGACCGTGCGAATGCAGAGCGCTTCCTCGCGGCCGGGACCTCTTGTGTGGGAACGCATCGATCTTCCTCTTCCGCGTGAGCGCCTATCTCTCCGAGCTTGAGGCATACGCGCCCGAGGTTCTGGCGCAGGCTGACGGAGCACTACGACTTCGGCCGGCGCGATCTCGACTTCCTGCGCCTCGACCGCGACGCGTTCGCCAAGTCGCCCTCGATCTCGATCGACTATGCCGTGATGGAGCACACCCACCCGCGCAGCCGTCGTCCCCGCCGATATCGGCTGGAGCGACGTGGGCTCGTGGTCGGTGCTGTGGGAGCGTGGATCGAAGGACGCCGACGGCAACGTCGCCACGGGCGACGTGCTCATCGAGGACAGCCGGGGCAATCTTGGTCCGCAGCAACTCGCGGCTCGTGGCGGCTGTCGGGGTCGAAAATCTGGTGATCGTCTCCACCAACGATGCCGTGCTCGTCGCTTTTTCGCGCGAACGCGACCAGGACGTCAAGCGCATCGTGGACAGACTGATGAAGGCTGGCCGCAATGAAGCCCGGCAACCCGCCCGCGTGCATCGGCCAGTGGGGGAGCTTCGAGACGCTGCATCTGGCGCCGCGAAGCCAGGTGAAGATCATCGAGGTCAATCCCGGCGCGGCGCTATCGCTGCAATATCACCACAAGCGCGCGGAGCATTGGGTGGTGACCGACTGGGGAAGCGTGGATCACGCGCGGGGACGGAGGCCTTTGCGCTCAAAGAGAACAATCCACCATTATCCCGATCGGGATGCCGCATCGCCTGGAGAACAAGACGGACGCCCCGCTCAGGATCATCGAGGTCCAGGTCGGTTCGTCTGTCGGCGAGGCAGCATCGTCCGCTGGAAGATCGCTATCGCCGCGGTTAAGCGGCAACTCTGACGATCAGTCCGGCATCTCGGCGAGCGTTGCGTCGAAATAGGCGATCGTCTTCTTGAGACCCTCTTCGAGCTGCGTCTTCGGCGCCCATTTGAGCGCGGAGCGCGCCTGCGAGATATCCGGCCGGCGCTGCCTGGGGTCGTCCGCCGGCAAGGGCCTGGATTCGATCTTGGAGCGCGATCCGGTGAGCGCGATGACCTTCTCGGCAAGCTGCCGGATGGTGAACTCGTTCGGATTGCCGAGATTGACGGGGCCGGTCAGATCATCGCCGCTTTCCATCAGACGGACGAGACCGTCGACCAGATCGTCCACGTAGCAGAACGAGCGCGTCTGGTTGCCGTCACCAAACACCGTGATCGGCTTGTTCTTGAGCGCCTGCACGATGAAGTTCGACACCACGCGACCGTCGTTGGGATGCATGCGCGGACCGTAGGTGTTGAAGATGCGCGCGACCTTGATGCGCAGGCGATGCTGGCGATGGTAGTCGAAGAATAGCGTCTCGGCGCAGCGCTTCCCCTCGTCGTAGCACGCGCGCGGGCCAATGGGGTTGACATTGCCCCAGTAGGCCTCGGTCTGCGGATGTTCGGAAGGATCGCCGTACACCTCGCTGGTCGACGCCTGCAGGATCTTCGCCTTGAGCCGTTTGGCGAGCCCCAGCATGTTGATCGCCCCGTGAACCGAGGTCTTCGTCGTCTGCACCGGGTCGCGCTGATAGTGGATGGGCGAGGCCGGACACGCGAGATTGTAGATCTCGTCGGCTTCGATATAGAGCGGGAAGGTCACGTCGTGGCGGATCAGCTCGAAGCTCTTGTGCCCGATCAGGTTCTCGATGTTGCCGCGCGTACCGGTGAAGAAATTGTCGACACAGAGGACTTCATGACCGCGCGCGAGCAAGGTCTCGCAAAGAAAGGAGCCGATGAATCCCGCTCCTCCGGTAACAAGAACACGCCGACGAAGATGCATTGGATCATCCTTAAATGGGCGCAAGCCGGGAGCGCTTGCACGAACAGCGACAATAGTAACGCGAGAAGGCCCGGGCAACCGCAGGCGGATGAAATAACGGACTTTGTCACAGACCGCAGTGTTTGTTGCTCAATCGGCGCACGGAACTTGCCGCTTAAGCGTGCTCATGCACATGGTCGCAGCGGACGAGCGCTGTGGATCATCCGACGCAATCGACCTCTGCGGGACCATCACCCAATCGGCCAAAGCCAAAGCCACGATTCCCACGGATACAAAACGGAGGCCGAGGCGATGATCGCGCCGGGTCCGATGCCGATCGCATACGGGATCCCCTGCCCTTTGGTCAGAACACGCGGCAAGTTCTGCTTGCCGGATGGTCCCATCGGCTGGAGGCGCGGCACGATCATGCGCAGGAGCACGATCGTCAGCATGCCGATCAAGCCGCATATGGACACGAAGATCATGAGGCTGGGCAGAGCAAAGACGCCGGACCAGAGCGCGACCACGGCGAGAAGCTTCACATCGCCCGCGCCCATCTGGCGGATGGCGTAGAGGAAGAGCCCCGCGCCGAAGACGAGAATGGTCGCGCCGATGTGGCTCACCCACGCGACTTCGCTCCAGTTGATGGCGGCCACGATGAGGAACAGCACGAACAGCGCGAGCACGAGCTCGTTCGGGATGCGATACGAGATCAGGTCGATCACGGCCGCCGCGATCATGAGCGCGACGAAGAGGAGCCAAACGACGGACAGCACAGCTAAGCGGAACGCAACGCGTCGTCGATGCTGAGCAGATCGAAGCCGAGCACCAGCTCAATCTGGCCGCGACCCTGTTTTGCCTCCGCGAGTCTCACCGGGAACGGCAGCACGGCCGCGAGCGCCTCGGCGTTGGCCCGCTGATCGGGATTGTAGAAGATCACCGTGCGGCGATAGTCGAAGCTGTTCGCGTTCGCGATCTTGCGCACGGCGAGTCCGTGACTCGCGGAAGTAGCCCGCGAAGCGGCCCGCCATCAGCCTGCGGCCCGTGCCGTTGGAGACGCGGATGTCGGTGCTCGCGGGAACAGAGGCTCGCCACTCGGACTTCAGGCCCGCGGGCTCCGTCGCTGCGGGGCGCGTCGGCGCGTGACGGCGCCAGGGACGCCACCATTGGCGCTGCAGGACGCGGCGGCGCGGCAGGCAGCCATTGCGGGCGCGATAGGCTCGGGCTCGGCGCTTCGGGCATAAGCACGACGGCGGAACGGCCGGCGGCGGCGCAGCAGCGATGCCACGACTGACCTTCAGGCGGCTGTGTCGGAGTCGTTTATGGATGTCGCTTCGGCTTGCGGTGAGACCGACGCAGGTGGCGGAGGTCTGAGGACGCCCGTCAGCGGAGCCAAGAACCGCTCGCCAGCGGCGTCAGCGGGCTCGGGCTGTGACACGCACCGCGACGAGCGGGCTTCAACCGGCAGCAGGGCTCGAGCAAGGGCTGCGGCGGCATCGCGGGAAGCGCGCGATGCGGCGCCGCGATCCTGAGCGGCTCTGGCAAGCGTACGGCCGGGAGCGGCAACACGACCGGCTCTTCGCGTGCGGGCTCGGGCAGCGCCTGCGGCGGCAGATCGGGACTACGGGCAGCACCGTTGCGACGGCTTCGGGCGCCGGGGCGACGAACGTGCGCGCGGGCTCGATCGCGGCCTGAGCAACGACCATCGGCTCCTCGCGTGCGGGCTCGGGCAGCTCCATCGGGGGCACGACCGGAAGAACGGGCAGCACCGTTGCGATGGCTTCGGGCGCCGGGGCGACGAACGTGCGCGCGGGCTCGATCGCGGCCTGAGCAACGACCATCGGCTCCTCGCGTGCGGGCTCGGGCAGGTCCATCGGGGGCACGACCGGAAGAACGGGCAGCACCGTCGCGATGGCTTCGGGCGCCGGGGCGAGGAACGTGCGGGGCGGCTCAGCCGCAGGAACTGCAGCGACCGCAGGCTCTTCGCGCACGGGCAAAGGCTCCGGCGGGAGCTGCGGGCTCGTCTCCGGCACCGCGGCGATGGATTCGGGTACGGGAGCGTGTTCGGGCTCTGGTAGCGCCACGACGACGGGCGCCGTCGGAATGGGCTCGGACTGAAGGGCCGGCGGCTCGATCAGCGAAGCCATGACGGGCTCGGGTATGAGCGAGACCGGAGCGACGACCAGATCGACCGACTCCGGACGCGGGAGCTCGGGTTCAGCAACCGCTGCGGCTTCTGCGGGCGTCAGCCTTTCCAGCGGAGCCGGCACGGGCTCAGATTGCGGGAGAGACGCGACAACCGTTTCCGCGGGCGCCGGCGCAGCTTCAAGCGCCGGTGGCGTGAGATCCGCCATCACCGAGTCCGGGATGTCCGAGACGACCACGGCCTCCGTGAGCGGCTCCATCGCCATCGGTGTGACGACCAGGGGCGCCATAGACTCGATCACGCGCGGCGTGGCGTCGGGGATAGAAAGATTGATGCGGACGGCGTCCGCGGGATTGGGGGGACGTGATGCGCAACTGCCACTCGTTCAGGCCGAGGCGTTTGATGTCGCTTTCGGGCGGCAGCGCCGGCGCCTGAGCGACCGCGCGCTCCTGCTTCTCGCTGGTCGCGATCTGGTTCGCGATAACGGCGTTCCGGTCGACCGCGTTCGCGATCGTTTCCGGAAGCATCATGTCCATCGGGAGCGCGGCCGCGATCTTGGCGCGCTCGGCATAGGCTTGCGCGACCGCCGTGTTGCCCTGCACGAGATTGAGATAAGCGAGGTTGGTCAGCGTGACGGCCGAATTCGGGTCGAGCGTCAGCGCGCGATCGAGATAGCGCTGCGAGACGTCGCCGCGGCCCAGGCGGTCATACGCAACGGCGAGGCCGTTGAGCACGGGGACCGAGTTCGGATTGGCCTTGAGCGCTTCCTCAAAGGCTTGAATGGCAAGCCCCGCTTTGCCGAATTGAAGATGACGCTTCCCCTGATCGTAAGCGGAGAGCCTCGGCTGCGATTGGCCGCTGCGCTCCAAGATCGTGCGCAGGCTATCGTTGTTCGTCGCAAGGCCGGCGCAACCGGTGACGAGCACCGTTGACATCAGGAGCGGTCCGATACGGCGCATGTCAGTTCCCCAATCCTGAAAATGTCCGAAGGATCATGATGACCGACGGTCCCGCCATGATCAGCATGGTCGGCGGAATAGTGAAGGCGATGCTGCCGAGCGCGAGCTTGATCGGCATGAGATTGGCTTTTTCCTCGGCGCGCATGACGCGCTTGTCGCGGAGCTCGGCAGCGTAGACGCGCAGCGTCTCGGCGATGCTGACGCCGAATTCGTCCGACTGCCGGAGCACGGCAGCGAACGCGCTGATGTCGGGAACCTGGAGGCGGTCGGCGAAATCGCGGAACACCGCGGCGCGGCTCTTGCCTGCATACAGCTCGTCATTCACGACACCAAGCTCGTCAGCGAGCACCGGGTTGACGATCTTGATCTCGCGCGTCACGCGGCGCGACGCCTGATCGAGGCCATTGCCCGCCTCGATGCAGATGAGGAGCATGTCGAGCAGATCGGGAAAGCCGAGCTCCGCGTCGATCCGGCGATATTCGATGCGGCGCTCCACCCAGAACGACGGCATGATGTAGCCGAACAGCATCGCCGAGATGATCACGAGCCCGATGATCGGAAGCGGCAAAGTGCCGGCGACGAAGGGAAGGATCATCGCCGCGACGACGGCAAATCCCAGCGCAAGAACCGCTTTCGAAAGATAGAACACGCGCACGGCCGACGGCTTGCGGTAGCCGGCCTGGATGAGGCGCTTGCGGATTTGCGACAGCTCGTCGAGGTTCTTCGGCGTGACGAGGTTGTCGATGCGCTTGAGGAGATTGTCCTCGATCAGGATGCTTCGCGGCGCGCTGGGCGCCTCGTCCTGTATCGGACTGCGCGGGCCCGCGAGCCGGCGCTGCATGAACTCGAATTCCTGCAGCATCGCGCCGACGCCGACGACGATCAGCACGACGGCGACGAACAAAAGGATCGCGCCGATGATCGGAATGAGGTTCACCGCCGTTCAGGATTTCCGCCATCGGCTCAGACCTTGATCTTGGTGATGATGCGCATGGCGATGACGTTGATCGTCAGGAGAACCAGCGTGATACCGACGAGATACGGGAACGCCGGGATGTTCATGACCTGCGTGTAGTAGTCCGGCTTGATCAGCTGGATCAGGAAGATCAGGACGAACGGGAAACAGCGAAAGGAACCAGGCCGAGAAGCGGCCTTCGGCGGTCAGCGCCTTCACCTTCCGGAACATGCGGAAACGGCCGCGGATCACGGTGCTCAATTTGGTGAGCGATTCAACCAGATTGCCGCCCGATTCCTGCTGGATCTGGATGGCCATCGAAAGATAGCCGAGGTCCTGGAGCGGCACGCGCTCCGCCATCGCCGCGAATGCGGCGGGGATTTCCTGTCCGTAGGTCACCTGCTCGAAGGCGGAGGCGAACTCCGTGCTGATCGGCACCGGCAGCTCGCGTCCGACGACCGACATCGCGCCGCTCAGCGGATGGCCGATCTTGAGGCTGCGCACGATCAGATCGATCGCGTCGGGAAGCTGCTCCTCGAATTTGCGGATCCGGGCGGTGCGGGTCCGCACGAGATAGAACAGGACGAGCGCGACGCCGATGACCGGAGCCACGGGAAACGCGAGCGGAAAGAAGCGCAGCGGCAACAGCAGCGCGAGCAGAATGAACGCCACAAAGGCGACGATCGCCATGATGCCGATCGCCCGTTGCGGCGACAGGCCGGTTCCCGACGTATCCAGCAGCTGCAGAAAGCGCGGATAGAACGGGACATATTCGCTCCACGGCTCGCTGCCGGTTCGCGCGCGCAAGACGCTGTAGGTCTCGCCGAGCCGGGTTGCGCGCGCAGCAGCGCCTGGTTGGAGAGACGGCGTTCGACCGCATCGTCATCCGCGCCCCGCGCGGCGCGCAGGAAGCCCGCGAGCGCGTCCACGACGAGGAACACGCCGACCGCAGCGCAGGCATAGATGGCGATGAGGAAAATCGGCGGCATCGTGTGTCCCTACTCCGCCCTGAACATGTCGATGGGAACCTGGAAGCCGTATTCCTCCGCGCGCCGGGTGAATTTCGGCCGGATGCCGGTGGCGCGGTGGGTGCCAAGCACATTGCCTTCGGGATCGGTTCCGGTGCGGTCGAACTTGAAGATCTCCTGCATGGTCACCGTGTCGGCTTCCATGCCGATGATCTCCTGGACGCTGACCACGCGGCGCCGTCCGTCGCTCAAGCGCTGGACCTGGATGATGACGTTGAGCGCGGAGGCGATCTGGGAACGGAGCGCTTTCAGCGGAATCTCGATGCCCGTCATGCCGACCATGTGCTCGAGACGGGTGAGTGCGTCTCTCGGCGTGTTGGCGTGGACGGTCGTCATCGAACCGTCGTGGCCGGTGTTCATCGCCTGAAGCATGTCGAGCACTTCGGCGCCGCGCACCTCGCCCACGACGATGCGGTCGGGACGCATGCGGAGCGCGTTGCGCAGGAGATCGCGCTGCGTCACCTCGCCCATGTTCTCGATGTTCGCCGGGCGCGTTTCCATGCGTCCGATATGGGCCTGCTGGAGCTGAAGCTCGGCGGTGTCTTCGATGGTGATGATGCGCTCGCGGTTGCTGATGAAGCTCGACAGCGCGTTCAGGAGGGTCGTCTTGCCCGAGCCCGTGCCGCCGGAGATCAGCACGTTGAGGCGCGAGCGGACGATCAGCTCGAAGAGCACCGACATGCGCTCATCGATGGAGCCGATCTCGATCAGCCGCGGCACCGTGAACGGCATCTTGGAGAATTTGCGGATCGAGACCAGCGGGCCGTCGACCGCGCAAGGCGGCACCAGCACGTTCACGCGGCTGCCGTCGGGAAGACGCGCGTCCACCCAGGGCTGCGATTCATCGACTCGGCGGCCGACCGCGCTCACGATCTTCTGGATCACGCGCATCAGGTGCCGTTCGTCCTTGAAGCGCGCAGGCGTCTGCTCGAGCCTGCCCAAGCGTTCGACGTAAACCTGCTTGTGCGTGTTGATCAGGATGTCGGAGACGGACGGGTCTTTCAGGAACGGCTCGAGCGGGCCTAAGCCCAGCACCTCGTCGAGCACCTCATCGACGAGCTGGTGATACTCGATCGTGTTGAGCGCGATGCCGTCCGCGGTGAGGATCGTGCGCACGAGCGGCGCCAGCTCCTTGCGCAGCTCATCGCGCGTGATCTTGTCGAGCACGCTCAGATTGAGCAGGGACAGCAGCTTTTCGTGCAGATACACTTTGAGCGCGATATGGCGCGCCGTTGTCGTCGGCGCGCCTGTTCTCGCCTTCGGCCGCTGCGGGCGGAGTATCCGCGCCAATCAGCGGCCGGGCTTCAGCCCCACCGGCCTGGGAACCACCACGCGTGTACTTCTGGAACATGACCTCTACATCCTTCCGAAGGGAAAGAAGCTCCTCTTCGGCTGCGTCAACGCCTCTTGACCGAATTCCGCGCTCAGCATCTCCGTGAGCGCCACCGTGAACGGACTGTTCGGCTTCAACCGCACGGCCGGGCGTCCCTGACCGTGCGACAGTGAAATGAGCGAATAATCGTTAGGGATCATGAAATCGACTTTGCGGCCCGTCGCCTTTTCGAATTGCGCGACCGTGATGTCGTTGCCGTGCTTGCCGGCGCGATGATGGCGATTGGCGACGACCTTGAGCGGCAGGTCCCGCACGCCCTCCTCGCGCAACAGGTCGAGGAACTTGGTCACGCGGTGGGCCGACGGCACCGACATGCTCGTCACAAGATAGATCACCGATGCGGACTTCAGCACGCTGTCGGTCCAGGGTGCGAGCACCACCGGCAGATCGACGACGACATACTCGAAGTTCCGCTTGGCGACGTCGATCAGGTTGCGGATGCCGTCCGAGCCATAGGCGCTCAAGGGCATCAACACGCGCGGCGCGGTCAGCACCTGAAGGCCCGTCTGATGCCTGAGCATCATGCTTTCCAGCATCGACTCGTCCAGCCGCGTCGGATCGTCGATGAATTCCTGAACCGGCGACGTGGACGGCAGATCGAGCAGGCTCGCGGCGTTGCCGAACTGGATGTCGAGATCGATCAGGCAGCTCTGCCTCGTGCGCGGCGACTTCGCGAGCGCGCAGGCGGTGTTGACGGCAAGCGTGGTTGCGCCCGCGCCGCCGGAGAGATGCATGAACGCGATCGCCCGGCCGGCAGCGGCCGTGCCCGGGCGATGAATCTTCTTGAGCTCCATGACGCGCGAGAGCACGTCGCGCGCCTCGTTGGGATCGACCGGCTTGAACAGGACGTCGTTGGCGCCGGCGCGCATGGCGCGAAGCGGACCGTGCACGGCTTTGCGATCGGTGAGCGCGACGACGGGAATGTCCTCGAGCCCGGCCACCCGCCTCAGGTCGCGCAGCATCGTGAGGTCGTCGGGATTGTCCGGATTGACGTCGACGATGATCAGATCGGGACGCGCCCCACCCTTCTGGAGCGCGAGCGAAAGCCGCGCGAGCGTCGGCACGGCCTCGACGACGAGACCGGGCAGCCGCGCGAGCGCCGCCTGGATTTCCACGCTCTCCGTCTGCTCGGGGCTGACGAGCAGGATACGCATCGACGCCGACGGCGTGCCGATGTTCGCATCAAGGAGGCCTTTGCGGTCCAAATTCATCATGGCTCTATGATGCTCCTGCTGAGGCTGAGGTCTTCGCCGGTGAAGGTGGCGGTGATCGGCGGCATTGTCGTCAGGCCCGGAAAGTCGGCGGTCGCCGGTCACCGGTCATCAGACCGTCAGAATCTCGCAAGGATGGTCCGACGTGACGGTGTTGTAGGGGACGTCTTGCAAGCGTGACGGTCACGCGCGGAACGATCGGTCCGCCCGCAAAGCCCAGTCCGACATATTCGTAGCGTGATCGTGACATTCTGCCGGCTCGAGCACGCTGGCGATGGCGTCCATCCGGTTGAAGATCGGCGTTGAACCCTGCCGTAGTCGCAATGCCCCGAGCCCGCCGATGCACACGTTACCGGTGCCAAATCGGCATGCAAGGGTCGGATCCCGTCCGCGACCAGTTAGCTGCAGTTCTGGCCTGGAATGCGGATCCCGTGACGCACATTGTTCTTCTGGCCGGCAGGCAGGCCGGTAACGGCATAGTCCGAAACGATGGCAAGACGCGCGCCGAGCTGCGCGGCCTTCTCGACCGTGCCGACCCACAGCACCGCAATCGCGATGTCGAAAACGAAAAACGTAAGGAACAGAAACGCCGGCAGAAGCGCGACGAACTCGACCGCCACGCCGCCTCGCTGGTCGCGGATGAATCTGCTGGTGGTCCGCGTCCTCATGATCAGTTTCCGATGTAGCGGGCTTGGTAGGACACGGTGAGCGGATAGGTGATCGGGCAGCGAAGCAGTACCAGCTCCATATTGCAGAAACCGGTTGATCACGTCGTGGAGCGTCAGCGTCACCGGCACGGTGGCCGTCATCGTGACGACGTGTACCGGCGTCGTTGTAGTTGCCGCCGTGAACGCCACCGACAGGCACGTGAATGTGGCGAGTACACCTTTCCAGGGAAAGTGCTTGTTCGCGTCTGCGCCGTCGACCGGGCGATCCGGTCTGCGCGATGTTCTTGGCTGCCTCAGGACACACATTGCCGGCATACGGCGGCAGCGCGTCGACATCCGCGCGAGATAGCGCACACCGCGCGCGCACATCGCGGGTGATGACGTCGTAGGCCCAGAACGCACGGCCGAACTCGAACGAAATCACCAGCGCCGCGATCAACAAGCGGCGCAAACGCGACGAATTCCACCGTCATCGAACCGCTTGGGTTCTTGAGGAATTCGCTCAGATACGCCACCTCGCTACGCATCGCATCGTCCTAGCGGTACAGCACCGGATAGACGTGCAAGTGACCGCTCTCGTCGTTCGGCTTCACGACATCGACGATCTCGATCGGCGATGTCCTTATCAGTGATCGTCGGGCCACGTAAGCGTCTCGCCGCCTATCGCCGGGACTTGTCCTTCCACGCCGTGTTCCCGACCGGTTCCGTCAGGAAAACCTTGGCGTAGGCCTTCACCGGAACAGGCGTTGCCATGGCCGAGCGACGGCGGCATTCTGGAGGCAATTCACAACCGCGACGTACAGAAGGCGGCGATCGCGGTCGCGGATGCGGTGTCCGGCGTGCTGGTTAGAGCAACTCGGTGCTCGCCTGCTCGCCCATTGGGATATCCGACCATGGCGGGATGCTCGATTTCGTAGCGATAGGTTTGATAGCGGCTCATCCGCCTATCGGTGAGCCCGCGTCAATGTAACGCCATTATGGCTCGTGGCAATTCTGGATGGTTTTCCCAATACTGCTGCCTTGCCCATCTGCCGTCGCCGAATCGAGGGTCGCCACCGCTGCAAGTTGGCGCACGGCACGCCTGGCGCCTTGTCGGGTGCATCAGCCATGAAAGCAGTCGTCACGCGGAAACGGTATCGAGTTGCGTCTTCGTGCATTCGGGTTGTTGCCGCACCCGTCCAGGCCCTTAACGACATTCGGCGCCGGCGCGTAGTTGGCGTCGTCATCTGCCGTCATTGAACGATCCGTCATACATGTCGAAACGAGTATTCATCCCCTGCTCGACAGGGCCGGTGACTGTCCCGGTTCTTACGTTGACCTGATCTTCCGTGCAACTGTGCCGCGGACTGACCTTAGCCGAGCGCTTCGGCCAAGGCTTCGCGCCGTTGCCCGGATAGTTATCGAGCAGCCCGAAATTCGGCGGGTCCCAACCGTCGTTGAGCTTCACCATGCAACTGGTGTCCAAGAACATGCGCTTGAGATCAAAATCGGCGCCCGGTCCTGTAGTCGCCTCGGCAGGATTGCACACCATCAGCGGCACGTTGTTGCAGATCGCGCGGCGGAAGCCTGCCGTCGCGCGAAGCTGCCAGAGTCGTCTGAGCTGCGCAGTCGCCAAACCTGTCCGAGCGCATTGGCGATCGGAAGCACCATGTAGGACACGGTTCGCGGCTGCGGCGACGATTTCGACGAACCGCGCAGTCGCGAGTCGCAGTATGCAGCTGGTCGGTGTTGCAAGCCGGACTGGCGTGCCACGCATCGGCGTCTGTCGTAGGTGCAGAGCACGATCATCGCCCGTCGGCGGCGTCGGCGCCGAGCGGCCCGGGATCGTTGCCAACTCTCGAAGGAATGTGACTTTCCGTCACGGAGAGTGTGGTGTCGGTCGCGAAGCGGGCGGAATTCGCCGGCCCCGTGACCAGTGGGCTCGTCACGACATTGTCGCCGGCGGCGGCGCGAAATGCGCGCGTCATGCGCGTCGATCTGGCCATCGAGCTCGGCAGCTGCGGCAAGCGCCACGTCGTCGACAAAGGCCTGCATCTGTGCCGTGCACGCCATAGACGCGCTGCATGTCGATGGCGAGACCGCCGACCGCCATCAAGATCGTGAAGAAGAATGAGTCCCGGGATCGTCATCGATCCGTGTGTGCTCGAGAGAAGCCGCCGCTTCTTGGGTGTGGCGGCTGAGATCAATCCGCCGGTCTTCATCGTCACCTCGATATCTCTCTTATTGCGCCGCCCCGCCGCCGAGCGCCGCGCCGGCTCCGCCACCGCCGCCACCGCCGCCACCACCGCCACCGCCACCGCCACCGCCAGCACCCTGGAGCGTGCCGACGTCCATCGGGGTTTCGACCATGTCGCCGACATAGCGTTCCTGCTGGAGCGCGGCGCGCTCGCCGTTCGCAACGAGCGGTCCGCGATCCATCGGCGCCATCGGATTGACGACCTGCACCGCAGCGTTCGCGCGCACGGCATCGCCGAAAGCAGGAAGTCCCGACGGGCCGGTCGGCTGCGCAGGCCTGAAGCAGGCAGGCGAAACCAAGCGCCATTCCAAGTCGCGTTGTTCATCATGGCAGCACAAATCCCGATGGGTTGGCCGTTCCCTGGGCGCCGGCGGGCGTCTCTTCGAGCTTGCCGTCGAGGAACAGCGTCTTGGGCGAAGGAATGACCAGCGAGTCGGTCGGCGACGCCAGGTTCCGCGCGATGCCCGGATCGACCAGGCGCGCGGTGATCAACACCACGAGCTCGGTCTGCTGATGCTGGAAACCCGTCGAGCGGAAGAGCGCGCCCAGCACAGGAATGTTTCCGAGGACCGGAAACTGCGAGATGTTGTCCTGGAAATCGTCCTGCAGGAGCCCCGCGATCGCGAAGCTCTGGCCGTCCTTGAGCTCGATCGTCGTCTTGGCGCGGCGCACTTTGAGGCCGGGCACGCGGATGCCGCTCGCCTCCACGGAGAGAGTCGGATCGACCGAGCTGACTTCCGAGTTCAATTCGAGATTGATCGTCTCGCGAGCGATGACGGTCGGCGTGAACGAGATGCCGACGCCGAAATCCTTGAACTGCACGGTGATGACCGGAACGCCGCCGGCGCTGCCGTGTTGCTGGCGACGGGGATCGGCAACTGGCCGCCGGCGAGGAAGCTCGCCGTGTCGCCCGAGAGCGCGACCAGATTGGGCTCGGCCAACGTGCGCAGCGCGCCCTTGCGCTCGAGCGCGTCGATCGTGGCTTCAAGATTGAAACTGCGTCCGTCGCTCAGAAGTCCACCGATAACCGCCAAACGCATCCGGAGAAACGCCGGTGCCGGTCGCGAATGACGCCGATACCGCTATCGTTGCCGAAATACTGCAGCAGGAAATTGGCGCCGATATCCTTCAAGGCCGAGCGCTGCACTTCGGCGAAGCGCACCTGGAGCATGACCTGCTGCGGCCCGCCGACCGAGAGCATGTTGGTGATGCCGCCGGGCGCATAGCGCTCGGCCACCGCCAGCACCTGGCGCAAGCGATCGGTGCTCGAGACCTGTCCGGTGAGGACAAGAGCATTGCCCGCGGGGCGGATCTGCACGCGCTCGCCGGGGACGATGTCGGTGAGCCCGCGCTGGAGCGCATCGATGTCGTAGGCGACGATGATGTCGACCACCGCGATCACGTTGCCGGTGGGATCGGAGATGGTGAGATTGGTCGCGCCGCGCTGACGGCCGAGCACGTAGATCAGGTTGCGCGTCAGCGGCACGACATCGGCGATCATCTGATTGCCGACGGAGAGCTCGCCGAACACCTGATCGACATGGAGGAGCTGCGACTTGTCGACCGGAACGGTCAGCTGGCCGGTGGTCTGGCGCGCCTCGAGATTGATCACGGGCGCCATCGGCGGCGCGCTCGGCAGCGGCAGCATGCCCTGCATCGCCGCGCCGGTCGGCGCAGAGCGCTGTCTGCGCCTGGGCGTCGTAGGAGAGCGATGCCAGGACAAGGCCCAGCATCACAACGCAATCTCGAATACGCATGGCCCCCCGGCCCCCTTTTACGGACGAACTTGTTTCTCAACCGCATTGCCAGCGGCGTAGCGAACACGAACTGTTGGCGGTGGTGGTGGTGCGGGCGGAGCGGGCGGCGCAGCATACCGGCCGCGGACGCACGACCGGCGCCGGCCGACGCTGCGTTCCCAAATCGGCTTCCGTGATGGCCACCGCTGGAATTTCGCCTGCCGTCTCGACGCTTCTCAGCGCAAGGCTCAAACTGCCGGCCTGCTGCGCGAGCACGAGCTTCTGAGCCTGCTCGGGCGTGACTTCGACGGTCGCGGTGCGGCCGACGATCGGCTGGTCGGCCTGCTGATCGGCGGTCTGGTTGATGCCGAGCACCGTAACGTTCTGGAGCAGCACCTCGTTGACGAGGTTGTTGTCACCGCCGCCGATGCGGCGCGTGAGCATGATGTCGACGCGATCGCCCGGAAGCACGAAGCCGGCGACGCCGACGACGTCGTCGACGCGGATCGAGATGGCGCGCATGCCGTTCTCGACCTGACGCGAGAGCGTCGGCCGGCCGCCGAAGCCCGAGACCTTGCTCTTCGTGACGGGTTCGTTCTGGGCGATGGCGATGAGCGCGATGCGATCGCCGGGCGACGTCGCGCCGGCGTAAATCTCTTCGATGGTGGCGAAGCCATCGGCCGGAAGCGCTTCGCGCGGCCACTGCACGGTCTTGAGCATCAGGCGCTCGATGGGCGCGCCAAACCGAAGCGGGCGAGCGGCCACGACCGTCGTGGTCAATTCCACCGGCGGCGCCTTCGCCACCGCCTGTCCCTGAAGCGTGGTCTGGATGTAATTGTACATAAGGACAACGGCGACGACGGCGAACACCACGCCGACGACGAGACTGATCATCGAACGTCTCATGCCTGTCTCCCACCCCCGATACTTACGTCACGCCCGTCCCAAAATAATACACAACCAACGGCTACCGCACGAGCCTAGGGCGACAATTGATTGGCAACGCTGCTCGCCGCTCCCGCCAGACCGTTCATGATGATGTAGGCGACGGCAATGCGTGCCGATCACCAAACCGGCCGCGAGCGCCACCCACTCGACCGTCACGACGCCGAGTCCGAATGGAGGAATCCTTATAGCGCAACAAGCGAGCGCAAAGCGCGCGCGAAGCGGTGTCCGCGCACACAATTTTCAGCGATCATGGGCTTGTCGAGCATCGAGCGCCCCCGCGCTAAGCATCTGCAAGACGTACGATTAAACGTCAGATGGCAAGGCGCAGCCGTCACGCTCTTAGAGCATGACGGCCGCGTCTCCAGAAGATCAATACTGGCTTACGAAGTTGCCGATGCAGCTGTTGCCGAAGGTTTCGCCGATCGCGTTGCGATGCCGCCGCCGATATTCGCTTGCCTCAGTGTCGGTGTTGTTCATCACGATGAAGCCGATGGCCACCGCCGCGACGACCATGCCGGCCGTGAGCGCAACCCATTCGACCGTCACGAGGCCGTCCTCGACGCGGACGAAATTGCGGATCTTGTTCTTGAGAGAATTCATTGGTGTCACCTTTCCTTTTACCGTTCAGGAGGTGCTGCCCCCCACCGAACTTGTTTTCCCAATGGAAGCCGAGCAAAAAAGCGGTCCAAATACGCCTACCGCCACCCCACTCGCCTCCCGGCCCTCAGCATCGAACGCACATTTATCGCGGTGGTCGACAGCCCAGAAGCTGTATCGATTTAAACCACTTTCGAATTTTAGCTGCAATTTATTCGATGATTTTTGGTTACTTGTTAAGCATATTTTAGAGCCTGCATCTCGATGAATTATATCATGATTCGCCAACCCTAATGGCTGGTCATATCCCTTTGCCAAACCTGCGCAATCCTGCAACCCCAACGGGCGGCAGGAGCGCGGCGGACCGAGAGCGAACGGCTGCCAATGGCGACAAACCGTCGCTGATTGAGACACTCGGGCAAAAAGTTCGCATACGGCGCATTTGATCGCCTAGTTTGCGCAGACGCCACCTCCGCGCGTCCGCTTTGAACGCGAAAACCCGATGAAATGGAAGACCGTAGAACTAACAGGATGGGGGCGCGCGCTTCGCGCGCGCTCGGAGGCCGCGCGCCCCGAGCGCCTGAGTGAGGTCTTCCCGCTCGTCCAGACGAATTTCCCAGGCGGGCTAAGTATTTACGGCGGCGGCCGGTCCTATGGCGACAGCGCGCTGAACGAGGGCGGGCACACCTGCCTGACGCAGCGGCTGGACCGAATCCTGGGCTTCGACGAAACGACCGGGCTTGTCGAAGTCGAGCCGGGGGTGACGTTCCGGCGGCTGCTCGATGTCTTCCTGCCGCGGGGCTGGCTCTTTCCGGTCGCGCCGGGGACCGGGCTCGTCACGATCGGCGGCGCGGTCGCGAACGACATCCACGGCAAGAACCACGAGCACGACGGCACATTCGGTCAGCACGTGAGCGAGCTCGACCTGCTGACGCCGGCGGGCAAGCATGTCCGCATATCGCCCGCGACGGCGCCCGAGATCTTCCGCGCGACGTGCGGGGGATGCGGCCTGACCGGGCTGATCACGCGGATCGCGTTCAAGATGCGCCGCGTGCCGAGCGCGTTCGTCGAGCTGAAAGAACGGCGCGTGCCCAACCTCGAGGCCTTCGTCGATGAATTCGAGGCGGCGAAGAACGCGAGCTACTCGGTCGGTTGGATCGATGCGCTCGCGGGCGGCGCGAGCTTGGGGCGGGGAATCCTGCAGATCGCGGAGCCCGCAAGCGTGGCACCACCCGATGTGAGCCGGATTCGCGAGCGCAACGTGCCGCTCGACTTCCCGAGCTTCACGATCAACTCGCTCTCGATGCGGGCGTTCAACGCGCTCTATCTGCGCCGCGTGCCGAAGACCGGGACGGAGCGAGGCTCGTCTCGTATGCCAATTTCCTGCATCCGCTCGATGCGATCGAGGACTGGAACCGGGTTTATGGCCGAAAAGGATTCCACCAGTTCCAGTGCGTCGTTCCGTATGCGGATGGTACGCGCGCGCTTAAGGCGATTGCTCGAGATGATCGCGGCCTCGCGGGCGGCGTCGGCCTTGACCGTGCTCAAGCGGCTTGGGCCCGGACGCGCCGGCTATCTCTCGTTTCCGATGGAGGGCTACACGCTCGCGCTCGACTTCCCCAACCGCGCAGGCGCGCCCGAGCTTTATCGGAAGCTTGTCGATGTGACGCTGGACTACGGCGGACGCGTGTATCTGGCGAAGGACGCCCTGCTCTCTCCCGACGCGTTCGAGCGGATGTATCCGGAGCTGCCGATCTTCCGCGGCGTGCTGGCGCAGCTCGATCCGGAAGGGAATTTCCAGTCGGACATGGCGCGCCGTCTGAAGGTTCGAGGATGAGCGCGATACCGACAGACACCTGGATCATCCTGGGCGCATCCTCGCCCATCGGGCGCGCGTTCGCGCGCGAAGTGGCGCGGCCGGGCGTTCACGTGGTCTTGGCGGGGCGCGACGTGGACGATCTCGAACGCACGGCCGCCGATGTCCGCATCGCCGAGGGCGCGAGCGTCGAGGTTGCGCCGTTCGATGCGGTGGATTTCGCCTCGCACGCAGACGCCGCCTCGCGCTGGGCGCAGAGTCCGGGCTCGCTGAACGCGATCCTGCTGTTCGGGGCGATGCCGCAGCAATCCGAGATCGACGCCAATCCGCGCCTGCTGCTCGATTGCGTGGCCGCGACATACACCGGCGCGATCTCGGTCCTGCATCATCTTGCCCCGCATCTCGAGGCGCGCAAGACGGGCACGATCATCGGCATCGGCTCGGTGGCCGGCGACCGCGGACGGCTCAAGAACTATGTGTACGGCTCGGCGAAAGCCGGCCTGCACGCCTATCTCGCGGGGCTGCGCAATCGTCTCGGACGCTCGAATGTTCATGTGATGACCGTGAAGCTCGGCTTCGTCGACACGGGCATGACCTGGGGGGCGCCCGGTCTGTTCCTGGTCGCCAGTCCCGAGGCGGTGGCACAGCGGTGTCTCACCGCAGCGCGGAAGCGGCGGGATGTTTGCTATATTCCGTTCTTCTGGTTGCCGATCATGACGATTATCCGCTCTATCCCGGAGCGGATATTCAAAAGGCTGCAGATTTGATGCGCCCGTCCGACGCCCACGATGCCGTCTACAAGAGGCCGGTCCTATCGCAGGCCGCGGCGCTGATCGCACTCATGCGGCCCGAGCAGTGGGTGAAGAACGGCTTCGTGCTGGCGCCGCTGTTCTTCAGCGGACAGGTGAGCGTTCCGCTGGCCATTCAGTCGCTGCTGGGCACACTTGCGTTCTGTCTCCTGTCGAGCGCGGTCTACGTCTTCAACGATCTGTGCGATGTCGAAGCCGACCGGCACCATGCGAAGAAGCACCTTCGTCCGCTTCCCTCGGGTCGCGTTTCGAGCAGCGCCGCGATGGTCCTTGGCGCGGCCCTGCTCATCGGCAGCGCGGCAATCGTGTTCGCCGCCGGCTTGCCACCGCGGCTGTATCTCGCGGGCGCGATCTATGTCGGCGTCAATCTTTCCTACTCGCTCGGATTGAAGCACGTGCCGGTGCTCGAGCTGTTCATGGTGTCGTCCGGCTATGTCCTGCGGCTGCTTGCGGGCAGTATCATTGTCGGCGAAGGACTCTCGCCCTGGATCATCGTCTGCACGGGCCTTGTCTCGCTGATGCTTGCGGTCGGCAAACGGCGAGGCGATGTGGCAAACGAGATGGATGTCGCCGGACACCGTCGCTCGCTCAAGCACTATCCGTTCCCTATCTCGATCAGCTCACGACGGTGCTCGCCGGAGCGACGTTCGTCACTTACCTGCTGTTCTGCATATCGGATTACGGCATGGCCCGGTTCGGAACCGACGTGACGGTGACAGCGGTGTTCGTCCTGTTCGGCATCTTCCGCTTTCTTCAGATCGTCCAAGTGCAGAATGGCGGCGATTCGCCGACCGACATGGTGCTGCGCGACGCGCCGCTGCGCACGACGATCCTGCTCTGGCTCATCACCTTCTTCGTCATCATCTACGTGATGCGATAGCAGGGGGCAGTGGCGTGCTGCGTGGAGCCGCTCAGAACACGTACCGACGAACGGCGCCGACGGCGCATCCTCGCGCCTTGGCGTGGCTCCGGCTCGCCGTTCTGATTGCGGGCCTGGCGACTGCGGCCGTCTACTATGCGAGCGCCCAGCTTCATCACGATCCGAGCTTCCTGCTGCTTGCGACACGGCAGTGGCTTCACGGTGCGGTCCTCTACCAGGACATCATGGAGATCAATCCGCCGCTGATCTTCTATCTCACCGCGCCGGTCGTCATGACCTCCGACGCCCTTTCGATATCGAACGCGACTTCGTTCATCGTCTTCGTGTGCGCGCTCGCGGGCATCTCGACCGTATGGTGCTGGAGCCTGTTGTCCCGCATCGAGCAGATTTCGCTCGCGCAACGTTATGTCATCGTTGCCGCGTGTTTCGCCGGATCTGGTGTTCGCGCCAGCCTACAATTTCGGGCAGCGGGAGCATTTGTTCATCATCCTCGCGCTCCCCTACTTCCTCTCTTTCGGGCTGGCGCCGTTCGGCGTTCGTGTATCAACGGCGGAGAGGACGGCTCTGGGGCTTTTCTCTCTGTTTGGATTTGCACTGAAACCGTTCTTCCTCATTCCCGCGATTTTGCTGACGGCAACGCTCTCGTGGCAGTCGCGAAGCTTCAAGCTGTGGCGCGACCCCGCGAACATCGCGATCGGCGCTGGTTGCGTCGTCTACGTTCTGCTGACCGCGCTGATTCATCCCGCCGACTTCACGACGATCTTGCCGATGGGCATAGCGGTGTACGACTGGGTTGCTACGGATACCAGAAGCACGCTGACGAGAACGATAGTTCCGCTGCTGCTCGTCGCCGCGACAGTGACCATCGTGAGTGAGCGCGGACGTGTACGGGATCTGCTATTGGCGCTGTCGTCGGTCGCGTTCGGTTTGCTTCTTGCGTTTGCGGTCCAGAGAAAGATCTGGGATTACCAGCTTCTGCCGTTCCAAAGCTTCGCGGTGGTGCTTGCCACTGTCGCGGCGGTTCTGACCCGCGATCGAATTCTCGCGCGGCCTGCGCATCTGTGTTGCGTTCGCCGCCATACCAGTTCTCCTGCTCATAAACCCGCTGCGCTACGGCCGTTACGACAATGCGTATGCAAATGTGCTCGGTGCCCGGCTTCAGGAACTCAAGCCCGATTGGTCGGAAAGCTCGGTGTTGGTGCTCACAAGCAATGTTTCGGCGGCCTTCCCCCTGATCAACAGGATCAACGCGGAGTGGGCAGGCCGCTACCCATATCAGTGGCTGATCGTAGGCGCGCTGTCGCGCTTGGCAGCGACTTCGTGCGCCGAGAATGAGGAGAAATGCGAACAGCTACGATCGATATTGGACGACGCGCGTCGCACAAACGTCGATGATCTTATCTCTAAACGCCCGGATGCCGTGTTGATCGACGACCGCGAACGCAAATCCTACCTCCCCAGTGCCAATTTCAATTATATACAATTTTTGAGTGACGATCCGAGGTTTAGGGATATTTGGAGGCAATACCACGAAGTGGGGCGTACGCTGGACTATGCGGTTTGGGCAACGAACAAAAAAATGAGTTTCACGATCCATAGTCCCGCGGCTGGTCGATCTTGTAGACTGCGAACGTGAAGTGCTCGGGATTGACGCGACGAAGATACCAACCTGCTTCCTCAAGCGACGTGACGATTAAGTGTCCTCGTTCCCATGCGCGGGTTACGACCATGTATTGCGCTTGAGAGCGTCGAGCAGTCTCTGCAACCGCTTTGATTCTCGGTAATGCTCGATTGACCTCGACAACCCATGGCGATTTCAGTGCCACCATGTCAACGAGCTAAACTTCGTATCGTAAGCGATGTAGCCTGCATCGTGGATGAGCAGGGTTGAATCGGGCGGAAGGTTTGCGTTCACCCACTCGGCCAAGCCATCAAGCTGCATCTTTGCGTAAGTCCGAAGTTCCAGATATTGGCCCCAATGCCAAGGAAATGCGACTATAGCGAGCGTCAAAGCGGCGGTAAGGACTGCCCCGGGCCGGCTGGTCAACGGCGTTGCGTTGCCCATCGCAATTGCGAAGCCTGCTATGCACCACGGAATAAGCGGATAGTAGTAGCGATACTGATAGCTCACGAACACGTTCGGCAATTCCACCGTGTACGCCGCGAAGAAGATCGCAAGAAACGCGCCGAGGACAACTCGCATCAAAGGATCAGCGTAAAATAGCACGAGTGCCAATCCGATCAGGAAAAGGTGAGCTTCGAGCGTGAAGGCAGCGGTTTGGATACCGACCATCCACGCCTTATTTCCAATGGACCAGTCCGCTGGAACAAAGAAGTAGTGCTTGGCTTCCATCGTCGATGGGAGAGGCGAACGAAGCTCGATCCAGAACCATACTGCCCAGGGCAGCGCGATGAAGGTGGCCAGAGCAATATCGCGCGCGATCGTCACTCGGTTGCTTCGGAAAATGCTGCGCAGCAGTAGAAGGGCCCCAATAGGTACGATATCAGGGCGAATGAAGGGCATTGATCCGCAAAGGAGGGCGAGAACCCAACTGCGGCGGTTGTCCGGCTCTAGTGACAGCGCTAGCGCCCACGTAACCGTGGCCAGCATCAATCCTGTTTCCATGCCGTTCATCAGGTGATGCGGCATTTGGGCGATCAGAAGTGCGCCAGCGCATACCAGGGCTGTGACTATCGGCTTGCATCCGGTGACACGGCAGAGGTGGGCAACACCAGTTATGTATCCAATAGCGCACGCAACACTGATCAGATCGAGCGCCCAGAGGGCGGGTAACACGAACATCAGCGCCCAGAGGGCGGCGAGAAAGATCGCGCTCGTTGTCCCCTCAAGTGGTGAGACATCGCCGTAGTTCGGATCGAAGCCCCAATGGAGTACCTGGGCGTTGTGGATGTAAATGTAGGCATCGTCGATGCCATACCACGGCTCGCCCAGGATAAACCGCTGCAGCAGCCATAGACCCAGGACGACTAATCCTGGGCTAAGAGCTTTGAGCGGAAACGACATTGAGCCCCCTTCGGCCAGCCTGATTTAATCTGGTGCCGGCATTGGTGTCGAAACGAGTGCTTCAGAAGATAGCCGATCGAGTCGTTCACGACTGCACCAGCAACCATCCAGAACATGATGGCGAGCGCGCGCCGGCGACTGCATCGACCGCGTAGTGCCACGCGAGGTGGACACGAGCCGATGACGATGACCGTTGCGAAGATCGTCAGGCGATGCCGAGCCCCGCCCGTGCGCCAGGCGACAAGCGCCGTCAGAACCGAGCGACCACATGCATGCTCGGCATCGCCGAGATGCCGATATTGGCGCCGTGGGTCGCCGCATAGGAGCTCCAGAGGCGATCCTAAATCGCGAAGGCGGCAAGCGGCCAGCGTCCGGCTGACGGCGCGCAGATACGTCCATCTGGGCGGCGTAAGGATCGGGAGAGTACAAGAAATCCGAAATAGCAGGGACCGACCGACGAGAAGACCACCGCCAAGGATGTTGCCGACGAGAAACCAAGAGAACGAGAAGGCGAGCAGATACTGCATGCGCAGCGGACCGCCGGGAGCAAAGAAGGCCTGCCAGACGAGCGTCCCGAACATAACGACGAACCACGCCGTATAAGTCCAGCTGATCGCGCACGTCACCACAGGGTAGCCGAGCAGCGGCTGCAGGAGCTGCCACGGCATGTGGCCGAAGCCGATCACGCGATCCCATTGTTCGAAAATCTGGTCCCAAGAGAACGGGCGTATGAGCGGGATGATCTCTCTTGAGCGCGGTGAAGCTGATCATCAACGGCGTGATCGTTACCACGCTGTGGAACGATGTTGCCGGGCCGGTCACGTGAGATCAGCGCCCTATAAAGTCCGGCGCCGAAATCGCGGAGCGGCGAGCGGCTGCCCGCCTGCGCCAGCCGGACGAACTGAGCAACGCGCGACGATGAAGAGACCTGACGACCATGAACTGTCGGCACAGTGATCGGAGGAAGAACAGGCTGGCGCCGAACGACAGCGGTGCGTCGTAGGCGAGCGTGATGGCGGCGGTCACCGGCACGAAGACGAGCGCGCAGATGTAGAGCGGCAGATGCGCCGGGAAGGTGCGCCGGATGCTGGCCAGCGCGACGGACGCGAACTCGGCGAGGTGATTGCGGACGGCGCTCATCGTGCTCGACATGATGACCCAACAGCCATGAACGGACACTTGGCCCGGCACGAAAATTTCGCAGGGCGCCCGCCCTTCGGCCACGGGTTTTGGCCCAGATTGGCCCGCCGGCGCAATGCGGTGCGGCGTCCTCCGTGAATAGATCGGGTTGCAGGGGGCGCGGTGCGCAGGGGGCGTTCAGTTCGCCATACAGAGCGCGTAGATGAAAGCGCCCATAAATCCCGTGGCCAAGAAACCCACGAGAAACGTCAGCACGATGCGTGGCTTCGGCTCTTTCACAGCAATCCCCCGTCGTCATGCAGTAACACGGTCTAGAGGTCGGGACGCTGCGACATGTGCGCAGTGGTTAAGGGGGGGCTGCGAGACGTGCAGACGTTTACGTCTTGTTCATCTTAACGAGAGGTTAGCGGCGACCTTCATGGGCGCGCGGCTCTAGTCTTGGGCGTGCAGACCGGGGGATGAGACTTCGGAGCCAAAATGACAACAACACTGCAGGAGCACAGCAAGGACGGCGGTGAGGAGCGGCGGGTCGAGCGGCGGCGGCGCGTGCTCTTTTTCGGCCGGATCTCGGATGCGACAGGGGCTACCCTCGCCGATTGCGCGATCACGAATCTGAGCTCGACCGGCGCGCAGGTTCGGCTGTATGTCGCGCGGACGCTGCCGAGACTGGTCTATCTGATCGATCCGAAGACGCACACCGCGCATCTCTGTCAGGTCATGTGGCAGGGAGGCGATCGGCTGGGATTGTACTTCAACAATACGTTCGACCTCGACAAGGAGATCGACGAGCAACTCCATTTCCTCAAGACGCTGCTCATCGAGGCGAAACTCAAGCAGGTCGAGCTCCTGGAGGCGAAGGGCTTTGCGCTGGACCAAGCGCTCGAGGCGATCGGCGCAACGCGCACGACCTACGAACGATGGCGCCGTGAAGAGCTGCTGCACGAGGAGACGCGGGCGACGATGGAGCGCCTCATCGTCGAGAACACGCACCTGTTGAGGACGCTCGCCGCCGAACAGAGCGAGTAGGCGCCCGTTGCGTCTGAAAAGAAAACGGCGGGCGCCGATAGTGGCGGCCCGCCGTTTCTCTTTCGGTGGCGATCAGCGGAAGCGGAAAACCCGCCAGAGATTGGTGTAATCGTCCGTCCAGGCCTGGAAGTCCGCCGGCACCGGAACGCGCTCGGAAGTCTTGAGCGGTTCCTTCTCGAAGAATCCCGGACGTGACGTGACCAGGACCCAGGTCGAGCCGCTGATGCCGGCGATGAGGTCAGACGGATTGCTGACGATGCGGGCTTCCTTGCCGCTTTCCTTCGCGCCCTGCCCCACGATCGGCTCGAGATCCACATAGCGGTTCGAGACGTGGACCGCGAGCACGCCATCGGGCTTGAGATGGCGCCAATACACGGCGTTCGCCTCGCGCGTCAGCAGGTGCACGGGGATCGCGTCGCTGACGAAGGCGTCGATGGCGAGCACGTCGAACTGCTGAGATTCCTCGGCCTCCATCGAGAGGCGCGCATCGCCGAGCGCTACGGTGGGCCCGGTCGGGCAATCGGTGAGATAGGTGAACTGGTTGCGCGCGATCTCCGGGACGACCGGGTTGATCTCGTAGAACCGGTACGTGTCGCCGGGACGGCAATAGGCCGCGATCGTACCCGTGCCGAGGCCGACCACGCCGACCTTGAGCGGGCCCTCCTTGGCGAGCTCATCGAGCGTGATGCCGACGCCGGAGATGCGCGAATAATAGGTGAGCGGCTCGCGGCGCTTTTCGGGCGCGGTGAATTGCTCGCCGTGGTCGATGCTGCCGTTCAGGAGCTGGCGGCGCGCCAATTCGGGCGAGGAGAACGCCATGTCGGTGACGCGGAGCGAGCCGTAGAAATTGCGCGCGAGCAGCACGCTGCGCTGCAGGTCGCGATAGGTGTAGACCGCCATGTAGGACGTCGCGCCCGAGAGCAGGGCCATCGCCACCGTGAACACCATGTCGCGCAGGTTCGGACGCTTGGTGGCGCGATAACGCCACCATGCGGCCGCGATCATGATCGCGCCCGTCAAGGGCACGATGATCTGAAGCTCGAAATTGGCGATGAACACGAGCGGCGCGATGGCCGCGACGAACAATCCGCCGAACGCGCCGCCTGCCGAAATGATCAGGTAGTACGACGTGAGATAACGCGGCTTCGGCCGCATCGAGGCGAGCTCGCCGTGGCAGACGAGGCAGCACACGAACAGGCAGAGCGTGAACAGCGGCAGGAAGCGATAATCGTTGAGACTGATGACCCCGCTCAAGCCGATGATCATGGCGAGAACGGCGACCGCGAACGCCTCGTACCAGAGCCCGCGCCAGTACCAGCGCAAGCTTCCGAACGCGACGATGAAGCTCAAGAGATAGAGCGCGAGCGGAATGATCCAGAAGAGCGGGATGGCCGCCACATTCGCGAGCAGGAAGTTGGTGACCGCGAGCAGCAGAGCGGAGGGGAACGCCGCCAGCCCGAACCAGAGGCCGCGCTCGGTCCAGGTGGGCGCTTCGCCCGGCACCTCCGCGGTCTCCCTGAGCGGGGTGGTCTCGCCTGTGCTGTAGCGGAAGGCAGTCGTCGAGCAGAGCACGACAAAGAGGCCGTAGCCGATCGACCAGGTCCAAACCTGGATGTGCAGCGGAAGGGAAGGCTCGACGAGCAGCGGGTAGGACAGAAGCGCAAGCATCGAGCCGAAATTGGACAGCGCGAAGAGCTGGTACGGCGCCTTGTTCTGCGACCGCGCCAGCCAGGACTGGACGAGCGGATTGGTGGCCGACAGCAGGAAGAAGGGCAGTCCGATCGTGGTCGTCAGAAGCCCCAGGATCATCAGCAGCGGGCTCTCGGAGCCTTCGGGCTTCCAATACTCCGCCGGGAAAATCGGGAGGGTTACGAGGCTGAGCACCAAGAGGCCGATATGGATCCGCATCTGCCAGACCGGCGGCACGTGCTCGGACAGAAGGTGCGCATAGAGGTAGCCGCAGAGAAGGCCGACCTGGAAGAACAGCAGGCAGGTCGTCCAGACCTGCGCCGAGCCCCCGAACCAGGGGATGATCGCCTTGGCGATCAGCGGCTCGACCTGAAACAGAAAAAACGCCCCAAAGAAAATGGTGGCGCCAGCGAGAACCCAGCTGGACTCGAATGCCCAACTGCGGGCAACAGGTTTTGCGGCTTTGGCCCGGCTCATCGTCTCCCTCGAGATTTCCCGCCTCGTCTGAAGCGCGAGGCTGACCCTATATACAGAGGCGCTTCCCGCTTGCGAATGCCGGTAAGCCGATTTTGAACAGGCCTCTTCCCAACCGGACCTAAGCCTAGCGCCTCAACGAGAACACGCGCCAGAGATTGCTGTAATCGTCGGTCCAGCCGGTGAAACCCGGCGGAATCTCGGCGTCGAAGGCGCTCTGAAGGGCCGGCCGCTCGAAGAAACCCGGCCGCGAGGTGACCAGCATCCAGGTCGCGCCGCTGACCGCCTGGGTGATATCGGCGCCATTGGCGATGATCTTGACCTGCTTTCCATTGGCCTCAGCCGCGGTGGCGACGATGGGGGCGAGATCGACGTAGCGGTTGGAGATATGGACCGCGAGCACGCCATCGGGCTTCAAATGGCGCCAATAGAGGTCGAAAGCCTCGCGCGTCAGCAGGTGCACGGGGATGGCGTCGCTGATGAAGGCATCGACCGCAAAGAAGTCGAATTGCTGGGGCTCTTCGCGTTCGAGCGAGAGGCGCGCATCGCCCATGACGACGGGCGGGTTTGATGGGCAGTCCTTCAGGTAGGTGAATTCCGTCTGGGCGATCTCAAGGACGAGCGGATTGATCTCGTAGAAACGATAGGTGTCCCCGGGCCGGCAATAGGCCGCGATCGTCCCGGTGCCGAGTCCGATCACGCCCACCTTGAGCGGACCATCCTTGCCGAGCTCGTCGAGCCCCACGCCCAGTCCCGATGCGTGCGAGAAATAGGTGATCGCCTCGCGCCGCTTGTCTGGAGCGAGATACTGCTCGCCGTGGTTGATGCTGCCGTTGAGGAGCAGGCGGCGCTCATCGCCCGGGACGAGCGGAGGGAGGTCGGTCACGCGCAGCGCGCCGTAGAAATTGCGGTCGAGCAGGTGGCTGCCCTGAAGATCGCGATAGGTGAAGACGGCCATGTAAGAGGTCGCACCCGACAGGATCGAGAGCGAAATCATCAACACCGCGTCGCGAAGCCCCGCCCGCTTCGTGGAACGGTAGCGCCACCACGCGGCGAGCACGATGGCCGCTGCGGTGAGCGGCACGATGATCTGCAGCTCGATATTGGCGATGAAGACGAGCGGCGCCACCGCCGCCACGAACAGGCCGCCGAACGCGCCGCCGGCTGCGATGATCAGGTAGAACGAGGTGAGGTAGCGCGGCGCCGGGCGAAGCGAAGCCACTTCGCCATGGCACACGAGACAGCACACGAAGAGGCAGATCGTGAACAGCGGCAGGAACTGATAATCGTTGAGACTGGAGAAGCCGCTCATCCCGACGATCATCGCGATCGTCGCAGCCGCGGCCGCGAGATACCAGAACGGGCGCCAGTACCACCACAGGCTTCCGAACGCGAAGATGAAGCTCAAGAGATAGAGCGCGAGCGGCACGATCCAGAAGAGCGGGATCGCCGCCACGTTCTGGAGCAGAAAGTTGGTGACCGCGAGCAACATCGCCGACGGCAGCGCCGCCAGCGCGAACCACAGCCCGTATTCGCCCCAGTCCGGAGCGGTGCCGGCGTCGGTCGCCTCGACGAGCGTCGTTCGCTCGCCCGAGCGGAAGCGCCATGCGGTCACAGAACACAGGACGACAAAAAGCGCGTAGCCGATCGACCAGGTCCAGGTCTGCACGCGGAGCGGCAGGAACGGCTCGACCACGAGCGGATAGGAGAGCAGCGCGAGCATCGAGCCGAAATTGGAGAGCGCGAAGAGTTGATACGGCGCCTTGGACTGCGAGCGCGCGAGCCAGGATTGGACGAGCGGGTTTGTCGCGGAGAGCAGGAAGAACGGAAGCCCGATCGTCGCCGTCAGCAGACCGAGGATCATCAGCAGCGGATTCTCATCGCCCTGAGGTTTCCAAAACTCGGCGGGAAAAATGGGAAGCGCCACGAGGCTCAGCACCAGGAGCCCGATATGGATGCGCCACTGCCAAGTAGGCGGCACGCGCTCGGCAAGCAGATGCGCGTACAGATAGCCGCAGAGGAGCCCGGTCTGAAAGAACAGCAGGCAACTGGTCCAGACCTGGGCCGAGCCGCCGAACCACGGGATGATCGCCTTGGCGATCAGCGGCTCCACCTGAAAGAGAAAGAAGGCGCCGAAAAAGATCGTCGAGCCGGCAAGAACCCAGCCGGCATAGGCGCCCGCCGCCGCGCCGCCCGCGCGATCCACATTTCCTCCGGTGACAGACGTCATGCCCCAGTCCCTTCCCAATCGAACGATTATATTTTCAATCGCAGTTCTGATACGCCGAGGTCAGACAACGCTGCGCCATCTGGATAGCGCGGGCGAGGTCGTCGGGCATCATCAGCTGCGCCGCCTGCCCCTTAGCATTTCGCGCGGCTTCGCGCTCGGTCGGCGGTAAGGTCGCCTCGGAAATGCTGAACCACATATAGGCCTTGACGTAGTCGACCGGCACGCCCTCCCCGTTCCCGTGCATGGACCCGAGATTGTACTGCGCCCGCCCGAGTCCTTGCTGGGCGGCGAGACGATACCAGCGCACCGCCTCGAAGGGGTCGCGCGGGCCGCCGGTGCCGGTGTCGTAGACCTTGCCAAGCTCGAACTGCGCTTCGGCGAGGCCCTTCTCAGCGGCCGCCCGATACCAGCGAATGGCCGCCTGATCGTCGCGCGCGACGCCGCGGCCGGTCCGGTAGAAGCCGGCAAGCTGGAGCTGGGCTTTGGCGTCACCCCCTTCGGCGAGCGGCAGCACACGGGCAAAGTCGGCTTGGCCAGCGGTTGATGGTTTGGCTGCCGGGCCTGGAGCCGCCGAGGGACGCAAATTCGCTGGAGGCAGCGCGGGCGCCTTTGATTGGACTGCGATGGAGGCGGTCTGGCCGCCCGGCGGCGCGACGATCCAGGGTGGAAGGTCTGCCGCGGTGTCGGCGGGACCAGTCTCGCCGGATGCGGCGAAACAGGTGCCGCCTTCGGCCTTCAATTGGGCGCATGTCCGATCGGCGGCTGGTCTGTCCGCAAACGGGCCGATGAGCACGCGATACCAGATGCCGCGGTTGCCCAGATCGGCGCGGCGAATTTCGCTGGAGGCGCCCGCAAGTGTGGCAGCGTGAGCCTGCTTGAAGCGCGTGGATGCCGCGTCGGCCTCGGCCTGCGTGGGAAAAGCGCCAATCTGCAGCATGACGGGCGCGGTCGCCGCGGCTGCGACCGGCAAAGAAAAGAGCGCGAAAACCGCGATGCACGACAGAAGCATGCGCCCGGTCATGCGCGGGTCCACCTGCCGGCGAGCTGATCGGCACGAGTCATGTCCGCTTTTACCACAGGTTCGCCGTTTTCGAACGGGCGCTGGCGCGCCGCGCCCCGCGTCGATGGACGATGTCGGCAGCGGACTGCTAAGTGTAAACGCGCGGAACGGGGCGCGATATTCGGCATGCGGATCGGTGTTCTTCGCTATCCGGTGCGCACGACGGACGGCCTTGCCCATTACGAGATGGTTTTCCTCGACGCGCTCGCCGAGGTCGCCTCGACATCCGATGACGAAATTGTGTGCCTCGTCGGGCCCGAGAACGATTTCTTCTCGCTGGTGACCCAAGGCGGGCTCAGTTACCGCGGCCTTCCGATCAGGCCGCTGCGCGATACGGTCTTTCGTCAGGAAGCGCCCGAGTTCTATCTCGTGCCGCCGCAAGCGGGACCCGAGCTCGACCCCAAATCCTTACCGTTCGATCGCGAGAGTGCAGCAGCCTACCGCAAGGCGGGCGTCGATCTGGTTCTCCAGCTCGGACCCTATGCCTATCCGTTCCTGTCGCGCGTGCCCTTCGTCATGCCGATCTTCGATCTCAATCATCGGCTGCAGCCGGAATTTCCCGAGGTCAGCGCGCTTGGCGAATACAATCGGCGGGAATTTCTCTACATCAACACCTGCCGCTTCGCGACATTCGTGCTGGTCGATTCCGAAGCCGGGAAAGCCGATGTGCTCAGGTTCTACGGCGATCAGATCTCCGAGGATCGCATCCGCGTGCTCCCCTATTACCCGGCGATCGGAAAGAAGCCCCTGCCCGACAGCCACGAGCAGGCTCGTGTCGCAGCAAAGTACAGGTTGCCGAAGCGGTATTTCTTCTATCCGGCGCAATTCTGGCGACACAAGAACCACGCGGCGATCCTGCACGCGGTTCGGATCATCGCGGATGAAACCGGGGAGCGCGTGCCGGTGGTCTTCTGCGGCACGTATGCCGACTATTTCCGCGCGCTCAATTTCATCGAGCTGAGGAAGCTCGCGAACCAGCTCGGCATCGCCGAGCACGTGTTCTATCTCGGCATGGTGCCCGATGAGGACATGGCCGCTCTCTACGCGCTGTCGGCGGGGCTCGTGATGCCGACATTCTTCGGCCCAACAAATTTGCCGCCGCTCGAAGCGTGGCATTACGGCCGGCCCGTCATCACATCCGATATTAGAGGAATCCGCGAACAGATTGGCGACGCTGGAATTCTTGCCGATCCGAAATCGCCACAAGAGATCGCGCGAGCGATGCTCGAGCTCTGGCGAAACGACGCCCTGGGGAGAACGCTTGCCGAGCGCGGGCGCAAGAAACTCGAAGCCTATAGCTGGCCTGCCTACGTGAAGGCCGTGGCGGGCATCGTCGCGGATGCCAGCGAGCGCGTGCGCAGCGGACGCTCGCCGCGCTTTCCCGAGGAGGGACGCCCGTGAGCAAGTCTGGAGAAAAATTCTTGGTAAGACAACGTATTATGCTACGCCCTTCAGAAAGAGCTTGAACATCGGCGAAGCGCGATGAACGCGGGCGGCATCGCTGTCGTGACGTCCATTCCACCCGCCTTGTCGAGGCGGAACGCGGGGCGCGCGATCGATGCCGAGTATCAGAAGCTCTGCGTCCGCTCGTGGTCCGCGTGCGGCTTCCGCGTGCTCTCGGTCAACCACGAAGATGAGATTCCAGCCCTTGCCGCTCTGTATCCGGAGGTCTCCTTCATTGCGACCACGAGAGACGCGAGCGCGATCTCGGGGCGCCGGACGCCGTATATCGCCGATCTCCTGCGTGCCGTTGTCGATGCACCGGAGCCGGTCGTTAGGCATCATCAACAGCGATCTCGTCTTCGAGCCCTCCACCGCTTGGAGAGAGGGACTGCCGCGTACGGTCGGCGATGCGGTCGTCACGGGCCAGCGCCACGACGCGACGTCCCTGCTCGAGGGTACGTTCCGCAAATATTATTGGGGCTTCGACTTCTTCTTCTTCGATATCAAAGCTGCGCGCAATCTCCTTGAAACAGCGATGCCATTCGCGATGGGCCTTGCCTGGTGGGACTATTGGCTTCCGGCGGCGCTGAGCTTGACAGGACGACGCGTCATCACGCTCGAGCGGCCGACCGTGGCCCACCTCATCCACAAGGAGCCGCAGCTCGACGATACGTGGCGCGAGCTCGCGATGCGCTTTGCCGCACTTCATCGTGCAGGAGGCCGCGAAGCACAGGGGTGCGCTGCCGCCAGGTGTGAACGCGGTGCTGCCGCTGTGCCGCGCGCTGTCTCAGATGCCTGAACAGCGCTGGCGCAATCGGGGCGCCGATACGGAGATTGGCCAGATCGCGGTGCAATTCATCCCCGCAATCACCACGAACGCCGTCAGCGTGCCTGCGCCGCAGGATCCGATTGCAGCTGGATCACCCGACGAGATAAGCCCCCCGAGCGTCTTCCGCCGGTTTGACGAAAGACTCGCCGCCGGCGAAGCGCTGGAGCGGGCCAAGCGGCTCGAGCGCGAAGGGCGGGTTCTTGAGGCGAGCGGCAACTTCGAATACGCCCTCGACCGCACGCCGCTGGATGTCGATGTGCTCGCGGCATTCGGGGAATTCCGCGTGCGGCGCGGCGATGCTTCTGGGGCGATCGATCTCTTGAGACGTGCCGTCAAGAACGAACCGGAAGTCCGTGCAACATATGCTGTTCTTGCGATCGCGCTCCATCAGTGCGAGCGCCGCGCCGAAGCCATCACGACGCTCGAAGATGCGCTTTCCAGATGGCCCGATTTCGCCGAGGCCCGTGAGTTGAGGAAGAAGTTTAGCAGCGGACCATAATACTCTTGAATCAATGACATATTGGATCACCTGGAGGTTGGAACCGACCTAGTGCCCAGCGTCCGCGCGCCCGCGCTCCGGAATCGATACCGCCGCTCATATAGTAGAAGGAGTAGGTCCGCCCCGGACCGGAGCCGTGGCCAGGCCAAGACACGCTCAATGTCCAATGACCAGCGCGACCGAAATCGCTCCTCTCGGTTCGCTTCTGCTTTGGCTCCTCCCCGCTCGCTCTGCAAGCTGCGGAGGACAGATCGAATATCGTCAGACGGGTTGGGAGGTCTCCGCGGTCCAGGCTCGACCTCAGCGCTGACGCGGAGTCACGAAGGGCGCGCGAGATGGGGGACCAGCTACCGCCGATATCTGTATCGCTCTTACGAAATTGACGCTGCGTCATGGAGTGTGCGTGAGGCCGGAAAAGAAAAAACCGATGCCCGGTCGTCCGGGCATCGGTTTTCTACAACGATGTTTTCACCGTTGTTCGCAGCGGGGGCCTCTACTGCAAAACCAGTTTTGCATGGGAATTCGAGTTCCCCATGTGACAAAATGGGGACAAAGAACTCGCGAAAATTGATCAGTCTACGCTCGTGAGATTGACAGTGACGGCGAACCCGCCGCTCTCGCGATTGCGTGCGGAAATCTTTCCGCCAAGACCTTCGACGTTGCGACGAACGATCCACAGACCGAGACCGTAATGCTGCTCGGCTTGCAATGTCGTCGATCCGCCGTTCATGCGCTCGGGCATTTGCGAGCGATCCGAGTAGTAGCGTTCGAAGATATTCGACATGCGCTCTGGAGGAACGCCGGGCCCGTTGTCGGCAACCGTAAGACTGGCGTGGCCGTTGGACCCGGAAAGGCTTACTTCGACGGCGCCGCCGGGCTTGGTGAAGCTTGCCGCATTTTCGAGCAGGTTCTCGATGATCAACTCCATCGCCTCTTCGGACGCGTAAGTGTAGACGTCCTTGTCGATCATCGATTGGAGGCGCTTGCCTTCGGCGTTCAACGTCGCCTCGTAGGCTTCGACGAGCTGGGTGAGGTAGGACGAGAGATTGATCCGCCGCGACACCGGGTAAATCACTTCGGCCGCTGCCTGCTCGATGTCGCGTGTCGAAGACACGAGGGAGTCGAGCTTTGCGGCCGACCGTTCGATCAGATCGAGGCTCCGTCGCGCCTGGATGTTCGAGACGGGCGTCGCCTTTTTCAAGGGCTCGATCGCCTGAGTGATGACGGCGAGCGGCGCCTTCAGCGCGTGCGCATTTTCCTCGGCGGCGCGAACAATGAAGTCGCGTGACTCCTTCAGCGCGCCGACGAGCGAGTCGAAGTCGTCCGCCACGCCGGCAAGCTCGGGGATCGTGTTCATGTCGCGGAACGAGGTCTCGCCGGCGCCATGCATGCGGATCTTGCGCGCGGCGGTGCGGAAGCGGTCGATGTTCCGCCAGATGGCGAGGAACAGCCAGGTGACGATCGCGGCGCTCAAAAGATAGACAGCGATGGCGATGTGGATGGTGGTGGTCTGCCACACCGGACGGCCGATCGAGGTATCGAGCAACGCCTGCGTGCTCTGCGAGGTGATCACCACCCAGCAGCTCTGGCCGATATGAACCGGCGTCATCGACGTGAGCACCTCAGGCTGGCCCGCCGGGTTGGTGAACCGCACGGTCGGATCCGCCCGGCCGTCGCAGGTCGGCGCAAGCCGGTCGAACACGCCCAGCTCGAACAGGCGGCGCCGCTCCTCGGCGAGGTAGTCGGCGGAGACCGCGGGCGCCGACATCACATAAAGAAAGCCGCTCGAGGCGCTTTCCTCCGGCCGCACGAGGATCTTGATGTTGGAGCCGTCGGTCGCGACCTCGTTGAGCGCGGTCTGCAGCTCATCGGTCGATTGATCCTGAAACCGCTCGAGATGCGGCCTCAGCATCGTGGCGATGAGCGTGCCCTTCTGTTCCACGGTGCGGGCGAGCAGCTCGGTCTGCTGCGCATCGGCGATCTGGAACAGGCGATAGAAGATGATGGGAACGACGAGAAAGACAGCCGCCAGCAAAATGATCTTGATCGCGAGCGCCTGGGTCCAGGTGTCCAGCCGCGCGCGAATGCTACTTTCCATCCGCGTCGCTCCAGCGATAGCCGAACCCCGGATAGTTCTCGATATGCTCAAAGGTGGGGTCGACGTCGCGGAATTTCTGACGGATGCGCTTGATGAAGGCGCGGACATTGGCGCGGAAGCCGATCTCGCCCTCGCCGGCCGCAAATCCGACGCCGTGCACGATGTCATACAGCTCGCGGTAGCGGATATCCTGGCCTGCGCGCTTCACCAGATATTCGACGATGCGAAACTCGGTGAGGGTGAGGTCGATCTTCTCGTCCTTCCAGAAGGCGCGGTTCACGTCGCAGCGCAGAAGGATGTTCCCGTGGCGGATGACCATGGGCTGGCGCAGCGCCACGCCGCCAGCGGGGCTACCGGCCTTCTGGCCGTTCCTTCCCTTGTAGCCGTTGAGGATGAGCTCCACACGGCGGGAGAGAATCTGAAAGCTGCGCGATTTCTCGATGAAATCGACCGCGCCGCCGAGCAGACCAGCTTCTTCGTAGATTTGATCGCTGAGCACGGTGAGGAACACGACGGGCGCCTCGATCCGCTGACTGCGCAACTGGCGCAAAACCTCAATGCCCGTCATGCCCGGCATCTTCCAGTCGAGCAGGATGATGTCGGGAACGGTAGCCTGCGCCAAGTGAGTGAGAGCCGTCGGGCCATCCTCAAACCCGATCGCGACATAGCCAGCATCGGAGAGATTCTGGATCAGCAATTCACGGAACATTCCGTCGTCATCGACGATCACAATTTCTCCGCTCGGCCTATCTCTGGGACTGAGATCCATCCTTCCTCATCGCCATCATGGGCTGCATGCACGCTCCCCCATCGTTCAGTCTTTCCCCCGAGGTTCGCTTGAGCTCATATTTGAGCAGACGGAACACGGCGGTTTGAATATCGGGGTAGAAATACAGCTGCAGCGTGCAATCGGACCCCGCATAGGTCCACACGACTGAGAGGGCATTCCTCTCCACGGCGTCAGGCTGCCTCAAGACAGCGAGCACGGAATCGAAATTGTAGCCGACGAGCTCCGCGGGTTCGACGGTCCGGGGCGCGGCTGCCGGCGGATTTGGCTGAGCGGAGGCCTGCCGCGGCGGCGCGGGACGCCTTGGCATCGCATTGGGCGCCGGAGGCATTGTGCTGGCAACCTGCGGTTCGCTGGCCTGCGCCATCTCGGTCATGCCGGGCGCATCCACGATCTGGGCACCGACCGCGAGCTCGGGGAATTCGGTAGGGCGCGGGGGCTCAGCGACGATCGGGGGCTGGGGAGGGGCTTCGGAAACGGCAGGCGCGTCGGCTTGGAAAAGGCCCAGATTCGCGCAGGACGACAGGACCGGCGCAATGGAAAGCACCAGTCCGACCAAGAGCCAGCGGGACCCTCCCGTCCGCCCCAACGGTTTCATACCTAAGCCGTCCGAATGGTTGATCCGAATACCCAACGGTATCGCGTTAAGGGTCAAACCTACACCATTCGACGCCCTGCCCCTATAAAAAATGTATCTGTCTCCGCAATCTGCTCGCTCCAATCGAGGGGATTTGAGCAATAGAATTTCGGCCGATCACCCGGAAATCCGCCACGCGCTGGCGGTGAACCGGGTCGGCCGCTCGTACCGCGTGAGCTCCTCCTGGAAGTACTCGGTCGCCGACACCAGATTGTCGAAGGTCAAAATCCGGGGCGAGCTTTTGCTGCTGACCGAGTACGTGACGTTGGAGGGATGCACACCGACGCCACCACGAAACGCAGTCTCGATGAGAACCACGCCGTTCTCTTGCCGCACAATCCTCTTGTTGGAGATCATTCCTTCCCCGCCCCCGTGAGTCCGCGTGAGTATTCTCACCGGCGATGATTGCTTCGAGAAGTACGGCGGCGAGCTTGTCTCACAAAGATCACAGGAGACAGCGGTTTTTTATTCGAATTGCAGCAACTTCCACGACGACATTCGCGCTGAGCGTTGCGAAACAACGCTCACCGCACAGAGGCGGCTCGATAAAATCCTCCGTAGACGAACGATCTGGCCACTCCCGCACTCCGTGCGAAGAAGCCAAGGCAAAGCCTTGTTCGCTCTTCGATTTCAACGTCGCGGGAACCTTTGGCGTGATTGACTATTATCCTCCGAAGGTCAGGCTGGGTTCGCCGTGGGCAGCTATGAGTGATTTTGGAATCGAAACGCCGGAAGAGCGGCGCGCCCGCTATGTGAGGCTGGCAAGGGCGGCGACCGACGCGGCGGCCAAGTCCCCGCTCCCTGGGGCAAAGGAGATGTACGTCAAGCTCGCCCAGGCTTGGGTGGCGATGGCGGACGAGAACGACCGGGGCCCGGGCGTTTCCTATGACGAAACCGGGGCCGAAGCTGGGGATTCTGTTCCGCCGCGCGGTGGCTTAAACGTCAAATTAAACGGGATGCCCTAGCCTCTCCCTCATAAGGGGCTGGGGTGGTGAGCAAGAAGAAGCACGTGTCAAGGGACGGTGCGGCTGCGGGCGCGGGGATAGCCGCGCTTGCGCTGCTCAGCCGGCTGATCGAGACGCTGGTCGCAAACAAGAAGCTGTCCGCCCGCGAACTTCATGAAGCGCTCGATGGCGCCCTGCTCTCGCTCGAGAGAGGACAAGCCAACTCGCCGGTTCCCGACGCATCGACCTGCGCGCGCCATTGCCTGGAGCAGCTGCTCGACCAGCAGTGCCCGCCGCCCGACGATCTCATAAAGCTGCGCGCGCGGAGACCCGTCCGCTAGACGCTTTTTCCGCGTTCAGCGTCCCAGAGTCTGAGCAAATCTCTTGAGGTGTTTGAGCTTGCGGCCGAGCGACGCGAGCTCGTGCGACTTCACGAATTTGAGACCGAACTGGGGAACCGACTTCATCACCCGTATCCAGCTTGCAGCCGCTTCGTGCGCAAGCCCGGTCTGGACGTCGACGAGGAAGAAATGCGTCGGGATGAACTCGTTCGGTTTGAGCGAAATCCTGGCCCCCGAGTCGGAAATGTCATGGATCAGGCAATCGAGGGAGTATTCGCCCTCTTCGCCATAGACGATCTTGCCGCCGCGCAGAACGCGTTTGCGCCACACCATGCGCGCATCGGCAACGAGCGGGGGAAGGACATCAGCCATGGGCCGGAGATTACGCCGAGCGGCGTGAAAGAGCGCTTAAGAATTGAATGCAGGTCCAGCCACCGATAGAAACGGTTTGGTCAGAAACGCGATAAGAGCACGAAAATGGCGGCCTATCCGACATCGAAACCTATCCGGACTATGAGACCGCGCTGAAGCATTGCGGCGAGGGCTATGACGATCGCGGGCTGGCCGAAGTGACGCTCGCCATGATTCTCGCGGTATTGCCGCACGACCTTAAGATCGTGCTTCATCCACCCAACGCCGACGCGACGCTGACCGCGTTGAGCCTAGTTACGGCGAAAGAGCCCCACGTTCTCGATTTCGGCGGCAGTTTTGGACCTCACTACTTCCTGGCGAAGCAGTCCTTGCCGCGCCGCTATCGCTGGGCGGTGGTCGAAACTGAAGTGATCAGGTCGCTCGCGGGGCAAGTCGCCAATGACGAACTGCAATTTTTCACCAGTATCGACGCCGCGAGGGAATGGTTGGGGCGGATCGACCTCGTACACGCGTCGGGAAGCCTGCAATGCACGTCGCAACCAAAGGAGTTTCTGGCACAACTCGTCAGCCTTCGCGCGCCGTTTCTCGTGGTTGCCCGCTCAGCGGTCGCACTGGGTCCGGAGTGCGTGACGATTCAGATCTCACAATTGAGCTGGAACGGCCCCAGCCGGCTGCCTTCGGGGGTGGAGGATCGGATCATCAAATATCCGCGCATTTTCATGGCCAAGGACGACTTCATCGCCACGGTGAATGCGCATTATCGGGTGGTTTACCACACCTTCGACGACCGCGAAGGACCGCTCATCGCGGGTGGTGTGGCCACGGCGATCGGCGACAATTTTGTCTTTGCGCGGAGGGGCGCATAGATCGGGGGGCGGCCCTACATTCGCGCGGCGAGGTCGCGCAGCGCCTGTTCGGTGGATACAGCGCCGGGACCAAGAGGCGCCGGGGCGATGCCGATGCTGATCACGTTCGCGGAGTCGAGGTTCGGGTTGCCAGCCAGGATGAGGCGCCTTTCCCGATCCGAGGCGACGAGGTGGGCCAAGGCCTTGGCGCTGACAGCCGTCGAGCCAGGGTCAGGATCGAGGCCGTGGAGCAGAACCGTCGGGGTTCGACGCGGCGCTGAGTTCCGTGCCGACAGGAACAGCGTCGCGTCCGCCTCGTCACAGACGCGCTGCAACAGGTCCGACTCATCCGCGCTCATCGGCGGAATTGAGCGGTAGCGAAGGCCCTCCAAGCGAGGCGTCCACCCGCCACGATCGAGCAGCACGACATGATCGCAAAATCCGGTCGTCCACCACTCGCGCAGGAGCGCAATCCAGGTCTCGTTCACTCTGGCGGGCGCTGTCGACGAAAATGTGGAATCGAGCATGATCGTCAGCACGGCCGACCTCTGCTCGCGCTGGCGTCCTTCGATCTCCTGTCGGGAAAGAAACCGCCAATCGCGGTCGCCCGGTTCCGCCCACGGCACCACGCCGGCACGAGCCGCGCGCTCGATCATGGTCAAGTCGGTTACCCAGGGGAAATAGTCGCGAAGGAATTTTGAGCGACGGAGTTCCGCATTCATGCGCCGCCAGTTCTCGGCATGTCCCTCGGCGTAGTAGATACTGCTTGAAGCGTATTTGCTCCTCGGTCACGTAGGAGAAATGCTGGAATCGAGCGCCCACTGCCTCCGTCTCATCGTGGGTGAAAGGTGCGATCATTGCCACATTCAAGACGCGCCCAGATGAATTCCGCGAGACGAGTGTCGGGGGCTCGTGGGCCAGCCACTCCATGCCGGGGCTGAAGCGCCAGGTCCGAAGCCATTCCACCTGCGGATTTTGCGCGTAATTGTAGCGGGTCGAGACGACGATGTCCGGGCCGACAAAGTAGTCGCACCAATAGAACGCAGCTGTGCGGCCCGGCTGTGACCGAAACAGCTCGTGCATGGCAACGATCTGTTCGGGCCTCCACAATTCGTCGGCGTCCACCTGCCACAGCAGGCAGGCGTCAGTGATGTTGGACAATGGCGCCGCGATCATCTCCCGTTTGCCGTCCCAGAACGCGCCGGCCGGCTTACGGTAAAGCGTAACGGCACGCGGAAATTCGCCAGCGATACGATCGAGATATTGCGACGTGCCGTCGTTGCTCAATCCGTTCCGGTGCAGGGTGTCGTCGATACGCCCACCGGCGGCGAGGCTCCACGCCGTGTCGTGCGCAAGCTGCGCTACGCCTTCGACCACATGCCAGTGCCACGGAAAAGGAAGCTCGCGGAAGACATCGAGGTGGTAGCGGATGAACGGCTGTCCGTTGAGTACGATCGTGAAGAAGTGGATCGGCAGGTCCTGTTCGAGCATCAAGATCCCGAGATTCGTTCACCTCACCCGAGCCTATGCGTTTCGAGCCGCTTGGCAATCATCGCCGCGAAGTCGTAGCGCTCGGCATCCGAAGCAAACGCGCTCGCGGGGATGATGACGCCGATACCGTTGTCGATGGGAAGGATCACCGCATTCTTGGCCACCTCGACGCCCTGAAACGCCGACCAAGCATAGCGCGCGCTCATCCGTCCGCGGTCGACAATAAGAGCATCGGGCTCGACGATGAGATGCGTGGCACCGAGAAGGGGTCCATCGTCGGAGACCTGCATGCGCAGAGTCTTCATCCGCAGCTTCACAGCCGGAAGAAGCGCCAGGATGGCGCCGATCAGGAGCACGATCAGCATCAAGTAGAACGAGATCGGATATGGCACGGCACCACCCGACAGCGTGATCGCGCGATACGGGATTGACGTTGAGGACGATGGCCATCGCGATAAAAAACGCGCACAGCACGACCGACATGAGCGCGCGAAGATGGGGGCCGCGGTTGCGTGCAGCGACGCGGCGCGTCATGTAGCCCTGCAGGAACTGGAAATCGGCAAACGTGGTGTCGTAGCGAAGTTCGCGCTCAGCCATGGATCGCCCGCCCCCCGCGGGCATCAGACCGAACAGGCTCTGTTTATCTGCCGGTCAGTCCGAACCAGCGTCTCGAGTTACGGTCGTAATAGAGCTGCGGATTGTACGGCGTCACCGGCAGATTGAGGGCCTGAGCCGTCAAGTTGCCTTCCGCTACCTGGAGCTCGTATGCGCTGTTCCAGTACTCGCGGCGTGAGATCGCGAGCGAAACGCGCGCCGAAAGCAGTTCCTGGGCCGAATTGAGCATGTCGAACGTCGAACGCTCTCCGGCACGCACGCCTTCGGCGAAGCCTTCATAGGCGAGCTGTGCCGCCTGCACCTGCTGCTCGTACAGCGCCATGGCCGCGCGAGCGGAGATCGTCGCCTGCCATGCAGAGTCGACGTTCTGGCGCACTTGGCGCTCGATATCGCCGATCGTGAACGTGGCCTTGCTGCGGTTCTGCTTGGCCTGCCGCACGCCGGCATATTCCGCGCCGCCCTGATAGATCGGCACGCGCACCTGAGCGATCACCGAGGTCGATTCGAGCTCCACGCCGAGCCCGGCCTGGTCGCGCGACTTTGCGTATTGGCCCTGGACAGAGAGGCTTGGAAGAAGCGATCCCGTCGCGACGTCGACCGCAGCATCGGCGACGCGCGCCTGTTCACGGGCGGTGTTCAAATCGGGATTGTTCTCGATCGCAAACGCGGTCGCCTGCATCTGGCCTTCCGGAATCGGGGGCAGCGGCGGCATCGTTTCCAGACTCTCCGCCGGGCGGCCGATCGCGCGCAGGAACTCCGCACGGCTTGCGGCGAGTCGCGCCTCGGCGGTCTGCACTTCGGCGTTGGCGGCGGCGAGCCGGGCCTGGACGAGCTGCAAGTCGGTCATCGTGATGTCGCCGATGTTCACGCGCTGCTGCGTCATGTCGAGCTGACCCGACAGGAGCATGACGTTGTCGCGCCTGAAGTTGAGCACGGCCTCGTCAGCGATGACGCTGAAATAGGCGCGGGCCGCGTCGCGGAGCACGAGTTGCTCGACCGAGATGAGCTGGAACCGGCCGGCGCGCACCTGCGCGTTCGCCTGACGCGTGAGCGGTATCGTCTGTCCGGTGAACATCGGCTGCGTGAGTGTGACCGTCACGTCACGGGGATGGCCATCGGGAACCGGCAGGATGGCGGTGTTGAACTCGTTCGATGTCCAACCATAGGAGCCGGCGACGCCGATATTGGGCCGCCAATTGGAAAGCGCCTTGGCAACTTCCTCATCGGTCGCACGCAACTGCGCGCGTTCGGCCTCGAGACGAGGATTGGTTTCGTAGGCGAGCGACAGCGCCTGCTGCAGCGTGAAGGTCTCCGCGCGCGCACTGTCCGCGGCAAAAGGTATCACCGTTAAGGTTAAACTCGCGCTCGCCAACAGAGAACTTCGGCAGCCTCAACATCTGGGGTTTCCCTCTTTCGTTGCGTTTCCGGTCGTCGATTTAACGGGATGCGGAGAAGGCGCGCTGCAAGCGCCCATTGAGCCTAAGCTAACGCTCTGCCTTAACCAACTGTTAGCCGAATCGTTGCGTGTCAATTTGGTACAGGTCAATCCCTGAAAAGCGCCGACTGGCACAAACGCGCGAGGAGATAAGTCGCTGCATTGGTGCGTCGAGCGGAGCGTGAAGGGCCAGCCCTTCGACCAGACTTTTGAGTGAGCGTCGGAATCCGCACTCGCCGCA
The DNA here is from genome assembly GCA_963708555.1 of uncultured Alphaproteobacteria bacterium. GTDB lineage: Bacteria > Pseudomonadota > Alphaproteobacteria > Micropepsales > Micropepsaceae > CAIYRG01. The sequence goes on along the minus strand of CAVPTF010000002.1, from coordinate 641,808 downwards.
GGAGTGGACGAGTGACGCACGTGCTCACGGTGCAGCGCGGTGCATCGATACGTCGCGAACGACACGGCGAGCGAGCGAGAAGTCTACGCGGTCTGCCGCGTGAACCACCCGCCACGAGTTGCTGCGACCGAGGACACGGGCGAGGACAGCGAGACGGCGACGATTGCTGAAGACCGAAATTGCAGGTACGCAGTGGCAAGCGGTTTCTTCGGCCGGGACACAGGGGCGGACATGGAAGAGCAAGTTTACGCGGATGATGTTGGGACGATCACCGTCTCCGGGCCCATTGTCCGCTTCGACCTGATGATCCAATCGGCGACCGAGAAGGACGCTCAGGGAAAGCCCAAGCTCGTCGTGCAGCAGCGGGTGATCATGCCGATCGATGCGTTCCTGCGCGTCGCGCAAAAGATGCAGGGCAGCGTTCAGGACATGGTCAAGAAGGGCGTGATCCAGCGCGCGCCGACAAAGACGCGGCGACCAGTCCGCCCAAGAAGTAATTCGCAAAGCGGTGATTGCCTGACCGCGCGGTTGGGCGCGATAGGATTATTTTCGACGCCCTGTTCTCTTTTCGTGCAGCGCTGGGGGAAGGTCCCGCGACGTCCCCAATCGTTTCACGAAGCACATCGAAGCGGCATACGAGGCCATGTGGGAGCGATATCAGGCAGGGCTTGCGCCTGAACACATCCATGTTCAGGCCGGCGCGCGGCAATCCACCGGCGGACAATGAGCGGATCGCTTCCCGAACCTGAACACGACAAGACGCCGGCCAGTGACCGGGGTCCTAGGCTGCGGTTGTTGGCCGAAGGCATCGCGTGCCTCAATGCAAAGCAGTTCGAGCGCGCCCAGTTGCTGGCCGATCAGGCCGCAGCGATGGACGCGCAGCGATCCCGACGCCTGGCATCTCATTGGCGTGGCGCTTGCCGGACAAGGGCAGCATGCGCGTGCCGCCGATGCGATCGCGCGCGCGATCGCGCTGAACCCCACGAGCGCCCAATTCCACGCCAATCTCGGCAATACACAGTTCCAGCAAGCAGAGTATGCGAAGGCGATCGAGTCCTATTGCCGGGCGATCGAGCTCGACGCCTCTTATGAGTCGACACAGGAGCTGCTCGCCAAAGCCTGTGAACGGCAGCTCGATCTTGGGATCGAGCATCATCGTGGCAACCGTTTCGCGGAGGCGAAAGCCTGTTACGAGAGCGTGCTGCGGGGCCAGCCGAAGCGCGCCGACGCCTTGCACCTGCTGGGCATGCTGGCCTACGAGCGCCGCGACTATGCGACCGCGACCGCGCTGCTTACGGACGCGATCGCGATCAATCCTTCCGTTTCGGCGTTCCGCGCGAGCATGGGAACCGTGCAGCGCGCGCAGGGACATCACGCGCAGGCGCTCGCTGCTTACGAAACGGCTCTTCAGCTTGAGCCGAATTCGGCGCTGAACCTCTACTATGTGGGTCTCTGCCACTACGCCCTGCGGCACTACTCAACAGCGCAACAGGCGGTCACCACGATCGATCGCGCTGGACGCGAGAATTGCCGCCAGCCACAATTTGCTTGGACAAATCCATAGAAACCTCGGCCGTTCCAGCGAAGCGATTGCGTCGTTCCGGCGTGCTTTGGAGCTCGAACCCGGCAATGCCGCGCTCCACAGCAATCTGCTCTTCAGCCTCAATTATCAGCACGATGTCTCTCCCGCTTCCGTGTTTAGCGCACACGTCGGATGGTCGGCACGACATGGGCGCGGCGAGCAGGCGCGCATGGTCGCTCGCTCGCAGAGTCTCGAGACCGCGCGTGTTCTGCGCATCGGCTATGTCTCTGCCGATCTGAGGAGCCATTCCGTTGCTTATTTTTTGGAACCCGTGCTGGAAGCGCGAGACCGCAACGCCATTCATGTCACCTGCTATGCGAACAGGGCCGGGCGCGATGCGACGACCAACCGCCTGCGCGCGCTGAGCGATGAATGGCGTGTCATAGACGGGATGAACGACGACGACGCCCTGGCCCTCATCCGCAACGATGAGATCGACATTCTGGTCGATCTTTCGGGCCACACGGGGCGCAATCGCATGCCCTTGTTTGCGCGCCGAGCCGCACCGATCCAAGTCACGTATATCGGGTATCCCAACACGACGGGCCTGGCGACGATGGACTATCGTCTCACCGATGCGTGGGCGGATCCCGTTGGGCTCACGGACAAGCTCAATACCGAAGAGCTCGTGCGGCTGGATGGCGGCTATTTGTGTTATCGGCCGCCCGTGGATAGTCCGCCGGTGGGCGAACCACCGGTTCTGACGACGCGGACGGATCACCTTCGGATCGTTCAACAACCTCGCAAAGGTCAATCCGGCGCTCATCGCGCGCTGGGCCGCGATTCTCAACAGCGTTCCCGGCAGCCGGCTGATGCTGAAGACGAAGCCGCTCGCCGACGCCGGCGCCCGTGACTTGGTGCTTCAGGCGTTCGCGCAGAATGGAATTGCGCCGGACCGGCTCGTGTTGTCGGGATGGACTGACAATACCGCTGGTCATTTGGCTCGATACAGCGACATCGACATCGCGCTGGACACGTTCCCCTATCACGGCACGACGACGACATGCGAAGCCCTGTGGATGGGTGTGCCCGTTGTGACCTGCGCGGGAGAGATCCATGCGTCGCGGGTGGGCGTGAGCCTGTTATCGGGGATCGGTCTTGATGAACTGGTCGCATCCTCGATGGAGGGTTACGTCGAGACAGCCATTTCTCTGGCGCATGACGTTTCTCGTCTATGCCGTCTGCGGGCAGCTTTGCGCGCGCGGATGGCGAGTTCGGCGCTCACAGACAGGGCCCGGATCGCTCGCGAGGTGGAGAGTGCCTACCGGACGATGTGGAGGCGGCTCGTCGAGCAGATGCGATCTTCCCAATTCGCCGGTTAGCACGCATGCGATCCGGCAAATCTCAGAAGGAAGGTTCGGACACCGCGGTCGCGCCGCGTGGGCGAGGCGCTTGAGAATTCTCGACCGGGCAGTCGCGCTCAAATCCGATTACGCGGACGCGTTCTTTTCGAAGAGCGCGGCGTTTTTCGGGTGCCGGCGGGACGTTAGACCGGATCGACCCCTGGCCCGACGAAAATATGGTCCGGCGCAAGTCCTGCCTGGTGCCGGCGCCACATCGTCCGATACAGCGCCTCGATGTTCCTGGTGAACCGGGCGGTGTCGAAGAGTGGCTGCGTCAGGCGATTGGCCGCGAGTTTGCTGCTTGAGCGACAGCAGTGTTTTCGAGTTAGTGGCAAGCTCGAGGGCCAACGCTTCGTACGAGGCGAGGTCGATCGTCGACGAGTTCCGGCAGTCCGACGGCGTGGAGCAGGCTTGCGGCAACGCGCCCCGGGAACGTATCGCCGAGACAGGTGAGCACCGGCAGCCCGGCCCACAATGCGTCGCTCGCCGTCGTGTGGGCGTTGTACGGGAGGGTGTCCAGGAACAAATCCGCCAAACGGTGACGGGCGAGATGCTCCGCGAGCAGGCATCCGCTTGGCGAACACAAGCCTCATCGGATCGATGCCCCGGGCGGTTGCTTCCGCTCTCAAACGCTCCGTCGCCCGTGGGTTGTCTTCCAACAGCCATAAGACGCTACCGGAGACGCCGCGCAGAACGCGCATCCAGACATCGAAAACCGGCGGCAGTATCTTGTGGCTGTTATTGAAGCAGCAGAAGACGAACCCGCGCTCCGGCAGCCCGCATTCCGCCCTTGTAAACAGCCGATAGGAGATCTTGCGTCTTGAATCGTTGACTTGGTACGTGTCGGGCAGATACGCGATTTTCTCCGCGAAATGGAGCTGCTCGCTTGGTGGAATGACGATTTCGTCCGCGATCAGGTAGTCGATGTAAGAGGCCCCCATCGTCCCGGGATAGCCAAGATAGTTCACCTGGATCGGAGCCGCTCTGAAGGCGAAGACGCCAGTCCGGCTGTCTTCGGTGAAGCCGGTAAGGTCGATGGCAATATCGATTTCATGGCGCCGCGCCAGCGTTGCGATATCCCGATCCGAGAGAGCTCCGACCTCGATGAAGCGGTCAAACGACTTCTCCAATCTCGCTCTCATGGCGTCACGCCGTGAGGAGCCGAGGGAAAAAGCCGTCAGTTCGAAGCTCGATCGGTCATGATGCTCGAACAACCCAGCCGTCAAGATCGCGACGGGGTGGCTGCGATAGTCCGCCGAGAAATAACCCAGGCGGATTTGGTCGTGCTGGTATCGGCCGAGAGGCGGCAGGAGCTTATTTTCCGTGTACTTGTCCCGGATGACAATTTCCGCGCACGCTCTCTGCCGCGCGGCGGACAGGGGCAGGACGAGAGTCGGAAACGGCGACGACGCGCGTTCGCCGGCGTCGATCTTCCTGGCAAGCTCAGAGATATCGCGGTCGAGACCGTCCCAAGCGCAGACCCTGAGCTTGTAAAGGAGCGATACGCCCGGAACAAACGGAAGTCGGGCTTGAGTGCAAGCACGCGATCGTAACTCGCGATCGCTTCCTCGAAGCGTTTGAGCTTGCGTTGCGCGTCGCCGCGGCTGTTGAGGACATCGGCGACGTCCGGGCTTTAAGGCCAGCGAGCGGTCATAGCTCGCAATAGCCTCGTCGAAACGCTTCAACGCCAGAAGCGCGTGACCGCGACAGGCGAGAGCGTCGGCATGATCGGGCCGGACCGCAAGAACACCGTCGTAACTTGCAACCGCTTCGGCGAAGCGTTTCAAGTCGTAGAGGATGAGCCCGCGATTGAAGTGCGCATCGGGATAGCCGGGCTTGAGCGCGAGTGCACGATCACAGGCGGCAAGCGCCTCGTCGACGCGGTTCAGAACTCGAAGGACGACGCCACGATTGGCGTGATAGGAGCGCAATGCCAGAATTGATCTCGACAGCCCGGTCGATCAACGCGAGCGCGGTCTGCGCGTTCTTCCCCTGGAATTCGATCAGACCCAGGAGATTGAGGGCGTCCGCGTTGTCCGGTTCCCGCGCCAGAACCCGGCGATAGATCACAGCCGCCTGGGCAATGCTGGCCTTTCCGGTGCAGGGCGATGGCTTCGTCGAGCAAGGTCCGATCCGAGGTGGCCTTCACGTCGGCAAACTATCGTAGTCGCCGCGGAAAGTCCGTCGCGGACTTCCGCATGTCTGAGATCACCTGCCCGGCGCGGGCAGCGGCGTGGAGCGCTCGGGCGGCGCCTCGGGCACGGCGCGGAATTCCTTCGCCGGCGATTTCCAGTCGAATGGGCGCGGCGGGCAAAGGCTGAACGCACGTCGTCAGCAGCGATTGTCCATGGGCGTTGCGCACCTCGAACACGATGCCCGGCCGCGCAAGCTCCGCGCAGTTCTGCCACAGCGCGATGGCCATCCACTCGCCCACGATATCGCCCTCGCTTCTAGACGCCACGTTCAAGACGCATCCCACATCACACGACGTAGAAGTCCGTCGGAGACACTTTGAGACCCGGATCGACCTGTGCAAACTGCACGGCTGCGGCCGCTCCGTTGCCATCGGGATCATACATGATTGCACCCGTCGCCGGGTTATAGATGATCCGGTCGGTCGCATCGTGCGCGGCGGCCCCGGCGTAGAACTCCGATGACCTCATGATATCCGTCGTCCTTGAATGCGGTGAACACCTCGTGGTCGAGCACGATCGTGTCATAGGTGTGCGAGAAGTCGGTGATCCGGTCGATGCCGCTGTTCAACACTGCATCAAACACGAAGCGGTCATAGTCGCTGCCGCCCGTGAGCAGATCTGCACCCGCACCGCCGTAGATGTAGTCTTTGCCGGTGCCGCCGTCGATCTTGTCGGCGCCGGCTTCGCCGTAGAGCTTATCGTTGCCGGCGAGCCCATCGATCCTCTCGTTGCCGGCGGTGCCGTGCATCGTATCGTTCGATGAGCTCCCGGTGATCTCCGCCGCTGTTGGAGGTGGAGGAGGAGATTGCGGCTCCTCTGGCGGCGGCGGCGGCGGTGGCGGTGGCGGCGGCGGCGGCGGCGGTGGCGGAGGTGGCGGTGGCGGCGGAGGAGGTGGCGGTGGTGGCGGTGCAGGAGGCTGCGCCGTCAGGTCGTTCACGAACCTTGAGTGAATCGCTGAACTGCAACAGCTCGACGTTCCACAGTTTGTCCGTGCCGTCCGGACTTCCGCTGCGCAGATCGGCGACCGACCAGCTGCCATCGCTGTTCTTCACGATCGAGTAGTTGGAGAACATCCCCGTATAGACGGCTGTATCGGAACCCGTCGCGCCATCGAGCACGTCGTTGCCTGCGCCGCCCTTGAGACTGTTGTTGGCGACGTTGCCGGTCAGCTTGTCGACGCCCGACCCGCCGATCGCATTCTCGATCAGCGAGGCGGTGTTGTTGTTGTAGAGCATCGCATTGGCGATGTTGCCCGCGCGCATAGCGGCCGTTGCCGAGTGACGCGAGCTGCCCGGACGATGCAGTGCTCCAGCTTCCCGGCTGGAGATTGACGGTGACACCGTTCGAATAGTTCGAGAAGTCATACGTGTCGACGCCGCCGCCGTCCCAGATCGTCATGAAGATCTTGTTGCCGGTTGGCATGCCCTGCGCCACACCGTTGATCGACATCTGGCCGGTCGACGTGCTCCATTGATACGTCGTGGTGCCTGCGTTCGTGCTGTAGTCCGCGCCGTAGAGATACTGGAGCGCCGCGATGTCGTACATCATCAGCGTCTGCGGATAACTGCTCGAACCCACGGTATATCCGGAGAGCGACGCGCCGACATACGACCGATAGCTCATCACGGTGTACTCGATCGAGTTGTGATCGAGCGGCATCGCGGTGAACGCGCCCTTCAGGTCGTGCGGATGCTTCAGGCCCAGCGCGTGGCCGGTCTCGTGCATCAGCGTGAAGTAGGCGTAATTGCCGACGACCGGGTTGTCGTAAGCGTTCTTGGAATTGTTGAACCAGATATCGCCGCCGAGAATGTTCGTCGTGGGATAGTAGGCCCACGCGGTCGGTCGGCGAGTTCGACTTCGCCATAGCGCAGATCGGCGTGAACGCTCGACGTCTCGGTCACCTCGGTGAAGTTGAGTTTCGCCACCGACGAGTACATCTCGAGGATCGCGCGGGTCGCCGACTGCTGCGTGGCGTTGAAGGCTTCGAAATTGTTGCTCGTACTCGCCGTTACCGTAGTTGGCGCCGTACACGGCCGCCGTGGAGGGGAAGCTGAACGTGAAGAGGAGCCTGGCCCATTTGGTGCCGTAGAGGATCCCGTAGAGAAGCGAATAGCTTGTCGGTGAGTAGGAGCTGATGTTGCCGGCACGAATGATCTCTCCCTGCTTCCACAGCTTTTTGCGTGGTCACGCGGGGATCAGCCTCGCGGGTTCGGCGCCAGTAAATAAAGGAAAGATGGTAAATATGTCTGACGAAGTCTTTATGCTGAGAAGAAATTCGTAGAATTACTCAAGTCTTATTCATGTAATGGCAAATTCTCTTAAAATTTTAATCAAAAGAATAATCAATCGTAAATTTGGACTGATGTCGAGCGAGGCAGAGCGCTCGCGCTCGCTCAGACCAGATGATCGCCGAAGTGCAGATGCGCGCCGAGAAACGTCATCGAGATCCCCTGACGTAGGATGGGGTGCGGGAATTTGATCCTCGTCCATGCCGTGCCCGTCCACGCGCTGTGCGCGTCGTGGCCGTCATCCGTGTCGGAGCCGTTGCCGCGCCCTTTTCTGGTCGCGCGCGCCGCACCGTCGGACGCGCCGTTGATGGTGATCGTGATCGTCTGCACGACGGTGCCGCCATGACCATCATCGATGGTCACGTCGTAGAGCTGCGTGAGCGTCTGCCCGGCGTTCAGGTGGTCGATGGCGCTGTCGGAGACCGAGAACGACCAGGTGACCTTGTCGCCGGAATCGATCGCCGTTGTGTTGAGCGAGAAGGTTCCAAGATAACCCGTGCCGCGCGCCACGAACGAAGCGGTATGCGTGTCGAGCGCGTTCGCATCCGTATAGGTCACCGCCCCCGTAGCGGTGTGCGGCGTGTTCGAGGTTTCCTTCGTCGATTTGTCGGCCCACTCGGTCGCAACGCCCGTGGCCGTAGCCGTGGCGATCACCGGCGCCGAGTTTGAGGGCTGTGACGGCGGCTGCTTCGGGCGGCGGTTGCGTCTGCCCGCCGACCGTCTCGAGCGAGTCGCTGAACTGGAGCAGCTCGATGTTCCACAACTTGTCCGAGCCGTCGGGACTGCCGCTGCGCAAATCGACGATCTGCCAGCTTCCATCGACGTTCTGCACGATCGAGTAATTGGAGAACATTCCCGAATACACGGCGATGTCGGACCCTGCCGCGCCATCCAGCACGTCGTTGCCCGCACCGCCCTTGAGGCTGTTGTTGGCGACATTGCCGGTGAGCTTGTCGATGCGCGGAGCCGCCGACGGCGTTCTCGATCAGCGAGGCCGTATTGTTGTTGTAGAGGAGCGCGTTGGCGATGTTGCCCGCCGCATAATGTCCGCTGCCGAGAGAAGCGAGCTGCGTGGTTGACGCGGTCGTCCAGCTTCCTGGCTGAAGATTGACGGTGACGCCCGTCGTGTAGTTCGAGAAGTCATAGGTGTCGACGCCGCCGCCGTCCCAGATCGTCATGAAGATCTTGTTGCCGGCGGGCGCGCCCTGCCCCACGCCGTTGATCGACATCTGCCCGGTCGACGTGCTCCATGTGTATGTGGTGCTGCCGGCATTCGTCGTGTAGTTCGCGCCGTACATGAACTGGAGCGCCGCGATGTCGTACATCATCAGCGTCTGCGGGTAGCTGCTCGAACCCGCGGTGTAGCCGGTCAGCGGCGCGCCGATATACGAGCGGTAGCTCATCACCGTGTATTCGAGCGAGTCGTAGTTGGCGGGCATCGCAGCGAAGGACCCCTTTGCATCCTGCGGATGCTTCAAGCCCATCGCGTGACCGGTCTCGTGCAGCAGCGTCTGGAAGGCGTAGGTGCCGACGAGCGGGTTGTCGTAATAGTTCTTGGAGTTGTTGAGCCAGATGTCGCCGCCGAGCGGCGATGTGCTGGGGTAATAAGCCCATGCGGTCGACGGAGCATCGGACTCCGCATAGCGCAGATCGCCATGCACGCTCGACGTCTCAGTCACCTCGGTGAACGTGACGTTCGCCACCGCGGAGTACATCTGGAGCACGGCGCGGGTGGCGGTCTGCTGGGCCGCGGTCAAGGCCTCAAAACCGGTGGTCGGCTCGTTGCTGCTGCCGTAGGCTGCCGTACAGGCTGCCGGATGAAGGGAAGCTGAAGGTCAGTGACCCGGTCGCCCATTTGATGCCGCTGAGAACCCCGTTAAGGAGCGGATCGGTCGTGGGTGAGAACGTGGAAACTGCCGGCACGGGAGCCCCCTGTTTGTTCCCCACGCGGCAGAAGCGCACGGGGGCGCGGTCCAGCGGTTCGTGTGGCCGCGCGGGGGGACCCTCGGGGCTTCGGGGGCCGAAATAAAGGAAAGCCGGGGGATATGTCTGACGGAGTCTTTATTCCTTCAGCGCAGTTTGGTCTTTCTCCAGTTCTCGCGCTGTAACGACGAAGATGTATAAAATTTTAATGAAATAACCGAGTTCCAGCCGGAACCGGCCCTCAAGGCCTCGCTTGCATCCAATCCCCGTTCTGGCCTTAACTCCCGGCCCCTCGCCTTCCCAACGACCATTGGGAGTGGCAGGAAGGTGACAGCGCCGACAAATGACGGTGCGTCAAAACGGGCGATTTTTTGATAGAATTGCCCTCGTTAACGACAGCGAAGCAGGGCCTGCGCCAAGGTGAGACACGCCTGTGTCCGGGGAGCGTCAAAGACGCCTCCCGGCAAGAGGCTCGTTTGAGCGTCATGAAGGAAAGACTATCGCTTGAGCATGATGACCACGACCAAGACCAAGCCCGATGAGGTCCGCGATGTGCTTCGGACCTGTCGCTCCTACTTCCTCAGCGTCGGGATCTTCAGCCTGGCGATCAACCTGCTCTACCTCGCCTCGCCGCTCTACATGCTGCAGGTCTATGACCGGGTGATCGCGAGTGCGAGCGTTGTCACGCTCGTCATGCTGACGCTCGCGCTTCTGATCGCCTTCAGCGCGCTTGCGGGTCTCGACGTGGTGCGCGCCAGCGTGTTGACGCGCGCGAGCATCCGGCTGGACCGTCTTCTCGCGGGCCGCGTCGTGATGGCGATCCTCGACAGCACGTCGGCCATCGGCGGCGCTCGCAGCCAATTGCTGCGCGATTTCGACACGTTCCGGCAATTCATCACCGGCATGGGGATTCATGCGCTGTTCGATCTGCCCTGGGCGCCGATCTATCTCCTCGTCATCTTCATGCTGCATCCGCTGCTCGGAGGGTTCTCGCTCGCCTGCGCGCTTCTTCTGGTTCTGATGGCCCTGATCAACGAGCGGCTGGTGCGGCCGCCGATGCATGAATTGAACGAAGCGGCGAGCAGGAACTACGCTTTCACCGAGATGAGCCTGCGCAATGCGGAGGTCGTTCAGGCGATGGGCATGAGCGAGGGCCTGCTCCGGCGCTGGGGCCGCGATCGCGTCCGCATGATCGGACGGCAGGTCACGGCGAGCGATCGCGCGGCGGTGATGTCGAGCCTGATCCGGTTCTTGAGACTTGCGATGCAGTCGCTGATCCTGGGCCTGGGCGCGTATCTCGTGATCGAGCACTCGATCACGGTCGGCGCGATGTTTGCCTCGAGCATCCTGCTCGGCCGCGCGCTCCAGCCGGTAGAACAGATCGTGGGCTCGTGGCGGGGCCTTGTCTCCGCGCGAGAATCGTATCACCGCGTGCGCGATCTGCTGGCGGCCAATCCGCTGCGCGCAAGCCGTCTCGAACTGCCCCGGCCGGTGGGCCACGTCTCGGTCGAGGGACTGACTTATCTCCCGCCGCGCAGCAACAAGCCGATTCTGAAAGGCGTCTCATTCCGCATCGAGCCCGGGGAGGTGATCGGGATCATCGGACCCTCGGGCGCCGGAAAATCCACGCTGGTGCGCAACATCGTCGGCGTGCTCAGACCCAATGCGGGAGCGGTGCGCCTGGACGGCGCCGATATCGCAACCTGGCCGCGTCAGGCGCTCGGCCAACATGTCGGCTATCTTCCCCAGGACGTCGAACTGTTCGCTGACAGCGTGGCAGCCAATGTCAGCCGCTTCCAACAGGTCCGCGGCGAGCAGGTCGTGAAAGCGGCGCAGATCGCCGGCGTCCACGACATGATCCTGAGGCTTCCGGATGGATACGAGACGCAAGTCGGCGAAGGCGGCACGACGCTGTCCGGCGGCTATCGCCAGCGGATCGGGCTTGCGCGTGCCGTGTTCGGTGGTCCGAGCATCGTCGTGCTGGACGAGCCGAGCTCCAATCTGGACTCCGAGGGCGAAGCCGCGCTCGCGGAATGCATCATGAAGCTCAAGAAGAACAAGGTCACCGTGATCCTGGTTTCGCACCGTCCTTCGACGGTCGCGGTGGTCGACAAGATCCTGCTTCTGATCGATGGCGTGGTGGAAGCATATGGACCGCGCGCAGAGGTCCTCGCGCGGTTGAGCGCGCCGCGCAACGTACCGACGGTGGCATCGGCAGCAGCGGCCGGACATGGTGGAGCGTAGCATGAGTGAGAACCCCAAAACTCTCGTACCAGCACCACAAGGCGGTGGTGCCGAATTGGCCGAGTGGCGTCACTCCGCTCCCACAGCGGCGCCTGAGCCCGGATCGTCCGAAGTGCTGCCCGATGAATTGCTGAGAAAATATTCGATCGCAGGCTGGCTGATCCTCGCGATATTTTTCGGCGGGTTCGGCGCCTGGGCCGCGACCGCACCGCTGAACGGCGCCGTGGTCGCCGAAGCGGTCATCAAGGTCGAGGGCAACCGCAAGAGCGTGCAGCACCTCGAAGGCGGAATCGTCAAAGAGGTGAAGGTCAAAGAAGGCGACCGCGTCAAAGCCGGCGACGTCCTGGTCGTCCTCGACGACGTGAAGGCGCGCTCGGACTTCGACGTCTTCTCCCAGCAGCAGCTGGTGCTAAAGGCGACCGAGGCGCGTCTCAAAGGCGAGCTCGAGCGCGCGGGAAGCATTACGCCTCCGGCCGAAATCGCCGCGCGGATGGATGATCCCGAAGCGCGGACCGTCTGGACCGCGCAGCAGCAGCAATTCCAGAGCCGGCGTGCCGCCATAGAAGGTCAGCGCCAGGTGTTGCGTGAAAAGATCAACCAGCTTCGGGAGCAGATCGCCGGCAACGAGAAGGAGATCTCGTCTTTCAAGCAGCAGATCGAATCGGTCCGCAAGGAGCTGACCGACATCACACCGCTCGTCGAAAAGGGGCTGATCACACAACCGCGGCGCCTGCAGCTCGAGCGAACGGCTTTCGGGCTCGAAGGGCAGATCGCCTCGACCACCGCGGAGATGGCGCGCGCGCGGCAAGCCATTGCCGAACAGCAGCAGCAGATCGCCCAGCTCGACAACGAGCGTATGACGGAAGTGAGCAAGGACCTGCGCGACACGCAGGCCGCGCTTCTGGAAGTGACACCGCGCGTAACCAATTCGCGGAGCTCGCTCGGGCGGATGGATATCGCCTCGCCCTATAGCGGCCAGATCGTCGGTTTGAACGTTTTTGCGAAAGGCGCGGTGATCCGGCCTGGCGAGAACATTCTCGACATCGTTCCGGAAGACGATGCGCTCACCATCGAAGCGCGCGTGGCCGTGGAGGACATCAGCGATGTCCATCCCGATGCGGTCGCCGAGGTCCATCTGACGGCCTACAAGCAGCGCATCACGCCGACCGTGCCTGGCATCGTGACGCAAGTCTCGGCTGACAGGCTGACAGACGAGAGGACGGGCGTTCCCTATTACACCGCGCTCGTGCGCATCGACCGCGACGAGTTGGCCGAGCTGCCGAACGTAAAGCTGTATCCGGGCATGCCCGCGCTCGTGATGATCCCGACGGTGGAGCGCACCGCGCTCGACTACCTCGTCGGACCGTTGGTCCAATCGTTCAACACGGCGTTCCGGCAGAAATAGACCAAGCGCTACTGCGACACCTGAGGGGCGGCGCTCGGCTGCGGCTGAGCGTTGGCCCTGCGCACGATCAGGGCAAGCAAGGCCTCCACAATCGCGCCGTTGTTGCCTTCGAGATAACCCCATGCGTTCCCGATATTTGGGCGGGATACTGCCGCTGATCTGAAACGTGCTGTTGAGCTCGAAGATGATGATCTCGCCCTCATCGGAGAGCGCGAAATCGATCACGCCGAAATCCAAGCCAACGACCCGGAAGAGCTGCGCGATGCGCCGATCGAGTGGTCCGGGACCGGCGTTCATGAAGTCTTTTTCCGCTTTCACCAGGTCCGGCCGATTCACCATATCGACGCGTGCGTCTCCCGTGACGTTCCAGTTTTCCGTTGCGATCACGTGGCGGCGAAAGGTCTGTCCACCGACGCAGATCATTCGGTACTTGCGATAGAGACCGTCGCCCGAGCAAAAATCGACGAAATCGATGACAAGCAGGCCCGACGTCGGACACTCGACATCGGTGAGCGAGTCCGGGCTGTCGAATTTCAGGAGGCCCGCACTGCCATGCGTGCCGGCCGGACGAATGAGGACCGGGCCAGCGATGCCCCTTGCTCTCGATGTGGGCTTTGAGATTGCCAGCGCTGCCCTCGCCAAGGAACCTGGTGGTGTGCGGCACATAGACCTTGGGGATGTTCGCCAGCACTTGAGGCAGCGCCGTTCGAGAGGAACGCCTCACCGCCACAACCGAATTTATGACGCGCAGACGGTGCTTTTGAATGATCGTCTGTAACCGGTCGAGTGCCCGCCGGCAGGCCAACGGCTCCGAAATCAGATTGATGAGCACATCGGGGGGGCGATGGCGCTCTTGCTTTGGATTGCCGACGAGGAGGGTGTCGACCTCCCATCCCCGCCTGCGGCAGCCGCGCTCCAGATCGAGAACGATCCAGGAAAAGAAGTAGTAAGGAGGCTTGCGTCCCCGCAAGCCGGGCATCTCTTGGCCGAGAATCTTCTCCGCCTCGTGGTCGATCCGCCCTTTGGTCAACATCACACGCATGGCAAACGCCCCACGCGCCGCGCGAATATTTTTCGAGCCGCCTCGCTCGCCTTCTCGAGACTGCGCGGCGGTCCGGCAGAGATGGTTGCAGTCATTCCGAAAATCCTAAGCGCCCAGATGCTGCCATAGGCCGAGATCACCCCGAGACTCATCGCGGCGTATTTTCGCGCGAAGGGCGGATACTCTTTGCGCTCGACCCCCGCACAAATACGATGTTTGCCGCGATCCACGACATCGCCGCATGATATTGCGGCCAGGACCCATTGCAGTCCCAAGCCGCGAAATTCAGGCTCTACCCACGCGTTGTAGAGATGCACATGACCATCGGGCGGCGTGACGTTGCAGCCGATCCACTCGATAAAACGCGGCTTCTCGGTCAGCCACATCTGCGCAATCAGGCCCGTTCCCTGCTTGATGACCATGGAGCACGTATCGCCGTCGGCGATACGGGTCGCGGCCTGCTCCCGGGTGATGGGACCTGTCACAAAGAGCTCCGCGTCCGCTTTGGATGTTGCGCGTCCGACCGTGATCCCTTCCGGAAGCGGCGGGACAGGCGGCGTCCGGGAGACGAACCAGGGCGAACCGGACAAATCGCCCGAAACAAGCACCAGTTCGCGGATCATTCCGTTGGAATATGCGGCAGACCGGAGCGTCTTATCGCCTCGGCGTCTGCAATCATGTCGTTCACTTTGCCCGCAACGTCGGGATGGACTTCGGCCAATTCCCGAATGGGGCCATCGAGTCCCCAACCGATGGACCGGTAACGCGACTGGAACACATCCGCCACGCGCTCATGGAACGAATTCATCGGTCCGCCGGGTCTGAGCCACGCCGTGAGAAGGCGGTCAAACCGGCAATGGCGCGCCTCGTCCTGAGCATGCGCGACAAACACGTCCTGGAACGCGGTATCCACCGTCCGGTCGCGCTTATAGGTCTGCCCAACCTTGACCGCGTAGTCTTCGAGGTCCTGGATCACCGTTGTCCAGAACGCAAACTTAAATGGAAACCGTGCGGCAAGACGGGCCAAGGCGCGCACGGAACGGGGAGGATTGAACAGCGATGTCGAGACCTTCGGTCCGCTGGCTTTGATCGCCAACTCTCTGAGCTTGGAGAAGCTCGCGATGTGGTTGCTCTCGTCGGACATGAATGAGCGCAACACCAAAGCGACGTCAGGATCGAGACCGGACCCTTGAGAGAGCCGGGCGACAGGCGCCAGGATCAGGTATCGCTCGAGCCAGATGAATTCCTCCAAGAGCTGCCGCGCGTAGGCCTGATTGTAACGGAGCCGTTGTGCGTCGCTGAGCGCCGCAAGGCTCCGGGTGCCGTACAGGGGCAGCAAACTTTCTGGAACCCACGGCCGAGACAAATCCAGCGCGGGAGCCGCTTCGACCAGGGCCGGAGTGAGCTTCGCAGGACGCAACAGGGAGCGCTCGCGGCTCCAGTCTTCCCGCCTAAGGGCTACCCCCGACATGACAACCGGCCCAATCCCTCTCGCCACGTTGAGGCGCAGAACGACACTTAAGGTCGAAATGACCTGATCTGCCAGGGCCCTGTCAAGGGAGGCGGCTGCCGGGTCAGGAATTACCCTCAACCGGTGCCCTTTGGTCACCCGAATCAAAGATCGCCAGAACGAGACGCCTATCCGCGAGACGCGCGAGGATCCGGCGATGGGGCGGCGGCAAGCTGTGCCCGCACGTCCTGGCGCGACAGCTTTCCCATCTCGTTGCGAGGCAGGGATGGGAAATAGCGAACATGCGTTCGCGGGAACACCTTCAGCGCCTGACCAAGAGCGGCACTCAGCCGCTTGGTGCTGATCCGCGTTGAGGTCTCGACGGCCACATACAGCTCCTCCTCGCCTCGCTCGTTCTGCATGGAAATCACACAGACTCCGCTGACCTGCAGAAGCTCGCACAAGCGATCCTCGATGGGTTCCGGCAAGATCTTGAGGCCTCGCGCGTTAATCACATCCGTCGAGCGTCCCTGCAATGCGATGCGCCCGTCGGAACGAGCCATAGCCAAATCGCCGGGATAAAAGTAACCGTCCTTGAATTGGGCCTTGGTCGCGAGGTCGTCCCAAAGATAGCTCGTCGGCCCGTCCTTCGTGCTGACGCGCAACCGGCCGATCTCGCCAACCGATACGGGGCGATCCGAGTCGGAAACGATCTCGACGATTCGCTCGGGCCGGAGCCGGTGCCAGCGGAGGTCCTCGTCGGTGTCCAAGGGCGTATAGCCGATGTTGCCCGCCTCCGTGGACCCAAGCGTGTTGAAAATCCGGTGCGTGATGCGAGCCCTGATTTGATCGATTTGACGCCGCGTCAGCGCACCGCCGCCGACGGTGAGCTGCATCGCGTCGTTGCGCGGGAACGCGTTTGCGGGGGCAGCGAGGAGACGCGCAAGGAGCGCAGGAACGACGACCGCGTCGGTGATGCCAGGAGTGAGGAGTGCCCGGTAGGGCTCGCGTCCTTGGTCGATCAGCGTGGTTCCGCCCACTGTCCAAGGGGCGGCCGTCCACCTGTAACCGACGGCCGTTGACGCGGGAAAATGGAAGACGCTCAAGAGCGTATCCTGGTTCATGCCGACAACTTTGGTTTTCAGGTTGAGATGGGCGGCGTCGACCGCAGGCGTGTTGACCACCATCTTGTACCGGCCTGTCGTGCCCGAGGTGAGCAGGATATGGCCGCCGGGCTCATGCGTGGGTTCGGGTGGAACCGCGCCGGGTGACGGTTCGTCGCCCAACGAGACCGAAAGCAGGGAGAGGTTTCGTGACCTGCAGATGGCGGCAAGGTCGGCTGACGCTTCGCCCGCGCTGGTGATCACGCAGCGAATGCCCGGCAGTTCAAGCTCGGCCACGTTACCCGCGCCGCCGGCAACCGCCACGGTCGTCAGGCCGAGGCTGCGAAGCGCCAGACTGAAAATCCAGAAATCCAGCAGATTGTGGATGACGAGCAGCGCATAACCGGGACCGGTAACCCCCCGCCTGAGAAAGTATGCGCGCGCAGTCGCGATCTGCTCGGCAAATGCCCGGTAAGACCAAGGCCGCTCATTGTAGATTACGGCGGTCTTTTCGGGCGTCCTCTGAGCCCAATCGAAGATCCGTTCGGCAATCATCCCGCCCCCTGGTCCGCGACAAACAACGGCTGCCGAGATTAAAGCCCTCGGCATGCCGAACGTAATCAGTACCAGAATATATAGGCGCAGCCACGGACGCTCGAAGCCACGTCCCCAGTCTGGGATCGCACTGCCCACGGCTGGTGTGAGCTGCCCCATCAATCCTCGGATTTCAGCACATCGATCAACCGCTGCGTCACCCCTCGCCACGTGTAATTCGCTTCTATAAACGGAGGACCCGCAGCAGCAGCGCGGGTACGGAATTCTCCATCCCGAACCGCCTTCTCCATCAGATGGATGAGATGATCGAGATTAGGGAGAAGCCGTTCGGAAGTCCCGCTATTAACGGAAATCCATTGGCTCGCGATGCGCCATGCAAACGCATCCCTAACGAAATCGTCGGTCGGCCCTCCTTGGGTGCAAATGACCGGCAGCCCGCAGGCGATGGCCTCGCGCACCGGCATGTTGAACCCTTCGAGGCTGTAGGGCGAGACCAGTACGTCGGCACTTTGATAGAGCCTCGCGAGACCCTCGTAGCTCAACGTTTGCCCGAAATAGGAAACGCGTTTTGCCACCTGGGCGCGTTCATCAGCCGCAAGGCCCGCCATCCAGTTCGCGACTGAATCGCGCGAAGCATAGACAGCGTCGATCCCCTTCAAGACGAGGCGCACATGGGGATGGCGAGCGGCAACGGCGGCAAACGCCTTCAGAAGGATCGGCGTCCCTTCCATTCATAGAGCGCGCCGACGTGAAGAAAAACGAAATCCTCTTTCGCCCAGCCATGTGCGGCACGCGAGCGCTCGCGGACTTCATCCGTCGCCGGACGAAAGATGCGGCAGTCCGTGCCGTGCGGTACCAGCTTTACGCTCTTGGGCGCCGCGCCGCTTGCGATCAGTCTTTCTCTGGAGTGGTTCGAGGGGGTGATGAGCGTGACCTCTTCCGGCAAACAATCTTTGAGACTCCGCCGCCCGCGATCATCCAGGGGTTGAGGCGCTTCCCTTCGGCGACCGCAAACACAAATGTGCGGCCCCGCTCCGAGGGTGAAAAATCGAAGGGAAATGCAATCCGGTATGTGGCATCAACGCGGGTGTCGGCAAGCGGTTCTGGAATCCGAGCAAGTGCGCCCTCGTCATCCGCGTCATGGAGATTGCGCACGGGTTGCCAAGACCCGACGCGCAAAAACCCCCGCGGGGGTTGTGGCGCATCCACGTGGAAGAGGCGGATGTCGCTGCGCTTGAGGAGCTCAAGACATTGGAATTGATTGACGATGGAGAGGGATTGAGCCAGCAAGCGCCAGCCCTCAACGACCACAGTGAATGCTTGTTCTTCCCGTGTCATGGCATGGCTGTCAGCTTTGTTCTATGCTGGACACGAGGTCTCTCGTTTCGGCTTGAGCAAGAGTTGTCAACATGGTTGAACAGCGCTGCTGAATATCGCGCATCATCCCAGAAGGTATTGTCCACCCATTTGCCGTCTGCGCGGAAGGCCCTGGTCATGCTCGAATTCTTGTCATCGCTATTGCATGTCTTACTAGATTATCGAGATGTCTAGCGGCCATTAAACTGACGTCTTCCGTAGCCTTTCAAGATCGGCGTCGATCACCCAGTTTTGGGAAAGCCCACGATGTAGGAAGAACACGTGATACAGAATCATCGTGCGCAATCTCATCCAACGCATGGATGCGCTCCGACTTGGCTGGGTCAGCCTCCTCTCTCGTGTCGGCCACGGCGGTTCCTCAATGAATTCTCGAGCGTAAGCACAAGTTATCGTAGGACCCAGCATCATGACCAGCCTCGCGGAGGAGAGAGCGGAGCAACTGCGATGGACGTCACGGCTTCGTCGCCCGATGCCGGAATACGATCGATTGGTCGAGAACGAGTTCAGACCGCCCGAAGAGCAGAATGCCCAGAGCGCTCGCAGGCTCGGCGCGATGCTGCGTTTTGCGGTGCGAGAAGTGCCCTACTATCGCAACAGATTCCGCCTCCTCTGACGCCGACGCGCTGCGCGATGATCCGATGAGCGCTCTCGCAGCGCTACCGGTTCTATCCAAGCTCGATGTCATGGACGCGGGGCGCGCGCTGAAGGCGGAGCGCCTTCCACCGGGAGAAAAGGCGGAAGCTCGTGGCGTTCGTCCGGAACCACCGGGCGCCCGATATCCGTCGTCTACTCGCAGCGCAGCGGACTGATGTTCAATTTCCTCGCGCAACGGTCATCCCGCTGGCACCGGCTCGATCCCTCCGGGACATTCGCCGAAATGCGCATACCGTCGCTGCTGTCCCGCGGGGCCGACGGGAGCGAGCTTGCAAGCGATGAAACAGACAGGCGCCCTTACTGGCGCAGCATGGAACATTTCGCGACGGGTCCATATGTGGCGACGAGCGTTATCGCGCCTGCGGAACAACTCATCGAATGGCTGCGCCGCGAGCGTCCCGATTATCTGATGACCTATTCCGAAACGCTCGAGCTTCTCGCACGAGCCTCGGGCGACGAACGGCCGGTCGATAGCCTCAAGGCCGTCGTCGCCATCTCCGAACAGCTCACGCCCAGCATGCGCGCGTATACCGAACGCCGTTTCGGAACGCCCGTCCATCAGGTGTACGGCCTCATGGAGTTCGGCCTGGTCGGCGCGCGTTGCGATGCGGGCCGTTACCACGTTCACAACGAGCATTGCCTGGTCGAAATCGTCGACGAGAGCGGACGGCCTTGCGAAGCCGGCCAGACGGGACGGATCGTGATTACGACGCTCACCAATGTCGTGATGCCGCTGATCCGCTACGACACGGGCGATCTCGCGGAAGCCGTATCCGGTCAGTGTCCCTGCAACCGAACGCTGCCCTCATTGGGGGACATCGTCGGCCGATACAGCCGTATCGCATTCCTCCCGCCGCAAACGATGGCGAGGGTCGCGGCCTTGCGCGAAACCATCGAGAACATGCCGACCGAGCTTGCACGCGATTTGCGGGAGTTTCAGATCCATCAATTCGCCGACAACCGAATGGAATTGCGCTTCGTCGCACGCTCGGCCCCGCCTGATGCGTTCTTCGAACATTTGCGCGCCGAATGGGCCAAGGTGGCGGATCAAGGTGAGCCCGAGCTTGCCATGCGCCGTGTCGATGAAATCCCGCGCTCGCCCGGTGGAAAGACCGAGGTCTTCACGTCGGACTTCATGCCGGCGCGAAATGAAAAACCCGCCGAGTCGTTGAGCGCGTCATGGCTCCGCGAACGGCGAATTGCTGCTTGAGGCGCGCCTGCTCGGTCTCCATCCGCAGACGAGCGCTTCCTTCTCGTCTTCAGGCAGATAGCTCGCGCGCGCCGCATTGAGAGCGACTTAGGAATCCGCAGGTCTGGAATTCAGCGACGTGTGGAACAGCGGCGGGTCGTCGGTGTTGAGCGTCACGACGCGCCTGCGGCGACAGCCGCCGCGGCGGTTGCGCGCGAGCGCTTATGCCCGAGACGGACATTGCTCGACACATAGACTTGCGGCATCGCGTCAGCTAGCGCCGCGCGAACATCCTCGGCCGCGCCCACACCAACTGTACGAGTCGGCTTCGCCGTAGCGCAGAACCGCGCCGCCGTGCGTCCCGTCCCTTCACCGCGTGCGGGGGCGGAAGCCGCGCTCACGGGCCCACGCGAACTCCAGCTTGGCAAATCTGACGTCGGCGGGGTGCCCCTCCTCCGGCCCCCCGAGACCCAGAGCGACGACGCCGCTCAGACGAGCGCGCTCGCTCGCAGCCCACGAGGCGACCTTCATCGCAGGCGCCGGGACGCTGCGCACGATGTCTGGGATCCAGCGAGGTCCAGACCGAATCCGCCTTTGCCCGCGCGCGCCCGGCATTGAGGGCGTCAAGCAGATCATCGCTCGAGGCCCACGGCAGTAGAACTGCGGGGTCCAGAAGACCTCCGAATAGCAAACGTTCTGGCGCGAGAGAGCCGCGGCGAGCCGATAGACGAGAAACGCGAAGTCGTCTGCGGTCCTGAGACAGTGCACGCTCAGGGAGCGTCGCGATGAAGGAAAAGAGGTTTCCGCGTGCCGCTTTGGCGCCTGCATTGCGCGCGGCGCCCGAGCCCAGCCTTTCGCAGATCACGTAGTTCACGCCACTTTCACGGATCACGTCGAGCGTGTTGTCGGTCGACATGTTCTCGGCCACGATGATTTCCACCTCCCAGCCGGACGGAGTTTTCTGGGCTTTCAGATTATCGAGCAGGCGCTTTAGCGAACGGGCCTGATTGCGGACCGGAATAATGACGCTGAGCACCGGCATCTTCGCGGGCTGCTGGATGCGATTTTGACCGGAAGCCGTACTCATAAAGGGAGCGGAAGCGGAGAGGAGCCGGCGGCCAAGTTAGTGATTCGAAACGCGTGCTGCAACACGCGGTGGGTGCTTCGCCGGCGGATTGAACCCTTTGGTGATCGAGCGCTATTGCGGCAACTGAGGAGCGTCGCTCTGGGCAACCTGGAGCGGCGGAGCCGAGGGCACGCGCATCCCATAGATCCAGCTCTGGTCCGAGCTCAGCGCATAGATCGGCCGATAACCGCGCATCCAATCCGCGCGCCCGACCTTCCACGCCGCGTTGTCGAGAACATATTGGTGACCGTCCTCGACCACGCTCAAGACCGCATGGTCGAGATTGCGCAACGTGTCCTTGAGCACCACGAGACGCATGCTGGAGAGGTCCACGCCGGCGGCGTTCAAGAGCCACATCTTCGCGATCGCGATGTCCTCGCAGTCGCCCCGCCCGCGCGACATGCTCTCCTCAAGCGTCGCCCAGTAGTCGCCAACGCCGTAGACCTCGTCGTCGCTTGCGTAGACGATCAGCGCGTTGATCCCTTCGTTGACAGCTTGCAGGCGCTCTTCGCCCTCAAGCGCTGAAACCTGGCGGACGAGGTCGTTCCAACGGATCCACAGTGAGTTGGCGCAGCGTTCGTCCGAGGCGCATTCCGCGCTGGGCCGGGCTTGGGGATACTGTTCGATGACGCGGCGCCATTTCGGGTTCGCGGCGAGACGCGGGACGGAGACAGGCACCGCGCCCGGGAATTCCTCGACCGTGGACTTAGGGATTTGCGGCGGCACGAAACCGGCCCGCACGAGCTCGGTCGCGACAAACGGAGCGGACGGCGGCGCGCTTGGACTTACCTCTGCCCGGGCAGCGCGCGCAGCGCGACGTTCGTGACGCTGGTGCCTGTCCTCGGCGATGGTGACGGGGTTCAGCGGGCCTTTGAAGCCAATGAACGGTTCCGTCACGGGCAATTCGAGCGTGCGGAGCGTTGGCTCGGGAAAGGTCGGCTTGGTATCGGGGATGCCAGGGACGGGATGCTCGACGGCCTGCAGGGGCGTTTCGATTCCGGACTGAGTCGCGAGAGGAGCAAAAACAAAGAGAGATGCTAATGCTGCAATCGTTCCGGAACTGAGATAGGCGGCCATGCAATGTCTTCCCGACCTATTTGGAGAAGGAAGACAGTACTGACCGATCTCTTATTTCTATTTTAAGTGACTACGCGACTCTGAATATAGTTGGACTTTCTACCTACTTAATTGAGTTCCAAATTAGATTTGTATTTTGTTTGAATTGTCGTGATCGCGTTTATCAACTTCTAACCACGCTGCCCGCGTGACGCGAGTTGCCACGAAGTGGCACGGCGCTGGCACTCCAATATCCGGGTGTTCTCTTTCAGGACGCTTCGACCAGCGTTGGCATAACCCGTTATGACGTAAGGGTTAACCAACAATAAAAATCCCGGGGAACGGCATATCGCAATATGCCAATCGGGGGGTCGAGTGCTTGCGAGTGGGACAACCCCCTGTGTACTGAAAAATTGGCTCAAATTGGAAAGACCCATCAATGGCAAAGGATATTTCGGCGGATCAGGTTGAGGGCGGGGCAAACGCCGGAGATCAGGTTGATGGTGGGACGCACGAGCTCATTCAGCTCGCAGCAGCCGCTCTTCCCCAGGCACCCGTGATGGTGGCGCAGGTCGGCGGGTTCAACGCTCCCCCGGCCACACCTCCGCAAGGCCCGTTTGTGCCGACGGTTCCTCCTGGCGCCGCGTTCGCGACCGCCGGTTCGACCACCGCCTACGCGATCGGCATCGACGGCACGGTCCGCCTGCCGCCGGGCACGGTCATCGCGATGGCGGAGGTCGTCGGCAACGACCTCCACCTGATGCAGCCGGACGGTTCGCTGATCGTGATCGTCAATGGCGGCGTCAGTATCCCGCTGCTCCTTGTCGGCAATATCGCGTTCGGTGGCGACACCATTGCGGCGCTGCTCGGATTGAGCCAAGTCCAGCCGGCGGCTGCTCCGGCAGCGGCAGCGGGTGGCGTGGGCAGCGCTGGCGGCGAATTCGCGCTGCCGGGTGGCCCGATCGATCCCAACGCCATCAATCTCACCGCTCTCCTGCCGCCGACCGCACTCCAATTCGGCGTGCCTGAGATCGAGGAGATCGGCTTCGCCTTCGATGATGACCCGACGGTCGACGAAAACCCGGGCGTGGTCGCCGATGACGACGATCTTTCCGGAGGCAACGCGGGTGGCGTCGGCGATGACGACGCCACAGATCTGTCCGGCGTGCTGGCGCACGATTTCGGCGACGATGGTCCGGGCGCGATCAGCTTCCTGACGACGGGCGCGCCGGACGGCTTCGCATATGAATTGTCGGGCAACGATCTGCTCATTCTCCAGAACGGCACGCTTGTTCTCACGGTAACGCTGGATCCCCTGACGGGCGCGTACACCGTGATCCAGAACGCGCCGATCGATCATCTCCCCGGCGACAACGAGAACAATCAGGCGTTCACGCTCACCTATCGCGTCACGGACTCGAACGGAGATTTCGTCGACGGCACGCTGAACATCGACGTGGACGACGACACGCCGACGGTCACCGCGAACACGAACGCGATGGTCGATGACGACAACCTCGCCGGCGGCAATCCGGGCGGCACCGGCGATGATGAGCCGGCGAGCGTCAGCGGTACGCTCAGCCACAGCTTTGGCGCCGACGGCGGCTCGATCGCGTTCCTGACCACGGGCGCGCCCGACGGCTTCACCTATGAATTGTCGGGAAGCTCGCTCCTCGTCAAACAGGGCGCGACGCTCGTCCTGACGATCACGCTGAACACGGCAACCGGTGCGTACACGATCACGCAGAACGCGCCGATCGAACATTTGGCCGGCGACAACGAGAACAACCAGGCCTTCACGATCGGCTATCGCGTCACCGACGGCGACGGCGACATCATCGATGGCACGCTGAACATCAGCGTCGACGATGACACGCCGACGGCATCGTCGAATGCGGGCGTCGTCGTGGACGAAGACGATCTTCCGGCGGGCAACCACGACAACGCGCCCGGTGACGATGCGCCCGCGAATGTGACGGGAACGCTCGGCCACAGCTTCGGCGCCGATGGCCCGGGCGCGGTTGCGCTGCTCGGCAGCGGTGCGCCTGCGGGCTTCACGTACACGCTGTCCGGCGGCGGAACGATTCTGACCATCAGCCAGAACAGCTCCGGCCTGGACGTCGTGCGTGTCACGGTCAATCTCACAACCGGCGCATACGAAGTCGAGCTGCTCAATCCGATCGACCACAGCGCCGGGGCCAACGAGAACAACGTCGCCTTCAGCATCAATTACAGTGTGACGGATGGCGACGGGGATTCGGTGAACGGCTCGCTGTCGATCAGCGTCGACGATGATATTCCGACCGTCAACGAACAGGCGCGGCCCATCGCCGCGACCGTGCTCGAGGACGGCCTCGCGCTCTCCGAGGGCGATCTCTCCGACGGCAATCGCGAAGGCGGCGAGACGACGGCGGCCGATGAGACGTCGGGTGCGGCGGGCTCGCTGACCGCGCTGTTCTCGGTTGGCGCAGACGAGCCGCTGGAGATCACGCTTTCGAACAACACATCCGGCCTTCCGACGCTGTTCTCCCAGGGAGACGCGATCACCTACTCGGTGAGCGGCAACGTGCTGACGGCGACGGCCGATGCCGGCGGTCCCGACCAGCGCGTCGTGTTCACGCTGACGGTCAATGCGGACGGGTCTTGGAACTTCGATCTGAAGGATCAGCTCGACCACGTCGACAACGGTCTCAACGACGAGAACTACGAGCTGCGCACGTCTGCGGACGGCTCGACATCGGTCGGCGAGATCGACTTCTCCTCGATCATCCTCGGCACCGATGCTGACGGCGACAGCGTCGCCGCGGCGCCGGGCACGTTCACGGTCGACGTGCAGGACGACGTGCCGGCGGGCGATTTGTCGGGAACCGTTACGGTCCACGTCGATGAGGACAATCTGTCGGAGGCCGCAGCCGACGGCGACCTTTCCACCGGTGTCGTCGACGCCGACGCGGATACCGACGAAGCCACGTTCTCGAGCGACGACCTCTCCGCCGTGATTGCGGACGGCGCGGACGAGCCGGTTGACCTGGCCCTCGACGGCGAGGTTTCCGGCAACGTCAAGACGACCGGCGGCGCCGACGTGAAGTCGCAAGGCGACACCGTCAAATGGGCGGTGGTCGATGCGCTCCATGTCGTCGGCTTCGCGGACACGAACAATGACGGCATCTGGAACAACGGCGAGCGCGAAGTCTTCCGCCTGACCGACAACGGCGACGGCACCTTCACCTTCGATCTGAAGGACCAGATCGATCATGCCCCCGCTTCGGGCGATGAGGTGTCGCTCACGCTGGATCTGACCGAGGCCTTCTCGGTCACGGATTTCGACGGCGACGAGATCACGCTCGGTGCGGGCACGATCACGTGTCGAGGTCGAGAACGACGTGCCGGTTGCGGCAGGTTCGGCAACCGCCTCGATCCACGTGGACGAAGACGAGCTCTCCGACGGCTGCCGGCGACCTGGCTCGACCGGCATCACTGACGGCGACGCGGACACGGACGAGGCGACGTTCTCGAGCGGCCTCTCTGGCGGCGCTGGTTACGCCGGGTGCGGACGAGCCGGTCGACATCAATCTCGAACGGCGCGGTTTCGGGCAACGTCGTGACGACAGACGGCGCCGCCGTGATGTCGAAGGGCGACGAACGTTGTCTGGGCGGACGGACGGCGGCGACGCTCGTCGGCTTCGCGAACCTCGGTGGCGGCGCGGGCTTCGACGCCGGCGTCGACCGCGAAGTGTTCCGCGTCACCGACAACGGCGACGGCACCTTCACGTTCGATCTGAAGGATCAGGTCGATCACACTCTGGCAGCTGGCGATAACGGCATCGCTGACGCTCGACCTGACCGAACGCGTTCACGGCGGTCGACTATCGACGGCGACGCGGTGACGCTGATCGCGGATTCGATCACGGTCGTGGTCGAGAACGACATTCCTGCGGCGGCAGGCTCGGCGACGGCCTCGATCCGCGTGGACGAAGACGAGCTGTCGACGGCTTCGGGCGATGGCTCCACCGGCATCACCGACGGCGATGCTGACACCGACGAGGCGACGTTCTCGTCGGCCTCACTGGCGGCGCTCGTCACACCGGGTGCGGACGAACCGGTCGACATCGACCTGAACGGCGCGGTCACGGGCAATGTCGTGACGACGAACGGACCGCCATACTCTCCAAAGGCGCGAACGTGGTCTGGGGGACGGACGGTGGAGCGCTCGTCGGCTTTGTAAATCTCGGTGGCGGTGCGGGCTTCGACCTCGGCGTCGACCGCGAAGTGTTCCGCGTCACCGACAATGGCGACGGCACCTTCACCTTTGCTCTGAAGGACCAGCTCGATCATAACCCGGCGGCTGGCGACAACGGCATCCTGACGCTCGATCTGACAAGCGCGTTCACTGCGACGGACTTTGACGGCGACGCCGTGACGCTGAACGCGGACTCGATCACGGTCGTGGTCGAGAACGACATTCCGGCGGCCGCAGGCTCGGCGACGGCCTCGATCCGCGTGGACGAAGACGAGCTGTCGACGGCTTCTGGCGATGGCTCCACCGGCATCACCGACGGCGATGGCGACACGGACGAGGCGACGTTCTCGAGCGCTTCGCTCGCGGCGCTGGTTACGCCCGGTGCGGACGAACCGGTCGACTTCAACCTCAACGGCGCGGTCTCCGGCAATGTCGTGACGACAAACGGCACGGCTGTGCTGTCGAAAGGCGCGAACGTTGTCTGGGGCACGGACGGCGGCGCGCTGGTCGGCTTCGTGAACCTCGGCGGTGGAGCGGGCTTTGACGCCGGCGTCGACCGCGAAGTGTTCCGCGTCACCGACAATGGCGATGGCACCTTCACCTTCGCTCTGAAGGACCAGATCGATCATACCCCTGCGGCTGGCGATGAGGGCATCCTGACGCTCGATCTGACCAGCGGGTTCACAGCAGTCGACTATGACGGCGACGCAGTCGCGCTGAACCCCGATTCGATCACCGTTGTCGTCGAGAACGACATTCCCGCGGCAGCTGGTTCGGCGACGGCCTCGATCCGCGTGGACGAGGACGAACTGTCGACGGCGACCGGCGATCTCTCCAACGGCATCACCGACGGCGACGCGGATACTGACGAGGCGACGTTCTCGTCGGCATCGCTGGCGGCGCTGGTTACACCGGGCGCAGACGAGCCGGTCGACATCAACCTCAACGGCGCTGTCTCGGGTAACGTCGTAACGACGAACGGCGATGCTGTCCTGTCGAAAGGCGCGAACGTTGTCTGGGGTACCGACGGCGGCGCGCTGGTCGGCTTCGTGAACCTCGGCGGCGGCGCGGGCTTCGATGCCGGCATCGACCGCGAAGTGTTCCGCGTCACCGACAACGGCAACGGCACCTTCACCTTCGATCTGAAGGACCAGCTCGATCATACTCCTGCAGCTGGCGATAACGGCATCCTGACGCTCGATCTGACCGGCGCTTTCACCGCGACTGACTACGACGGTGACCCGGTCACGCTGAACGCGGATTCGATCACGGTCGTGGTCGAGAACGACGTGCCGGCCGGCGTGGTTTCGGGAACCGTGTCGATCCGCGTCGACGAAGATGAGCTGTCGACGGCGTCCGGCGACAACTCCACCGGCATCACCGACGGCGATGCGGATAGCGACGAAGCAACCTTCACCAGCGCTTCGTTTGCCGCAGTGGTCACGCCAGGCGCCGATGAGGATGCCAAGTTCGCTCTCAATCTCGGCGCGTCGGGCAACGTCGTCACGACGGGCGGAACTCCTGTGCTGTCTCAGGGCGCCAACGTTGTCTGGGGCACGAACGCTGGTGCCCTGGTCGGGTTCGTGAACCTCGGCGGCGGTGCGGGCTTCGACCTCGGCATCGACCGCGAAGTGTTCCGCGTCACCGATGATGGCAGCGGCTCTTTCACGTTCGATCTGAAGGACCAGATCGATCATACTCCGGCTGCTGGCGATAACGGCATCCTGACGCTGGATCTTTCCATCGCCTTCGGCGTCACGGACTTTGACGGCGACGCTGTTACGCTGCCTTCGGGCTCGGTCACCGTCGTGGTCGAGAACGACATCCCGGCAGCGGCTGGTTCGGCGACCGCGTCGATCCGCGTGGATGAAGATGAGCTGTCGACGGCGACGGGCGATCTCTCGACCGGTATCACCGATGGTGACGCGCGACACCGATGAGGCGACCTTCTCGTCGGCCTCACTGGCGGCGCTGGTTACGCCGGGTGCGGACGAGCCGGTCGACTTCAACCTCAACGGCGCTATCTCCGGCAACGTCGTGACGACCAACGGGACGGCCGTGCTTTCCAAGGGCGCGAACGTTGTCTGGGGGACGGACGGCGGCGCGCTGGTCGGCTTCGTGAACCTCGGCGGCGGTGCGGGCTTCGACCTCGGCGTCGACCGCGAAGTGTTCCGCGTCACCGACAACGGCAACGGCACCTTCACCTTCGATCTGAAGGACCAACTCGATCACGGCCCGGCGGCCGGTGACAACGGCATCCTGACGCTCGATCTGACCGGCGCCTTCACAGCGACCGACTACGACGGCGACCCGGTGACGCTGAACGCCGACTCGATCACGGTTGTGGTCGAGAACGACATCCCGGCAGCGGCTGGTTCGGCGACGGCATCGATCCGCGTGGACGAGGACGAACTGTCGACGGCGACGGGCGATCTCTCGACCGGCATCACCGATGGCGATGGCGACACCGACGAGGCGACCTTCTCGAGCGCGTCTCTGGCGGCCCTCGTCACGCCCGGCGCGGACGAACCGATCGATTTCAACCTGAACGGGGCTGTCTCGGGCAATGTCGTGACGACGAACGGCACCGCCGTCTTGTCGAAAGGCGCGAACGTTGTCTGGGGAACGGACGGCGGCGCGCTGGTCGGCTTCGTGAACCTCGGCGGCGGCGCGGGCTTCGACCTCGGCGTCGACCGCGAAGTGTTCCGCGTCACCGACAACGGCAACGGCACCTTCACCTTCGATCTGAAGGACCAGCTCGATCATAGCCCGGCGGCTGGCGATAACGGAATTCTGACGCTCGATCTGACCGGCGCCTTCACGGCGACCGACTACGACGGCGACCCGGTCACGCTGAACGCGAACTCGATCACCGTGGTGGTCGAGAACGACATCCCGGCAGCAGCTGGTTCGGCAACGGCGTCGATCCGCGTGGACGAAGACGAGCTGTCGACGGCGACGGGCGATCTCTCGACCGGCATCACCGACGGCGACGCGGATACGGACGAGGCGACGTTCTCGTCAGCCTCGCTGGCGGCGCTGGTTACGCCGGGTGCGGACGAGCCTGTCGACATCAATCTCAACGGCGCGGTCTCCGGCAACGTCGTGACGACGAACGGCACGGCCGTACTTGTCGAAAGGCGCGAACGTGGTCTGGGGGACGGATGGCGGCGCGCTGGTCGGCTTCGTGAACCTTGGCGGCGGCGCTGGCTTCGACCTCGGTGTCGACCGCGAGGTGTTCCGTGTCGTCGACAACGGCAATGGCACCTTCACCTTCGATCTGAAGGACCAGCTCGATCATGGCCCGGCAGCCGGCGATAACGGAATCCTGACGCTCGATCTGACTGGCGCCTTCACAGCAACCGACTACGACGGCGACCCGGTCACGCTGAACGCCGACTCGATCACGGTGGTGGTCGAGAACGACATACCGGCAGCGGCGGGTTCGGCGACGGCCTCGATCCGCGTGGACGAGGACGAGCTGTCGACGGCGACGGGCGACCTCTCCAACGGCATCACCGATGGCGACGGCGACACCGACGAAGCGACGTTCTCGTCGGCTTCGCTGGCGGCACTGGTCACGCCGGGTGCGGACGAGCCGATCGACTTCAACCTCAACGGCGCGGTCTCCGGCAACGTCGTGACGACGAACGGCGACTGCCGTGCTTGTCGAAGGGCGCGAACGTTGTCTGGGGGACGGATGGTGGGGCCCTGGTTGGCTTTGTGAACCTCGGCGGCGGTGCGGGCTTCGACCTCGGTGTCGACCGCGAAGTGTTCCGCGTCATCGACAACGGCAACGGCACCTTCACCTTCGATCTGAAGGACCAGATCGATCACACTCCGGCCGCTGGCGATAACGGCATCCTGACGCTCGATCTGACGGGCGCGTTCACGGCCACGGACTACGACGGCGACCCGGTGACGCTGAACCCGAGCTCGATCACGGTCGTGGTCGAGAACGATGTGCCGGCTCTGGGTTCGGGCTCGGTTTCCCGCACGGTCCACGAGGACGCCATCAACAACGCTCAGGGCGACGGAAACGAGGAAGGTGTCGGCCAGACGACCATCGCGACCGGCACGCTGTCGGGCATCGCGATCGTCGGCGCGGACGAGAACGGCGGCTTCAGCATCAATCCCGACACGAGCGGCCTGCCCGCGCTGACGTCGAAAGGCGGCACGGTGGTCTACAACGTCAACGGCAACACGCTGACGGCCTATGTGGAAGTGAGCGGCGCCGGCTATCAAGCCGGTGTCGACCGCGCGGTCTTCACGTTGACCATCAATGCGGCGGGCGAGTTCACCTTCACGTTGATCGATCAGATCGACCACCTGCCGAACGTGCCGGCCAACGACGACACGCAAACGCTGGTCGTTGAACCTTTCCTCCGCCATCCGCTTCACCGATTTCGACGGTGACTCGGTGGTGCTGGCGAACGGGCTCTCGATCACGATCCAGGACGACATTCCGAAGCTCGGCACGATCGAGGACGGCAGCCTGTCCAACAATTCGTCCGCCTCGTTCACCGGCGACATGCCGGTCGACATCGGCGCGGACGAGCCCGCGAAAGCGAGCCTGCTGAACAATGTGGCTCCGGCCGATCTGACGTCGGGCGGATTGCCGGTCCACTACTATGTCGATCCGGCGGACCCCGACACGCTCATTGCCTACACCGGCGCCAATCCGGCGGACTCCTCGAGCTGGGTGTTCACGCTGACGGTCGATGCGTCGACCGACGAATACACGTTCCACATCATCAAGCCGCTCGACGGCGAGTTGGTGAACATCGCAATCGGTGACTCCTCGGCGTTCGGCGACCGGGCCCGGATCGTCCTACGTCCTGGATGATGGTGCAGCGATCCCGACCGAGCTCTCGATCGTTTCGGGCTGGGAGGTGACCGGCTTCAACTACGCCAACTGGATCGCCACCGGCAGCCCGGGCACGGTCAGCGTGCAAACGGTGAACGGTTCGACCGGCGGCTGGGGCGTCAACTCCAACGGCTTCAACGGCAACGACTTTCTGCGGTTCGACTTCGGCGATGCCGACGACTTCGGTGCAGGCGGATTTCGATCCGCCGATCTTCAATGGTCCGGCCACCTCGGTTGCGAATTTCGAGTTCAGCAGTTTCGGCGGCGGCGCGCACTCGATCTACGCCGTCGTTCATTACACCGACGGCAGCGTCGGGCCGTACAACGGCGTCGTCGGGGGGCTGTTCCAGTTCGTTGGCGGGACGGCCAACCTGAGCATCGCCGCACCAGCCGGCAAGTACATCGACTATGTCGAGTTCTATGCGAACAACGAAGTTGGCGGCGGCAAGATCAGCCTGGCCAGCACCTCCGTCATCAACGAGGTCGTCGATATCGACCTGCACTTCAACGTCGACATCACCGACTATGACGGCGACACGGCGAGCGGGACGATCGACATCAACGTCACGCCGGCCGATGACTTCCCCGACGCGATCCTGGATGAGGACACCGTTCCCGAAGGCGGCCAGGTGGTCAACGCGGCCTTCGTGCTCGACTTCAGCGGCAGTATCGACAACGCCGAGCTCGACAGCAGCTGGATGCGGTGCGCGCCGCCGGCAGACGAGATCTTCGCGGCCGGCGCCGCCATCATCAGCATCATCATCTTCTCCTCGACCGCGGCGAAATGCCGGCACGTTCACCGACTTCGCCAGCTTCCGAAGCCGCGGTCGAACGCGATGAATCCCTCGAGCCGGGCGGAGTCACGGCCCGGCGGTATCGGCAACAACACCGATTTCACGGCGGCCATCCAGAAGACGATGAGCGATTAGGTGCCCTCCCGGGACCACGAACAACCAGGTCTTCTTCATCAGCGACGGCAATCCGAACGAGCAATTGGGCACGGGCGGCAACTCGCTGGCGGACGCGACCGCGACGGCATGGGCGAATTTCATCGCCGACCCATGACCTCAACGTCACGACCATCGGCGTCGGCGACGACATCCAGATCGCCCGGCTCCAGGACGTCGACCTCGACGGGTCCGGGACGCCGATCCTGGTTGCGGACTTCGACGCGCTGCTCGACACGCTTTTGACGGTCGTCGGCGGCGACACGTCGGGCAACGTGCTCGACAACGACACGCCGGGCGACGGCGCGCTTCCAGATCGTGTCCATCACGGTGGACGGCGTCACCTACACCTATGACGGCGTGAACATCACGCCCGAGCAGCGGTCCCGTCGATTGCCGGGCAACGTGCTGAGCAGTCGACACGGCGCTCGGCGGCCACCTGACGTTCCACTTCGCGACCGGCGGCGGCTTCGGCATCGGTGACTGGAAGTATGAGGCACCGAGCAACGTGCCGGGCAACACTCCGGTCGACGAGACCTTCAACTACGTCATCAAGGACGCGGACGGCGACTCGGACAACGCCAACCTCGTCATCACGGTCACGCCGAACACGCCGCCGGATGCCGCGAGCGACGTCATCCGCACGAACCACCTCACCGAGACCTTCGTCGATCCCGTTCTCGGCGATCATGGCCAACGATACCCATTCCGGTGGGACCATCATCGGCGTCACGGGGGGTGTCGGCGGTACGGTTGCGCTCGACATGGTCAACCACGCGGTGCTGTTCACACCGACCGCGTTCGCGCTGCCGAACGGCTCCTTCAGCTACATCCTCCAGAACAGCGACGGAAGCGTCGATGCCGCGACCGTCAACATCACCGGCGTCAATGCCCAGCAGGTGAATGCAACCGCGCCGGGACAGATCCTGATCGGCAACGACTATGCGTTGTACTTCTCGATCTCGGGTGACGACCAATCCTTCGGCGGCCTGATCGACGCCGATGACGAAGAGATCTTCAAATGGAATGGCTCCGCTTCAGCGAGTACTACGGCGGCGGTGAGCTCGATCCGCGTCCCGGCGATGAGGACATCGACGCCCTGCAGATCATTCCGTCGGGCGGCATCCTCTTCTCGATCGCCGGAGACGATGAGGAGTTCAACGGCGTGGCGACGATGCAGCCGACAACGAAGACATCTTCGCCTTGTTCGGGCCGTCGGACACCTCGTTCGGCGAGGTCACGTACGCCCCTGGCGACGGCAGCGACACGTGGAGCGAGAACAACCTGAACTCGCTCTTCCAGTTCAGCAACGGCAACCTGGTCATGTCGTTCAGCGTCGCGACACGACCCGCTCCGGCAGGCGGGACACCTACCAGCCCTACGAGCTGGTCCTCTACAATGTCTCGACCAACTCCTTCAGCGAGTTCGCCAACGGGATGTTGTCCTCGGGCGTCATCGACGCGGTGGACGTGCTTGCCAACGGCAATGTCATCTTCTCCCTGGCGGCGGACACCACCCTCGGCGGCACGCTCTACGAGGACAGCGACCTCATCCGCTGGAACGGCTCGTCGTACAGCAAGTACTTCGACGGCAGCGACAACGGGTTGTCGACGCGCGGACGAGAACATCGACGGCGTGTCGATCCTCGGAAGCGACATCCTGGTGGGCGGAGCGGGGAACGACATCCTGATGGGTCTTGGGCGGCGAAGACCTGCTCACCGGCGGCGCGGGCGCCGACACGTTCCGGCTGACCGATGCGCTGGCCGCGGACACCATCACCGACTACAACTGCGCGGCGGGGGACACGATCGATCTGAGCGCACTCCTCGACCAGGCGCTGGTCGACGGTCGCAGGGCGACCTCGACGACTTCGTCAAGCTGACGAACTCGGGTCCGGACCGCGTCCTGCAGATCGATGCCAACGGCACGGCTGGCGGGGCGAGCTTCACGACGGTCGCCATCTTCAGCCCGGCGCGCCCGGCGACGGTCCATATCCTGTACGACAACGCCCAGGCCGACGTCTCCAGCCCCCTAGGGTCGCGTTAACCAAAACGCCAGGAATTCCGCTGAATTCCTGGCGTTCTAGGTCCAGCGGCAATTTGACTTAACCAGTTCGAAAAGATTTAGGGCTTAAGGTCCGTTTTTTGGCATATAATTCATTAGGTTAGTGTTCGGGGGGCTGGGATGCGTCGTTTCCGTGTACGCCACCAAATGTTGGCGGCGATGTCCGTGTTGTGTGCGTTTTCGGTGGAAAGAGCGTCAGCTTTGACGCTCGAAGAGTCCATCGCGTCGGCGTTGAAGACCAATCCCCAGATCGGACAAGCGATCGAAAACCGTCGTGCGACGGAGTTCGAGCTCCGGCAAGCACGCGGTCTGTTTCTTCCTCGCGTCGACGTCGAGGCATCGACGGGCGCTCGCGAACTGGACAGCCCTGCCCGCCGCGCGGCCGGACTTGTCGGCTCCACGCTCTATCCTCAGGAAGTCGGCGCCGTCCTCCAGCAGTCGCTGGTGAACCTCGGCAGCCGCAGTGAAATCGAATACCAGGCCTCGCGCGTGGATGGCGCGTCGCTGCGCGTGCTCGAGCGTTCGGAGAACATCGCGCTGCAAGTCGCTCTCGCCTATCACGAAATCCTGCTGAAGGAGACCGCGATCCGGCTCGCGCGCGAGAACATCGCGTTCCACGACATGCTTCTGACCGACATCCGCCGAGGCACGTCGGGCGGCACGTTAACCATAGCGGACCAGCGCCAAGGCGAAGAACGCGCGCTTGCGGCGCGCTCGAACCTGGTCGAAGCCAATGAAGAGCTGGAAGCCGCGCGGATCAAATTTATCCGCTTGGTCGGACAGCAACCGGGAATGACGTCGCCTGTCCGCTCGCTCGCGGGGGGCGTACCCGCCGACATTAACCAAGCCGTCGCAACTCTTGCGCAGCGCAACCCGACCATCCGGCTGGCCGATGCCGATATCAACTCCGCACAGTCGCTGGTGAGCAAGGCGCGGTCGGATTTCTTCCCCACGTTGGGCCTCGAACTTGCGCGCCCGCACCGGCCACGACATCGATGGCGTCGAGGACAAGACGAGCGACGCCCAGGCGCTGATCGTCTTCCGCTGGCAGCTCTATAACGGCGTCCGGGACGCCAACATCCAGGAGCAGATCCGCCGCGTCGGCGAAGAGTGGATGAGGTTCTACGACACCCGCAACTCGATCGAGGAAGAGCTCAGGACCGCCTATAGCCGCCGGAACGAGCAGATCAACCTGCTCTCGTTCCTCGAGCCCCAGCTCGCGGCCAACCGCGACGTGGTCCAGGCCTATCGCGACCAGTTCACGGTGGGCCGGCGTTCGCTGCTCGATCTCCTGAACGCGCAGAACACCTATTACAGCGTGCAAATCCTGGTCGAGACCGCGCGTTCCGCGA
Source organism: uncultured Alphaproteobacteria bacterium (assembly GCA_963708555.1). Classification (GTDB taxonomy): domain Bacteria; phylum Pseudomonadota; class Alphaproteobacteria; order Micropepsales; family Micropepsaceae; genus CAIYRG01. The sequence continues at coordinate 605,806 of CAVPTF010000002.1, read as the reverse complement.
TCTCGTTCGCCGAGTACCGGATCGTGTCCGCGGATGGGCGCCTGCTCGTCACTCTGAACCAGACGCCGCCCGAGGAAAGCGACGCCATCGCGCGCATCAACGCGTCGGTTCCGGCAAAGCCGGCATACGACACCATCGAGCGCAAGGCGCCGCCGCCGCTCGACGGCAACGGCCGGGGATATTTCGGCAAGCTCTAAAGCCCCTGTTTAGGGCCGGCTTGCTATGAGGGCATCGCCCCGGCGCGACGCCGGGTGGTCGTTACATTTGCGGTCGAAGAGATGAACGTCGTCCTCAAGAGCCAACAGGCTGCCTCTCCCCTGCCGGATGAACCCGATGACCTGCTGACCTGTCTGCAGGTCTTGGCGGCCCATCACGGACGGCCCTCGTCGGTAACCGTGCTGACCGCCGGGTTGCCGCTGATCGGCGAGAAGCTCACCCCCGAATTGTTCATGCGCTCGGCCGAGCATATCGGGCTGTCCGCACGCGCGGTCCGCTGGGAGCTGAGCGAGCTGGTTTCGGTCTATCTGCCGGCGGTGCTGCAGATCAAAGGCGGACGCTCGATCGTCCTTTTCGCGTTCAGCGACCGCGGCGAGGCCGACGTCTATCTCCCGCAGGCCGGCGGCATGAGCAAGCTGCCGTTCGCCGAGCTCAAGGCCCTCTATGAGGGGCTCGCGATCCTGGTGAAGCCGGAATACCGCGTCGGCGCGGAGACCGGTCTCGAGACGCGCCAATCCACCGGCCACTGGTTCTGGGGCACGGTCAAGCGCTACCGGCGCAATTATCTGTACGTCGTGCTCGCGGCGCTGTTCATCAATCTGCTCGCGCTCGCGACGCCGCTCTTCACGATGAACGTGTACGACCGCGTGCTGCCCAACCGCGCGGAGGCGACCCTTTGGGTTCTCGGCCTCGGGCTCCTTGTCGCACTCATCTTCGATCAGGTCCTGCGTACGGCGCGGGCGCATGTCATCGATCGCGTCGGACGCAATGTGGACTTGAGGGTTTCGACCGCGATCTTCGACCGGATTCTCAACATGAGGCTGGCCGACCGGCCGGGCACGACCGGCGCGCTCGCGAGCCGCATCGCCGAGCACGAGCTCGTGCGCGAGTTCTTCACCTCGAACATGATCGCGCTCGTCATCGACCTCATGTTCACGGGCATCTTCCTGTGGGTGATCTACGAGCTCTCGGGTTGGGTCGTGGTCATCCCGATCGTGGGCATCCTTGTGGTCGTCGTTGCGGGCCTCTGGATCCAGAAATTGATGGCGGACAGCACCGCGATCGGACGCAACGAGACAGACCTCGCGGCAGTCGCTTCTGGTCGAGGCGATCGGTTCGATCGAGACGATCAAGACAATCCGCGCTGAGGGCTATCTGCTCCGCAAGTGGGACAATCTCACCCGTTACGGCTCGAACGCGCAGCAACGCGTCAGATCGCTGTCGTCGGCGGCCGTGAACTTCTCGTCCTTCATCCAGCAGATCACGGCGGCCGCGATCGTGGTCGGCGGCGCTTATCGCTTTGCCGAAGGCGACATGTCGCTGGGCGCGATCATCGCGACCGTGATCCTCGCCAACCGTTCGATGGCGCCGCTCGGCCAGATCGCGATGACAATGGTGCGCGCGCGCTACGCGATGATGGCGCTCTCCGGCCTCGACAAGATCATGGCCCTGCCCGACGAGCGGATCGCGGCCACGAGCTTCGTCAATCGTCCGGTGGCCAAGGGCAAGATCGAATTCAAGGGCGTGAAATTCTCCTACCCCGGTACCGACCGGCCGGTCCTCAACGGGATCAATCTCATCATCAATCCGGGCGAGCGCATCGGCATCATCGGACGCATCGGTTGCGGCAAGACGACGATCGGCCGCCTGATCGCAGGGCTCTATCAGCCGACGGGCGGCGAACTGCTCATCGATGGCGTCGAGATCCGCCAATACCATCCCTACGAGATCCGCAAGGCCATCGGGCTGGTTTGCCAGGATGCGGAGCTGTTCTCGGGAACGGTGAAGGAGAACATCCTGATGGCGCGGCCGACCGCGACGGATCAGGACATCCTCGCCGCCGCGAAGCTCGCGGGCGTCGAAGAATTCATTTCCGGCCACCCGATGGGCTTCGATCTGCAAGTCGGCGAGCGCGGCAGCCAGCTTTCGGGCGGGCAGCGGCAAGCGGTGGCGCTTGCGCGCGCGCTGCTCAACAAATCACGCGTGCTCTTCCTGGACGAGCCCACGGCCGCCATGGACGCGACGACCGAGCGGATGATGATCGCGCGGCTTTCCGAGGCGCTCGATCCCGACCAGACCTTGATCCTGTCGACGCATCGCAACAGCACGCTCTCGATGGTCAACCGCCTCGTCGTGATCGATCGCGGCGCCATCGTCGCGGACGGGCCGAAGGACCAGGTGCTGGCCGAGCTCACCCGCCGCGCCGCCGCCAACCAGGCCGGCCGCAGCCAGATGCCGCTGTAAGCGGAGGATACAAGTGCCCAAGCTGATGATCGCGACACCCGCCTATGGCGAGGTGTTCTATGCGCCCTATGTCCACAGCGTGCTTGCCCTCTCAAAGCTCGCACACCGGGACAAGTGGGACCTCACGTTCGAGTCGGTCTCCTACGCTGAGATCAGCGAGGCGCGGAACTATCTGCTGACGCGGTTCTTCGACAAGACCGACGCGACGCATCTGCTGTTCATCGACGCCGACATGGGATTTCCGGCGAAGCTGGTGCCCGACATGCTGAGCATCGCGAAACCGGTCGTCGGTGTGGTGGCGCCAAAGCGCCAGATCGATCTGAAGCGCGTGGCCGAGCTTGCGAAACACGAAGCCGACACCAGCCGGGCCGTCGCGAAGGCGCATGAGTTCGTCGTCCGAAAGCTTCCCTCCGCGGGACCCGCCCGCAACGGGTTCATCCAGGTGGACGCGTGTGGCGGCGGCATCGTGCTGATCGAGCGGAGCTGCATCGCGGCCCTGCTCAAGCGCGCGCCTCAGCTCAGCGATGAAACCGGCAAGGGCCGCACGCCGCTGACCAGAGACCTGCCCCGCCTCATCCGGGCCTTCGATCCCTTGGTGCGCGAGGATGGGGCGCGGTTGTCGGAAGACTTCGCGTTCTGCCATCGCTGGCGCACCCTGTGCGGGGGCGAGGTCTGGGCGAGCGTCGCCCACCAGATCACCCACGTGGGCTTGCATCACTTCGCCGCACGGTACTCCGACACCGAGCCGGCCGGACCACGGGTGGTGGTCAGTCCCAAAACGGGAAAGACCCTCACAGGCAGGATCGCGGCCGGCAACGGCAAAACTCCAGGTCCAAAGCCGGCCAAAGAGACCGGCACCAAGACCGTCACGATCCGGTTGAAGGACAGGGAAAGGTCCACGCGCCACTGAGTCGTCCGGCGCCGCGTCAGTGCGCCATAGCCCTTGCGTTATATTAATCGGTAAAATTTGGTAAACTTATTTAGGTCCGTCTTTTGCAGTGGGTCGGTCAGAACCCGAACAACGGACCCGTGGGGCGTTCAGAATGAGACTGTCATTTGGCGGCAAGCCGCAGGCATTGAAGAACAATGCCTCGTCCGGTGCGATCGACATCGAGGACCGGCCACCCGCGGCCGGCGGGCATATCATCAAGATTGTGGGCTTCTTGATCGTCGCGTTCCTGGCGTGGGCCGGGCTCACGACTCTCCAGGAAGTCACCCGCGGCGACGGGCGCATCATCCCGTCGAGCAAGATGCAGGTCATCCAGAGCGCTGAGCCCGGCGTCGTGCGCGAGATCCTCGTGCGCGAAGGACAGCGCGTGGAGAAGGGTGACGTGCTTGCCCGGCTGGACAACACACTGACGAGCTCGGGTCTTGGCGAGCTCAGCTCTCGCGCCAATTCGCTCGAAGCGGCGGTCGCGAGGCTTCGCATCGAGCACGAGCGTGGCTTCGACGCAGCGTATGCGTGTCCGGCGGAGGTTGCGAAGGCGGCGCCCAACGCCTGCGCCAACGAGCAGAATCTCCGCACCGCGCGCCGGCTGACGCTGCAGAGCCAGCTCCGCGTGCTGACCGAGCGCATCGAAGCGAAGAAGCGCGAGTTGAGCGCGGCCCAGGCCAATCTCGACAGCACGGGCCGGTCGCTGGTCATCGCGCGCGACGAGATGGCGTTGATCACACCGCTCGCGCAGAGTCAGGTCGTCGCTGCCACCGATCTCTTGAAGACACGGCGCGAAGTGAGCGAGCTCGAGGGCCGCCAGTCGACGGACCAGGAGTCAATCGCGCGCGTCCAGGCGGAACTGCGCGAAGCCAATCTCCAGTATGAAGCGCAGACGATCAGTTTCCGGCAGGAAGCGCTCGCCGAATTCACAGAGAAGCAGGCCGAGCTGGCGGTCGTCAGGGAATCGATGCGGGCCGCCGCGGACCGCGTCAACAACACCGACATCCGTTCGCCGGTCAGCGGCATCGTCAACACGCTCTACGTCAACACCGTGGGCGGCTTTGTGAATGCCGGCACGCGAGTCATGGACATCGTCCCCGTGGAAGACCAGCTTCTGGTCGAAGCCAAGGTACGGCCGCAGGACATCGCCTTCATCCACCCGGGCCAACGGGCGACGGTGAAAGTGACCGCGTATGACTTCTCGATCTATGGCGGCCTGGACGGCAAGGTCGAACAGGTGTCGGCGAGCAGCATCTACGACGACATGACGCGCGAGACCTTCTACACCGTGCTGGTGAAGACCGAGAATTCGACCCTGAGGCACAACGGCGTCGAGAATCCGATCCTGCCGGGCATGGTCACCTCGGTCGATATCCTCACCGGTGAGAAGAGCGTCCTCAACTATCTCTTGAAGCCGATCAACAAGGCACGTGCCGAAGCGCTCCGCGAGCGTTGAGGCCAAATAGCCATGGATCGCGATCAGCACACCGCCCTGCCCGTCTCGGATGATGCCGTCGCGCCCCTGTGGAGACCGCGGAGTCTCAGTTCCGCGTATTCCGGCGTGGCGAGGAGCGCAGAGCGTTCCGGCTCGAGCGCGTGTTCTGGGACCTTCTCGAGCAGGCGGCCGCCGCCAAAGGACAGAAGCTGCGCGAATTCGTCTTCTCGCTCATCGATCAGGAGTCAGACGCGAAGAATCTCGCGTCGTCGCTAAGGACCGCGAGCGCGAAATGGGCGAGCGAGCGAAACGCGGCGCTGGCCGAATTGGCCGGCCCGCAAGCCGGACTCGTGCTGTTTCACGCGTGTCCGTCGCCGGGCATCGTGATCGGCGAGGACCGGCGGATCGTCGCCTTCAACATCGCGATGCAGAATTTCATCGCCGGCCGGCGCATCCAACTGCGCGGCGACATGGTCGACGCACGCTTCGCGTTCGAACTTCCGGTCGGCCAGATCATCAAGTTCCTGGTGGAAGCACCCGGCAAGTTCATGGAATGCGGATTCCGCATCACGCTCGGCGGCGAAGCCCTGACCGGGCGTTGCCGAGTGTGCCTCTATCGCGACGGCAGTCCCGGAGCGCGCCAGCTCGGCGCGTTCATCGTCACCTGATCAAACAGGAACGAAGCCCTTGGACCTGAGATGGGCCACGATCTGTTCGGCGGCGTCTTCAGGGGACAGGGTCGCCGTCAGCAGAGTCAGCTCCGGATTCTCCGGCCGCTCATAGGGGCTGTCGATGCCGGTGAAATTCTTGATCTGGCCGGCGACAGCCCGTTTGTAGAGGCCCTTCGGATCGCGCTCCATGCAGAGCTCGAGCGGCGTATCGACGAAGATTTCCACGAACTGACCGGGCTTGAGCAGATCGCGCGCGATCCGCCGTTCGGACTTGAACGGCGAGATGAACGACACGAGCGTGATGAGGCCAGCATCGACGAACAGTTTCGCGGCTTCCGCAACGCGGCGGATGTTCTCGACGCGGTCGGCATCGGTGAAACCGAGATCCTGGTTGAGGCCGTGGCGCACATTGTCGCCGTCGAGCAGGTAGGTGTGACGGCCTTCGCCGAACAGGCGCTTTTCGACGAGATTGGCGATGGTGGACTTGCCTGAGCCCGAGAGCCCCGTGAACCAGAGCACGCACGGTTCCTGGCCCTTGAGGCTCGCGCGAGCCTGCGCGTTCACGTCGAGGGCCTGCCAATGGACGTTGGTCGCGCGCCTGAGACCGAACTCGATCATGCCGGCGCCGACCGTCGCATTGGTGAAGCGGTCGATGACGATGAAGCCGCCGGTGTCGCGATTTTCGCGATAGGCATCGAAGGCGAAGGCTTCGGATGTCGCGAGATTGCAGTAGCCGATCTCGTTGAGCTTGAGCGTGCGCGTCGCGATGTGCTCGAGCGTGTTGACGTCGACCTTGTGCTTGAGCGCCGTGATCTGACCAGGCGACGACTGGGCTCCCCCCTTGATCAGGTATTGGCGGTGCGGAAGCATCTCCTCGTCCGCCATCCAGAGAATGTGTGCGGCAAACTGGTCCGCCACTTCCGGGCGCTCGTCGGGCGCGACCAGCATGTCCCCGCGCGAGATATCGACTTCATCGGCAAGAACGATGGTGACGGCCTGGCCGGCAACGGCGAGATCGAGATCGCGGTCCGCAGTGACGATCCGCGTGACCTGCGATGTGCGGCCCGAGCGCGCGACGACGACCGGATCGCCCGGCTTCACCATGCCGCTCACGATCGTGCCGGCGAAGCCGCGGAAATCGAGGTTCGGGCGGTTCACCCATTGCACGGGCATGCGGAACGGCTTGGATGCGAGCTCGCTCTCGACTTCGACCGTCTCGAGATGGTGGAGCAGCGTCGGGCCCATCGTACCAGGGCGTACGCTCGCTCGCAGCGATGACATTGTCGCCATAACGCGCCGAGATCGGGATCGCCACGATATTGTCGAACGACAGACGTGACGCGAATTCGCGGAACTCGGCCGCGATGCGGTCGAACGTGCCCTGCGAGAAATCGACGAGATCGATCTTGTTGACGGCAAGGATGACGTGGCGGATGCCCAGCGCGGAGACGATATAGGCGTGACGGCGCGTTTGCGTCAGCACGCCTTTGCGCGCGTCGATGAGGATCACGGCGAGCTCGGAGTTCGAGGCGCCTGTCGCCATGTTGCGCGTGTATTGCTCGTGGCCGGGCGTGTCGGCGACGATGAATTTGCGCTTGTCGGTCGCGAAATAGCGATAGGCGACGTCGATCGTGATGCCCTGCTGCCGCTCGGCCTCCAGCCCATCGACAAGAAGAGCGAGATCGATGTCCTCGCCGGTCGTGCCGTGCTTGCGCGAATCCTTGGTGAGCGCGGCCAAATGATCCTCGAAGATCAGCTTCGAGTCGTAGAGCAGCCGCCCGATCAGCGTCGACTTGCCGTCATCGACGCTGCCGCAGGTGAGGAATCGCAGCAGCGTCTTTTCCTCGTTGTGCGCGAGGTAGCGCTTCAAATCGTCGAACTGAGGGGGCTTCATCAGAAATACCCCTCGCGCTTCTTGCGTTCCATCGAGGCGTTTTCGTCGCGGTCGATCACCCTGCCCTGCCGCTCCGACGTCGTCGCCGTCAGCATCTCGGTGACGATCTCTTCGAGGGTCACCGCGGACGAACTCGATCGCGCCCGTGAGCGGATAGCAGCCGAGCGTGCGGAAGCGCACGAGACGCATCTCCGGCTTCTCGCCGTCACCAAGCTTCAAGCGATCGTCGTCGACCATGATGAGCGCGCCGTCGCGTGTCACCACCGGGCGCTGCTTGGCAAAATAGAGCGGCACGACCGGGATGTTCTCGGCCATGACGTATTGCCAGACGTCAAGTTCGGTCCAGTTCGAGAGCGGGAACACGCGGATCGATTCACCCTTGCGGATGCGCGCGTTGTAGAGCTTCCAGAGCTCAGGCCGCTGGTTCTTCGGGTCCCAGGCGTGGTTCTCCGAGCGGAACGAGAAAACGCGCTCTTTTGCGCGGCTCTTCTCTTCGTCGCGGCGCGCGCCGCCGAACGCGGCGTCGAAGCCGTATTTGTCGAGCGCGGCTTTCAGCGCATCGGTCTTCATCACCTGGGTGTGGAGATTGGAGCCGGAATCGATCGGGTTGATCCCGCGTCTCACGCCGTCCTCGTTGACGTAGACGATCAGCTTCACGCCGAGTCGCTTCACGGTCTCGTCGCGGAACGAGATCATCTCGCGGAATTTCCAGGTCGTATCGACATGCATGAGCGGAAACGGCGGCTTGGACGGATAGAACGCCTTCATCGCCAGATGCAGCATCACCGAAGAGTCCTTGCCGATCGAATAGAGCATGACCGGGTTGGCGAACTCGGCAGCCACCTCGCGCATGATGTGGATGCTCTCCGCTTCGAGGCGCTGCAAATGGCTGAGGCGGCTGGCCGTGAGTGTGGCAGCCTCTGGAAACCGCATGCGTTCGTCCTTTACGTCTTCAACGGTCACGCGGCCCGCGCCCTTTTAACAAGGAATTCTCGTTAAACTCAACTTTGACCGAACTTTGCATGTAAATAGCCAACCCATGGCCCCCGACGCAACCCGGCGTGCCGATAGCACCCCGATACGGCAAAGCGATGTCAGACCCTGGGGCATGTTGTCCTATGGCGAGGCGAGAGATCACGTCATTGACATTCCATGCAAAGACAACACCCTGCGGCCGATGGAAACCCGCGCGCTAGGCGCGCCCCCTAACCCACGAAAAAGACCCTTTCATGTTTGGAATTGACCGAGATCCGTTGGTGTCCTTTTCCACCGTCTTTCCCAAGCAGCTTCCCAATCTCGTAACACGGGTACTCCACCTCCACCGCCAGCTGCAAACGTTCGAGCGCGCTCCCCTTCCGCGCCAGGAGCACCTTCTCAAAGGGCAGCTCGACCACCTTCTCGTGCACGCCAAGCGCTACTCTCCGTTCTGGGGAGAACGGCTGGCCAACCGCAAATTTCATGGGAAGGCGCTCGAGCAGACGCTCCAAGAGGTGGAGCCGTTGACGCGCAAAAACCTGCAGACCGAGTTCGAGCGGCTGTCCGCCAAGTTTCCGAAGCGGGACGCGCTTGGGGTCGGTCAAGGAAGCAGTTCCGGATCCACAGGTACGCCGGTCCGCTTCGAGCGCTGCTCGCGTCTGTATATGCCGCTCTATCTCGCGGTGAGCTACCTATGTTCGCGATGGCACTCGATCGACCAGCAAAAACCGCTTGGCGTGGTCGGGAACAGGAACAAGGACAAGGATAGTGCACCGCTTGGCGTCCCGTATCGATGGCTTGGACCGGTCGCAACGGGCTTTGAGCGTTCCACGAAAGATCGTGAGATCTCTGAAACCTACGACTACTGCGCAAGAAAGAATCCCGCCTACCTGCAATGCGGCCCAACGCTCCTGAGCGCCCTTGCGCGCTATGCGATCGAGAACGGTCGCAACGAACTGCGCCCGGAGAAAGCGCTTACATTGGGATCGGCCGTCACGGACGAAACGCGGGAACTCGTCTTCAAGGGGTTAGGCGCCAAGATCGTCGACCGCTATTCCTGCGAGGAGACCGGTTACATTGCCCTGCAATGCCCCAAGCACAACCACTTCCACGTCATAAGCCCGGTCACACTGGTCGAGATCGTAGACGATGACGGCAAACCTTGCCCGCCCGGGAAGCCTGGACGCGTGCTCCTCACGAACATGCAGAGCTATGCGATGCCGCTCATACGATACGAGATCGGCGACATGGCCGAGTGGGGCGAACCATGCGACTGCGGGATCACCCTGCCCGTGATCAGCAAGATTTGGGGCCGCACGCGCCACCTGATCACGACACCTGATGGGCGCAGAGTATATCTCCGAGTCTATGCGCGCGACCTCCAGGAGATCGCCGGACTGATCGAATACCGCTTTGTGCTGCATCAGAACGCCGTCATCGTGGCCCATCTCAGGGTAAGCGAGCCGTCAGCCAGCATTGCCGCCGCCGTAACGGAGAAAGTGCAGCGCGCGCTGGGTTATCCGTATCCGGTGCGGGTGCAATTCGTCGAACAGATCGACTGGGGTGGGTCCTGGAAACAGGAAGGTTTCGCGGTATCCGATGCACCAGCCCCGAGCGAAGAAGCGCTCGCTTCGTCAGGCCGCGGTAGCGGAGCTCACATCGCGCTCCAAGGTGCAGAGCCTCGGTAAGCCGCAGGCGCGCTCAGAATCGTCCGATGACGACTTTGGCCTTGCTTGAGCGACCATTCCGGCTCTCACCCGAATTGATGGTGACGCCCGTACCGGCAGCGGGTGCCCGGGCGACGCCGGGGCGAGCCGCCACGGCCTTGTCCGCCTCCGCCTGCAGGCGCGCGGTCGCATCATCGATGCAGGCCTGCCCGCGCTGTGTGTATCCCTGATTGCACTTCCAAGCGTGCCCCGCCTCATCGAGCGAAGCGTACTCAGGGACGACGATGGTGACGCAGCTGTTCGCGTTGCGGCGGAAGCCGTAATTGCACACCCAACCGTTGCCGCGCGGAGCGAGCGAAGCATTCGCCGGTATCGGGATAGCGACGCAGCCCGGTCCCCGCCTCGTGAAGCCGCGCTCGCACATCCAGTTGTGGCCAGTGAGATCAAGCGTTGCGTGCTCGGGGATGGTTACAGGCACGCATTGCCCGCCCCGGCGCCAAAAGCCGATGAGGCAGGCGGCGCCGGCGGCAGGCGCAGCTTCCGCAGGAGCTACAGCGCTCGGCGATGAGGGGACGTTCGGTCCGAGGCGCGTGTTGACCTGCTTGTCGTTCTGAAAGCCGCGTAGACCGCTCGGAGCAGGTGTCGTGCGGAACGGGTTCACGACCCGATTCTGGTTGCGTCCACGCAGCAGCCAACCGTCCTGAGTGTCGGGAGATCCAGCCGCTTCCGTCTGGGGTGCCGGGGCAGCATCCTGCGCGACCGCCGAATCCAGCGCGAAGGCCGAAACAGACAATGCGGCCAGAAAAACCGTAAGTCCCTGGACCTTACTCATCATTCCCCCGCACATAGAAGGCGGCGCATTACGCTAGGTGGATGATAGTCCCACCAGCCCCAACAGACAAATCACGCGTGGCGCTTCATCGAGCACGTCCGCGCTATTTGGCGGCCGGCGGTGCAGCTTTGGCGGCCGGCTGCGCCGGTGCAGCAGGGGCTGGAGCTGCGGCCGGAGCCTGTGCGGCCGGAGCGGCGGGTGCGGCGCCTTTGGCGGCCGGAGCTGCTGCCGCGGGATTGGCAACAACGGCCGCAGGCGGAACCGCCTGCTGCCACGCCGCAAAGCCCTGAGCGAAACCCTGGGTGTTGACGTTCATCCGGATGGGCCGGCCGTTGGCGGCCGTGAATTCCAGCGCCGTGGTGTTGGTGGCGGCCATCTCCTTGGTGAACGTCTCGCTGACAGCAATGGCCCCCGTGCACGCCTGCGGACGGCACGCGCGTATCGGGCCTTTGACGGCGGTGCCCCCCATCGGCGTGATCGTGACGCCGGCGGGAATTACGACATTCGGGGGCAAGGTCACGGCCATGACGGAGCTGCCGTTCTGCGCCCGCGCAATCGTCATCTGCATGACGAGGCGCCGGGTCTGCTGATTGACGGCCCGACGGAGAAGGACGCAGGGAACCCGATCATTGGGCGAATCACACCCGATGAGGGCCCAGTTGTTGAACATGCGCGCATTCGCCGGCAGTGGAGGAACACCGCCCTGATTCGCCGGACCGCGAAAATAAAAGAAGCTTCCCACGGCTACGATCAGCACGGCGACGACGCCGCCCGCAATCGCATAGATCGTATTCCGGTTCATCTAGCCACCTTCCCCGCTTGCGCGGCCCATGAGCCAAGCCGCGTTGACATGACAAGCAAATAGGCCCACCGACACGAATTTGACAAGTGGACTCGTCCTCAATTGACCGCAGCCGACACAGGCTGTTGCGGCAATTCGCTTCCCGCGTACCACGCGACGAGGCCGTCCTTGAACCCGCGCGTCGGCAGATTGTACGTGGACTGCTGATTGTCGGCCTTCACATAGGTGACGGCCGTGACGTCCGCCTTCTCGAGCGCGGCCCGAAGCGGCAACGTGAGCTCGGTCATCGCCCGGCAGCGCTGCGGCCCACAAGACTGGATGGGCATCTTGATTTCCTCGGCCGCACCCGCGGTCACGGTTATGCCCTGGTTGACGGCCACTCCAGGCGGCGTATCGACGATGAGGACGGGCATTCCCTGGGGCGTACGCGCCACCGAGAAGGTCAAGAGGACATTCTTCACGTCGGGGTCGGCCACCGCGATAAAGAGGACGCAGCGGCGCTCACCTCCAGGCCAGGGACGGCAGACAAGCGACCACGCCTGAAAGGCGGACTTGGTCATGTTCATCGAGGCCAACGCTGTCTGCTCGCGCTGGTGAGCCGTCTTATTGGAGACTACTCGTTCGCTGGTCCCCACGCCGTGGCCGACCAGGAACGCGGCCGCCGCCGCTAACAGCATGAGCGCGCTCCCTCCCACCCCAAGGAGCGCAATCTTGGACCCGCGTCGCATCAATCGGTCTCGCGGCGACGACCGGCTGATTTCTTGGGTTTTGCTTCAGCCTTCCGTTCGCCCTCGGCTTTCGCGGTCTCCTCGACGGGGAGACCCAATGCTTCGATCAGCGGATTGAGCTTGTCGCCATAACGGCGGCCGCGTTCGACCGACGTCTTGTAGATCGGCTTTCTAACCTGCGACACGCTTGCCGTTTTCACCGGACGATCGGATTCGTGGAACTTCAGACAACGCGGATCCCACTCGAGCCCGAGGAAGTCGATGATCCGACGCGCATTCGTCTCAGGATCGGCAACGACGTCTTCATACTGGACTTCCATAAATGCGCTCGCCGGCAACACCTCGCGCCAATGGTCCATCAGCTCCTGGTATTTGCGATGATAGCGCCCGAGCTCGCCCAGATCGTAGCTGTGGGGCATATCGTCCTTGAAGAGCTTGGTCCACGTCGAAAGGCAGGAATCGATCGGGTTGCGCTTCGTGTGCACGATCTTCGCATTCGGGAGCATCATGTGAATGAGCCCCGCAAAGAAGAAATTGGTCAGCAGCTTGTCCGTGACGCGCTCGGCCGAATTGGAGATCTTGGTGATGGCCCCGAGATAGTTTTTCGCGATCGTGTCGATCTGGCTCGGTTTGGCAGACAGCTGCGAGGGCGGGGTATTTCGGCAGGCTCGGGAACTTCAGACGCAAGGCGGCGACCGAGTAGCTCAAGTTCTTGATCTCGCCGGCGCCAAAGATTTTCGGATGAGCCGAGATGATCTGCTCGGTGAGCGTGCTGCCCGAGCGCGGCATTCCGACAATGAAGATCGGCACTTTTGAAGGGTTGCCGGTGACGTCGTTTCGCTGGATGAATTCCTTGGAGAAGACGCGCTTGATCTCATCGAAGAACGCGAAGACTTCCGCTTCGTTATAAGTCAGCGTCGCACGCTTGAGCTTCGCGCCGACTGAAAAGTGGTGAAACGCCCGCGCGTGTTCGCCCATGTCGTCATAGGCCTTACCGAGCGCGAAATGCAGCGCCATATAGGGCGGGGTCTCGGGATTCTTCACGCGCTCCACGATTCGTTGCATCGTCTGGAACAGCGGGTTCTCGGGCGTGAATTTCTCCAGATCGACCAGATTGGAGTAGGTGCCGATCGCGCGAGGCTGAACCTCGAGCGCTTTGATGAAGGCATTCCGCGCATCTTCGAGGCGCCCGACCGATTTCAGCGCTACGCCGTAATAGTTGAGGGCTTCCACATTCTTGGGTCTGAGCTTGAGCGACTTCTCGAAATGCTCGATGGAGCCTTCGAAATTGTCGAGATCATGATTGATCTGGCCCGCAAGCGTCAGGGCCTCGACGTTTTCGGGCGCCGACTTCAGCGCTTGCTGGACCGCACGATTGGCCATCGGATAGGCGCCGCGGGCCATCTGGGCGCGGGCGAGATTGATCAGTGTGCCGACGTTATCGGGATAGAGCTTGAGCGTGTCGCCGAGGATCCGGATTCCATCATCATATTTCTTCTGCGCGACGAGAACGCCCGCCAGGTTGTTCAGCCCGTCAAGATAGTTCGGACGGAAGGCAATCGCCCGGCGATACGAAGCTTCGGCCTGCTCTGTCTTTTGCTGGTCACGAAACACGGTGCCCATGTTGTTGTAGGCTTCGGGATAGTTTTCCCGGATCTCGATGGCGCGCTCGTATTCGCGTATTGCTTCATCCGGCTTGCCCAACGCACGCAGCGCATTGCCGAGATTGTTATGGGCCTCGGCATAGTTGTCGTCGAGCGCGATCGCCCGTTTGTAATGCTGCTCGGCCTTGGCAAACTCCCTGCGGTCGTAACAAACGATGCCCGAGATTGTTGATCGCCTGCGACGATTTCGGGTTCAGTTTGACGGCGCGGGTAAGGGCGGCGACGGCGACGTCCAGGTGCCCCTTGACGCGCTCCATTTCGCCCAAATTGGCGAAGTAGTTGGGCGCAGTACCGTTCAGCTTGATCGCCCGGCGGACCGACGCGATGGCGTCGTCCGTTTGCCCTCTCCGGTGCAGGATCACGCCAAGGATGTTGTGCGCATCCCCCAAATTGGGCCGGGCCTTGATCACCTGCCGCACCAGATTCTCAGCCTGGTCCAGCTTGCCCGCGTTGCACAATTTCCCCGCAGTGGCGATGGCATCGGTCACGAGCATCTTCTTGCCGGCGCCGGCGCTTCCCTCACTCGGTGCCGGTGCCTCGCTCGTTGCCGTTGCGGCAGCCTGCTGCTTGCTCATGACGTCTCCTTGAATCAACCCTTGAAAAGCATCTGGTGGGGACCGGACGCGACGCACGATGTGCCGGTGCGCCCCTCTCCCGTTCCGGGACTATAGGTTTCCGCTCCCGCGCGATCCAGCGCCCAAATTCGCCAACTAACACATTACGTTACAAAGCCGTGTGGCCGGAAACAGCCGCTCGCGGGCCAACTCATCCTACCCGCCAAGACCGAAACGGGCGCCAGAGGCGCCCGTTTCAAGTCATACGCTAGGCAATCGGCCGGTCTACTGACCGAGATCGATGACGGCTCTGCGGTTCTGCGGCTCGCGGACGCCCGGTCCAGTCGGGACCAGCGGATCCGTGAAGCTGCGGCCCACGGTCTGGATGTTGTTCGCATTCAGACCCAGACGCGTCATCTCATTTTCGACCGACTGTCGCGCGCCGTTCCGACAGAGCCTGGTTGTAGGCCTGCGAACCGACCGTATCCGTGTGGCCCGTGACGACCACGCGAACCATGCCCGACGTCATTGCCGTTCTCACGGCTTCCGCGACCACTTGCTGGGCTTCAGCCGTCAGGTTCGACTGATCGAAGTCGAAGAAGACGATGAAGGTCCTCACAGCCGGCGGCGGTGGCGGCGGCGGCGGTGGAGGCGGCGGCGGCGGCGGCGGCGGCGGCGGCGGCGGAGGCGGCGGCGGCGGTGGCGGCGGCGGCGGCGGCGGCGGTGGCGGCGGCGGCGGAGGCGGAGGCGGCGGAGCTGCTCCGAACACGAAGGTCAGCTTGCCGATCACGCTGTGATCCGTCCGGTCACCACCGAAGCGACCGTCATAACCGAGCTTCAGGAGCATGGTCTCCGAGAAGCCGATATTCACGCCCACTCCGAGCAGGGCCGAATCCTGGCCGTAATCGAGTACCCTTGACGTTGAACGCGGAGCCCGGCTGACCCGCGAAGAAGCCCGACACGCTCCAGATCTGATCCAGGAACTCATGCTGCCAGGCGATCCGCGCATGCGGGATCAAGGTGGTGTTGCCTGAGAGCAGGTTGTTGCCCGTCAAGCGAACGCCGAGGAGTGAAGCCAAGGACCGGCCTGTCGCCTGATCGACGTCCAGATTGGCCCCTCCAGCCCCGCTTTCGAGGAAGCTGTCGCTCTCTCCGTACATGTAGTTGATGCCAACGAACGGCACGAAGGAGAAGTCGGTGCCGATATTGGCCTTCCAACCCACTTCGCCGTACAGCTGCCAGACATCGCTGCTGTAATCGGATTCGGCCGTACCCGACGTGGCTGCCAAGCCCGGATAGACCGGGAAGCTGATCCCGGCATTCGGGTGCAGAAGCGTGCGATGCGGATCGATGCCAGCCTCGGCCCCGATGTTGATGTTACGCTGGACCTCGTTGTCGTACATGCCGTACGAGCCGACGCCCTGGAAGTAGAACTGCGGCAGGTCGTAGCGACCGTACAGACCGACATTCCAACCGTTGTAATCGGCTTCGTTCTCGTAGTTGTCGAAGTCGATATTGCCTTGGGCATAACCAAACGTCGCACCGACCTTGCCCGCGGCGCCGACCTTGAAGTCGATACCCGCGACCATGCCGTAGACATTGCTGTCGTAACCACCGGCGGAGTCGTTGCCGTCCATAGTACCCCAGCTGCCGAAGCCGGCGATCCAGACCGAGTTGAGCTGGAAGCCCTCACCCCGTTCGCCGATTTCAGGCACGGTCTGAAGCTGCTGCGTCACGATATCCTTGAGCAGATTCTGGACCTGGAGCTCGGCATGGACCTTCTGTCCGTGCTCCACACCGGAGAGCTGCTGCAGGTAATCGGCAAAGAGCGTACCGCTGGTCTGGAACAACAGGTTCGTGACCAGGTCCTTGAAGCCGCCCGTCAGGCCTGCGTCGTAGGCGTTCTCGAGGCCACCGGCCACCGCCAACTGGTTCGCCGTCAGACCGCTGACGGAGTCGAACGGATTGCGGGTCAGCACGAAGTCGACCGTATCGAGCGTGCCGTCGTTGTAGACAGCATCGATGTCGAAGAAGAGGTAGTCGCGGTCGAGGGACAACGTTGGCCCACGAGCCGTTGATAACCCCTGCCACGACCACACTCGAGTAAGTGGCATCGTCGTACAGACCCGTCAGCAGGCGGACCACCGCGGTGCCGTCCAGATTGGCGGACGTCGCCGCGAAGATCGATCCTGCCGAGTTCGGCGCAGCCGAGTCGTCTTCGCCCCGCAACTCGAACACGACGGTCGCGTCGCTCGTCCTGGTTGAACACGCCCACATTCAGGAAGGCGGGTCCATCCGTCGGATTGTTGGCAATCGTCAGCGTCGCTCCGTCACCCAGATTGACCACACCCACTGCAAGGGCTGAGGTGCCCGTAGCGAGCGGATTGATCCCGCCGTCGAAGAACAGCGAGCCGTTGATGTTGAGCGTGTCGTTACCGCTCAGCAGGATGTTGCCGAAGATATCGACCTCGCCATCGAGATTGATGACGATCGGATTCGGCGTATCCAGCACGTCGATCGCCGTGCCGCGGCTCCAGCTATCGCCTTCATCATCGGTGATGCCCGCAAAGACCGTACCGTTATTGATGTTGATGGTGCCGACGCCCGTGCTCGCGATCGCCGTAATCCGTGCGAGCTCGGAGCACCGTAATCAGTTGCTTCGGCCGCAGTCGGTTCGGCGATCCGAATGCCGACCGCATGAGCCGACGAACCCGACGCCAGCGCGATGATCGTGCCGCCATCGTTCGTGATCGAGCCTCTGAACTCGGTGATCGCAAACACATTGATGCCGACCGCCGAAGCAAACTCGGTGTCGCCGACCGCCACCGCCTCGGCCCGGATCAGGCCCGAGTTGAAGATGCCCACGATGTCAGTCTCGTCGTCCGGTGTCTTGTTGACGATCTGGCCGCCAAAGATCTCGATGCCCGCCGCAACGGCACTTGCCGATCCGCCATCCGCCGACGCACTGGCGAACACCCGGATGCTCGAGCCGCTGTTGAACACGTCGAGGTTGAGGACCTGGTAGCCGTCACTGTCGATCTCGACGCCGACCGCGGCCGCGTAGGCGGTATTCGTCTCTCCGCCACTCGCGATAGCGATGGCCGAGACATCGAGATGGCCGGCATTGTTCACGATCGCGGTGACATTGGCATAGGCGTAGTCAGCCAGTGTCGTACCGACACCATCTCCGAACCCGACAAAGCTCTGACGGATACCCGCGGCACTCGCGGAAGCCGCGACTTCGCCAGTGCCCACCGCACTCGCGGAAGCGACCACGGTGATGTCGCCGCTGTTGTCCACGGACAGCACCGCAACCTGAGCCACGGTAGCGTTAAGGACGAGAGTTCCTTCGGCTGCGTAGTTCCCGTCGACGCTCTGGATGATGCCAGAGCTCGCCGCCTCCGCATCGCCATCGCCATCGCCATCCGCAACCGCGGTCGCATTGACCTCGATCGTGCCGCTGTTGACGACCGCGAGATCGAAGGACTGCGCCTCGCCGCCCGCATCCTGAACTACGCCGAATGCACTCGCCCCGAACAACGCGTCGTCGCCACAAAGTTGCCGTTGCCGCCGCTGGCGTTGGCCGACGCCGTCACATGCAACTCGCCGCTGTTGGTCACGAGTTCGGTGATGGCGCCCGAGGGATTCTGGGGCTCCAAGATCGTTCCCGTCACCGCACCAATGTTAAACGCGCTCTGAACGATACCGATCGCGTTGGCATAGGCGCTTGCGTCCGGAAGCGAACTCCAGGATGGTTTTCCCGGCCTCCGCGACCGCGATGGCCGCGACGCTGATCACCGCGCTGTTGTCGACCGACAGCAGCGCAACCTGCGACGTTCCATCGAGGCCGCCGCTCACGTCCTGGTCGATGCCTATGGCGTCGGCTTGCGGCCGTTGCACGGTAACCCGTGGCCGATGCGGAAACCGCGACAATGATCTCCTCGTCATCGGTGGTCGAATCGCCATCGCCGTTGACCACCTCGGCGAACAGGAACTGAGCGTTGCTCACGTCCTGGACGATGCCCGCGCCATAGGCCTGAGCGACACCGAACGCATCAGCCTCGGCGACGGCGGTCGCCGTGACGTTGATGATACCCGAGTTGTCGACGACGGCTCTCGCGGTCGAGGACGTCAAGCCAGCCGCCTCTGCGTCCTGGTTGATACCGGTTGCATATGCGTAGGCGTCGGCAAGGGCGCCCCCCAACCCACTTGCGTGAGCCGCAACTTCGATCACTCCCGAGTTGTCGACGCTGGCGAGAGCCACGGACGACCCGCTACCGCCGTCACCGACGAAGTTGATGCTGGCCCGCTGGAAAACGCCGGTGGCGTCGGCGTGCGCCTCCACATTGGCGCCCTCAGCCGTCGCGTTCGCATTCACGCTGAGCAGACCGTCATTGTCGAACAGCGCCGAGGCTCTCGCCACGGCGATGGGATCCTGGCCGCCGGACGTTCCCGCACCGGCATCCTGGAGAATGCCGGACGCAACGGCATCAGCATTGGCAACAATTCCATTGGCTGCCGCAGCCGCACTTACGTTGATCGTCGCAAGCGAGGTGTTGACGACGCTGGCGAGCGCCAGATCGCCTGCGAACGCGTTCTGGATGATGCCGTCCGCACTTGCGTCCGCGTAGCCGTTGGTGATGCCAAATCCGGTCGCGCCTGCGATGGCGCTGATGTCACCGGTGTTTTCGACAACCGCAGTGGCGCGCGCGACGGCGGGATGGTTGGCAGTAAATATGCTGGTCACGAGCGCGAACGCACCGGCGTCCTGGAATATCGCTGCGGCCGTGGCCTCGCGCGCCGGCATTGCTGCCGAAGGCGAACGCGTCCGCGCTGGCGAGAATCGTGCCCGAGTTGGTGACGCTGGCGACCGCCGTTACAACGGATTCCGTATCCGTGCCAAAGGCAAGGGCACCCGCGTCCTGGTTGATGGCACTGGCCTCCGCGCGAGCGCGAGCGCTGTCGCCACCGCCGACCTCCGTGACCATGGCATCAGCCTCAGCAACAACGCTGATGAGAGAGCCATTGTGGACAACCGCGCTGGCAACAACGGTTTGGGCAGCACCGGTGAAGAACGATACCGCCCCGGCATCCTGGAAGATACCGAAGCCCTCGGCTCCTGCCTGCACGTAACCATATCCGGACGCCAACGGCTGTCGCGTTGGCGACGATCGATCCGTCGTTGATGACCTGCACGATAGCCGACGCGCCGGTGGCCTCAGCAACCGCTCCTGCGTCTTGAATGATCGCCGAGGCGCCCGCAGAGGCATTGGCATACCCGTCATCCATGAGCGCGCTGGCTTTGGCGTGAACAAGAATGTCGCCGACGTTGTCGACCGACGCAAAGGCAACGGCGCCGCCCGTGGCCGTCGTACCGAGCCCCGCCGCAGCCGTTTGATAGATGCCGGCGAAATAGGCGGCGGCTGAACCTTCGGCACCCTCCGCGAGAGCGGTTCCGCCGACGTCGATCAGGCCCGAATTGATGACGATCGC
The DNA here is from genome assembly GCA_963708555.1 of uncultured Alphaproteobacteria bacterium. Classification (GTDB taxonomy): domain Bacteria; phylum Pseudomonadota; class Alphaproteobacteria; order Micropepsales; family Micropepsaceae; genus CAIYRG01. Next base: position 585,697 of record CAVPTF010000002.1, on the reverse strand, counting down.
ATCCGCCCTGAGCTCGACTTCCGCGCCGGTTGTTTGCGACGCGATGACGAACTGATCGATACCGACGCCACCGACAACGGCGTCGGCCGTCGGAGTCGCCCGTCGCCATCGCATTTGCCGCGACAAGGATCTGGCCCGGATTGACGACGCTGGCGAGCGCATCACCGCTCGAGGCGCCGGCATCCTGCCGCACGCCCGCAGCATAGGCCCCAGCCTGCCGCATCGCCGTCCGTGGACGTGGCATGGGCCTGAGCGTTCACATCCAACGTGCCCGGGTTGGTCACCGTACCGTCGATGAAGTTGTCGAAAATGGCCTGAGCCAGGGTCGACCCGCCGGCATCCTGGATAATGCCGATCGCGTCAGCGTCGCGTAGGCCGCGTTGCCCTCGGCGAATGCCGATGCGACAGCGGACACATCGATGAGGCCGCCATTGATCACATGCGCCGTGGCATGGCCCGTCGGCCCGTCAACCGGATCGGCAAAGTCGCCATCGGCCAGCGCATTCTGGAGAATGCCCAGCGCGTAGGCGTTGGCGCTGGCATAGGCGGCGGTGCCGGACGCGTTCTCGAGACCGCGCGCAATAGCGCCGGCCCCAACGTTGATCGTGCCCGCGTTGTCCACCAAAGCAAGCGCCGCGGTGTGCCCTTCGGCAACCTGCAGAATGCCGGTCGCGCTCGCTTCTGCGAAAGCGTCCGTAGAGTCGCCAGCTCCGAACGCCGTTGCCGTCGCCTGCGCGCCGACGTCGATCAAGCCGTCATTCGTGACCTGCGCGGCGGCATCCAGGACGTCGTCGTTAGTCCCCGCGTATTGGCGGATGCCCGCTGCGGAGGCTTGAGCCGATGCGGTATCGCCCACGGCAACAGCCAACGCACCGACATTCAGTTGCGCAGTCGCGGTGTTGACGAAAATCGCGCGCGCGATTAGGCCCGCCTCTTCGGGCGTGGCATAGTCGCCGAAGTAACCCGCGTCCGCATACTGCTGGATGCCCTCCGCAAAAGCGCCGGCCCCCGCATAGTTGGACGTCGAGTCGGCATCGCCGAGATCGGGCTCTCTAAACGACGGAACGGAAGCGTGCGCCGTCGCATGCACATTGATGATGCCGCTGTTGACGACGCTTGCCGTTGCGGTGAGACCCGCGAACGCATCCTGCTCGATTCCCGACGCGGTCGCGAATGCGGACGCGTTTCCAACCGGGAAGTTGGCGGTGACCGTATACGGCCCCTCTCCGCCGGGCGAGGAGGTGAACGTGTAGGTGTTGGCAAGCACATTCGCGACCGCACGCGCGGTCACGTTCAGCGCGCCGACATTGTTCACGACCGCATCGGCCTGTTCGGCTGGCAAAAGCGTCTTGGTTGATGCCGTACGCTTCGGCGCTGGCGAAGGCCGTGCCTGCCGCTGTCGCTGTCGCTGTATCCAACGCTTGATCCACAATCGCAGTCGCGTCCGCCACGACATTGATGATGCCGTCATTCTGCACCGACGCGAGCGCGTTCAGTGGCGGCACGATCGTTGAGCGTCCTGCTCCACGCCGCTGGCATAGGCGCCGGCCTGTGCATTGACACCCGAGGCAAGGCGCATGGGCCTCGACGCTCAGCACGCCCGCGCGCCATTGTCGAATAGCGCAATGATCGAGGTGCCGTCGAGACGAGGTCGACGTTCTGATTGATGCCGTCCGCGTCCGCTGGTTGCGAAGGCGCTAGCCGCGATCCCGGTGTTTTCGCCGACAAGCGCCTGGAACGCGCTCGCCACGGCGCCGACGTGGATGAGACCGTCGTTGATGATCTCCGCCATCGCGATATTGGTGTCGGCATCGTCCCCGGTGAAGATAGAGACGTTCTGGTTGATGCCGGTCGCATCCGCGATCGCGCGCGCGAATTGCGAGCCGCCGTTCGCAACGGCATTGGCGGCCACGTCGATCTGACCGCTGTTTTCCACGTGCGCGAGCGCGTTGTTCTGGGCGAAGACATCCTGGTCGATACCAATCGCCTCGGCACTGAGCTTCAATCGTCACGTCGAACGCGGTCGCCGTCGTCGCACCCAAATTCGCGTCGGCATTGGCGTTCACGTCGATGAGGCCGGCGTTGACGACGGACGCCGTGCCCGTCACGGGGAACCGTGGAGTAGAGAATCCCCGACGTCCTGATAGACACCGGTCGCATAAGCACCAGCGCCAGCACCTTCCACGCCGGTCGCAAGCGCGACCGCGTCGACATTGCAGGAGGTCGTCACTGTTGCCGGAAGACGGCGAGCCCGGTTGCCCCGAGGCGGTGACGATCTGGCCGATGCCCGTCGCGTTCGCCGAGGCAAAGGCGGCTTCGTCGTCCAGCGCGGTTCCCGTCAACGTCTGCACGGCGTGCGCGTCGGCAAGCACCTGGATGATGCCGTTGTTCACCACGCTCGCGGTGGCGATGGAACCGATGACGTTCTGGTAGCCGCCAACGGCGTTAGCCGACTGCGGTCGCGGACTGGTCGCCCGCCGACGCATCCGCTTCAGCCGTCACAATGATCGCGCCGTCGTTGATAAACGTCGCGAGCGCCGTCACGCTCGCGCTCGCATACTGCGAGAACCCGACTGCGCGTTCGCCTACGCGATGGCCGCGGATGCATCACCGATCGCGAAAGCATCCGCGCGGACATTCAGAATGCCGCGTTGCTGGCCCACGCCATGGCCGAATCACCGGTCGCGGCCGTGACTTCCTGAATAATTCCAGCCGCCGAGCGTAGGCGACAGTGCCTGGCTGCCGAACCAGTGCGAGCCAGCGCCGTCGGCGCATGAACGCGGTCGCCTGCACCACGATCACACCGTTGTTGGTGACGTTGGCGATGGCCGTGTCCGCATCTTCGACATCCTGGAACACGCCGATGGCGTTTGCCGATGCAGTATTGGGCGCGGCGCTGTCGCTCGCAAAGGCCTGCACCGAGAGCACGGCGCCGAGCGGCATTGAGGAACGTCGTCGTACCCGTCGACGTCGGTGACCGCAACGCCGACCGCGTTGGCAAAATCGGCGCAGCACTGCCGTCGTCGGTCGCCAGCGATGTCGACGATGCCGTTGTTGACGATTGCGCCGTTGATCACACCGCCATTGTTGCCGATGCCGACCACCACGTCGTTCGCCGTGAGGCCCGCTGCCGACCGCGAATGACGATAGCGCCATTGTTGATGATAGAGCCGTCGACCGTGACCGTGGCGGTCGTGACGACGACGCCGAACTGACCCAGGGCCGGGCCGCCGAAGGGCAGATCATCAGAGTGGGATAGGCCGAGGCGAACGGGGGGCCTGTGACCGTATCACCGGTGCTGACGACGACGTCTTGGCCGCTCTCGTAGTCACCTGTGATGATGATGTAATCCACGTCCCCGGTGGTCGCGAAGCCGGCCGCAGTGCCATCGGCATCCGCTGGCGCCGCTTTTGCGCTTATTCCTTTGGCCAGATCACCGCCGAACATCAACGCAACGATGGATGCGCCCGACAGCAGCGTGCAGGTCAGTCTATTCATTTGTAACCCCCGGTGAGGACGAGAAAATTATTGAAAACGCGAACGATATCCGGTGCTGACGCACCGGCCCCTTTGGATTAACGCTAACGGAACGCGCCTTATCCCGCAACGCCAATCCCAGCCCACTCTCTAGGATTTTCGAATTAACGTCCGGTTTGCAACATCGCTGAAATTTTAAACACCGGACAAAAATCAAATGACAGCAAATGGTTGGACTGCGATTTTCGTTCGCGCGCGTGTCTCTCCAAATTGCGCTGGGGAAAATATCGCTCGACGACTGTGGCTGGATTACGACACTCAAAGTCGACGGTCGGGCCCGAAACGCGGTCATCGGGCCGTCGAAGTCGTCGAATTGATTCGTGGGTTCGCGGAGGAGTCGGCCGCCCGACCATCCCTGGCAAAGTGATCGAGATTCTGTTTCACGAGAGCGCTCGAACGCGCTAAACGCGTTGGCGAAACCCGTGCATCTAGAGCGCGAGACGCGGGGCTTCAGCGGGCGGAGGGCGCAACCCCACAGCGGTTGCGGTTACGGGGCAGAACGCTTTCACATGGACCAGCTCGACTCCATCAATCTGCTCTATTCACTGTCCGGACTGATGGTCGGCGTGTTGATCGGCATGACGGGGATCGGTGGCGGCTCGCTGATGACCCCGGTGCTGATCTTGATCTTCGGCGTCCATCCCGAAACCGCGGTGGGAACCGACCTGCTCTACGCCTCGGCCACAAAGACCGTCGGCACCGGCGTCCACAGCATATCCCGCTCCGTCGACTGGCAAATCGTTTCGCGTCTTGCGGTGGGAAGCATTCCGGCGACCGTTCTGGCGATCTACGGGCTGGCCATGCTTGGCCCAGCGAGCCACGAAACCGGCGGTTTGATCACGGGCGTCCTCGGCGCGGCACTGTTCTTCACGGCCGCCTCGCTGCTTTTCCGCGGCACCATCCTCAGGTTCTATGCCGATCATGTGGGGGAACTCGGCCAGCAGCGCACCCGTTGGGCCACGACCGCTACCGGCTTTGTGCTCGGCATTCTGGTGGCGATCTCATCCGTCGGCGCAGGCGCGCTCGGCGTGACCGCGCTGCTGCTGCTCTATCCCCGGCTCCCGATGGTGCGCATCGTGGGCTCCGACATCGCCCACGCCGTTCCGCTGACTCTCGTGGCGGGGCTCGGCCACTGGCTGCTCGGCTCGCTGGACTGGCTGCTTCTGGTATCGCTCCTGCTCGGCTCAATTCCCGGCATCATCATCGGCAGCTTCATGGCCAACCGTGTGTCCGAGGCGATCCTGCGCACGCTGCTCAGCGTGATTTTGGCGGTTGTCGCCACCCGACTCGTCTTTGCCTGAGGGCCCGGAGACCGCTTTAACGCTTCACGAATTAAGGCTGTGGCAAAATAGGACCATGAATCCTTTGCCTAATCCCTTATAGTTTAGCTGCTTTGTCTCGGATTGAGGGCCGCGGGGGCCGCGGACCCTTTGGTCGTAGCGTATGAGAGGGGTCCAATGCGTTTGAGATCGATGGCGCTTGCGGGCGCAGCGCTGATTTCCTTGTGCGGTCCTGCGGCCGCGGGCCAGGGCTGGTATATCGGCGCCGAAGTCGGCAAGAGCCGTTCCTGTCGATATCAAGTGGAAGTTTCCCGAGCTTCCCCAGCAACACCGGCAAGGTCGACCAGGACACCTCCTGTGCTCTTCGGCGGCGTCGTCGGTTTCAAGATCCCGGATGGGTTGCGGATCGAGTTCGAAGCGAACCACGTCAGCTACGACATCGAGCACGATATCGGTGAACGGCACGGTGTATCTCCGCCAGTGGCGACATGTCGGAAACGATCCTGTTCGGCAATCTGATCTACGATCTGCCGATTGCGGATCGTTGGGCGGTTGCGCTCGGCGGCGGCATCGGCGGCGGCTGGGCCAAGCCGGACGCGTCCGTCGCCGCGGGGCCGACGACCCTCTCCGAAAGCGAAGCGGCTTTCGCCTGGCAGCTGATCGCGGGGCTCGTCTATTCGATCACGCCGCAACTCGATATTTCGGCCGACTACCGTTTCCGCTCGATCGATACGACCGACCATGTGTGGGATTTCGCGCCGCCCTGCTGCGCAACCACGATGCGGCTTCGGCAACAAGAACAGCCACTCGGTGCTGCTCGGCATTCGCTACTTCTTCCAGCCGACCGTGCCACCCACGACACCTGCGCCGGTGCAGCCTCTGCCGCCGCCGCCTCCTCCGCCGCCGCCACCGCCGCCGCTGCCGCCTCCTCCGCCGCCGCTGCCTCCGCCGCCGCCACCTCCCCCACCGCCTCCACCGCCGCCGGCTGTGGCGACGTTCATCGTGTTCTTCGACTTCGACCGCTTCGATCTAACGCCGCAGGCGCAACAGATCGTCGCCCAGGCAGCGATGTCTGCGCGGAACAGCGGCAACATCCGCGTGGTGGTCACGGGCCACACCGACACGGTGGGGTCGCAGACCTACAACCAGGCGCTGTCTGAGCGCCGCGCGCAAACGGTCGAGAACGAGATGGTTCGCCTGGGGCTCAACCCCAACGACATCACGACGGAGGGCCGCAGCTTCTCCGATCCGCTGGTGCAGACCGGTCCGGGCGTGCGCGAGCCGCAGAACCGGCGAGCTGTCATTCAGCTCGGCCGTTAGACGACCTTGACTTCCGGCGAATGCCTCGGGGCATTCGCCGGAACTGCAGTGAGCCCTTCTTTGTTCAGACCAGGGCGGCCGCCTGGGGGCGAGACGCGGCGAGTTGCGCCTTGGCGATGCGCTGAAGCTTTCCGCGGTCGATCTTTCCCTGCTCGTTGCGGGGAATTTCCTTGACGATGATCCACCGCCTCGGCGTCCTTTCGCGCAACTGCTTCTGAAAATATTGCCGCAACTCGGCCCGGTTGAAATTGGCGCGATCGATGTTGTCATGCGGCACGATCGCCACTGCGATCTCGCTGATGCCTTCGGCATTCACGTGTTCGAACGCGGCCACGTCCGAGATCTCGGGCCTGGAGCTGATCACGTCCTCAATGACGCTCGGCGCCACCTTGACCCCGCCGGCGTTGATGCGCTCAGAGACGCGGCCCGTGACGAAGAGCAATCCGTCAGGCGAGAGCGATCCGGTATCGCCCGGATAGAACCAACCGTCGCGGAAAACCGAGCGGCTCGCTTTCTCATCGTTGAGATAGCGGGTCGCAGCGCCGGGCACCTTGACGCGTATGACGCCCTCTTGATCCGCGCCGAGCGCCGTTCCCGCTTCGTCGACGACTTCCAGTTTCACGCCGGGCGCCACATACCCCACCGCGGATTGGTGGTTCACGAGAAAGCTGGTGGGAGCGGTCGCGACCACGCCCACCTCCGTCGCTCCATAGAGACAGATGATGTTGCGGCATATCACCCGCGCGCGCTTGGCGACCGATCTCGGGATGTGGCTGCCGCCGACGACCATGCTCTTCACACCGGAGAAATCCGCGCTGTCATTCTCCTGTTGGCGGAGCATCGCGATCAGCTGCGCCGTCGAAGCGAGGATGCGATCCATCTTGTAGAGCGATGAGAAACGCGAAAGCTGCGCCAATCCCGGAACGAGCATTAGGGTGCCGCCCGTCATCAGGATGAGCATCATGTTGGTAAAGCCCGCGCCGCTCGAGACACCCATCATGCCGAGCGTCTTGCTGGGGCCAGCCAGCGGACGAAGACCGACGACCTGGGCATAGACGCGCTCGACAAGCTGCTCCTCGGTAAAGGGAACGGCCTTCTGCTCACCCGTCGTCCCCGACGTCGTGATGATGCGCGCGACGGCATCGCGGCTCATGCCGCCAGGCGTAAAGCCGACATCCGCGAATTGCTGGTCCTTCAGCCAGGTCGGCGCGACGGTCAACATCTTGAGGCCGCCCTCGACCGTCACGGGATGGTCGCTGAGCATGGCGTCGACCGCGAGATTTTTCGGCAGGTTGGGTCGCGCCCCGACCATCGACAACGTGGCGACGCCTGAAGCCATCGCGCCGATCATCGCCGAGCAATGCGCGGTGGGATCCTGCATGTTCAGAGCGAGAATCTGCCCGCTCTTCACCCCTTGCTCGGACAAATATTTCATCACGCCGCGAACGCGATTGACGAGTTCCTCGTACGTCACGACGACACGAGCCGTCATGATCGCGGGCGCCTTCGGATGGGATTTCGCCTGAAAAAGAATGTGCTCGAAAAACGACGTCATGCTGCCTCACAGATGCGTTTGTTATGAACCGTAGCGCCACAATTCACCCAGCCGGACCAAGCACCGAGGTACGGCGAGAACTGTCGAGCGCGCACTTGCCCCACCAACATTCATATACGGCGCGCCACCGACTCGCTAGGGCGCGATGCAGCAAGAATGATGCTGGAATCCGCTGCAGGGCCGCGCGCATAGGTGCTCCCGACGAGGTCCTCCTCGATCAAGACCAAGCCCGCGCGGCGGATACCTTCGACGAGATGGCTCAAGGACGGAATAGTCACTCGGCGAAGCGTCCGGCCTTCCGCGGCTTGATGCAGAAGCTGATCGTAAAGGGCCGCCGGAAGGGCCGACGCAAGACCCTCCGCCTGAAGTTTTCGCCAAGCCTTTTGGAACCACGCCTCGGCCGCCTCGGGCGCATCGGCGGCCGAAATTCGAGGGACCTCCTTGTCCACGCAGACGAGGGTGCCGCCAGGCGCGAGGGAGCGCGACAGCCGCTCGAGCACGTTGAACCGTTCTTCCGGCGCGATGAACTGAAACGTGTAGTGCGCCAGAACGATGTCCCAGCGGTTTGTCTTCGGCGTAGCTGTTCAAGTCCGCGAGCTGCGTCCGACACGCGATCTGCCGTTCGGCCGCAAACTCCTGGACGAGCTTGAGGGGCGCCGGACAGCGGTCGAGCACCGTGAAGTCCGGCTTGCGGTCACCGGCCATGCGCCCAACCGTACAAAGTGTCGCGGTATCGGCGCTTCCGGCGATGAGAATGCGGGTCCCATCCGCCATAAGGGGAACCAGAAAACTGGCGAGGACCTGGTCTTCGGCGGGCCTTAATGTCCCCTTGATCCCCGCGGCGCGCAGCAAGGGCCACAGAATGTGGTACGGATAGTTGCAGGTGCACAATTCACGCGCGATCGCGACCGCGCGAGCGGCCTGCGTGCGCGGGTCGTCATCCCATTTCGACGAAATGGCCGGAGAATGAACTGTCACGTACGCTTGTCCCTGGCTGGCGGACGAGGCTTAGGAAACATGTTTGCCGCACCTCCAGGAAGTGAATTCCGCGCGGCCCCGGATTGCTTCACAGGAACGATACGTGGTGGTGAGCCCGGTTGGGATCGAACCAACGACCCTCTGATTAAAAGTCAGATGCTCTGCCGCTGAGCTACGGGCCCGTTTGGGACGCATGGATGTAAGCCGGGCGGGCTGGCGGGTCAACCTTCCGGATCGGTTTCACCGCCGCGATAGCGCTTCAAAAACTGTGCGGCAAATTCAGCGGTCATCCCATGGCTTGCCGCCTCGCGCAGCGCACGCATCAAATCCTGGAAGAAGTGGAGATTGTGCCAGGTGAGCAGCATGGAGGCGATGATCTCGCCCGCTTTGACGACATGGTGAAGATAGGCGCGCGAATAGGACCGGCAGGCGGGACAGGCGCAGGATGGATCGATCGGCGATGAATCGTCGGCATGGCGCGCGTTGCGCAAATTCAGCGCACCTTCCCAGGTGAACGCCTGGCCGTTGCGGCCCGAGCGCGTGGGGAGCACGCAATCGAACATGTCGATGCCGCGCAGCACCGCGCCGACGATGTCGTCGGGCTTGCCCACGCCCATCAGGTAGCGCGGGCGTTCGCGCGGGAGATGCGGCACGGTGGCCTCGAGCACGTCGAACATTGCGCTCTGCCCCTCGCCCACCGCCAGCCCGCCGACGGCGTAGCCGTCGAAGCCGATCGCCATCAGTTCGTGTACGGAGCGTTCGCGCAAATGCGGATAGACCCCGCCCTGGACGATGCCGAAACAGGCGCCTCCGCCTGCGAACGCGGCCTTGGACCGCTTCGCCCAGCGCATCGAGAGCGCGAGCGAGGATTCGATCTCGGCTTCGGTCGCAGGGTAAGCCGGACATTCGTCGAGAACCATCTGGATGTCGGAGCCGAGCAGGCGCTGGATCTCCATGGCGCGTTCGGGCGAGAGAAAATGTTCCGATCCATCGATGTGCGACCGGAAGCGGACGCCCTCCTCCGATATGTCGCGCAGGCTGGACAGCGACATGACCTGATACCCGCCGGAATCGGTCAGGATCGGCCACGGCCAGTTCATGAATTTGTGCAGCCCGCCGAGCTTCGCGATGCGCTCGGCACCGGGCCGCAGCATCAGATGATAGGTGTTCGCGAGCACGATATCGGCGCCGGTTTCGGCGACGGATTCCGGCAGCATCGCTTTCACGGTCGCCGCCGTTCCGACCGGCATGAAGGCGGGAGTCAGCACCGACCCGCGCTCCAAGCGCAGGACACCGGTGCGCGCCGCCTGATCGGCCGAGACCGAGGTCGAAGGCGAAGCCGCTCATGCGCGCGCGCGCATGTCCCGAAACGCCTGCCGGTAGCTGTCGACGGTCGCCATGGATTCGGTGCCGAACACGATGATGAAGTCCTCGTCCTTCGCTTCACGCGCAAGCAACAACGCCGCGTCCTTGTGGTCCCCTGTTGTGGCCACCGCTTCGCGCGCGACGCCGGCAGCCATGAGCGCATCCGCCAGACGCGACGTGATCTCGCCTGGCTTGCGACCCCTGAGATACTCTGTGCGCTCGAAGCAGATATAGCGCTGAAAGTGCCCGGCAACTGCTTCGGCGCTTTCGGCGAACGCCCAATCGGGGCGATTTCCAGGCACGGTGATCACACAGATCTTCTTGCCGGGCACGCTGATCTTGTCGGTGACCGTCACGGCCGCGGCATAGGCCGGCGCTTTGCCCGACGAGTCGAACAAGACCTGCATTGGAAAGCCTTCGGCAAAGACGGTGCGCAGCATCGCTCCCGCATATTCTTTCCCGTAGCGGCGCAGGCCCGCCCTGATCGCGTCGTGTCCGATGTCGAGTCCGATCGCGAGCGCTGAGGCCGACAGCGCATTGACGCCGTGGAACCAGATCAGACCGCCATTCGTCACCGGAACCTCATCGGTTGCAAGCAGCGGAATTTCATCCGATGCGGATGCAACGACGATGGTCTCGCGCCCGTCTCTCTCTGCGAGAAAGAGCGCTTCGCCGCCCGACGCCACGTGGCTGCGAATGGCGGCCGTCTCCGGACTCTTCGAGAAGAGAATGGTTCTGAGCCGAGGCTTGAATTCCTCGGCGAGCGCAAGACAGCGAGGATCGTCGGCATTGAGAACCACAGCCTTGCGCGCAACATCGAGAACCTTGCGCTTGATCTCGACCATGTCGTCGAGCGTCTCGACGCCGTCCATGCCGATCTGGTCGCGCTCGACATTGAGAAGCGCGGCCACATCGCAGCGATCGACATAGAGCCCGGTCTTCACGATGCCGCCGCGCGCCGTCTCCAGGACGGCCGCGGTTACGGTCGCGTCGCGCAGCACGATGGAGGCGCCATCGGCGCTTGCGAGGTCTGCCTGCTCGATGAGCTCGCCATCGATTCTCACGCCCTCGGTGGTCGCGGAGCCGACGATGTGACCGGCAGACGCAAGAATGCTCGCGAGCATCGTGCTGGTACTGGTCTTGCCTGTGGTTCCCGTCACCATGACGGTCGGTATGCGGCCGTCGTCGCCGAGCGGAAACAGAGCTCTGCAGCAGCACATCTCGCACATCGCCATCTCGAGACGGCCGCAATTCAGAGTGCAAGTCCACGGTGGTGTTCACTTCGCAAATGCCGCCGCCGACTTGACGCCAGGACTTCGAGATATCGGGACAGATGAAGTCCACGCCTGCGACCTTCAACCCGATCGCCTCGGCGGCGCGAATGGCCAACCTCGCGTTGTCGGGATGGACGGAGTCCAACACGTCGACGATTCCACCTCCCTTGGCGAAGTTCGCTGTCCCCTTCACGCGGACGACGCGCCCGGCCTCCGGAACGGTCGCGCGCGTGCAGCCCTGCCGTGCGAGAGTTCTGTCGGTTTCCTCATCCAGCGGCATGAGCCGCAACTCCACGCCCGCGATACGCCTCGGGTCGCGATTTTCCCGTTCCATGAGTTCGGCGATCGTGTGAATTCCATCCCCCGTGACGGAGGCGGTGTCCTTGCGCGCCGCCGCGACGAGTTTCCCTTCCACGACCATCAACCGGTGATCATCGCCCTGGAAATAACTCTGCAATAAATACTGCCGCTCATGAACACGCGCGACGGCAAGCGCTGCGCTCAGCTCCTCGTCGTTGCGCAAGTCGGCGTGAACGGAGTCGCCTTTTCTGCCTTCGACGGGCTTGAGCACCAGGGGATAGCCGATCTCGACCGCTCTTTTCCGCGCATCGGCGATATCCTTGACGACGGCGAAACGTCCGACGGGCAATCTGATCTGCGAGAGAATGCTCAGCGCCGCGCTCTTGTCGTTCGCATAGTAGCGCGCCAAGCCCAATTCGTTGCTGAGCATGGTGTTCGCGCAACGTCGCTGACGATACCCATGTCCGAGTTGAACATGGCGCACCGACCGGACTGAGCCGCACCCACGGTATCCCCCGGCGCACCGCCGCCTGCACCATGCCGACCGTCGTGGGGTCGAACCCGACTTGACCGACCATCTCACGGCAGCTCTCGAGCATCTTCCCAAGGTGCTCGGCCGTTGCAGCCGATGTGGTCAGCCGATCCACGATCTGCACGGCAAGCGACATGGACTGGCTCGCGAGCGTGAAATCGTAACAGGAAAAGAACAAGACCGCGCGACGTTCCCGGGATCGCGCGACGCAACGCCGTATGCGGGCGATGCGACATCGGCCTGAAGCTGGATACGTTGCGCGAGCTGGGCAACGAACTGAGCCGCATCCAGGACATCGCCTGATGGCATTGGAGCAGGAAGCTTTGCATCGAGAACCAGAAAAGAGCACGCGGCAGCCGCTCCGTCGTCCAATTCCAGGCGTCGCCAAATGTGACCGTGCCCGCCATGACGGGTTCCGGCGCGTGCACGTTGCGCCACAGGCACTGCTTCAACGACTCAAGCTTGAGCACGGGACACCTCGTCCTTGCCAATCTGTCCGGTCCCGAAAGGCGCGCGGTAGTCTCTACGGTCGCCGTAGCGCCTGCAAACGCGCGGCATCGCTCCGATACTTCCATAGCGGCGTAAGCCCGCCCTGATCGCATCGTGTCCGATTGCGAGCCGATCGCGAGCGCCGAGGCCGACCGCGTTCATAGCGTGGAACCCGATCAGACCGCCGTTCGTCGCCGGGACCTCGTCGGTTGCGAGCAGCGGAACTCTCCCCGGATCGCGGACGCGACGACGATCGTCTCGCGCCCGTCCCTGTTGGCGACGAAAGAGCACTCGCCGCCTCCGCGCTACGTGATCGCGAATGGCGGCCGACCCCGGAGCTCTTCGAGAAGAGAATGGTTCTGAGCCGAGGCTTGAATTCCTCGGCGAGCGCAAGACAGCGAGGATCATCCGCATTGAGGACGACCGCCTTGCGCGCGATGTCGAGCACCTTGCGCTTGAGCGCGACCATGTCGTCGATCGTCTCGACGCCGTCCATTTCGATCTGATCGCGCTCGACGTTCGAGGAGCGCGGCGACATCGCAGCGGTCGACATAGAGCCCGGTCTTCACGATGCCGCCGCGCGCGGTCTCCAGCACCGCCGCCGTTACCGTCGGCATCCCGCAGCACGATCGGAGGCCCCGTCGGCGCTGGCGAGGTCGCCCTGCTCGATCAGCTCGCCGTCGATTCTCACGCCCTCGGTGGTCGCGCAGCCGACGACGTAACCGCGCAGCCGCAGGATGCTCGCGAGCATCGTGCTCGTGCTGGTCTTGCCTGTCGTTCCCGTCACCATGGCGATCGGTATGCGGCCGTCGCCGCCTTGCGGAAACATCGCCTGAAGCAACAAGTCGCACACGTCGATTTGTGGAGCGGCCTGCAGAATGCGGCCGCAATCCCACGCTGGCGTTCACTTCGCAGATTCCGCCGCCGACTTCGTGCCAGGATTTCGAGATGTCCGGAGATACGAAGTCCACGCCGCAAATGTTCAGTCCGATCGCCTTTGCAGCACGCACCGCGGCACGCGCGTTGTCCGGATGGATCACATCCATTACGTCTGCGGCTGTCGCACCGGCGGAGACATTGGCTATACCGTTGACGCGCACCACCCGCCCCGCTTCGACCACGCTCCCGCGCGTGAAGCCTTGCCGGGCGAGGGTCCCGTCACTCCGTTCATCCAGCGCGATGCAGATCCATGACCCGGCCGCTTATGCGCCGCGGATCACGGTTTTCGATCTCGACCAGTTCGGCGATGGTGTGATGTCCGTCCCCTGTGACCGAAGCAGGATCCTTGCGCGCCGCCGCGACGAGTTTCCCGGATGCGACAAGCAGCCGGTGGTCGCGCCCGGGAAAAAACTCTGCAACATGTACGGCCGTTCATGAATCCGCGCCGCTGTGGCAGCCGCCGTCAGCTCCGCTTCGGTTCGCAAATCGACAAACACGGACTCGACCTTTCCTGCCGTCAACCGGCTTCAGCACCACAGGATATCCGATCTCCTGAGCCGATTTTCGTGCGGCGGCGATATCCCTGACGATGGCATAGCGGCCGACGGGCAGTTTGATCTGGCTGAGCGTCTCCAGTGTCAGAACCTTGTTCATCGAGTAATCCCGCGCCAGGGCGGACTCCGCACTGAAGGTGGTCGTCCACAGACGCTGCTGACGGTGTCCATGCCCGAGTTGCACGTGACGCAGGAGCGGGCTCAATCGCACCCACGGAATTCCTCTGCGCGTGGCGGATTGCACCATGTCGAGCGTGGCGTGTTGAAGTCCCACCTCGTTGACCTTGTCGATGCAGCTTTGGAGCATGGCCGCAAAACGTTCGGACGTTCTGTCAGACTGGGTCAGCCGATCGACGACCTGCACGGCAAGCGACATGGATTGGCTGGCAAGCGTGAAATCCCGACAGGAAAAGTACACGACCGCGCGCCGCGCCGACGGATCGCGCGATGCGACTCCGTATGCGGGCGATGCGATGTCGGCCTGAAGCTGGATGCGCTGCGCGAGCTGGGCGACGAACTGAGCCGCATCCAGGACATCGCCCGGCGGCATCGGAGCGGGGAGCTTTGCATCGATAAGAGGAAAGAGCAGATCGCGGCAGTCGCTCCGTCGTCCAGTTCCAGGCATCACCAAATGTGACCGTGCCCGCCATGACAGGTTCCGGCGCATGCACGTTGCGCCACAGGCATTGCCTCCGGCTCTCAAGCTTGAGCACGGGACAACTCGCTCGCTTGGCCTCGCGCTGTGCAAACGCCGCACGGTAGTAATCGATCGTGTGTCGCGAGTACCGAGCCGAACACAACGACAAAGTCGTCCGGCTTCGCCTCGCGCGCGATCAGTTGCGCAGCTTGCTCGTTTCCCTCCACGACCGAGATGAGCCCCTTGTCCACACCCGCGGCGACGAGCGCGCGGGCCAAACCCGATGCAATCTCTCCAGGCTTGCGTCCGCGCCGATAACGCGGGAGCTCATAAACGACATAGCGCTGAAAATGACCGGCGAGCGCAGCCGCGCTTTCCGCAAAGGTCCAATCGGGCCGGTTTCCCGCAATCGTCACCGCGCAGAACCGTTCGGCCGGAAACGTTCATCGACTCTGATCGCATCGCGCGTGGCGGCGAATCCGGGCGGCGACGCCGCGTAGTCGAACAGGATCGGGACCGGAAAGATCGTCGACAATCTGCAGCCGGCAAGAGGCCGCCGCGTATTCCTTGCCGTAGCGGCGAAGGCCCACTCTGATCGTTTCGATGTCGATGCCGAGCCCAATGGCCAGCGCCGCGGCAGCCATGGCGTTGCTCGCGTGCTGCCAGAACAGGCCACCCTTCGTGACTGGAATTTCGGACGTTCCGACCACTGAAACGGCGTTCGAACCCGAAGCCGATACGATCATCTCTGCGCCGCCGCTGCGATCGATATACAGCGCATCGCCACCACGATCGCGATGATCGCGAATGGCTTGCGACTCCGCATTGCGGGAAAAGAGGAACGTCCGCACCGACGAAGCGAATTCCGGCGCAAGTGCGAGACAGCGCGGATCGTCGGCGTTGAGAACAACAGCCTTGCGCGCGGCATCCAGCACTTTGCGCTTCAACGCAGCCATGTCGTCGAGCGTTTCTATGCCATCGATGCCGATCTGCTCGCGCTCGACATTCAAGAGCGCCGCGACATCGCAGCGGTCGAGATACATTCCGCGCTTGATCAGTCCGCCGCGCGCGGTCTCGAGCACGGCCGCCGTCACGGTCGCATCGCGCAGCACAACCGAGGCGCCGTCGAATGCAGCGAAGTCGCCAAGAGCGATCTCCTCGGTGCCGATCCTTATGGACTCCGTGGTGGCGCTGCCGACCGTGTGACCGGCAGATGCGAGAATGCTCGCCAGCATCAAGGCGGTGGTCGTCTTGCCGAATGTCCCCGTCACCATGGCCGTCGGGATGCGTCCGTCGTCGCCTTCCGGATAAAAGGCCTGGATCAGCGTGCGATACACGTCGCGGCCCGGCGTCACGCTCGCGTGCGGCACGACCGACGGTTGCGTTCACTTCGCAGAAACCGCCGCCGACCTCGTGCCAGGATTTCGTAATGTCGGGCGTGATGAAGTCGACGCCGGTCACGACCAGCCCGATCGCTGCAGCCGCGCGAAGCGCCGCGTTGAGGTTGTCGGGATGGACGATGTCCGTCACGTCGACAACCGTTCCTCCGGTGGCGATGTTGGCCGTACCCTTCACGCGCACGACGCGGCCTGCGGCAATGATGCTCGCACGAGTACAACCCTGGTGGGCGAGGATACGATCGCTGTCCGCATCCAGCACAATGGGCGACAATGTGTCGTTGGCGAGCCGTTCCGGATTGCGATTTTCGATCTCGACGAGCTCGGCGATTGTGTGCCGGCCGTCGCCCTTCACCGAAGCCGCAACGCGATGCCCCGCATAGAAAAGCTTTCCGCCGATGATCAGCAGCCGGTGGTCGTCACCGGGAAAGAAACTCTGCAACATGAAGGGCCGCTCGCCGACGCGCGCGGCTGCCAGCGCCGCCCTCAGCTCGTTCTCGTCGCGCAGATCGACATAGACCGAGTCGCCTCTTCCACTGTCGATCGGCTTCAGAACCACCGGATAGCCGATCTCGCGGGCGGATTTCACCGCCGACGCAACGTCCCGAACGGCGGCGAATTGGCCGACCGGCAGCATGAGCTGGGACAATGTCGTCAGAGTCAGAAGCTTGTTCTTCGCGTAGTCGCGCGCGTACGACCGATTCGCTGCTGAACATCGTCTTCCAGAAGCGCTGCTGGCGGAAACCCTGGCCGAGCTGGGCATGGCGGACGAGGCCGTTCGTGCGAAACCAGGGAATGCCCAGCTGTTCGGCGGTCTGAATCATCTTGCGCGTCCGCAGCTCGAGCGCGTAGCCTGCAATCATGTCGTCGCACGACTTGAGCATGAGCACGAGGCGATCGGCGGTCATGTCCTCGTGCGCGAGCCGATAAACGATCTGCCCGGCAAGAGCGAAGGACTGGGGTCCGATCACGGGATCGCGGCAGGCGAAGAAGATGTCCGCGCTCTGCTTCTTCTCATCGCGCGACGCGACGCCGCAAAACGGAGGGGCGACGTCGCCCAGCAGCTGAATGTGCTGCGCCAAGCGCGCGACAAGGTCCGGAGCCGCGAGAGACGCGGAGCGAGGCACGGCACCGGGCAATTCTCTGCTCGAACACGGCGTGGAGCGGCGGAGAGAGGCGCTCCGTCGTCCACGCGAATGCGCTGCCGAACAGGACGGTGCCGGCGAGGACCGGTTGCGGCGAATACATATTCCGCCACATGCAATGCCGGACGTTTTCGAACGTGAACACGCGGACAGGGTTCCGATAAGACCGTTAACCTTCAGAATTGAGGACCACGGCAGCCATGTCCAGCGGACTTATCTCTTAGCCTTAAAGAGCAGGCACGCATCGCCATAGGAGTAGAAGCGGTACCGGTCGGCGATGGCTTCGGCATAGGCGGCCTTCATGGTGTCGGTCCCCGCAAAGGCGCAGACCAGCATGAAGAGCGTCGAGCGCGGCAGGTGGAAATTGGTGAGCAGCACGTCCACCGCCTTGAAGCGGTAGCCCGGCGTGATGAACAGCGCGGTTTCGCCGCGGAACGGGCGAACGGTCCCGGTATCGTCGGTCGCGGTTTCGAGCGTGCGCGCGGCCGTTGTGCCGACGGCCACGACACGTCCGCCCTTGGCGCGATGTTCGTTAAGGATGCGCGCGGTGGCATCCGACAGCGTCGCCCACTCGGAATGCATACGGTGTCCACTCGTGTCGTCCGCGGTGACCGGGAGGAACGTGCCCGCGCCGACATGGAGCGTGACGCTTTCCCGGGTGATGCCCGCCTGTGCCAGGCGCGCGAGCAGGTCGGGCGTGAAGTGGAACCCCGCCGTGGGCGCCGCGACCGAACCGGCATTTTCCGCATAGACGGTCTGATAGTCGGCGCGATCGCGGGAGTCCGGGGCGCGCCGGCTCGCGATATAAGGCGGCAGCGGCATATCGCCTTCGGTTGCGATTGCGGCATCGAGGTCCGCGCCCGACTTGTCGAACGCGATCTCGATCTCACCCGCATCGCGCGCGGCGATGACCCCGGTGAGCGTTGCGCCGAGGCGGAGACGGTCGCCTGGCTTCAACCGTTTCGCGGGCCGTGCGAAGGCGCGATAGGCGGAGTCCGATACGCGCTTGTGCAGCGTGATCTCGATCCTCGCGCCCTCGCCTTCCTCGCGCGCGAGCCGCGTCCCGGTCAGACGCGCGGGGATCACGCGCGTATCGTTCACGACCAGCGTATCGCCCGAACGGAGCAGCGCCGGGAGATCGCGAACGGTCCTGTGCTCGCGCGATCCGTCTTCGCGCACGACGAGCAGTCGCGCGGCATCGCGCGGCGCTACGGGGCGAAGCGCGATCAAGTCCTGCGGCAGATCGAAATCGAACTCGTCGACGCGCATCACGCGACGCTTTTCAGCACCGCCTCGATGATACGGTCTTGCGTCTTTTCGTCGAGATAGGGGTGCATCGGAAGGCTCACGACGCGCTCGGACAGCGTCTCGCTGTTGGGCGTCGGCACGGAGGGGAAATCCGCGTAGGCGCGCTGCTTGGACAGCGGGATCGGATAGTAGACCGCGGTCGGGATGCCCTGATCCTTGAGATCGGCCTGCAGCTTTGCGCGGTTGTCGACCTGGATCGTGTACTGCGCCCAGACCGATTGCGCGCCGTCGATCACGACAGGCGTGCGGATGCGGTTGCTCGCGAGACGAGCGTTGTAACGGGCGGCGACGCCCTCGCGCATCCTGACCTCTTCGGGGAAGATCTTCAGCTTCTCCAGAGAGGATCGCGGCCTGGATCGTGTCGAGCCGCGAGTTCAATCCGATGCGCGGATGTTCGTAGCGGTCGGCGCCCTGCCCGTGCATGCGCAGCGAGCGGAGCGCATCGGCGAGCGCGCTATCGTTGGTGAAGCACGCGCCGCCATCGCCATAGCAGCCGAGCGGCTTCGCCGGAAAGAAGCTGGTGGTCGCGGCATGGCCGATCGAGCCCGTGAACCGGCCGTGGAACGAGGCGCCGAAGGCCTGCGCCACATCGCAGAGCATCAGCAGGTTCTCGCGCTCGATGAACGGCTCCAGCCGGTTGTAGTCGGCGGGCTGGCCGAACAGATCGACGGGAATGACCGCCCGTCGGCCGCAGCGCGCCCTCTTTGCGCACCATCGCGAGCGCCTTCTCAAGACTCAACAGGCTGATGTTGAAGGTGTCGTCCTCGACATCGACGAACACGGGCGATGCACCGGCGAGCGCCACGACTTCCGCGGTCGCCGCGAAGGTGAACGCAGGCACGAAGACCGCGTCGCCGGGTCCGATGTCCCACGCCTTCAGGACCAGCAGGAGCGCATCCGTGCCGTTCGCGCAGGCGACGGCATGCTTGACGTTGACCGCGGAGGCGAGCCGCTCCTCGAGTGCTCCGACCTGAGGACCGAGGATCCACTGGCCGCCTTCGACGGCTTCCGCGATCGCGCGCGTAAGCGAGTCGCCCATCCGGCGCCGCTGGGCTTGCAGGTCGATGAAGGGAATTTGCTCGGGCACGAGATTGCTCGACTGTTTGAATCGATTTCCGTTGCCGCTGCTACACCGCGCGCGTTACGAGCGGCAAATCACGCGATGTGACGGTTCGTGTCGCTTCCTGCGAAACCCTCAAGGAAGCGTCATCGAGATGATCTTGTCGGGATCGATCACCGCGCCATCGCGGTCGCCGCCCTTCTTGACGGCGTCGATATGCTCCATGCCCTCCACGACCTTGCCCCAGACCGTGTACTGGCCATCGAGCCAGGGCGCAGCGTCGAAGCAGATGAAGAACTGGCTGTTGGCGCTGTCGGGATTGCTGCTGCGCGCCATCGCGCAGGTGCCGCGCACGTGGGGCTCGCGCGAGAATTCGGCTTTGAGATTGGGCTTCTTCGATCCGCCCGTGCCGGTGCCCGTGGGATCGCCCGTCTGTGCCATGAACCCAGGGATCACCCGGTGAAAGACGATGCCGTCGTAGAAGCCGTCCTTCGTGAGCTCGGAGATTCGCGCGACGTGATTGGGCGCGAGGTCGGGACGCAGCTCGATTTTCACCGTACCGGTCTTCAAAGTCATGATCAGCGTGTTGGCCAAGGAACTGTCCTCCAGGGGGCGGGTTTCTCTCGCACAAATCGCGCAGCGGCTAAAGCCGGGGCTTGGCTAAGACTTGTGCGCGCCGGCGAACCGCTTTTTCAGCGCTGCGGCCACCGTAGGCGTTGTGAACGACGAGACATCCCCGCCGAACGACGCGATCTCCTTGACGAGGCGCGAAGCGATCGCCTGATGCCGCGGATCGGCCATCAGGAACACGGTCTCGATGTCCGGAGCGAGACGCTGGTTCATGCCGACCATCTGGAACTCGTATTCGAAGTCCGACACGGCCCGAAGCCCGCGGATGATCACGCTCGCCCCGACCTTCTTGGCGAAATGGGTCAGAAGGATGTCGAACGTCTCGACCGCAATGGTGGCCCGGCCGTCGCCCGCGAGCGGCGCAGCCTCGCCGCGCAGCATGGCGATGCGCTCCTCGATGGAGAACGCCTGCGTCTTCGACGGATTGTTGGCGACGCCGATCACCAGATGGTCCACCAGCTTCACGGCGCGCTTGATGATATCGATGTGACCGAGCGTGACCGGATCGAACGTGCCGGGATAGAGCCCGATGCGCTTGGCGCTCATTCTTCCCCCTCGCCAGAACTGTCCGCGATGCGCTCCACGGAAACAACGCGCTCGCCTTCGTCCACCCGGAACAGCACAACGCCCTGCGCGGAGCGACGCTGCACGCTGATGCCGGAGACGGGAACGCGGATGGTCTTGCCCTGATTGGTGATGAGCATCAGGTGGTCGGAGTCCTCGACGGGGAAGGCGCCCACGATCGCGGCGTTCTTGCCGCGCATCGCCATGGCGACGATGCCCTGCGCGCCGCGGCCCATGGTGCGGTACTCGTACGAGCTGGTGCGCTTGCCGAAGCCCTGTTCGGAGACGGCGAGCACGAACTGCTCGCGTGCGCCCAATTCGGCATAGCGCTCGGGCGACAACGCCGCCTCCTCGCCGCCCTCCTCGCTCTCCCAGATCGTCGGCGACCGTGTCGGCGTCCTCCTGACCGGTTTCGCCCTGGGCCGCGCGCCGCGCCGCCGTCGACTGGCGCAGATAGGCGCGCGCTTCGGCGACGCTGGCGTCGCCATGGCCGAGCAGCGCCAGGCTCACCACCTCATCACCCGCCGCGAGCTTGATGCCGCGCACGCCCGTGGATTCGCGGCCCTTGAAGACGCGGATGTCCGTGACGGCGAAGCGGATGCATTTGCCCGCGCGCGTCGTCAGCAGCACGTCGTCGTTCACGGTGCAGAGCTGGACGCCGACAATGCCGTCGCCCTCGCCGAGCTTCATCGCGATCTTGCCGGTCTTGTGGATGTTGGAGAAATCCGACAGCTCGTTGCGGCGCACATCGCCCGACTTGGTCGCGAACAAGACCTGGAGCTTGTCCCAGCTCGCCTCGTCTTCAGGGAGTGGAAGAATTGTCGTGATGCGCTCGCCACCCTGAAGCGGAAGCAGATTCACCATCGCCTTGCCGCGGCCCTGGATGCGCGCTTCCGGCAGGCGCCACACCTTGAGCCGGTAGACCATGCCGGTGGAGGAGAAGAACAGCAGCGGCGCGTGCGTGTTGGCGACGAAGATATGCGTGACGAAATCTTCCTCGTGCGTCGCCATGCCGGCGCGGCCTTTGCCGCCGCGGCCTTGCACCCGGTATTCGGCGAGCGGCACCCGCTTGATATAGCCGCCGTGAGTCACGGTGACGGCCACATCCTCGCGCTCGATCAGGTCTTCGTCTTCGACTTCGACCTCGGCATCGACGATCTCGGTCCGGCGCGGCGTGGCGAACTCGTCGCGGATGGCCGAAAGCTCGTCCCTGACGATCGCGAGCACGCGCGGACGCGAGCGGAGAATGTCGAGATAGTCCGCGATCGCGACGCTGAGCTTCTTCACCTCGTCGGAGAGCTCGGTAATGCCGAGCGCGGTCAAACGCGCAAGCCGCAGCTCGAGGATCGCCTTGGCCTGCTCCTCGGTGAGGCGGATCGTGTTGTCGGGCTGCACCAGATGGCGCGGATCGGCGATCAGCGCGATCAGCGGCGCGACGTCCTTCGCCGGCCACGAGCGTTCCATCAAGGCCGCGCGCGCGCTCGCGGTATCGGGCGCAGCGCGGATCAGCGCGATCACTTCGTCGATGTTGGCGACGGCGACCGCGAGGCCGACCAGCGTATGACCGCGATTGCGCGCTTCGGTGAGGTCGTGCCGCGTGCGGCGAGTGACGACCTCTTCGCGGAACAGCACGAAGGCCGCGACCATGTCCTTGAGGCTCATGAGCTCCGGGCGGCCGCCGTTGAGCGCAAGCATGTTGACGCCGAAGCTCGTCTGGAGCTCGGAGAAGCGATAGAGCTGATTGAGCGTCACCTGCGCCGAGACGCGTCGCGCTTGAGCTCGATGACGACCCGCATGCCGTGACGGTCGCTCTCGTCGCGCAATTCCGCGATGCCTTCGACGCGCTTCTCGCGCACCAGCTCGGCGATGCGCTCGATCATGCGCGCCTTGTTCACCTGATAGGGAATCTCGGTGACGATGATGGCTTCGCGGTCGCGGCGGATCTCTTCGATCTCGAGCTTCGCGCGCATCAGGATCGAGCCGCGGCCTCGTCGCGAGCGCGCTGCGCGCGGCATTGCGTCCGATGATCAGCGCGCCGGTCGGAAAGTCCGGTCCGGGCACGATCTCGGTCAGCGTCTCGAGACTGATCGAGGGATCCTCGATATAGGCAAGACAGGCCGCGATCACCTCGCCGAGATTGTGCGGCGGGATGTTGGTGGCCATGCCGACCGCGATGCCGCCCGCGCCGTTGACAAGGAGATTGGGAAACCGCGCCGGCAGAACCGTAGGCTCGCGTTCGGACGCGTCGTAATTGTCCTGGAACTCGACCGTGTCCTTATCGAGGTCTTCGGTAAGCTCATGGGCGACCTTGGCAAGACGGCATTCGGTATAGCGCTCGGCCGCTGGCGGATCGCCGTCGACCGAGCCGAAATTGCCCTGCCCGTCGATCAGCGGCAGGCGCATGGAGAACTCCTGCGCGAGACGCACGAGCGCGTCATAGATCGCGAGGTTGCCATGCGGGTGATACTTGCCCATGACCTCGCCGACGACGCGGGCGCATTTCATGTACTTCTTGTTCCAGTCGACACCGAGTCTGGTCATGCCGTAGAGAATGCGCCGGTGCACGGGCTTCAGCCCGTCGCGCACGTCGGGCAACGCACGCGACACGATCACGCTCATCGCGTAATCGAGATAGGACCGCTTCAGCTCGCTCTCGATGGCAACGGGACTGATATTGCTGCCGTGAGGCGGCCCGCCTTGGGGCCGCTCGCTATCGCCGTTCTGATTGTCTTCGTCAGTCAATCGTGGAACTCAACTTGCCTGCTGGAGACGAATTTCGCCGCACGGGATTAGCACCTGAACGGCGATTCGGAAACCGTAATCTCAAGCGTAAAAATCACCCGCCGGAACCGGCATTTCCAGCCGGTACGAGGCGCCGCATTTCGGCCATCACGAAGTCGATGTCCATTGCATACATGCGCCGCCCGCCATCCTCGGCCGCGCCGTCGAGATAGCCCACCGTAATCCCGACCACACCACCCGATGCCACGTCGACAACGGGTCCGCCGGAGAAGCCCACGCCTGCTTCGGCGTCGAACGTGATGGTCGGCCGTTCAGGGCAGTCGGTGCAAATCGGCAGCACGCGCGCATTGAGCTCCCGAACGATGCCTCTCGCTTCGCGCCGCCGGCTCTGGCCGTCCTGGCCATAGGCGATGACGGTCTGGCCGACCTTCGGGCTCGTGATCTTGACGGCATGCGCGCGCTCGGTGCGAAAGAACAGGAGGTCGTAGGACGGCGAGCGTGCAATCACCATGTCGGGCGACACCAGATTGAGATTGTGGTCGTTGGTCACCGCGATGTTCGGCGCAATGACGAACGGCGGCCGCGAAACGGCTGCTGCCAATCCGAGTGCCCATATAGAGCGGTATAAAGGACTCGCCCAGCTCGGGCGTGAGGAACGCGATCGAGCGCATGCCCGTGCTGACACAGCCGCCGAGCAAGACGGCGGCAAGCGCAAACACGGCGAACGATCGTAGATTTCGGCCCGGCATGAGGCTCTCTTCCCGCCGGGCCACCAAATCAGAACGGGATTTCGTCGTCGAGTTCGGCGCGCTCGAAACTGCGGCCGCCTTCGCTGGCGCCCGCCATGGCCGGACGCTCGGAGCGGTCGGAGTCACCCCGCCCGTCGAGCATCGTCAGCTCACCGCGGTATTTCTGCAGGACGATCTCGGTCGAGTATTTCTCCGCGCCGTCCTTGTCCGTGTATTTGCGGGTCTGGAGCGCGCCCTCGATATAGACCTTCGAGCCCTTGCGCAGATACTGCTCCGCAACCTTCGCCAGGTTCTCGTTGAAGATCACCACCCGATGCCACTCGGTGCGCTCCTTGCGCTCGCCCGAGGCCTTGTCCCGCCACGATTCCGAGGTCGCCACCGAGAGATTGACCACCGGGTCGCCGGAGGTCAGCCGTCTCACTTCCGGGTCCCGCCCAAGATTGCCGACCAGGATCACCTTGTTGACGCTGCCTGCCATACCCATCTCCTTTTTCTGAAATCCAAACCTAGCGCCCGAAGATCGCGCGGACCATCCGCGCCGGTCTGTTGTCCACCTGTTTTGGCCGCCTGACTGGACCTGGGCGATAGAGCGGCACCGATATTGCCTTGGTAGCACATGTTCTCTATTTGTTCCATAGCTGGATTCGAGTTGGATTTGACCGCCCTGGCCGCTTGCAGCCGCCTGACCAAACCCGCCATAGCTAGGTGTTCCACCCGATGGACAAGCGCCCCGTGCCGAACCTGACCGCCAGCCAGAAATCCATCTCCGTCAAGGGCGCCCGCGAGCACAACCTGAAGAACATCGACGTGGATATTCCGCGCGATCAGCTGGTGGTCATCACCGGGCTTTCGGGGTCGGGCAAATCGTCGCTCGCGTTCGACACGGTCTATGCCGAGGGCCAGCGCCGCTATGTCGAGAGCCTCTCGGCTTATGCGCGCCAGTTCCTGGAGATGATGCAAAAGCCCGATGTCGATCATATCGACGGGCTGTCTCCCGCCATCTCCATCGAGCAGCGCACGACCTCGCGCAATCCGCGTTCGACCGTCGGCACGGTGACGGAGATCTACGACTATCTGCGCCTGCTCTACGCGCGCGCCGGCATCCCCTATTCGCCGGCCACGGGTTTGCCGATCGAGAGCCAGACCGTGAGCCAGATGGCGGACCGGATCCTCGCGCTCGACGAAGGCACGCGGCTCTATCTGCTCGCGCCGATCGTGCGGGGCCGCAAAGGCGAGTACCGCAAGGAGCTGGCCGACCTTCAGAAGAAGGGCTTCCAGCGGGTGAAGGTCGACGGCACGGTCTACGACCTCGGCCAGGTGCCTGCCCTCGACAAGAAGCTCAAGCACGATATCGAAGTCGTCGTCGACCGCATCGCGGTGAGGAAGGACATCGGCAACCGCTTGCCGGATTCGATCTCGACCGCGCTCGGTCTTGCGGACGGGCTTCTGATCGTCGAGTTCGCCGACCAGAAGGAGAACGGCGAACCCAAACGCCTGCTGCTGTCGTCGAAGTTCGCGTGTCCGGTGTCGGGGTTCACGATCCCCGAGATCGAGCCGCGGCTGTTCTCGTTCAACAACCCGCACGGCGCGTGTCCCGAATGCGGCGGCCTCGGGATGAAGCTCTATTTCGACCCCGAGCTCGTGGTGACCGACGGAACGCTGTCGCTGCGCAAGGGCGCGATTTCGCCCTGGTCGAAATCGTCGTCGCCGTATTATTCGCAGACGCTCGATGCGATCGCGCGGCACTACAAGGTCGGGCTGAACACGCCGTGGGACGAGCTGCCCGAAGAAGGTAAAGGACGTCATCCTCTTCGGATCGGGCGATGAGGAGATCAAGTTCTCCTATGACGACGGCATGCGCCGCTACGACATCAAGAAGCCGTTCGAGGGCGTCATCTCCAACATGGAGCGGCGCTACAAGGAGACGGACTCGTCCTGGATCAGCGAAGAGCTCGAACGCTACCAATCGGAAAGCCCGTGCGAGGTTTGCCACGGCTACCGGCTGAAGCCCGAGGCGCTGTGCGTGAAGATCGCGGGCCTGCATATCGGCGAGGTCTGCGAACTTTCGGTGCGCGCCGCGGACAAGTGGTTTGCCTCCCTCGACAAGCATCTCAACGACAAGCAGAAGGAGATCGCGGCGCGCGTGCTCAAGGAAATCCGCGCGCGGCTGGTGTTCCTCAACAATGTCGGGCTGGAATATCTGACGCTGGCGCGCTCGTCCGGCACGCTGTCGGGCGGCGAAAGCCAGCGCATCCGGCTCGCGTCGCAGATCGGCTCAGGGTTGTCGGGCGTCCTGTATGTGCTGGACGAGCCCTCGATCGGGCTGCATCAGCGCGACAATCAGCGGCTGCTGACATCGCTCCAGGGCTTACGCGATCTCGGCAACACGGTGATCGTGGTCGAGCACGACGACGAAGCGATCCGAACCGCGGACTATGTCATCGACATGGGACCGGGCGCGGGCATCCACGGCGGCGAGATCGTGGCCGAAGGGATTGCCGTCCGAGATCATGCGGAACCCGGCGAGCCTGACGGGACAATATCTGTCGGGCGCGCGGCAGATTCCGCTTCCGGCAAACCGGCGGCGCGCGGTGCACAACCGTTGGCTCAAGCTCATCGGCGCCACGGGGAACAATCTGAAGAACGTGACCGCGGAGATTCCGCTCGGCACGTTCGTCTGCGTCACCGGCGTGTCGGGCGGCGGGAAGTCCACGCTCACCATCGAGACGCTCTACAAAGCGGTCGCGCGGCGCCTGAACAACGCGCGCGAAGCGCCTGCGCCGCACGAGAAGATCCTCGGCCTCGAATTCCTCGACAAGGTGATCGACATCGATCAGTCGCCGATCGGCCGCACGCCGCGCTCGAACCCCGCGACGTACACGGGCGCGTTCACGCCGATCCGCGAATGGTTCGCCGGGTTGCCGGAAGCGAAAGCGCGCGGCTATGGGCCGGGACGCTTCTCGTTCAACGTCAAGGGCGGGCGCTGCGAGGCGTGCCAGGGCGACGGCGTCATCAAGATCGAGATGCACTTCCTGCCCGACGTCTACGTGCAGTGCGACGTGTGCAACGGCAAGCGCTACGACCGCGAGACGCTGGAAGTGAAGTTCCGCGACCATTCGATCGCCGATGTGCTCGACATGACGGTGGAAGCGGGCGCCGAGCTGTTCAAGGCCGTGCCGGCGGTGCGCGAGAAGCTCGACACGCTGAAGCGCGTGGGGCTCGGCTACATCAAGGTCGGCCAGCAGGCGACGACATTGTCGGGCGGCGAGGCGCAGCGCGTGAAGCTGGCCAAGGAGCTGTCGCGGCGAGCGACCGGGCGGACGCTCTATATTCTGGACGAGCCGACGACGGGCTTGCATTTCGAGGACGTGCGCAAGCTGCTCGAAGTGCTGCAAGAGCTGGTGCAGAGCGGAAACACGATGATCGTGATCGAGCACAATCTCGAAGTGATCAAGACCGCCGACTGGATCATCGATCTCGGACCTGAGGGCGGCGATTCCGGCGGCGAGATCATCGCCTCAGGCACGCCGGAAGACGTCGTGAAGGTCGCGCGGTCCTACACCGGCCAGTACCTGAAGCCGCTGCTCAAGAAGCAGCCGCGCGCCACCGCGGCGGAGTAGCCGCTCAGTCTATCTCGCGTTCGTGTCCGGCGACGGTTTGCCGGTCGCAGCCTGATACGCATACGCGGAAGCGCTGTAGATCAGCCCTGCGGCGAGGATGAAGATCAACACGTTGAAGACCTCCCACAGCAGGACGTTCTGCGCGATGGCCTCTTCGGCGCGGCGGATCAGCTCGTCCATGCCGTCGTCTTCGATGATCCGGCGATAGTCGTTCCCAAGCGCGGCCCGGAGGATGACGGCGCCGACGATCGAGAGCAGGAACAAGATCGGCAGGATCAGCGCAAGGAGGATCGCGACGATCCGCCAGAAATTGCCGCGCGCGAGATCGTGGCTGCGCTGAAGACCGCCGTTGCTTTCGTTAAAGACGGTCGGAGACAACAGGAAACCCATCCGGACGATCGTGTAGATCGCATAGCCGAAGGCGGCCCACGTGATGATGCCCGCGATCAGAAGCGCGGCCGAGGGTTCCGGCTCGGACGAGCCGTCCAGCGGAACGCCTGCGAGCATAAAACCAAAACCCGAGAGCAGCGAAGCAAGAAAGATCAACGCCACAACTCCGAGCCAAAAGCGAAGCATGGCGCCGAACATGCGGAGCTCCACCATGCCGACCGGGAAATAATAGGCGCTGCTGCCGAGCGGCTGTCCCAAGGCGGCGCGGATGATGCCAACCGATGTGACGGCCCAGATGAAGATCGTCGTCCCCATGCCCGCGATCGAGATCAACAGGTTCGTGCCGGCCGCCGATGACGTGTCCTCGGTCGAGATGTAGCTGCGGACGAGATAGTCGACCGTTGCGGCAAGCAGCGCAGGAAGGGCTGTGATCCCGACGACCGTACCAAAACGGGTGAACAGGAAGTTGTACGCAAAGGCGACGGTCTTGCCGACCGGGATCTTGTTCATGCGAACTCTGCGGCAGTCCCCTCGGGAGCGGGCACGAGCGATCTGTATGCGAAGGCCGATGCGCTGACAATCATCGCGATCGTGGCTGCATAGAAGACAATGGCGATGGGCACAAGGAACGGAAGCAGGCCAGAGAGCTGGGCCATCATCTGCGCCATGAACGCCGCCATCTCGGCGGGCCCCGCATCATCGGGCGGCGGGACGATCGCCAGCGACGAAAACAACGAAACCTGAACAACGCCCTGCACAATGGCGAGCGGGATCACGATGGCCAGAAGCACCGCAAACATGCGCCAGAAATTTCCTTTGCCCAGTGCCCACGAGCGCGAGATGAGCTGCCGCTCCTCGGCCACCGCGATGGGCGGCAGCAAGAACGTCAGACGCAACACGCCATAGACCATGCCAACCACCGCAACGATGGGAACAAGAACGGCAAGCGGCGCGAAGACCACCACAGCGATGCCCGTAATGATGCTCAACGCGATTCCCAGGCCGAAGGCGATCACGATGGTGACGAGATACGCGAGCAGGAGCCGCCAGAAGGCCGCGTCCAGCGAGAAGTAGAAGAAGGCGGGCCCCGTGCGCAGGCCGAGCGCCTGACGCGCTATGGCGACATAGATCATGATGAAGCCCGCAAAGACCGCGACGAACAGCACGAACATCAGTCCGGCGGCGGCAAAGAAAGCGCTCGCATCGCCTGTCGTCACGATCGCGACCATGCCGTTGAAATAGGCCGGAAGCGCGAAAAGCGCGACGACCGCCATGATCGCAAGCGGGGCCCAGGAGAGTCCCAGCACAGTGAGAAAATTTCCGAAGGTGAAGCCATACGCGTACGCAATCGTTTTACCGACCGGTATCTTCGTCATCGCCGCCCCCCGCGAAGTGCACCAATGCTATGCCCCCTGTCGGCACGTGACAATTGCTCCGACGGGCCCTTCCGCGTTATCTCCAGAGGATGAGCACCATCCACATCATCGGCGGCGGACTTGCGGGAAGCGAAGCGGCGTGGCAGGCCGCGCAGGCGGGCAGCCGCGTCGTGCTGCACGAAATGCGGCCCCGCCGGATGACCGAAGCGCATACCGGCGAGGGCTTGGCCGAGCTGGTGTGCTCGAATTCTTTCCGCTCCGACGACTGGGAAAACAACGCCGTCGGGCTGCTGCACGAGGAGATGCGGCGGCTGGGCTCGCTGATCATGCGCGCAGCCGATGCGCACAAATTGCCGGCCGGTGGAGCGCTCGCGGTCGACCGCGTGGGTTTCTCGCAGGCGGTCCAGGCCGCGCTTGAAGCGCATCCAGAGATCGAGATCGATCGCGAAGAAGTGTTGGACCCGCCCGCATCGTGGGACAGCGTCATCATCGCGACGGGTCCCCTCACCTCGCCCGCTCTGTCGCAGACCTTGCGCGCGCTGACGGGAGAGGAGTCGCTCGCGTTCTTCGATGCCATTGCGCCGATCGTCGAGCGTGACTCCATCGACATGTCGGAAGCCTGGCTGCAGTCGCGCTACGACAAGAAAGGCCCGGGCGGCGGCGACGCGGACTACATCAATTGCGCGCTCACCGAGGAGCAGTACCGCGCCTTTGTGTCCGAGCTGCTCAAGGGCGACGTCAGCCAGTTCCACGAATGGGAGAAGTCGACGCCCTACTTCGAAGGCTGCCTGCCCATCGAGGTGATGGCGTCGCGCGGGATCGACACTCTGCGCTTCGGACCGATGAAGCCCGTGGGCTTGCGCGATCCCAAGACCGGGCGGCGTCCTTATGCGGTGGTGCAGCTCCGCCAGGACAACGCGCTGGGCACGCTGTGGAACATGGTCGGGTTCCAGACCAAGCTCAAATACGGCGAGCAGACGCGCATCCTCCGCATGATCCCTGCGCTCAAAGATGCGCGGTTCGCGCGGCTGGGCGGCATCCACCGCAACACGTTCCTCAATTCGCCGCGGCTTCTCGATGAGGAGCTGAGATTGCGCGCGCGTCCGTCGCTGCGCTTCGCGGGGCAGATCACCGGGGTCGAGGGTTATGTCGAGTTGGCGGCGATCGGACTGCTTGCGGGATTGTTCGCCGCCGCAGGTCAGCGCGGCGAGCGTCTTCCGCCTCCCCCGCCGACGACGGCCTTGGGCGCTCTGCTGACGCACATCACCAAGGGTGCGGACGCAACGACGTTCCAGCCGATGAACGTCAATTTCGGACTGTTCCCCCCGCTCGATGACGCGAGCGTGCGTGGGCGCGACCGCAAGCACGTGATGGCGCGCCGCGCGCTCGCCGACCTCGACGCGTGGCTCGGACGCAAAGCCGCCGCCGAGTGATCAGACCCGCCGCCGGATCATCGCGCCGAGCATCGCGAGCTGCCGGCGATGCACGCCGACCTCGGTTGAATCGCGGAACAGATCCAACCCCGGCCGCATGAGCGCGCGCAGGTAAAGCGGCACCACCGCTGCCGGGAGCAGCGCGGGAAGCACTGTCCGCGCGATGCGCTGTCCGCGCTGCGCGGCGAGATGACCGAGGGCCCGTTGCGCCATGTCGTCGAGCAGAGGCCGCAGGCGTTGGCCTGCCGTTCCCGCGAACACCTCCTCGACCGACACACCCGATGCGATGAGGCGATCGGCGGGCAGCATCAGACGCCGGCGCGTCGCATGATACGGCACCGCCCGGCACAGACCGGCGATCGCATAGGCGATACCGAGATCGCCCGCAGGCGCGTCGAGACTGTCGCCTGCGCCAAGAATGCGCGCCGCAAGGCGCATGACATGGCCTGAGGTCGCATCGGCATAGGTCTCGAAGTCTTCGATCGTGGCGAAGGGGGCTTCCTCGAGATCGTGCTCGCGGGCTTCGATCAGTTCGTCGAACAGGTTCCGCGGCAAGCTCCGCGCCGCAATGATGGCGCCCAGGGCTTCGACAACCGGGTGCTCGACGGCGACGCCGCGATAGAGCTCGGCGATCCGGTCGCGCCACCATTGCAGCCGGATCTGGCCGGCGATCGGCTGGCTGACGGTCTCGGCGGTCTTCGCCACTTCGTGGTTGAACGCATAGAGGACGTTCAGCTCGCTCCGCAGAGCGGCAGGCGCGAACAGGGAAGAAAGATAGCGGTCGAAATCGACGCGCCGGACGGTTTCATCCCACGAGACGGCCATGGCTCAACAAAAAAGGCCGCCCGGTTGCCGGGCGGCCTCTTGGTCTGGATGCGGACCCGTCACGCCAGATGGGGTCCTGCGACCATGCAGAACAGCATCGGGATCGAGAGCATCGTGTTGATGCGCGAGAACATGCCCGCGGTGCGCGCGGCGGCCTGTTTCTGGTCGGCCGGCAGGTCCGGATAGGCGTTGCCGATGTTCAGCGCCTTCTGCTGGTTCGGCCAGATCACGAACCAGACGTTGAACCACATGATCGTGCCGAGCCACATGCCGATGCCGATCAGGATCGCCTTGAGGTCGATGAGCCCTTCGATGAGATCGAGCGTGTAGGCCTCGAGCAGATAGCCGTACATCGCGGCCAGCAGGATGCCCCAGACGAGGGTGGACATCGCGCCCCAGCGGAACCAGAACAGCGCGGCCGGCGCGATGAAGCGCGACACGCCGCCTTTCAGCTCGTCGGGGATTTTCGGCATCGTCGGCGTCTGGACGAAATTGAAGTACCAGAGCAGGCCGATCCACATGATGCCCGAGCCGATATGCAGCCAGCGCACCAGGAACGGCCAGAAGATGAAGCCGTTGAACTGGGCCTGAGCGAGATAGATCAGGAAGACGATGAACGCGAGGCCGAAACCGGCGAGCACCGTATTGCGAAGATTCGAAAAGAAAGCGGCCATGTGTCCCCCCGGACGATCCCTGAGTAGATGAGTCCGAAAATCATATCATCCGGAGCGATCGCTCCGCCAGAACTGCAAGCTAGAGAGTGAGTGTCTTCGGGCGTCTGTGATGGGCCCACGTCGCAACCATGAGGCGTGTGACCATGACGGCGGTGAAGTACGACGTGATGACTCCGATCCCCAGCGTCACGGCGAACCCGCGGACGGGGCCCGTGCCGATCGCATAGAGGATCGCCGCGGCCAGCACGTGGGTCATGTTGGTGTCGGTGATCGTCGCGATGGCTCGACGGAAGCCGGCATCGATCGAGGCCATGATCGATTTCCCGCCGCCATTTCCTCGCGGATGCGTTCGTAGATCAGCACGTTCGCGTCGACCGCCATGCCCATGGTGAGCACCATGCCGGCGATGCCCGGGAGTGTCAGCGTTGCCTGAAGGGCGGTCAGCACCGCCACCAGAAGCACCATGTTCACGGCGAGTGCAACCGCGGCGAAGAAGCCGAACAAGCCGTATGTCGCGACCATGAAGACGACGACGGCGGCGAGACCGCCGATGGAGGCGAGCTTGCCTGCCTGAACCGAGTCGGCGCCAAGCTCGGCACCCACAGTTCGCTCCTCGATCACGGTCAGTTTCGCGGGCAGAGCGCCCGCATTGAGAAGGATAGCGAGATCGTTTGCGGTCTGCAGCGTGAAGTTGCCGGAGATCTGGCCCTGGCCGCCGATGATCGGTTCGCGGATGACGGGCGCGGAGATCACCTTGTTGTCGAGCACGATAGCGAACGGCCGGCCGACATTGGCCTTGGTGACGTTGCCGAAATCGGTCGCGCCCCGTGTGTCGAAGGCGAAGTTGACCACCGGCTGGCCGTTGCGCTGATCGAATCCGGACGAGGCGTTTCTCAAGCCGATCGCCCGAAACCATCACACGGCGCTGCACGAGATAGGGCACGGCCGGCTGTCCGGTGGGGCCGTCCTCGTAGAGGAGCTCATCGTCGGCGGGGACACGGCCCTGAACGGCGTTCTGAACGTTGGAGTTCGTATCCACCAGCCGGAAGGTCATCTTCGCCGTGGTGCTGAGAATGGTCTTCAGCTGCTGCGGATCCTTGAGGCCCGGGACCTGGACGAGGATGCGCTCCGTTCCCTGTTGCTGGATCGTCGGCTCGCGCGTGCCCAATTCGTCGATGCGGCGGCGCACCACTTCGATCGACTGGTTGACGATCTGGGTCTGCATCTGCCGCTGATACGGCTCGGTCATCGCGAGCGTGAACGTGCCGTCGCCCGAACTCGGTGAGCGTGTATTCGCTTTGGCCAAGTCCGAGGAGGACCGTTTGCGGCGGCTGGGCGATCGTGCGCAGGATCGTGCGCGCGGCTGATCGATCTGTTCCGGATTGGTGATCCTCAGGCTCACGCCGTTTCCGGAGATATCGAGGCCGGTGAAATTGATGCGCTCGCGGCGGAGCTGGGCGCGGATGTCGGTGCGCATGGTCTCGAGCCGCTCGGTCACGACGCCCGGCATGTCGACTTCGAGCAGCAGATAAGAGCCGCCTTGCAGGTCGAGACCAAGATTGATCGCGGAGCTCGGCAGCCAGCGGGGCATCGAGGCCCGAACATTCTCAGGCAGGAAATTCGGAACCGTGAAGAGGAAGCCGAAAAACAGCAGGGAAAAGACGATGATCTTCTGCCAGCGGCTGATGTGCATCATCGGGATTACTCGCCCTTGCTCCGGACCTCGGTGAGCGTGCTCTTGAGCACCCGGACCTGGACGTTGTCGGCGATCTCGACCAGCAACTCGCCGTCGTCCTTGACCTTGGAAACCTTGCCGATCAGGCCGCCCGCGGTCACGACGGTGTCGCCGCGCTTGACCGCGGCAACCATCGCCTGGTGGGCCTTCAGCCTCTGCTGCTGCGGCCGGATGATAAGAAAGTAAAAGATACCGAACAGCAGGACGAGCGGTATCAGACTGGTGAGGAATTGGTCATTCATTCGGGCGCTGCGCGCGTGCCTCTTTTCGGCCGGTTCTCAAGGGAATATAGCCCTGTTGCCCCCTATTGCAACCGGACCTCAAGGTCGAGCCAAGGAACCGCATGAACAAGGATTTCACCAAGGCGGAGAGCCTGTTGGAGCGCATCGCGGCGGCGCTCGAGCACCGCTACGGACGCGCGAGTGACGGCGATTTCACACTTGCGGGCGCCGACGCCTTTGTCTGGGAGGCCGACACCGGGCATCTCGTGCCGGTCAAGGACGTGGCCGCGCTCCCGCTATCGCTGCTGAAAGGGATCGACCAGGCGCGCGATGTGCTGCACCAGAACACGCAACGGTTCGCGGACGGGCTGCCGGCCAACAACGCGCTGCTCTGGGGCGCGCGCGGCATGGGCAAGAGCTCGCTCGTCAAAGCGGTGCACGCGGCGGTGAACAAGGGGCGCACCGGAGCCAAGAGGCTCGCGCTCCTGGAGATCCCGCGCGAGGACATCGCGTCCCTGCCCCATCTGCTGCGGCGGCTGCGCGGCATCGACCGGCGCTGTCTCTTGTTCTGCGACGATCTCTCCTTCGACCGCGACGACACGAGCTACAAGTCGCTCAAAGCCGCGCTCGAAGGCGGCGTCGAGGGACGTCCGCCGAACGTGCTGTTCTACGCGACGTCGAACCGCCGTCACATGATGCCGCGCGACATGATGGAGAACGAGCGCTCGACCGCGATCAATCCGTCGGAAGCCGTCGAAGAGAAGGTGTCGCTGTCGGATCGCTTCGGACTGTGGCTCGGCTTCCATCACTGCGGGCAGGACGAGTATCTCGCGATGATCGACGCCTATGTCGCGCATTTCGGGCTGAAGCTGCCGAAGGAGGAGTTGCGCGAGCGCGCGATTGCGTGGGCAGCGGGACGCGGCGGGCGCTCGGGCCGCGTCGCGTGGCAATTCATTCAGGACCTAGCGGGCTCCCTCGGCAAGACGCTTGCTTGAGTCGTTCGCAGGCGGCTTGGGCGCCTCGACAAGATAAGGCGTCGGATCGACGGGCTGCGTGCCGTGCCGCAGCTCGAAATGCAGTTGCGGCTGGCTGACATTGCCGGTGTCGCCCACGGTCCCGATGACGTGACCGCGCTCGACATGCTCGCCGCGCTTCACATGGACGCCGTCGGCATGCGCATAGGCGGTGACGAACCCGTTGTCGTGCCGGATGAGGATCAGGTTGCCGTAGCCTTTGAGCTCGTTGCCGACATAGCTGACTTCGCCGGCGTCGGCGGCGTGCACCGGTGTTCCGCGCGGGACCAGGATGTTGATGCCGTCGTTGCGCCCACCGTTCGGGTTGTCGCCGAACGGAGAGATGACGCGGCCTTCGACCGGCCAGAGGAAGCGCTGCTCGGTGTCATCCGGCGAAGCGACGGGCGGCGTCACGGGCACGAACCAGTCGTACCAGGAGGACTCGGCCGCGGGCGGATCAGCCGGAAGCGAGGCCATGGCAGCGGGCGGAGCTTTCGTCTTCTGAGTGTCGAGACCGTTCGCGGTGACACTCGCGTTGCGCGCGGAGGTCACAGGAGGAGCCGCAAGCGAGCGGCTTTCGATGGAGGCGGGACGCGGGCGCGGCTGCGCGGGTTCGACCGGTGGTGTCAGCTCGCGAGTTGAGCCGGCGTCATGACCGCGGGCCGAACGGCGGCCTGGGCGACGGGCGCCGTGCGCGCTTGTGCTTGCGCGGTCGCTGGAACTCTCAGCCGATTGTTGATGAGAAGGCCGGTCGACTTGCGCTGTCTCACGCGATTGGCCGCGATGATGTCGTTGGGATGCACGTCATAGCGCGCGGCGAAGATCGCCAGCGTGTCGCCCAGGAAGACCGGAACGGTGAAGTACTCGCCCGGCGGTGCTGCGCTCGCGACAGGTCGCGTCGACGAACAGGCGGATACGGCAAGGGCTGCGAATGCGATGAGGAGAAGTCGGGATCGCGTGGATCGGAAGGTGAGACTCGCCATGGCCGTACTCTTGCCTCGCACGCGCGGCCGACTCGGCCGCAAAAAGACCGGGGATGATCCCCGACAAGTCTTAACTAAATCTTAACCACGTCCGTTAATCACGTTTTGCCGGTTCCCGGGCGATCTCCACGAGGTCAAGTGATTGATGTTGCTTGGTGTATTTCCATCTTTCATTATCTCAACATTTTGATTTAAATCAAAGTATGGTTAACGCGCATCCCCCTTCGAGACCGGCAGCTTCGCGGAACGTAATGCGTGAAAGTGTGGCAATATCAGGGCAGCCGCTTCCGACGCGGCCTCACAAAAATTCGGATGTGGCGAAAGTGGACGCGCAGTTCTCCCCTCCGTCCGCAAGTGCGGACACCTCCCCCGTGTACGGGGGAGGAAAAGAGCGGACAGCAGTTCCCTAACTCAGTCCTCGGCGCGGCGGAAGCGGGTCCGAACGTCCGTCTCCTCGACCACCGGCGGCAGTTTCCTGCTGGCCGGCTTCGGGGGCTTCTTCAACGCCTTCACCGGTCCGTCGATCAGGGCCGACAGACGCTGATGTTCCCTGAGCTCGGTGAGGTTCAGGTGCAGCGGCGTCACCGAAATCGCGCCCTCATGCATCGCCCGCAGGTCGGTGCCCGGCTGGGGGTCGGAAAAGATGCGCTTGAAGCCGATCCAGAAATAGGTGCGGCCGCGCGCGTCCTGCCGCTCATCGACGCGGAGCACCGACTGGTCACGCTGGCCCTGGGCGGCAACGCAAACGCGCTTCACCTTCGACGGCGGCAGCGCGGGAAAGTTGATGTTGAGCAGCACGTCCTTGGGCCAGCCGATCTCGACCAGGCGCTTGAGGAGCGGCGGGCCATGCTTTTCCGCGCAGGTCCACAGCTCCTCGGTTTCATCGCGTCCGCCGACGGCCTGACTCATCGCGATCGAAGGAATGCCCAGCACCGCGCCTTCCATGGCGGCCGCGACGGTGCCGGAATACGTCACGTCGTCGGCGACGTTGAACCCGCGATTGACGCCCGAAATCACCAGGTCCGGCCGATTGTCCTTCAGGATGTGGATGCCGGCGAGCATCACGCAATCGGTCGGCGTTCCCGACACGGCGAAGCGCTTGGGCCCCGCGTTGCGCAAGCGCAAGGGAAGCGACAGCGTGAGCGAATGCGATGCGCCCGATTGTTCTGTCTCGGGCGCGACCACCCAGATGTCGTCGGAGAGCGTGCGCGCGATCTTCTCCGCGACGGCGAGGCCGGGCGCGTGGATGCCGTCGTCGTTCGAGACGAGGATGCGGAGCTGTTTCTTCTTGCGCTTGCGGGCAGGAACTCATGGGGTGATGCGATCCAGGCCGCCCATGTAGGGCTTCAGCGCATCGGGCACGGTGATGGAACCGTCCGCCTGCTGATAATTCTCGAGGATCGCGACCAGCGTGCGGCCGACGGCGAGACCCGAGCCGTTGAGCGTGTGCACGAAGCGCGTGGACTTTCTCGCCGGTCGGGCGATAGCGCGCGTTCATGCGCCGCGCCTGGAAATCGCCGCAATTGGAGCAGGACGAGATTTCGCGGAACGCGTCCTGGCCGGGCAGCCACACTTCGATGTCGTAAGTTTTCTTCGAGGCAAATCCCATGTCGCCGGTGCAGAGCAGCATCGTGCGGAAATGCAGGTTCAGGCGTTTCAGCACTTCCTCGGCGCATGAGGTCATGCGCTCGTGCTCGTCTTGCGGATTGCTCGGGCGTGGTGATGGAGACGAGCTCCACCTTGGAGAACTGGTGCATGCGGATCATGCCGCGCGTGTCCTTGCCCGCGGCACCGGCCTCGGCGCGGAAGCACGGCGTGAACGCGGTGAAGCGGAACGGCAGTTTGTCTCCGTCCAGAATCTGCTCGCGCACGAGATTGGTGAGCGATACTTCGGCAGTAGGTATCAGCCAGAACTGTTCAGCGGTTTGAGCTTTTTCGAGCAATTCCTTCAAATACAACGGTCGGTCTCTCACCTCGCCGTGCCACTTCCTCGTCCAAATAAGGATTGACGATCTCATCGAGACGGTTGCTTCGCCATCTCATCTCAGCCGAGAAGAACTGATCCTCTTTGAATTTGGGCAATTGGCCGGTGCCGAACATCGCGTGATCGCGCACAAGAAGCGGTGGCGAGACTTCGGTGTAGCCGAAATGCTCCGTGTGCAGATCGAGCATGAATTGCGCGATCGCGCGTTCGAGACGGGCGAGGCCTTTCTTCAGGACGACGAAGCGCGCGCCCGACATGCGGGCGGCGGCTTCGAAATCCATCTGGCCGAGCTTCTCGCCGAGATCGAAATGCTCCTTCGGCTTGAAGTTGATGCCCGGCTTCGCACCCACGCGGCGGATTTCGCGGTTGGCTTTTTCATCCGCGCCGTCGGGAACGTCGGGCGCCGGGAGGTTCGGGATCGTCGCGAGGACCTCGTTGACCGCGGCCTCGAGCTTGCGCTGCTCCTCCTCGCCCCGCTGGATCTCGTCCTTGAGGCCGGCGACCTCGGCCATCAGGGCCTGGGCCTGTGCTTCGTCTTTCTTGGCCTTGGCCTGGCCGATCAGCTTGGAGGCTTCGTTGCGGCGCGCTTGCGCGGTCTGCAGGCGCACGAGCAGCGCGCGCAACTCCGCGTCGCGCTTCAGAACGTCCGCACTCTGCGGCGGGAGCCCACGGCGCTTCAGGCCGTTGTCAAAAGCGGCAGGGTCGTCGCGGATCAGTTTGATGTCGTGCATGGCGTGCGGAATCCTAATATGAGCCCTTCTGGCACGGGCGGCGATCCTTCGACAAGCTCAGGATGAGGGGCGTAAAGAAGGCGCGCTGCCCGCAAGCAGAGGAACGACCATGTTGGAACTTCGGCCCAATTGCGAATGCTGCGACAAGGACTTGCCGCCCCAAGCCGACGCGCTGATCTGCACCTATGAATGCACGTTCTGCCGCGACTGTGGCGAGAACGTCCTCAAAGGCGTCTGTCCCAATTGCGGAGGCAATCTGGTGACGCGCCCGATTCGGCCGGCGGCGAAGCTCCTCAAGGACCCCGCCTCGACCGTGCGCAAAGTGCGGCAGGGCGGCTGCACGAGTCCCGCGGCTATCTGAATCAGGAGTTCGCCATGTCCGACGATGTACGCGCCATTCGCAACCTGATCGACCGCTGGATGAAGGCCTCGAAGGCGGGCGACACAAAGGCCGTGCTGAACATGATGACGGACGACGTCATCTTCATGACGTGCGGGCGCGATCCGTTCGGCAAGGAAGAATTCGCAGCCGTCATCGGCGACGATGAAGGACATGAAGATCGACGGCACGGCGGACGTGAAAGAGGTCTCGGTCAACGGCGACTGGGCGTGGGCGCGAACGTATATATCGATCACCGTCACGATGCCCGACGGAAAGGAGATGCGGCGTTCGGGCTATGTGCTGACCATCCTGTCCAGAGGACATGGACAGCATCTGGCGGATCGCCCGCGACGCCAATCTTCTGCGCGCCGAGCCAGCCGTTTCTTAACGCTCCAGTCAAGTCGGACTTAAGTGCAACATCGCGAGCCGTGGTTCCTGCAACCATGTCTCAAGCCGAACGTTTGACGTGGCGTCCGATTTGCCGTCTGGCACCTGAATTACTGCGACGAGGAATTTAACGCGCGCAAGCGCAACCGCGAGTCCGTTGGACTCGGAGGAGGCTTTGCTATGGCCGTTTCGGTGACATTGACCGGGGGTGGCTCGATCATCGCATGGCAGACGCCGACCGGCATTTCCTTCCAGCGCTTCAACGCGGATCATCAGACCGTCGGCAGCGTCACGAGCATCGCCACAGGACCAACGGCATGGCTGAGCGCGCAAGCGCTGGCGAATGGCGCGTTCTCGATCATCTGGGACACGAGCGCGACCTCGACACCGACCGCGCAGAACTATGACGCGGCCGGGGCCCTGAGCGGATCGACATATTCCATCGCCGCGCCGCCGAGCGCGGACATCGCGTTCACCAGCCGGGCATCACGGTCACAGCACGCCGAGGAGTACTCGGACAGCCGCCATCGCTCCGCTTCCTGACGGCGGATACCGTCGTCGGCGAGCTCGTATCTGGTCACTGTCGACGGACAACGTGAATCTGCCGATCGTCCGCGTGCAACGCTACGACGCCTCCGGAAACGACGCTTGGTACGGACTTCGAGTTCCACCGCGCTCTCGATCCAATTCAGCGAATCCGAAAATCGTGCCCATGGCCGACGGCGGCTATGTGCTCAGCTTCCTGCACGTGACCGGCACTCGTCCAGCCTGGACGTCGTGCGATTTGATCGCGCACGGCGCGGTGTTGGGACAAGCTTCACCCATCCTTTTCGCTGGCGGCATCGCGTTTCCGGCGTTTTGACGCACTCGGTCGCGGCGCTGCCCAACGGCGGGTTCGTGGTGTGCTGGACCACGTCGGCCGACAATCAAATGCACAGCCGCGAGTACAACTCGGCGGCGCAACCGACCAGCGCCGAGCGCCTCTTGGGAGAAGCGACCACATCGGCAGCCGCCACCATCGATGTCTTCTCCGACGGCGACTACGTCGTGAGCTGGGCGTATCCGTCCGGAGTCCAGTACGCGACGTTCACGACGTCGGGTTCGCCCGCCTCTCCGGCCGACAACGATCTCATCGCGACGATCGCGCCGACCTACACGCT
Organism: uncultured Alphaproteobacteria bacterium; assembly: GCA_963708555.1. Taxonomy (GTDB): domain Bacteria; phylum Pseudomonadota; class Alphaproteobacteria; order Micropepsales; family Micropepsaceae; genus CAIYRG01. The sequence goes on along the minus strand of CAVPTF010000002.1, from coordinate 544,428 downwards.
GCCCATCGGGCCGCACGACGTCACGCTGATCCGCAATGGGGCGCAATCGGTCACCGGAAACCTGCTCGACAACATCATCACGTCGAACGATTTCGTCTCGACGCTGAACGGCGCGGCCGGAAACGACACGCTGATCACCGGCCGCAACGCCAATATCCTGACCGGCGGCCTCGGCGCGGACATCTACAAGTTCCTGTATCTGCCGTGGAACAACAGCGGTCACATCACCGATTTCGCGCTGGGCACCGACAGACTGGATTTCAGCGCGCTGTTCGCAGCCGTCGGCTACAGCGGCAGCAATCCCATCGCGGACGGCTATATCCGTCTTCAGTCGGATGGCGCGGGCGGCACGCGCGTGCTGTTCGATTCCGACGGTGCGGGCACCGGAAATCCATGGGCGGTGCTTGTCACGACGCTCGACAATTTGTCACCGGCGGGCATCACCGCGACGCAGCTGTTCAATCCGGCGAGCGGTCCGTCGACGCCGCCGACCGGCGGACAGACATTCACCGCGAACAACACGAGGGATCAGATCCTCGTCGGTGGAACGGGCGACGACATTTTCTACACCGGTCACAACTCGGTCGTGATCACGGGCGGCGGCGGCGGCGATCGTTACGTGTTCCAGCACGTGCCGTGGAACAACACCGGACACATCACGGATTTCGCGCTCGGCAGCGACAGACTCGATTTCACCGCGCTGTTTGCGGCCGCCGGCTATACGGGCAGCGATCCGGTCGCGGACGGATTTATCCGGTTCGCCTCGGATGGCGCGGGCGGAACGCGCGTGCTGTTCGATGCGGATGGTCCGGGCGGCAGTCCGTGGCCGTCGCTGATCACCACGCTCGATCACATCTCGCCGACCGGCCTGACAGCCGCGCAGCTCTTCAGTCCGGGAGGAACGACCCCGCCGCCAACGTCAGGGCAAACGCTGACCGCAAACAACACGCGAGGTCAGATCCTGACGGGCGGCGCGGGCGACGATGTCTTCAACGCCGGGCGCAACTCGGTGGTCATGACCGGCGACGGCGGGGACGACCGCTATGTGTTCCAGTACCTGCCGTGGAACGGCGGGCACATCACCGATTTTCGCAGCGGCACGACGTGCTCGATCTGCGTCCGCTGTTCAGCGCGAGCGGATATTCGGGAACGAATCCGATCGGTGACTTCTATCTGCGCTTCGAGTCGGACGGTGCGGGCGGCACGAAGGTGATGTTCGATCCCGACGGCGCGGCGCACCGGCAATCGCTGGGCGTTCACGATCGTCACGCTCGATCACGTGCAGCCGAGCGGCGTGCACACGGGCGATTGGCTGTACGTGTAGAGCCAACGCTGAACGCAGATGAACCACGAGCAAAGCCTTTGTGCACTTCGTGCATTCTTCGTGATCTTCGTGTTCCCAGTTTTTCTTGCGCCGACCTCCCCCGCACCCGAGCGGCCGTGACGCTGACGCGTGACGGCAGATTCGATCCTCCCCCGCTCACGGGGAGGTGCGTCGCGAATTACGATCGCGTGCAGCTTACGTCGGTTGGATGTTGCGGGAGGCGGCGGCTTCGGCGGCTTCGCGACGCGAGCGTCCCCGCTCGATCAGCCGCACCATCCAGATCGAGACTTCGTAGAGAGCGATCAGCGGAATGGACAGTGCGACCTGGCTGAACACGTCGGGCGGCGTCACGACCGCGGCGACCGCGACGACGCCGACGATGGCGTAGCGGCGCGCGCTGGCGAGGCCTTGGCTCGTCACGATGCCGACTTTGCCCAAGAGCGTGAGCAGAACCGGCAGCTCGAAGCAGAACCCGAAGGCGAAGATCAGCGTCATGACGAAGGAGAGATATTCACCGACACGCGCCTGCAGCTCGATCGGAGGCCTGCCTTCGCCTCCCGGCGTTTCGAACCCGATGAAAAACTGAATTGCGTAAGGCAGGATCAGGTAATAGACGAACGCGGCGCCCATGATGAACATCACCGGTGTCGCGACCAGGAACGGCACGAAGGCCGCGCGCTCATGACGGTAAAGCCCGGGCGCGATGAACATCCAGAGCTGAAACGCCATGAAGGGAAATGCGATACAGAGCGCGCCAAACATGGCGACTTTCACGTAAGTGAAAAACGCCTCGTAAAGGGCTGTGAAGATCATGATGCGCCCTTCCGGCAGCGCATCGGCCAAAGGCCGCGTCAGAAATGCGTAGACGGGCTCGGCAACCATGTAGCAGGCGATGAAGGCGATGAAGAACGCGATCATCGAATAGATGATGCGGTTGCGCAGCTCGACCAGATGCTCGAGCAGCGGCGCTTTGCTGGATTCGAGTTCGGCTTCTTCTTCAGGAGAGGGCGTGACGGCCATGGATCAGGTTCGCGCGGGCGTCTCAGCTGTTTCGGGAAGCGCCGGCGGCGCGGACGAGGACGATGGCGGGGGCGCGATGCTGGGCGCAGGCTCGGGTGCGGGCAGAGGAGAGACGTCGTCCATCGGCGAACCGCCCATGTTGAGCGGGTTCCCGGTGGGATACATCGCGGACTCGATCTCGGCCGGATCGGGCACCACAGATTGCTGCAGGCGGTTCACTTCCGAGCGCAGCTCATCGAGCTCGGACTGACGCGCGATGTCATCGAAGCTGCGGCGGAATTGATCGGCCATCGCGCGCGCGCGGCCGGCCCATTGACCGGCGGTGCGCATGAGCCGCGGCAGGTCCTTCGGACCCACAACGACGAGCGCGACCACGATGATGACGAGAAGCTCGCTCCAGGCGATGTCGAACATTACTCTTCTCTCATTGTCACACCCCGCCGGGAACCTTCTCCCAGCCGGGCATAGCGGACACGTCCCTGGCGCGCCCTTCGCCTCCCTCTTCGCCTGGACAGCCCGCGGTCAGAAACCGCGGCGAGGAAGGGCGATCAGCCCTGCTTGACCTCATCGGCCTTCTTGGCTTCGGCCGTCTGCTTCTCCGGAATGGCGCGCTGATCGTTCGGATCCTTCAGCCCTTCACGGAAATTGCGGATGCCCTGAGCGAGGTCGCCCATGAGACCCGAAATCTTGCCGCGGCCGCCGAACAGAAGCGCCACCACCATGATCAGGATCAGCCAATGCCAAATGCTAAAAGTGCCCATACGTTTACTCCCACTTCAGGGGCATCATAGCGCGGCCCGCGTGCTTTCGCGCGCCCCATTCTTGTATCCCAAATCGCTTTACGCGCCGTTTAACCCGCTCTCTTTAACGCGCCTTGATGCCGCTGTCTTCAAGCCCTGCAGACACGGTCGCGACAGGGAAAGACGAAAGCATCCTCGGGGCGGGCAAAAAGGCGGATTTCCACGCCTGGCGCAATCCCGGCCTCAAGCGGTGCCGCCGCCCGCACAGACATGGGGGCTTCCACACCCGGCGGCAAGGACGACGGCTCGATTTGGGCTTCCACCTCGAGCTGGCCGCCCTGGGGGCGGACGGCAAGGACCCTGGCCGGAACGCCGTAATCGGCGACTTTGACCGAGGAGGGGCGGAAGACGATCTCGGCCCAGTCCCCGTCGGCCATGAAATTGGCCCCTGTAAGCCCAAAAGGCGAGTTGGCTGAGCCATTTGCCACCTGAGCGTGAAACAAATTTGCGCCTCCGAAGAGGGCCGCGGTCTGCCGGGTCTTGGGCGCTCGATAGAGCTCGGTGGGGGTGCCGGTCTGGACGATCCGGCCCTCCTCCATGACGGCCACCGCGTCACCCACCCGCATGGCCTCGTCGGGGTCATGGGTCACCATCACGACAGCCGCCTCCGCTTGCTTCAGGCGACTTAACGTTGTTCCCCGCACTTCGTCGCGCAGAGATGCGTCCAAACCCGAAAAAGGTTCGTCCATCAAAACCACGTCAGGACCCGGCGCGAGCATCCGGGCCAGCGCGACCCGCTGTTGTTCGCCGCCGGAGAGCGTGTGGGGGTAGGCGTCCTTGAGCTTCGAGAGACCGACGCGGGCGAGCTCTTCCTCGGCGCGCGTCTCGCGTTCGGCGCGCGGCAGCTTCGAGAGGCCAAAGGCGACGTTCTGACGGGCCGAGAGGTGCGGGAACAGCGCGTAATCCTGGAACATCAGGCCGACGCGCCGCGTCTCGGGCGGCTCGTGCCGGCCCTCGCCTTCAACCAGCCGGCCGCCGACGAACACGAGCCCGGAGTCGGGACGCTCGAGGCCGGCGGCGATGCGCAAGGTGGTCGATTTGCCACAGCCGGATTGGCCGAGCAGGCAGAGGACCTGGCCTCGCGCGACATCGAGCGTGACGCCGTCCAGCGCCACGCGCGCGCCGAAGCGCTTGGTGATGCTTTTCAGAGACAGTCCGTTTGAAATGTCCGTGCGCGTGCCCAGCGGCGCCACCCGTGTCGTTCAGCTGGATGTAGGGACTTTGCGAGTGGATCGCAATGCAGTGCTCCCTTTACCGTTGCGTCAGCTGACCGTCTGGGCCTTGCGGTCAAACGCTTCGGCGAGATCGTTGAGCCGTTTCATCACGCCTTCGCCCAGCAGCGCGCGTTTCTTCGCGGGGGCTTCGAGCGCGAGAGTCTCCTTGGTGAGATGGAGCTGCATCGACGGGAGCTCGCCTTCGATCGCGCTCGAGATGTCGAAGGCCAGACGCGCGGCGAGGCCGAGCTTCAGGGCCTGCGCCGCCCCCTCCTCGCCGAGCAGCGCGGAGATGCCGGTCTCTTCGGGGACATCGTCTTCGCCCGCGTGGCGGTGATAGACGGCCGTCGCCATCACCGCGCGCTCGTGATGATCGGCGCCGCCATAGTTGCCGCGCAGCACCTGCGTGAACGTGCCCATCGCGCGGTCGTCGGGATGACGCCGCCAACCGATATCGGAGAAGAAGCACGTCGCTTCGCGGATGCGGCGATCGCTTTCTTCTTCCTTCGGGAACAGCGGGGCCATCCAGCGGAACAACTCGGCGGCGTGACCGGGCGTGCGGGCTTCACGGGCGTTCACCTCGCGTGCGGCTTCGAGCAGCGGATCCTTGTCCGCTTCGTCGGCCGAAAGCTTGCGCTGAAGCACGCCTTCGCGGAGGCCGTAGGCGGAGATCACCACCTCCTTCAGTCCGAAGGCGTGGATCATCTCCTCCATGACGAGCGCGCCATAGGGCAGCGCTTCGGCGCGGCGCTTTGGCACAGAGTGCATCTTCTCGAGCGACTTGCGGCCGAGACCCGCGACGACCTGGCACAATTGCACCGCGCGCTTGGCCGGCATCACGTAATGATGCAGCACGCGCAGCGGATAGGATTCCTGCTCCATATCGACATGGGCGAGCGCGCGCCAGATGCCGCCGACCGCGTAGAGCGCCCTGCCCTTCAAGCCGCCGGCGAAATCGGATTTCTCGAGACCTTTCTCGACCGCGTTGCGGGCCTTGTTGAGATTGCCGCCGGACGAGATCCATCAGGCGCAGCGGACCGAACGGCAAGGTGGTGGCGGCGCCGGTCTTGCCGTCCTTCACTTTCACCATGTCGAGGCTGCCGCCGCCGAGATCGGCGACGAGACCGTCGGCGCCGGGAATGCCGGCGAGCGTGCCTTCGGCCGCGATCTTGGCTTCGTCCTCGCCCGAGAGAATGCGGATCGGCTGGCCGAGCGCCTTCTCGGCGTCGCGCACGAATTCCTTCCCGTTGGCCGCGTCACGCGCGGCCGCCGTCGCCACCGCGCCGAAATCCTCCACATCGTAGCCGTCGCAGAGCGAGCGAAAGCGCTTCAGCGTTTCGATCGCGTATTCGGTGCCCTCCTGATCGAGATGGCCGGTCGTGACCATGTTGCGGCCGATGGCGCAGATCGCCTTCTCGTTATGGAGCGCGGAGGCGTGACGCCATGGTCCTTCGTAGATGACCAGGCGGACGGAGTTCGATCCGATGTCGATGACGGCGACCGGTTGATTGCGGCTCTTCATGTGCTGGATGGCACGCGCCCGAACCTCTTCGAGCATCGTTGTTCCTTAGCCGCCGCGAATCGCGACGCCCACGCTTGGAGGAGTATCCACTTTTAGCGCGCGGCCGCGACCCGAAAGAGACGGGTTGGTCATGAAATAATGATGCGCCGAGAAGGCATCGGGACGATCGGAGGCCGGATCGCGGACATAGGAACCGTCGGGACGCAGATACCAGCTCTGCGCCTGGTCCTTGAGATTGGCGCCCATGATCTGGTTCAGCACCTGCTGATGGACGGTGGGATTGTCGACGGGAACCATCGCCTCGACGCGGCGGTCGAGATTGCGCGGCATCCAGTCGGCCGAGGTGATGTAGACCTTGGATTTCGCCGAGGGCAGCCCGTGGCCATCGCCGAAGCAGATGATGCGGGAGTGTTCGAGGAAGCGGCCGACGATGCTCTTTACACGGATGTTCTCGGAGAGGCCGGGCACGCCGGGGCGCAGGCAGCAGACGCCGCGCACCACGAGCTCGATCTTCACGCCCGCCTCGCTGGCGCGGTAGAGCGCGTCGATCACGCGGTGATCGACGAGCGCGTTGAGCTTCGCCCAGATCGCGGCGGGACGGCCGGCTTGCGCGTGTTTGATCTCGCCCTCGATGCCTTCGATGATGCGCGGATACATGGTGAGCGGCGAGACGGCGATCTTCTCGAGCTCGTTCGGCTCGGCGTAGCCGGTGATGTAGTTGAAGAACTCGGCCGCATCGCGCCCGAGCGCCGGATCGGCGGAGAACAGCGACAGGTCGGTGTAGATCTTCGCGGTGACCGGATGATAGTTGCCGGTGCCGAAATGCACGTAGCTGCGCAGCTTGCCCGCTTCGCGGCGGACCACGAAGCTGACCTTGGCGTGCGTCTTGAGCTCGATGAAGCCGTAGACGACCTGCACGCCGGCGCGCTCGAGATCGCGCGCCCAGCGGATATTGGCCTCTTCGTCGAAGCGCGCCTTCAGCTCGACGAGCGCGGTGACGGACTTCCCGGCTTCGGCGGCCTCGATGAGCGCGCGCACGATCGGGCTGTCCTTGCTGGTGCGGTAGAGCGTCTGCTTGATGGCGACGACGTCGGGATCGGCCGCGGCCTGGCGCAGGAACTGGACGACGACGTCGAAGCTTTCGAACGGATGATGGACGATGAGGTCCTTCGCCTTGATCGCCGCGAAGCAATCGCCGCCGTGATCGCGGATGCGCTCGGGAAAGCGCGACGTGTAGGGCTCGAACAGCAGATCGGGGCGCTCGTCGAGGATGAGCTCCTTGGTCTCGTCGAGGCCGAGAAGCCCTTCGACGGTGAACGCTTCACGGTTGCCCATGTGCAGGTGGTCGCTGATGAAGCGCTGCAGGTCCTCCGGCATCGTGGCGTTGAACTCGAGACGGATGACCGAGCCGCGGCGGCGGCGCTTGAGCATCGTCTCGTAGAGGCGCACGAGGTCTTCGGCTTCTTCTTCGACTTCGATGTCGCTGTCGCGCAGGATGCGGAAGAGCCCGCTCGCGACCACCGCAAGACCGGGGAACAGCTTGCCGTGGTAGATGCCGATGACGCTTTCGAGCGCGATGAAGCGCGCCTTCTCGCCGCGATCGGGAAGCCGCACGAAGCGCTGAAGCTGCGACGGAATCGGCAGCAGCGAGGTCAGCGGCTTGCCGTCGGCCTTGTGCGTCAAGCGCAGCGCCATGACGAAGCCGAGATTGGGGATGAACGGGAACGGATGCGCCGGATCGATCGCGAGCGGTGTCAGCACCGGGAAGATCTGATCGGTGAATTCCTGATCGAGCCAAGTGCGGTCTTCGCGCGACAAGGCGTCGGGTTCCACGACGACGATTCCGGCATTGGCGAGCGAGCTGCGCAGCTCGCGCCAGGTCTTCTGCTGATCGGTGATGAGCTCGGTCGCCATCGCATCGACGCGCGAGAGCTGCTGGGCCGGCGTCAGGCCGTCGTCGGAGAGCGAGGCGATGCCCGCATTGACCATGCCTTTGAGGCCGGCGACGCGGACCATGTAGAACTCGTCCAGGTTCGACGCCGAGATCGACAGAAAGCGCAGGCGTTCCAGGATCGGGTGGCGCATGTTCTGCGCCTCCTCCAGAACGCGGCGGTTGAACGCAAGCCAGGACAGCTCGCGATTGATGAAGCGCCCCGGCGAGTTGGCCGGAATGGCGGGGATCAGAACCGGGGCGGTCCGTGCGGCGTCACCGCCCTGCGGGGGCGCATCGGTGGAGGCACCTGAAGGGGGCACGCTGACTTCGCGAAGCGTAGGTCTGGTCATGTCACTCGTCACTCTCTTGCCCTTTGAGAGTAAAGAAGTTTTCCGCCCCTGTCATGGCGCGAAGGCCGCGTCAAAGGGTCAAGATCGCGCAGTTCTATGAAGGAATAGCGAATAGCAGAGCCCCGTCAGCGCATCTCGGAGTTGATCAGCTCCATCACCAGCCGTTCGCTGATGGCGCGTTTTTCGGCCAGCGCCTTCTCATCGATGCGGACGATGAAGGCAGCGATCGCCTGAGGGGTGCGCTCCACATGAGTGAGCAGGCGACGGACGATCGCATCGGTGATTTCGAGCTGGCGGTCGGCGAACTGCTTGCGGATCAGCGCGGACAAGAGATGGTCATCGGGGGCCCAGACCTCGAAAGCCAGCAGCGCATCGAAGCGCGACTTCAGATCGCCGAGCACAACGGGCCATTCCGACGGCGGTGTGCGTCCGGTGAGAAGCAGCGTTCCCGACGGCCGCTCGAACAGCGCAAAAAGCAGGCGGTCGCGGTCCATATCGGCTTGCGTCTCGTCGAGCTCGACGGCGATCGCGGTTTCGGTGTCGGGATCGACGCCTGACAGTTCGGATGCGGACACAAGATGCGCGCCCGAGAGATCGGCGAAGATCCGTGCGAGATGCGTCTTGCCCGAATCGCGCGGTCCCCAGATCGCGGCCGCGCGCGTCGGCCAATCCGGCCATCGCTCGATAAAGCGCAGCGCCTGTTCGTTGCAGGGGGCGACGATGAAATCTTCCCGCCCGAGAGCCGGCCTCGAGCCGAAAGGCAAGGCCAGCTGACCGGGCATATCAGCTCGGGCTGGCGCGCTTGTTCCAGACGACGCGCATGGCTTTCAGCCATATGCCGAGATAGTCGAGCGTGGACGCGAGCGCGACCACCGCAAGAGCATAGGCGTCGTAAGGCGCGATGGCGTCGAGCGGCAAACCGAATGCGAGCGCGCCCATGTGAACCGCGATGTAGGCCACCTGGAGCGCGGCGCAAAGCTTGCCGAGAATGAGCGGCTGGACGCGGATCGGGGCCTGGGCGGCAACGCCGACGAAGAGTCCCAACGTGATCAGCGCGTCGCGGCCGATGATGAAGAGGACCAGCCAGAGCGGCACCTCGCCGAGGATCGCGAGCATCACGAAGGCGGCGAACATCAGCGCCTTGTCCGCGATCGGATCGAGGATGCGGCCAAAGCGCGTCGAGAAGCCGAAGCGCTTGGCGAGATAGCCGTCCACCGCGTCGGACAGTCCGGCCACCGCAAACACGACGAAGGCAACCCGATAGTCGCCGAGGAACAGCAGCGCCGCCACAGCCGGCGCCGCAATCAGGCGCAGGCTCGTCAGAACGTTCGGCAGATGACGCAGCAATCCGATCACCGTGCGATGTCCGCCGTGGCGCCTCCAAGCTGGAGCGTAAAGCCCTCAGGGCCGTTCACGAGGCTCAGATTCTGTTGCGCCATCGCGTCACGCAGTTGCTCGACGCGTCCGAAATAGGAGAGATCGACTTCGGCTTCGTTGCGCGCGAGACCCACGACCTCGAAGTCGGACACCGCCCGCACCGCGCCGAGTTGCGTGCGGATGCGCGCCCATTCCTCGAGCGAGTTGAACTGCACATCGGCGACAAGACGAGCGCGCGTCGCATAGTCCACGGATGAGCGCGACTTCCAGGTTTCCGCGACCTTGTCCGTCACCGCATCGGCGAGCGCGGGAAAATTCGGCTGCGCGAACGCGAAGGAGGACGGCGTGCGTGCGGTGGGGGAAATCTCGATCGAGCGCACGGAGCGGCCATCGGCGCTCGCGATCGCAACGACGACGAGGCTCGCATTGTAGCGCTGCGCGATCGGCGTGAGCGAAGCCCAGTCAGCCTGCGCGAGATCGGGACGCGACAACACCTCGTCGTTCTCGGCATCCGCGTCGGGCAGGATCATCGGCACAAGGCCCTGGCGAAAGACTTCGTCGCTCCACGCCATAGCCCACATGCTCATCGGATCGAAGCGCTCATCGCCGACCACCGGAATGACGAGCGCAGGACGAGACCGCGCCTCGGTGAAGGAGATGCCCGCCTGGCGAAGAGCCTGGCGCACGGCGATCGGATTGAAGTGGAACGTCACGTCGGCGAGATAGCGCGTCGTCGACCGGCGTTCGCCCGCGACCTCGAAGCTCCGGATCAGACGGAACAATTGCGCGTCGGCGAGGCGCGGCTGGCGTGCCCACATGGCCTGGGGCGTGAGCCGGCGATAGATGCGCGTCCAGGCCTGCGGCCGCCCCTGCGCCATGGCCGCATCGCGGGCGGTCTGCGCGGATTCGGCGGTCGCATCCACCCTGATATTGTTGACCGTATACAGGTCACCGGCTTGCGCCGCGGCAGGGGCCGGTGCAGGCGCAGCATGAGCGGAGGCGGCAAAGCTCACCGCCGCGAGGGCAAAGGCGAAGATAAGCAAGCGGCGCATGGGAATCCTTTCGGCCTTAACTATAGGGAGACCGCGTGACGGACGGAAGACGCCGCGGGTGATGCCTGCAACTTCCATATCTAGATGCCTCGCCACTAAAACTTTTTTAACTGGGACAAGCCCTTAGCGGTTATTATTGTGACGCCTCAGGAGGGTCGATTGCACAACACTGTGTGTTTGTGCACCAAGGAGAATAGCCATGAACCTCAAGAGTTCCCGGAGCGCCCTCATCGCGCTCGGGATCGCGGCCGCTGCAACCATCGGGCTCGCGCCCGTCATCAGCAGCGCCCAGACGCCTCCGCAACAGCTTCCGGCCGATCCAAACCGCGCCGCGCCGGCCCCGAACGATCGAGGCGATCCGCGCGGATTTGACCGGCGCGCGAACCGGTTCGAAGACCGGTTGGAGCGCCGGCTCAACTTCCTGCATTCCGAGCTCAGGATCACGCCTCAACAGGAGCAGGTCTGGGCCATTTTCGCCGATGCGGTGCGGCGCGAAGCCCAGGCGGGCCGCGACCAGTTCTTCGATCGGCGCGACGAGTTCCGCGGCGGTCCAATGGAGGGCCCGATGGCCGGAATGCGCCGCCGCCCGGCATCGTCGAGCGGCTCGAACGGCGCCAGCAGGGTCTCGAAGAGCGTGGCGCCTATTACGATCGCCTGCTGAGCGCGTTGCGCCCGCTCTATGCGGCGCTGAGCGACGATCAGAAGCGCGCGGCCGACGAGAACCTGTTCTCGCCCGGACGCGAAGATCGCGGCGCGCGCGGATGGCGACGCTACGGCTTCGACCGGGACTATGGCCGGTTCGGGCGCGGCGACTATCGGGGATTCGAGCGTCCCGGCGGGCCGTTCGATCCGCCGTACGACAGCTACGACCGCGATTACCGGTAGCGCTACGCTGTAGCACTGCGTGCTCTTGCGTCGCCACGCCACGCTGCTTACAGCATGACGCATGAGCAATGACGCATGAGCACCGGCAAAAACCGCGTCACCTACAAGGACGCCGGCGTCGATATCGACGCCGGTGATGCGCTTGTCGATCGCATCGCGCCCGCCGCGAAAGCGACGGCGCGTCCGGGCGCGGGCGCGGATCTCGGCGGCTTCGGCGGCCTGTTCGATCTGAAGGCAGCGGGTTTCAAGGACCCGCTGCTTGTCGCCTCGACCGATGGCGTCGGCACCAAGGTCAAGCTCGCCATCGACATGAAGCGCTACGACACGATCGGCCAGGACCTGGTCGCGATGTGCGTCAACGACATCGTCGTGCAGGGCGCGGAGCCTCTGTTCTTCCTGGACTACTACGCGACGGGCGCGCTCGACGTGGATGCGGCGGCCCAAGTGGTCGAGGGCATCGCGCGCGCCTGCAAGGCGTCGGGCTGCGCGCTGATCGGCGGCGAGACGGCGGAGATGCCGGGCCTCTATGCGAAGGGCGATTTCGATCTTGCCGGATTTGCCGTGGGCGCTGTCGAGCGTGGCCACGTGCTGCCGAAGCTGGACACGATGCGCGACGGCGATGTGCTGATCGGCGTCGCGTCATCCGGCGTGCATTCGAACGGCTATTCGCTGGTGCGCAAAGTGGTGGCGATGACCGGGATGGCGCTCTCCTCGCCCGCGCCGTTTGTCGGCGGCACGACGCTTGGCGATGCGCTGCTGACGCCGACGCGCCTCTACGTGAAGTCGGCGTTGGCGGCGATCCGCGCGGGCGGCATCAAGGGACTCGCGCACATCACCGGCGGCGGCGTCACCGAGAACTTGCCGCGCGTGTTGCCGGCGAAACTGGACGCGGAGATCAATCTCGACTCGTGGCGGCTGCCGCCGGTGTTCGGCTGGCTCGCGCGCGAAGCGGGGCTGCCGGAAAGCGAGATGCTGCGCACGTTCAATTGCGGCGTTGGATTGATCGTGGTGGCGGACGCCGCGCGCGCCTCCGACGTGATCGCTTCGTTCAATGCGGCGGGCGAGAACGCGTTCGTCATCGGCGGGCTCCAGAGCGCCGAGGGGTCCGAGCCGGCGGTGCGCTACACCGGCAGCTTGCGCGGCGCATGAGCGCCAAGCGCAAGGTCGGCGTGCTCATCTCGGGGCGCGGCAGCAATCTGAAGTCGCTGATCGAAGCCTGCGCCGATGCGAATTATCCGGCCGAGATCGTGCTCGTGATTTCGAACGTGGCTGAGGCTGGTGGGCTCACTCACGCCGCGAATGCGGGTATTCCGACCAAGGTCATTCCCCATAAGTCGTTCGCGTCGCGCGAAGCGTTCGATGCGGCGATCGATGCCGCGCTGCGCGAGGCGGGTGTCGAGATCGTCTGCGAAGCGGGCTTCATGCGCATCCACAGCGAAGGCTTCGTGCGCCAATGGGAAGGGCGCATGATCAACATCCATCCCTCGCTGCTGCCGGCATTCAAGGGCACGCATGTGCATGAACAGGCGATCGCCGCCGGCGTGAAGATGTCGGGCTGCACGGTGCATTTCGTCGCGGCCGAAGTCGATTCCGGACCGATCATCGCCCAATCGGTCGTGCCGGTGCTCGATCGAGATACGCCCGAGACGCTGGCCGCGCGCGTGCTGGACGAAGAGCACAAGCTCTATCCCCTGGCGCTCAAGCGCGTCATCGAAGGGCGCGTGCGATTTTGATAGGCTGCGCCATCTTGCACCGACAGAAGCTGCATGCGCGGACGTTTCAACAGAGCAACGTACTGGCTGTGTCTCTGCATTCTCGTAGGCGCAGTCGCCCTCATGAGCGTGGTTGGCATCAGGCCTCCGCGTGTCGGCGAGGCGATGCTGGTCCTCATGTGCGTCCCGCGCCTGCACGATTTGGGGAAGTCCGGCTGGTGGGTGGTGATACCGATAGGTATTGAACTGACCGCGATCGGTGTCGCGATCGCGGTGTTTTCGCCCGAGGACGCCTACATCGTTTTCGGCGCCGTGTTCCTGGCGGTCGCAGGCTTTATCGTGGTGCTGGGTCTGATACCGGGTCAGCCTCACGCGAACCGTTTCGGCGATCCTCCAAAGAGCCCCTTTGCCTTCCGAGAGCGAGCCAAGGTCGCCAAAACGGAAGAAATCTTCAAATAGGCGATCGTGCCTGGGATATAATCGAGGCGAAGAACGAAAGAGCCGATCATGCGCTTGCTGCTTGCCTTGTTGCTCCTGGTCATGCCTGTAAACGTCTTCGCTGCGGACAACGCTCAACAAACTCCGCGGGCGACCGTGCAGCAATTGTTCGCCGATCATTTCATGCACGACATGGGCTTCACGCGTGACACCGTCGCGCGGAAGCGCAATTGGCTCACGCCCGGGCTCAATCAGGAGATCGACGCGTATATGCGCCGGCCGCAACCGCGCGACGAGCCGCCCGTCATCAACGGCGATCCGTTCACCAACACGCAGGAATATCCGTCCGCATTTCAGGTGGGCGAAGCTGTCATGGATGCGGGCAAGGCCAACGTGCCGGTGGTCATGACGATCGGCCCGACACGGCGAACGGTTCGGGCGCAAGTCGTGCGCCAGGGATCGGGCTGGCTGGTCGACGATCTGATCTACGAGGACGGCTCGACGTTCCGCGCCCTGCTCAAAGAGCAGCCCTGATCATGGGCAGCCGGATGTTCGCGGTCGTCGCCGTCGCGCTGCTCGCATCCGGCGGCGCGCTCGGCCGCGAACCGACATGGGCAGGAACTGCAGAATCTTCCGCCGTGGGCCGAGCCGATCCTCAGCGAGCAGCGCTTTGCTTCGACCTATGCGCTCTCGACGCGCATCAATCCCGTATTTCCTGCAGGGCGATTTCAACGGCGACGGCCGGCTCGATGTCGCCGTGCTGATCGAGCACAAGCGGACGATGCAACAGGGCATCGCGATCCTGCACGCGGGCTCGATCGACTCCGATCGTCGTGGGTGCGGGCCGCGAGATCGGAAACGGCGGTGCGGATTTCTCCTGGCTCGATGCGTGGAGCATCGATGCACGCAGATCAATCCCGGCTGATGCGGGCGCGAAGGCGCCTCTCGCTCTGCGCGGCGACGCGCTTCTGGTGCAGAAGCTCGAGTCCGCGAGCGGCCTGATCTATTGGGACGGCCGGACCTATCGCTGGCGCCAGCAGGGCGACTGATCAGCCGACGATTTCGAGATCGCTGAAGAAGAAGCGGATTTCGTTGGCGGCGGTTTCCGGCGCATCGGAGCCGTGCACGGAATTCGCTTCGATGTTCTCGGCGAAGTCCTTGCGGATCGTGCCGGGGGCGGCCTTCTCCGGATTGGTCGCGCCCATCACTTCGCGGTTCTTCGCGACCGCGCCTTCGCCCTGAAGGACCTGCACGACGACGGGACCTGATGTCATAAATTCGACAAGTCCGCCGAAGAAGGGCCGCTCCCTGTGGACCGCGTAGAACGCTTCGGCCTGCTGGCGCGTGAGCCACATGCGCTTCTGCGCCACGACGCGCAGGCCCGCCTTCTCGAAGCGGGCGACGATCTCGCCCGTGAGATTGCGGCGGGTTGCATCGGGTTTGATGATGGAAAGCGTGCGCTCAACGGCCATGTGTCACTCCTAAGGACGAAAGTGCGCGCCTTATAGCGGCCAGCTTGAGCGACCCGCAAGCTTTGCGTCGCGCGCGCGTTTTCCGTATGACAGGACCGTCACTGCCGGATGCTCCCCATGTCCAAGCTCAATCTCTCGGTCGCCATCGGCGACTATGACCGGAACCGGCCGCTGATCGACGGCGCGGTCATGATCGACGGCGTCGATCCCGTGTTCATGAAGCTGTGCCCGGAGGAGATCTTCTTCCGCGCGTTCCGCTCGCAGGATTTCGACATCTGCGAGCTGTCGTTCTCGAGCTTCACGGTGAAGACGGCGCTCGGCACGTGTCCCTATGTCGGGATTCCCGCCTTCGTATCGCGCTGCTTCCGGCACACGTCGATCTATGTGCGCACCGACCGCATCAGGGAGCCGAAGGACCTGAAGGGCAAAACCATCGGCGTGCCGGAGTATCAGCTCACCGCGAATGTGTGGGCGCGCGCGATCCTGGAAGACGATTTCGGCGTGAAGCCCGCCGACATGCGCTGGGTGCGCGGCGGCATCGAGCACGCGGGGCGGCCGGAGAAGATCACGATCAACCTGCCGCCGGGCGTCGTGCTGGAGAACGCGCCCGAGGGCAAGACGATCTCCGAGCTTCTGCTCGAAGGCGAGATCGACGCGTTCATGGGGCCGCGCGCACCATCGAAGGCGGCGCTTGCGAGCCCGCATGTGGGATTGCTGTTCCGCGATTCGGCGGGCGCGGCGACCGACTACTACAAGCGGACCGGCGTGTTCCCGATCATGCACCTGATCGGGCTGCGCAAGACGCTGGCGGAGCAGCATCCCTGGCTGCCGGCGGCGGTGCTCAAAGCGTTCGAGCAGTCGAAGGCGATGGCGGTGGATGCGCTGATCGACGTGTCGGCGACGAAGGTGACGCTGCCCTTCGTCGAGGAACAGGTGAGCTTCGCGCGCTCGATGATGGGCGAGGATTTCTGGCCCTATGGCCTCGAGCCCAACCGCAAGGCGATCGATGCGTTCCTGCGCCATCACTTCGCGCAAGGGCTGTCGCCGCGCCTGATGCAGGCGCACGAGATGTTCCACCCCGGAACGCACGAGAGTTTCAAGATCTGAGCAGCAAGCGGTGCTGATCGTCGACAACGTCACGGTGCGGATCGGCGACCGCCTCATCCTCGACGGCGCCAACGCGGCGATCTCGGATGGGCGGAAGGTCGGGCTCGTCGGGCGCAACGGCGCGGGCAAGACGACGCTGCTGAGGCTGATCCTCGGCGAGCGCGACACCGAGACCGGGCACGTGGAGTACACCAAGGGCTGGCGTATCGGCGCGGTGGCGCAGGAAGCGCCGTCGGGTCCGATGAGCCTGATCGATACGGTGCTCGCGGCCGACAAGGAGCGCACGCAGCTGCTTGCGGCCGCGGAAGACGACGGCGATCCGGCGCGGCTCGGAGAGATCCATGCGCGGCTCGATGCGATCGATGCGTATGCGGCGCCCGCGCGGGCGGCGCGCATTCTCGCCGGGCTTGGGATTCGGCGAGGCGGAGCAGCAGCGCCCGTGCTCGGAGTTCTCCGGCGGCTGGCGCATGCGGGTCGCGCTCGCGGCGCTGTTGTTCTCCGCGCCCGATCTTCTGCTGCTGGACGAGCCGACGAACTATCTCGATCTCGAAGGCGCGCTGTGGCTCGAGGATTTCCTCAAGCGCTATCGCGGCACGATCCTGCTGGTGAGCCACGACCGCGATCTGCTGAACCGCGCGGTGGATTCGATCCTGCATCTCGAGCACAGCAAGCTGACGCTCTACAGCGGCGGCTACGACACGTTTGTGGAGACGCGCGAGATGAAGCGCGCGCTCGCGGAGGCGCAGCGCACGCAGCAGGAGGCCGAGCGCAAACGCATCCAGGCCTTCGTCGACCGCTTCCGCTACAAGGCGTCGAAGGCGCGGCAGGCGCAGAGCCGCATGAAGTGGCTCGAGAAGATGAAACCGATCGCGGCGGTGATCGACGAGCACCTGGCGCCGATCCGCATTCCGCAGCCCGAGCCCGCGCAGCCGCCGCTGGTCGCGCTCGATCGCGTGTCGGTCGGCTATGTGCCGGGAAAGCCGGTGCTGTCGTATCTGACGCTGCGCATCGATTCCGATGACCGGATCGCGCTTCTGGGAAGCAACGGCAACGGCAAGTCGACGCTGGCGAAGCTGATCTCGGGACGGCTTGCGCCGATGTCGGGCGAGATGACGCGGGCGCGCAAGGTCGCGGTCGGCTATTTCGCGCAGCATCAGCTCGACGAGCTCGAGGCGGAGCGCACGGCGCTGCAGACGCTGGTCGCGCACCGGCCGCGTCTCGACGAGACGCGGGCGCGCACCCAGCTCGGCGGGTTCGGGTTCTCGGGCGAGAAGGCGGAGACGCCGATCGCGCAATTGTCCGGCGGCGAGCGGGCGCGGCTGCTGCTCGCGATCGCGACGCTGGACAAGCCCAATCTCTTGATCCTGGACGAGCCGACCAACCATCTCGACATCGACGCGCGAGAGGAATTGCTTGCGGCGCTGAACGAATACGAGGGCGCGGTCGTCATCATCAGCCACGATAGACGCCTGATCGAAGCGTGCGCCGACCGGCTGCTGCTCGTTGCCGACGGGCGCGTCACGCCGTTCGACGGCGACATCGAGGACTATCAGCGGCTGGTGCTCTCCAAGACGGCGGAACCGGAGCGGGCATCCGAGCGCAACGGGCGCGCCGGAAAAGCCGAACAGCGGCGCGAGGCGGCGAACAAGCGCCAGGCGCTGAAGCCGCTCAAGGATGCGATGGACCGCTACGAGCGCGAGGTCGCAAAGCGGCACGGAGAGATCGAGACGATCGATGCAGAGCTCGCGAAGCCGGGGCTGTTCGACAAGGACCCGGCCAAGGGCAACGCTCTTTCGAAGAAGCGCGCGGAAGCGACGCGCGCGCTCGCGGCCGCGGAAGCGAACTGGATCGAAGCGGCCGAGCGCTACGAGGCGGCGCAGAGCGAGAGTTGACCGCTACCAGAATTTCCAGCGCTCTCTCTTGAGCGGGGTCTCTGCGCGTTCATCGACCTTCAAGATCTCGAAGAATTCGAGCTCGGGACCCGGCGCGCTTTCATCATGCCTGAAGCCCACGAGGTGCTTGGCGAGTTCGAGAGGGACGTCGAAGACGTAGTCCACGCCCAAGCTATCGTCATGGCATATCTGCCGAGCAAGGGCTCCTTGACGAAGGGTCTCCAATTCCGCGGGCGGCGATCCGGACACTTGGAGATGCGTAGTTCCTTTTTCGGCTTCGTGCTGGACACGCCATTCCTGCTGTCCGTTCAGCCAGCACGTCGAAAAGCAGTACATCACATGCTCTTCGATCGAAGCGGCGACGACTCTTGCGCTCATGGATAGGGACGAAAGCATATCGTCTCGCACCATGGGGGAGTCACAACGATTGGCAACGACCAAGTACCAACCGCTCGGCAGCACACGGCCCGCGTACGGATATTTGATATCGGCGTCGAATTCGCGAGACGAAAGCAGACCCAACTGCTTGTGGATGGCTTCCGGCTCCATGTCGCTTACGGCAAGCCAAGAGATCGATACGCCCATCGGGCACCGCGCCCCCCGACGCAGTCAGAGTTGGGCGGACATTAGCATGGGGCGTTTGCCGTTTGCTTAACGTGTGATGAATGCCCGCATTCTAGTCCGGCTCCGCCAAGTGGTCCTCGAGGTGCGCGATGCCGCCGGGGCGCGTTTCGAGATGCTCGGGGATTTCGAGCCTGCGCTTGATCATGGCGGGGATGAGACGCGCCGGGCGCGGCTTTGGGTCCGCGTTTCTCGATCTGCATGTCGACCGTCTGGCCGTTCTCGTCCAGGAAGTAGACCAACGAAAAATCGAGGCTCGGAAACTTCGCGCCGGGATAGAACTCCTGGCCCGAGATGAACAGCACCCGGCCGTCTTCGAGCTCGAACGCGTAAGCGGCGCCCTCGTCCTCGATCTCCTCGAACTCGACGAAGGACCTCGCCTGCACGTCGTAGACGTCGGCGGAGTTTCTCTTCAGCGCGGACTTGCAGGCCCTGCACCATCGATTGAAGTTGAGCCGCATCCTTCTTGGCGTCGCGAGCGACCCAGAGCGCGAGCACGAGGCCTGCGACGAGCCAGAACACCGTGATCACGAACCATGGCGCATCGGCGATGAAGATCGTGACGAGCCACAGGACGAACGTGATGGCCGCCGTGATCGGAAGATAGAGCTTGGACGTGCGCCGGCCTCGCCCCAGACAGGTTCTTGATCTTTGCCTGCAGGAAGCGGGTTTCCGCGGGCTTCAGCGGACGGCGAGCGGATTCGAACATCCCGGCCATCGTCAGGTCCTAGCCCTGCTTCTCCCATTTGCCGGCGGGCGATTGCTTCCAATAGGTCGCGTCGTGGCCGGCCTGCTTGCAGGTGCGCCATTGCGCGCGCGCGGCGTTGAGCGCGCTCTCGTCCCGCCCGTCGAACATGAGCACGATGCGCGAATAATCGCGCAAGGACGGCGCGGCCCAATCGTCGGGCACGGCGCCATCGACGAGGAAAAGGACCTGCGCCTTGTTGGGATTGTCGTTCTCGGTCGTCAGGTAGATCGGCTGGCGCGACTTGTGTCCTTCCGCGGCAGTCCCGTGCGCGAGGAAGGTCTGCTCCGAGTAGGTCCAGAGATGCGCGTCGAGCGTCTCCATGCGCTCCGCGGTGCCGACGCGCACGACCGCGCGTTTTTGGTCGCGTTCGCGCGTGCGCTCGAGCATCACTGGAAGCGTGTCCTCCAGGTTCGCACTTTCCAAGTGAAAGAACAGCACCTCGCTCACGCGCGGGTCACTCGTAAGCGTCGGCGACCAGCCGGTTGAGCAGGCGCACGCCCCAGCCGGTGCCCCACGAGGGGGCCAGCGGCCGCTGTTCGCCGTCCTGCCAAGCGACACCCGCGATGTCGAGATGCACCCACGGCACCTTGTTGACGAAGCGCTGAAGGATCTGCGCCGCCGTGATCGAGCCCGCGTTCGGGCCGCCGATGTTCTTCATGTCGGCGATCTTGGACTTGACGAGCTTGTCATAGGCGTCGCCGAGCGGAAGGCGCCACACGAGCTCGCCCTCCTTGAGGCCCGCCTTGGTCAGATCGCTGCGAGAGCTCGTCGTTGTTGCTGAAGAGACCGGCATGCTCGGTGCCGAGCGCGACCAGGATGGCGCCCGTGAGCGTCGCGAGATTGATCATGAAGCGCGGCTTGAAGCGCGATTGCGCGTACCAGAGCACGTCGGCGAGCACGAGCCGGCCTTCGGCATCGGTGTTGAGGATCTCGATCGTCTGCCCCGACATCGTCTTGACGATGTCGTTGGGGCGCTGGGCGTTCCCGTCGGGCATGTTCTCGACGAGCCCGATGAGGCCGACGGCATCGACGCGCGCCTTGCGCTTGGCGAGCGCGTGCATGAGCCCGACGACGGCGGCCGCACCCGCCATGTCGCCCTTCATGCCCATCATGCCCGCGCCCGTCTTGAGCGACAGTCCACCGGAATCGAAACACACGCCCTTGCCGATGAAGGCGAGCGGTCCCGGCGCATCCTTCCCCTTGGCGCTCTTCTTCGCGCCGTTCCACTGCATCACGACCATGCGGGCATCGTGCGTGCTGCCCTGGCCGACGCCGAGCAGCGCGTTCATCCCGAGCTTCTTCATCGCCGGCACGTCGAGGACCTCGACCTTGACGCCGAGCTTCTTCAGCTGCAGCGCGCGCTTGGCCGCTTCGTCCGGGTACAGAATGTTCGGCGGCTCGTTGACGAGATCGCGGGCGACGAAGATGCCCTCGTTCACGGCGTCCGCATCCGCCCACAATTTGCGCGAAGCGGGTGCTGCCTTGGTGGCGATGACGACGTCCTTCAGCGTCTGCTTCTCGTCCTCGCCGAGCTTGCGGTAATGGTCGAAGCGGTAGCTGCGCAGATAGGCGCCGGTCGCCAGATGCACCGCCATCTCCGCTTCGGAGACCTTGGCCCGCTTGGGAGCGTCAAGAGCAAAGGTCAGGGTCTGCTCGCCGCTCGCGAGCAGACGGCCGGCGATGGTCGCGGCCAGGCGCTCGGCGGCGTTGCCGTCGAATTTCTCGCCCTTGCCGACACCGGCGAGGATGATCCGCGACGACTTGACGCCTGCGGGCGCCAGCACTTCGATGCTTTGACCCGCCTGGCCTTTGAAACGGCTGACCTCGATGGCCCGCTTGAGCGCTCCTGCGGTCATCTCGTCGTAGCGGGCCGCCTGGGCAGACAGCACGCCGCCGTCCTGAACGCTCAAGACCAGATGCGCCGGGGCCGATCGAGCCCGGCGCGGCAAAGGATATCTGCATGAAGGAAACACTCCGGAAATTGGTGTCGCTATCAGGTATCAGAATTTAGAGTTGATCGCATCCACGGCATTTTTTCTGGACACCTGGACGCCGTTTTCTGGTACCTGATTCGAATGCGAAAACTGTCCTCGTACATCCTGCGGCAGATTCTTGGACCGTTCCTGCTGTTCACGCTTCTGCTGACGCTGGTTGTCTGGATGACCCAGTCCCTGCGGCTGCTCGATCTGGTCATCAACCGCGGACAGTCGGCCGGCATCTTTGCCTATCTCACGCTGCTGATGCTGCCGAGCCTGCTCGTCGTCATCGTCCCGATCGCCTTGTTCGGCGCCGCCCTGTTCGCCTTGAACAAGCTCAATCATGACAGCGAGCTGGTGGTGATGTGGTCGGCGGGACTGAGCCGCGTCCAGATGGCGGCTCCCGTGATTGCCGCCGCGGCGATGGCCATGGCGCTGACCTATCTGTGCAGCCTCTATCTGATGCCGCTCGGCCAGCGCCTGACGCGCGACAAGGTGTTCGAGATCCGCGCCGACATCGGTGCGGCGATCCTGCGCGAAGGCTCGTTCACGACGCCGAGCGAGGGACTGACGGTCTTCATCCGCGAGCTGTCGCCGACGGGCGAGATCAAGGGCATCCTGGTCCACGACAACCGCGATCTCACGAAGCCGATCACCTATATCGCCGAGACGGGCGTGCTTGCGCAGACGCCAGTGGGCGCGCGCCTCATCATGCTCAAGGGCAATATCGAGCGTTCCGAGGACTCCGGTTCCAAGCTCTCGGTGCTGAAATTCGACCGCTATGTGTTCGATCTCGACGAATATGCGGGACAGCCGCGGGCAAACGAGCGCGAGACCAGCGAACGCTATCTCTCCGAGCTGCTCGAGCCGCAGCTGACGGGCGACAATCAGGACGCGCGGCGTGGAGTCTATCTGGCCGAAGCGCATAACCGGCTCTCCGCTCCGCTCTATTGCCTTGCGTTTGCGCTGATCGCGCTCGCCGCCACCGCCAAGGGACACATGGCGAGGGCAAGCTATGCTCTGAGGCTGACGGGCGCGGCGCTCGCCGCCGCGCTGTTGCGGCTCCTGGGCTATGCGGCACAAGGAACGGCGGCGCGCAATCCTGCATTCCTTGCGGTGCTCTACGTCATCCCGCTGGTGGGTATACTCATCGGTGCGGCGATCCTCGCGGACATCCCGCTCATTCCGGCTGCGGTCAAACGCCTGTTCGCGCGCGCGCCGCGTGAGGCCACGACATGACATGGTCGCTGACCTTGATGGGCTATCTGGCACGTCGCTTCATGCTGTCGGTGCTGATGGTCTTCAGCGCGTTCGCGGCGCTTGCGCTCTCGATCGATCTTGCCGACCTCTTCACGCGCACGTCGGATCGCGGCATTCCGATGGACGTCATCTTGAGCATGAGCCTGCTCAAGCTGCCGGACATCGCGCAGAAATTGATGCCCTTCGCGGTGCTGCTCGGCGCGATCTTCGCCTTCTCGCGCATGTCGAAGAGCAACGAGCTGGTGGCGACGCGTGCGGCGGGGATCTCGGCCTGGCAGTTCCTGACGCCCTCGCTGGTGGTGGCCATCGGTCTCGGCGTGTTGAGCATGACCGTGTTCAGCCCCGTCGCCGCCGCGTTCCTTTCGCAATATGCCCGGCTCGAGGCGCGCTACGTCCAGGGCCAGGCGTCGCAGCTCGCGGTGTCGTCGACGGGCTTGTGGCTGCGTCAGGGCGACGTCGAGCACCAATCGGTGATCCACGCGCTACGAGTGGCCGATCAGGGAATCCATCTCGAGGACGTGACGGTGTTTTCCTACAACGGGCTCGACCGTTTTGCGGGGCGCATCGACGCGGCGTCGGCCGACCTGGAACCCGGACGCTGGCGCCTGACCGATGCGTGGATCAGCGGCGCTGACGGACTGCCGCAAAAACAGGCGAGCTACGACCTGCCCACGGAACTTACACCGGCGCAGATCCAGGAGAGCTTCGCCTCGCCCGATACGATCTCGTTCTGGGACTTGCCGCGGTTCATCGCCAATGCCGAAGGCGCAGGGTTCTCGGCGCTCAGGCACAGGCTCTACTGGTATTCGCTGCTGGCCTTGCCGCTGTTGTTCTCGGCCATGGTGTTCATGGCTGCGAGCTTCTCGTTCCGGTTCTCGCGTCTTGGGGGCGTGCCGCAACTCGTTCTCGCGGCGATCCTTTCAGGTTTCGGGGTGTACTTCTTGGATACCATGACCGAAGCGCTCGGACGCTCCGGCATCCTGCCCACGCCGCTTGCCGCCGTCGCCCCGTCGGCAGCGGCGATCCTGCTCGGCATGACATTGCTTTTCCACGAGGAAGACGGGTGAAGCGAACGCGGGGGTTGCGGGGGCGTTTTGGATATTTCCGCACTGCCTGCGCCGCCACGGCGCTGATGGCTGTCGCGTGCGCGTCTGCACACGCCGCAGAGATCGAGGCACCGCAGCAGATTCTGCTGAAGGCGGACGAGATCACCTATGACTCGAAAGCGCGCACCGTGACCGCGCGCGGGAATGTCGAAATCTCCGACCAGGACCGCACGCTTCTGGCCGATCAGGTCACCTATGACGAGGTTCGCGATCTCGTCACCGCGTCTGGCAATGTCAGCCTGCAGGACGCGAGCGGCAATGTGGCATTCGCGGACAGCGTGGAACTCACGCGCGACTTGCGCGAAGGAGCGCTCTCCGGCTTTGCCGCGCTGATCGGACAGAACGCGCGGCTGGCCGCGGCCTCGGGCGAGCGACGCGACGGCCGCGTCACGGTGGCCAACGGGGCGGTGTTCACGCCGTGCGCCATCTGCCGCGAGGAAGGCGAGCGGATGCCGCTGTGGCAGATCCGCGCCGAACGCATCACGCACGATCAGGTCGAGAGGGAGTTCACCTTCGAGGGCGCGTCGTTCGAGTTCCTCGGACGCCAAGTGCTCTACCTGCCCTCTTTCTCGCAGGCCGATCCAACGGTCCGGCACAAGAGCGGCTTCCTGCTGCCCGACATCGGCTCGTCGACCTATCTCGGGTCCTTCGTCAAGATTCCCTATTTCATCACGCTCAGTCCTTCGCAGGACCTCACGATCGATCCGCTGATCACGACGAAAGCGGGCGTGGCGCTGCAAACCGAATACCGGCAGCGCTGGGACGACGGCGGGTTGTGGTTCCAGAACACGGTCGCCTACGACCCCGGCGCGGCAGGTAAACCGGGCCGCAGCACATGGAACAGCAGCCTGTTCGGGTCGGGCCGTTTCGACATGTCACAGGAGTGGCGTTCGGGCTTCGACGTGCAGCTCACGTCGAACGACACGTATCTTCAGCGCTACGAGCTGTCCTATCTCGACCGGTTCACGTCGAACGCATTCATCGAACAGATCCGCGACCGCAACCGTCTGTCCTTCGACGGGTGGTTTTTCCAGAGCGTGCGCGCGAACGACATTCCGGGACAGATCCCGGTTCCGCTCCCGCTGATCGAGTTCACACATATTCCGGACGAGAAACTCTTCTACGGAAGGCTTCGCGTCGACGCGAGCGCGCTTATCCTTTCCCGCGACATCGGCGAGGACGTCGTGCGCGGTTCGACCTCCGCCGATTGGCGCGCACCGTTCACCACCAGCAATGGCCAGGTCGTGACCTTCGAGGCGCTGCTGCGAGGCGACATCTACTATGTCAACAACGACGGCGCGTTCGGTCCCTCGATGGGAACGCCCGACACGCAGACCACGGGGCGCGCGCTCGGGTTCGGCATGGCCGAATGGCGCTGGCCCTTCGCTCGCCAAATCGGCGTCAACCGAAACACAACTCTGGTCGTGGAGCCGATCGCGCAATTGATCGTCGCATCCTCGGGCGGCAATCCGCCGGGCATTCCCATCGAGGACAGCCGGAGCTTCGAGTTCGACGCGACCAACCTGTTCAGCCCGATGCAGACGCCGGGCCTCGACCTGTGGGCAGGCGGTACGCGCTCCAATATCGGCTTCCGTGCGACCGCGCTGCTCCCCACGGGCTCGATCGAAGCAACGCTCGGGCAGAATTTCCGCTTCCGCGCGGACCCCAATTTCGCGCCGGGTTCGGGGCTCGGCGACCAGCAATCCGACATCGTCGGCCAGATCAAGTTCCAGTTCCCGCCGAGCCTGGTCCTGATCCACCAGTTCAACATCGATCCGCAGGACGGCACGCTCCGGCGCAACGAGGTCTATGTGAAGGCGGCGTTCCGGCGGTTCACGGTCGATTTCGCCTATGTGAAATTGCCGCAGACCGCGGCCGACCCCTCCATCGGGGAGCAGGAGCAGATCAGTCTCAGCACGACCATCCCCGTATACGGCAACTGGGGGATTTTCGGGGAAGCCCGCCGGGATCTCGCCCAGGCGCAAATGCTGGAGAGCGGCGTAGGGATCAAATACGAGGACGAATGCTTCGTCGTCCAGCTGGGCTTTCACCGCCGGGACACCGAGACCTTGAACCTGAAACCCGCCTCCTCGGTCATTTTCCGGATCGGGCTCAAGACCGGCTTTCGCGGGCGCCTGACCGACCTGGCGCTTGAAGCGTTGGGCGAAATGCGTAGATTTGCGATTCTGGGAGCGGGGTGGGCAGGACCGGGCGCTGATTTTGCGCGCCGCTTGGGGTTCTCGAAACGGAGATAGCAAACGTGTCCAACCGGATTTCCGTTATTCTTCGAGCTGTGGTGCTCACGAGCATCGCGCTCACACCTGCGGTCGTTTTGGCCCAGGCCCCTGAAGCCACGCCGGAGGCCGCCCAGGCGTCCACAATCTCGCCGAGCGGGCTCTTTACCGCTCCGGATGCCGTCTCCCTTGTGCCGGCTCCCGAGGCTCAGGCCCCTGATGCGCTCGCGCCGGCCGCCGAAGCGCCCCCCGCCGCAAGCGCGGAACCTGCTCCTGCTGCGCCAGATCCTGCCGCGGCGCCCGCCCCCGCAGCACCGGCAGCTTCTGTCGGACCGACACCGCCGCCTGCGGCACCGAATCTCCCGCCGCCTCTCGGGCCCCGCGCACCGGGCAGTCCGCCCCCACCCGCCACCGAGCGCGTCACCGTAGAAGCCGACAAGCCGGTGATCTCGACGGGCGTGGCCGCCATCGTGAACGACTACGTGATCTCCGACTACGATCTGAACCAGCGCGTTCAGTTGTTCATCGCGACCTCGGGCATCCGTCCGACACCCGAGACGCTGGCCCAGATCAGGGCCCAGGTGCTGCGCTCGGTCGAAGATGAGGTTCTGCAGCTTCAGGAAGCCGCGCGCCACAAGATCGCGGTGTCGAAGGCCGAAGTCGACAGAGCGCTTCAGAACATCGCGAACGAGAACAAGATCGCGATCGAGCAGATTCTCATGACCGTGACGAGCGCGGGCGTGACCGTCGACACATTCCGGCAGCAAGTCGCCGCGCAGCTGACATGGCAAAAGGTCGTCGGCGCGCGCTACGGAACGGACGTGATCATCAACGACCAGCAGGTCAGCGAAGCGATGGAACGGCTGAAGGCCGGCGCGGACAAGCCGCAATTCCTCGTCTCGGAAATCTTCATCGCGGTCGACCGTCCCGAAGACGAGACGATGGTGAGCGCGAGCGCCAAGCAGATCGCCGACCAATTGAAGCAGGGCGCACCCTTCGCGACCGTTGCGAGCCAATTCAGCCAGTCGCCATCCGCTGCCGATGGCGGTGACATCGGCTGGGTCGTGCAAGGACAATTGTCCGAAGAGCTCGACGGCGCGCTCTCGGAGCTGAAACCCGGCGAAACCAGCGGAGCGATCCGCTCCGAAGGCGGCTACTATGTCGTCGCGCTGCGCGACCGCCGCGAGCCGATCGGATTCGTGGTTGAAGACACGCCCGCATCGGCGTCCGGGTTCGATCCCGAGAGGGAGTTGCCGCTCGACCGTCTGCTGGTTCCGCTGCCGCCCAATTCGTCCGAGATGATCAAGGAACGGGCGATGCAGCTCGGCACCAACATCAAGAACTCGGTGCGCACCTGCAACGATCTGCCGACGGTTTCGTCGCAGCTCCAGGGCTCGGTCTACACGCGCCTCGGGCTGATGAAACCGGCGGCGCTTGCGCAGGACCTGCGCGACGCGCTGGAGAAGACCGAACCCGGCAAAGTCGTCGAACCGTTCTTCTCGCCTGCGGGCCTCGAGGTCATCATGCGCTGCGATACGCCCGCGGTGAAACCCGTGGCGTTCGAACTGCCGACGCGCGAAGAATTGGAGCAGCAGCTTTTCGTGCAGCAGATGTCGGTCTTCGCGAAAAGCTATCTGCGCGACCTAAGGCGCAATGCCGTTGTCGAAACGCGGTGAGAGCGGGCGAACGAAGCTCCCCATCGTCGTAAGTCAGGGCGAGCCCTCCGGCATCGGTCCGGAGGTCGCCGTCAAGGCCTGGTCGCAGCTCAACGGGTCCGTGCGCGGGCGGCCGATCGAACTGATCGGCAACACCGATGTGTTTCGGAAAGCGGCGGCGTTCGCCAAGGTCGATGCGCGCGGGCTCGAGGCAGCGATCGTCGATATCGGGGGCGCGGTGCGCGCCGAGCCCGGCCATCCGTCACCGGAGAATGCCAACGCGGTCACCGGCGCGATCGCGCGCGCTGTGGAGGCGTGCCGGAGCGGCAAGGCGGCCGCGATGGTCACGGCGCCGATCCACAAATCGGTGCTGACGGCGGCGGGTTTCGGCTTTCCGGGCCACACCGAATATCTGGCGGCGCTGACGGGACAGGAGCGCGCAGTGATGATGCTCGCGTCCTCCGGCGTCGAGCCGCCGTTGCGCGTGGTGCCGTTCACGATCCACATCGCGCTGTCCGAGGTTTTTCGCCAGCTCGATCCGGATGCGATCGCGGCAACGGGAACGATCGTGCTGGAGGCGCTGGCGCGCGATTTCGGCTGCGCATCGCCGCGGCTTGCGATCGCGGGGCTCAACCCGCACGCGGGCGAAGACGGCACGATGGGGCGCGAGGATATCGACATCATCGCGCCCGCGGTCGCGCAATTGCGTGCTTCGGGACACGAGGTCTCGGGTCCCTTGTCCGCCGACACGCTGTTTCACGACGAGGCGCGCAAGACCTACGACGCGGCGCTCTGCATGTATCACGACCAGGCGCTGATCCCGATCAAGACGCTCGCGTTCTGGACCGGCGTGAACGTCACGCTGGGGCTTCCCATCGTGCGCACATCGCCCGACCACGGCACGGCGCTCGGCATCGCGGGACGCGGCATCGCGAATGCTGCGAGCATGGTCGCCGCCATCGAGATGGCCGCCGACATCGCCGACAGGCGCGGCTTGTGAGCGAAAGCGCGCTCGACGCCCTTCCCCCCTTGCGCGAGGTCATCGCGGCCCACGGTCTGAGCGCAAAGAAGACGCTCGGGCAGAACTTCATCCTCGACCTCAACCTGACGCGGCGCATCGCGCGCGAGGCGGGCGTCGCGGGCTCGATCGTGTACGAAGTCGGGCCGGGTCCCGGCGGACTGACGCGCGCGCTCTTGGCCGAAGGTGCTACGCGCGTGATCGCGGTCGAACGCGATCATCGCGCGCTTCCGGCGCTGGCGCAGATCGCGCAAGCGAAACCGGGCGCGCTCGAGATTGTCGAAGCGGACGCGCTGGAGGTGGACGAACGCACGGTCCTGACGGGGCTCGGCGTGTGGCGGCCCGTGCATATCGTCGCCAACCTGCCCTTCAATATCGGCACCGCCCTTCTCATCAAGTGGCTGACCGTCGCCAAGTGGCCGCCGTGGTGGTCGAGTCTCACGCTGATGTTCCAGAAGGAAGTGGCGAAGCGGGTCTGCGCGAAACCTGGGAGCGAGGATTACGGCCGGCTGTCGGTGATCGCGCAGTGGCGGACCGAGCCGCGCATCCTGTTCGATGTGTCATCGCGCGCGTTCGTGCCGCCGCCCAAGGTGACGTCGTCGGTGCTGCGGCTCGAGCCGCTCGCTGCGCCACGCTTCGACGCGGATTTGCACGATCTGGAGCTGGTCACGCAGGCGGCGTTCGGCCAGCGCCGGAAGATGTTGCGCGGGAGCTTGAAGGCGCTGACGCCCGATCCCGGCTTGCTGCTGGTCACCGCCGGCATCGACGGCGCGTTGCGCGCCGAAGACCTCGACCTTGCGCAGTTCTGCGCGCTGGCGCGAGCTTACCGGAACCTTCGTCTCCGCCTGAGGGCGCTCATGGCCCAGCTCTACGACACGATCGGCACGCACTACGCCAAATACAGGCGGCCCGATCCGCGGATCGCGGCGGCGATCACGGCGGCGATCGGCGATGCCCGACGAGTCGTGAATGTCGGCGCGGGCGCCGGCTCGTACGAGCCCAAGGACCGAGACGTCATCGCGGTGGAGCCGTCGGAGACGATGATACGGCAGCGTGCTCCGCGGTGCTGCTCCGGTCGTGCGTGCTTCGGCGATGAGCCTGCCGTTTCGCGACGGCGAGTTCGACGCGGCGCTTGCACTTCTGACGATCCATCACTGGCCCGACCAGCGTGCAGGACTTTTGGAGATGGTGCGCGTCGCGAACCGCTGTGTCGTCCTCACGTGGGAAGCCATCCGCGTCGCCGTCTTGGCTGACGCGGGATTATTTTCCCGAGATACTCGCGTATGACCGGACGGTGTTTCCTCCCGCGTCGTCATACTATGGCGCGCTTTTGAAGAATGTCGTCGTTCGTCCGGTTTTGATCCCGCACGACTGCACCGATGGTTTCCTCGAAGCCTATTGGCGACGGCCCGAGTTGTACTTCGATCCGCGGGCGCGGCTCGCGATTTCGAGCTTCGCTCGTTTGGGCGACGTGGAGTCCGGTCTGACAGCATTGCGCCGCGACCTCGATGATGGAACGTGGGCGCGGCGCAATGGTGCGTTGATGAATGAGACCGAACTGGACCTGGGCTATCGCCTCGTGGTGGGCGAGCGGGTCTGATCAGATCGGCTGCGAAAGCGGCTGCGGGTCCTTGTTCATGTCCAGCATGACGAAGCGCGAGGAGCGATCGCACTGCTCCTTCGAGCAGGCCATGCCCCAGCCATAGGTGAAGTAATCGAACATGTAGAGGCGGATGTCCTTGCCGTCCATCGTGGTCACGTCGAGCCGATAGCCCGTGGGCTTCGCATCCTTGGGATCGAATCCGGCATGGAAGACCTCATAGGCCCGTTCGAATTCGTCGCCGGTGACCTTGGTCACCTCGATCTTGGTGAAGTGCGCATTGGGGTCCGGCCCCTCCGGGCGGCCGAAGCTCTGCGACGGGATGACGACGAGCGCCTTGTGCGTGGGCTCGAGCCAAACCCAACCCTCGCGTCCGGTGATCACGTAACCCGCGGTCGTGCAGCGCAATTGGGCCCAACGATTCAACGGCGCAGGAAGCGTGGTGACCGCATCGGACGACGCGGCGCATGACATCATGTGGTGACGGTCAGCCTGCTGATCATCTTCATTTGCAAGAGTTGTCGAGCCGTAACTGAGCACCGCCATCAAAGGCGCGGCTAACGCGAAACCGAGAATCGGGTTCCTCATTGGACCCTCCATATTTCCCCAACATTCATCCCCTCGGGAAATGAAACGTGCGGCCCTTGCAATCGCTGCAAGCTTAGCCTCGGCGTTTGGGAACTTTTGGATGCAACGCCTTGTGGCGTTGTGCGTTGGGCCGGCGTTTAGATCGGCGGCCGGCGGGGCAAGGGTTCGCGCGTGCGATCGAGCATGATGAAGCGCGAATCCTGCACACAATTGTTGTCGGGGCACGACATGCCCCAGGCAAAGGTGTCGTAGTCGAAGAAATAGACCTTCATCACCTTGCCCGACACCGATGTCAGATCGGCGCGATACGCATCTGGGGGGACTTCCTGCAGATCCAGCCCCTCGCGAAGCGTGGCATAGGCCTGATCGAATTCAGCACCCCTCACGCGCGTCACTTCGATACCGGCGAAGTAGGAGCGGTTGCCGAGGAGCTGCGGGTTCGACATCACGAGCTGCGACGGGATGAAGACCGTTCCGGAGCCATCGGGCCAGATCCAGGTCCAATTGCCCGTTGCGGCGAGAACGTGGCCGTAGGGCGTGCAGGTGATCTTCCCCCACTTGTCGAGCGGCGGCGGCAGGGTCATGACCGCCTCGGACGGCGAGCCCGCACAATCGATGATGGGCGTGCCTGCGCGCGGCGCGCCCGGTTGGGCAAACACGGTCAGTACAAGGAGGATAAGCCAGGACGAGCGCCGTGCCATCGCTCCACCTATTTCCGGGTCAGCGTCCGGACAAAATCGACGAGGCCGGTCTGGCGCTGGCGGTTGAGCCGTTCCGCGGCCACGATCGCCTTGAGCTCGCGCTCGGACTTCTCGACGTCGTCGTTGATGATGACGTAGTCGTATTCCGACCAGCGGCTGATCTCGTTGTCGGCCTCGGCCATGCGCGCCGCGACGACTTCCGCACTGTCCTGCGCGCGCGTCGAGAGCCGCCGCTCGAGCTCCTCGCGCGACGGCGGCAGGATGAACACCCGGACGAGATCGTCTTTCGCCTTCTGCGAAAGCTGCTGAGCGCCCTGCCAATCGATGTCGAACAGCACGTCGCGGCCTTCGTCGAGGATCTTGTAAACGGCATCCTTGGGCGTGCCGTAGCGATGCTTGAAGACGGTCGCGTGCTCGAGAAACGCGTCCTGCTTCACCATCGCTTCGAAGCGCTCGGGCGTGACGAAATGGTAGTCCTTGCCCTCGACCTCGTTCGGCCGCTTGGCGCGCGTGGTGACCGACACCGACATCGCGATCCTGGGATCGCTTTCGAGCAGGCGGCGCGACAGCGTGGATTTTCCCGCGCCCGAAGGTGAGGACAGGACGAGCATCAATCCGCGGCGGGCAATCGGCGTTATCGGCACGGCTTTCATTCCACGTTCTGCACCTGCTCGCGGAATTGATCGATCACCGCTTTGAGCGCGAGCCCGACATGGGTGAGCTGGATGTCCGACGACTTCGCGCAGAGCGTATTCGCCTCGCGGTTAAATTCCTGTGCAAGGAAGTCGAGCTTCCGGCCGGCGGGCTCTTTGGAGGCGACAAGCGCCCTCGCCTCCTGGCAATGCGCGGCGAGCCGGTCGAGCTCCTCGCTCAGATCCGCGCGCGAGGCGAGGATCGCGACTTCCTGCGCCACCCGTTCTTCGGGCACGTTGCTGCCCGGCGCGATCAGCTCCTTGAGCTGCGCCATCATGCGCTCGCGCAGGATGAAGGGCTGCTGCACGGCAAGCGCGCGCGCTTCCAACGTGAAGCGCTCGATCTCGCCGATCTGTTTCAGGAGCACCGCCTCGAGCTTTGCGCCTTCGTTCGACCGCGCGCGGCCGAGCAGATCGTAGGCGTTCGCGAGGCTTTCGAGCATGGCGGCATCGCGCGCCATCCGCGCTTCGTCGTCGAGGGACGCGTTCTCCTCCTGAACGACGACACCCTTGAGCGCCAGCAGGCCATCGACGCGCGCAGGCGCGAGCCCGGTCTCATCGGCGACGCGCTTGGCGAGACGCACGGCTTCCGCGAGCGCCACCGGATCGACGCGAAAGCCCCGCCCGGCCTCATCGGCGGCCGCGGTGAGCACGACCTGGAACGATCCGCGCTTGAAGCGCTCGGAGGCGAGCGTCCGGGCGCCCGATTCCAGCCCCTCGTAACCCAGCGGCGCCCGGAAGCGCAGATCGAGCCCACGCCCGTTGACGCTCTTCGTTTCCCACCGCCAGCGGAGATTGCCATGCACGCCGCGCGAGTCGGCAAAACCCGTCATGCTGGTGAGGGGCAACAGCGCCTCCACGGAATTGGCAAACTCATATCGTCACGAACCCCCAAGAGGCGCAAGCCGTAGCAGCGCCTCACTCGTTCCGGTTCTGCTCGCGTTCGATGCGGCGCCACTGAGCGACGTTTCTCTCGTGCTCGGCGTTGGTCCTGGCGAACGCGTGGCCGCCGGTGCCGTTGGCGACGAAGAACAGGTCCTCCGACTCCGGCGGATTGAGCACGGCCGCGATGGCATCGCGACCGGGATTGCAGATCGGCGTCGGCGGCAGGCCGGTGATCTGATACGTGCTGTAGGGGTTGGGCGTGTCGAGCTCGCTCTGTCGCAGCGGATGGCCGAGGGGCACGCCCTTGGTGAGGCCGTAGATGATGGTGGGATCGGACTCGAGCTTCATCCCCATCCGCAACCGATTGACGAACACGGCGGCGATGCGCGGCCTTTCCTCAGGCAGTCCGGTTTCTTTCTCGACGATGGAGGCAAGCTTGATCGCGTCTTCGATAGACTGGATCGGGAGGCCCTCTTTGCGCTTCGGCCACAGCTCGGCGATCAGCTTCTTCTGCGACTTGCGCATGCGCTCGAGCATCTCGGCGCGTGTCGTGCCGCGCTCGAAGACGTAGGTCTCGGGCAGGAGCGAGCCTTCGGTGGCGGTGGTCGACGGGCCTTCGAGGACCGGATCGGCGTTGAGGATCGCGAGCGCCATGTCGGTGGTCAGGCCCTCGGCGACGGTGATGCGGTGCATGACGACCGTATGCTCGACCAGCATGTCCATCACCTGCGCCATGCTGACGCCCGCGGGGAATGCGTATTCGCCGGCTTTGAGCTCGGTCGTCCGGTCGCGGCGCCTGACGCCGATGCGGAAGAGCAGCGGTGTATCGATGACGCCGGCTTCGGTCAGGCTCGAGGCGATCGCGCGCGCACCGCCACCGGGCCTGATGATCACCACGGTTTCCTTTTCGGACGGACCTGGAGCGTTGAAATTCCGGTCTTCCCACCAGAGGGCACCGCCCACAGAAAGCGCGGCGATGACGATCAGGAGGAGGAGAGTCCGGATTCGTCGCATGAAGACCTTCTACGAAGGCGCCGTCAGCACAAGCGTCGCGTTCGTGCCGCCGAATCCGAAGGAGTTCGACAGGGCGGCGGCGATCGGCCGCTTCTTCGCCCGATGCGGCACGAGATCGATTTCGGTCGCCACCGAAGGATTGTCGAGATTGAGCGTGGGCGGCGCGATCTGATCGCGGATCGCGAGCGCGCAGAAGATCGCCTCGACCGCGCCCGCAGCACCCAGCAGATGGCCGATCGACGATTTGGTCGACGACATCGACAGCTTGCCCGTCGCATTGCCGAAGATCTTCTCCACCGCGCGCAGCTCGATCTCATCGCCGAGCGGCGTCGATGTGCCGTGCGCGTTGACATAGTCGATGTCGGCGGGCGCAAGGCCTGCGCGCTTCAGCGCCATGCGCATCGAGCGATAGCCGCCATTGCCGTCTTCGGCGGGCGCGGTGATGTGATGGGCATCGCCCGAGAGACCGTAGCCCTTCACCTCGGCGTAGATCTTCGCCCCGCGCGCCTTGGCGTGCTCCCACTCCTCGAGCATGACGACGCCCGCGCCCGCGCCCATCACGAAGCCGTCGCGATCCTTGTCATACGGGCGCGAGCCCTTTTCGGGCGTGTCGTTGAAACCGGTCGACAGCGCCCGGCAGGCGACGAAACCCGCGATGCCAAGCCTGCAGATCGCCGCCTCGGTGCCGCCGGCGAGCATCACGTCGGCGTCGTCGAGCGCGATCAGCCGCGCCGCGTCGCCGATCGCGTGCGCACCGGTCGAGCAGGCCGTCACGACCGAATGGTTCGGGCCCTTGTAGCCGAAGCGGATCGAGACATAGCCCGACGCGAGATTGATCAGGCGTCCGGGAATGAAGAACGGCGAAATCTTGCGCGGCCCCTTCTCGTGCAGAAGGATCGCCGCCTGCTCGATGCCGTCCAGACCGCCGATGCCCGAACCGATGAGCACGCCCGCGCGCTCGCGTTGCTCGTCGGTCTTGGGCTCGTAGCCCGAATCCGTCACCGCCTGGCTCGCCGCGGTGATCGCGAAGGTGATGAACTCATCGACCCGGCGCTGTTCTTTCGGATCAACCCACTGATCGGGGTTGAACGTGCCGTCGGAACCGTCGCCGCGCGGAACATCACAGGCGATTCGGCACGGCAGATCGTCGACCTTGAACTTGGTGATCGGGCCAGCGCCCGAGCGGCCTTCGATCAGCCGCGACCATGTCGGGTCGACGCCGCAGCCAAGCGGCGTGATCAATCCCAGTCCTGTGATGGCGACGCGTCGCATGCCGGTCATGGCACGCTAGAGGCGGTTCGTCGCACGAGCAATACCGCCGCTAGCTCTGGGCCTTGTCGATGAACTTGATCGCGTCACCGACCGTAACGATCGATTCGGCCGCATCGTCCGGGATTTCGATCCCGAACTCTTCCTCGAAGGCCATGACCAGCTCGACGGTGTCCAGGCTGTCGGCGCCGAGGTCTTCGATGAAGCTCGCGCCGTCGCTTACCTTTTCCGCATCCACATTCAGGTGTTCGACCACGATCTTCTTCACGCGCTCCGCGACGTCGCTCATTTCGTCTTAGCCTCTTGATCTTTGTCTTTCACGTTATTCATTCGTTCAGCCACGCTTTTACAGGCATCCGCCCGCATTTCGAGGCGGCGCCGGTCAAGCCATGGCCGAAAGGTCGCGCTTGGTAACATAAACTCCGGCGTCCCGCCAATTTTTCAAATCGATCTTTCAAGCCAAAGCTTTACACCATCGCCATGCCGCCGTTGACGTGTAACGTCTGGCCCGTGACATAGGCTGCTTCGTCGCTTGCCAGATAGACGACGGCGGCGCCCACATCGCGCGGGTCGCCCAGCCGTCCGGCCGGGACGCGGCCCAGGATCGCGGCCCGCTGCTCCTCGGTCAGGGCATCCGTCATGGCGGTCGCGATGAAGCCCGGCGCCACCGTATTAACTGTGATGTTGCGCGAGGCCACTTCGGCCGCGAGCGCCTTGGTCATGCCGATCAGCCCAGCTTTCGCTGCCGCATAATTTCCCTGTCCCGGGTTGCCCGTCACGCCAACGACCGAGGTGATCGCGATGATTCGGCCCCAGCGCTTCTTCATCATGCCGCGCAGGACCGCGCGGGATAGACGGAAGGCGGCCGAGAGATTGACCTGGATGACCTGGTCCCATTCCTCGTCCTTCATGCGCATGAACAGATTGTCCCGGGTGATGCCGGCGTTGTTGACGAGGATGTCGATGGGCGCGGCGGCGGCCGCCTCGGCTTTTTTCACGAGTTCGTCAACGGAATCCTTGTCGCCCAGATCGCAAGTGGCCACAAAGGCGCGCTCGCCGAGAGCGCCGCGGAGCGTCTCCAGCGCCTCCATCCGTGTGCCCGAAAGGACAACGCGCGCGCCTTGCGCGTGAAGCGCGCTCGCGATCGCGCCGCCAATCCCACCGGAGGCGCCGGTCACCAGCGCCGTCTTGCCGCTCAAATCGAACATGGCCGCTTGCTCTCGCTTATCCTGCTTCACAAGGTCTTGGCAAAGGCCTCGATATCGGCAGGCGAATCCAATGTCACCGGTTCGAGATCCTTGTCGATGCGCTTGACCATGCCGGTCAGCACTTTGTTGCCGCCCAGCTCGACGGTCATCGCCACACCGAGCGCGCGGAAGCCCGCCACCGATTCGCGCCAGCGCACGCGCGCGGTGAGCTGCTCGACGAGCAGGGTCCGGATCAGGTCGGGTTCGGCGACTTCGGCGGCGGTGACGTTGGAGACCAACGGCACGATGGGCGGCCGGATCGCGATGCGCGCGAGCGCCTCGCGCATCTTCTCGGCCGCGGGCTTCAGGAGCGGCGAGTGGTTGGGCGTGCTCACGTTGAGCGGGATCGCGCGCTTGGCGCCCTTCTTCTTGGCGATCTCGTTCGCCTTCTCGACCGCCTTGGCCGCGCCGGAGATCACGATCTGACCCGGCGCGTTGTCGTTGGCGACCACGACCACACCGACATCGGATGCTTCCTTGCACGCCTCTTCGACGAGGTTCATCTCGATACCCAGAAGCGCGCTCATGGCGCCCTCGCCCACGGGCGAGGCGTCCTGCATGGCGCGTCCGCGAGTCCTGAGCAGCCGCGCGGCGTCGGAGAGGGTAAAGGCGCCCGCCGCGCAGAGGGCGGCGTATTCGCCGGCCGAGTGGCCGGCGACGAGCCGCGCATGCTTGGAAAGGTCGAGCGCGCCGCCCCTTTGGAGCACGCGGAGTGCTGCGACCGACGCCGTCATCACCGCGGGCTGGGTGTTCTCGGTGAGCGCGAGCTCGCTCTCGGGCCCCTCCCACATAAGCTTCGACAGCCGCTGATCGAGCGCATCGTCGACCTCTTCGAAGACTTCGCGGGCGGCCGCGAACGCCTCGGCAAGGGCTTTGCCCATGCCGACCGACTGACTGCCCTGTCCGGGAAAAATGAAGGCTCTCATATCTGCCCCTTAAATTGACGGATGCGCTGACGCAAGATGGCACGGGGTTCAGGCGGGGGCTGAAATGGATTTACCGGGCGCGAGTTACTTCTACACGCTGGCGCAGATCGGCATCACGTTCTCTGGTTTTGCGGCTTTGCTGATGGCGCTCCGCCAGATGCGCGGCTCGGACCTGAGCAAATTTCAGCTGTGGGTAACGCGGGCCTATGTGCAGTCCGGGCTCGTGACCGCGATGAACGCGATGCTGTCGCCCCTGCTCTACGGGCTCGGGCTCAGTCTCGACATGACGTGGCAAGTGGCGAGCGTATTTGTCGCCGTGCAGTCGCTCGTGCTGATCGGGATGGTGCCGCGGCAGTGGCGCGAGGCCACCCTGCGCCCGATGGATGCGCGCGTGAAAGCGCATATCGGCTTAGGCCTGCTCATCAACGCGGTCCTGCTGATGAACGCGTTCGGCTGGCCGTTCCGGCCCATGGGGGGCGTGGTGATGTTCGCGATCTCCTGGAACCTGTTTGCGTTCTTCGCCCAGTTCGCGCGCTCTATCGACTTCTTCTTCGAAGAGGCTGAAGGGTAATCGTTTTTGCGGTTTCAGGAGGCGAAGGCTGGACGCCTGAAACGCCCCAACGCGAGAACGAGGACGGCGGCGATGGCCATCGAGACCGCAAGGATCGCGAGACCGACGGAATAGCTCCCGGTCTCCTCGCGCGCCCACCCCATTATGTATGGTCCGGCAAAGCCGCCGAGATTGCCCACCGCATTGATCAGCGCGATGCCGCCGGCCGCGGCCGTTCCGGCAAGGAATGTCGGCGGGATGGCCCAAAATGGGGCGAGCGTCGCACAGACGCTGATCGCGACCATGGTGAGCGCCACGAGCACGACCGCTTGCGTGCCGACGCTCGCGGCGAGCGCAAAGCCGAACGCACCCAAGAGACTGGCGAGAGCGACGTGCCACACCCGTTCGCCGGTCGTATCGCTATGACGGCCCCAGGCGACCATCGACACGGCCGCCAACGCGTAAGGCAGCGCCACGAGCATGCTCGTCGCGCTGGTGGAGAAGCCCATGGACTGGAAGATCAGCGGCAGCCAGATGGTGATGCCATAGAGGCCCACGACCACGAAGAAGTAGATCGTGCAGAGAAGAAGGACGCGCGCATCGGCGAGCGCGGTCCAGAGGCCGTGAACCTGCTCGTGGCCGCCGCCGCGTTCGCGCGCGAGCTCCGCCTCGATCGTGGCGCGCTCGCCGTCCGAGAGCCACTTCGCGTCTCGCGGCCCGTCGGGAAGGTAGAAATAGACGGCGACCGCCAACACCAGCGCCGGCAAGGCCTCGACAAGGAACAGCCATTGCCAGCCGTGGAGACCCAACAACCCATCCCACTGAAGAAGCAGACCCGACACGGGCCCGCCGATGACGTTGGTCATCGGGATGGCGATGAAATAGGACGCCGCATAACGCGCGCGCAGCGCCGGCGGAAACCACAGCGAGAGATAGAAGATCATGCCCGGCGCGAAGCCCGCTTCGGCGAGGCCGAGCAGGAAGCGCAGCACGTAGAACTGCATCGGCGTCTCGACGAACGCGTTCGCCGCCGAGATGACTCCCCAGGTCGCCATGATCCGGCAGATCCACCGCCTGGCGCCGACGCGGGTGAGGATGACGTTGCTCGGCACCTCGAACAGGAAGTAGCCGATGAAGAAAATTCCTGCGCCCCAGCCAAAGACTTCCGGGCTGAAGCTCAAGTCCTGGTTCATGGTGAGACCGGCAAAGCCGATGTTCACCCGGTCGAGAAACGCGACCGTGTACAGCGCCACCATGAAGGGGATGAGGCGGCGAGCCACCTTGGCGAAGACCTGATCGTGCTTCTGCATCGCCCCGCGCGCGCGCCCCGTGCCGGACTGTGATCTAGCAAGTTCGGCGGCGCACGCCAAACGGCCGTCCTTTTTGGGTCCCTTGGCCAAGTTTCAGCTCTCGAAGCCATCTCTCTGTGACAACGGGAGGGCAAGCCTATGACCGGAACCCGGATGCACGCTGAGCGCGCAATCGGACGTTGCGATCTTTCTGCTATGCTGTCGTTGTGGACAAGAACGGATGTCGCCGCGAGGCAGCGGCGACGCAAGAAGGAAAACAACGGTGTCCGCGGTGGGTCTCACAACAATGAAAGACTCGACGATCATCGGCGAATTCGACGCGGGGGGATTCATCAACCTTTCCCGCGAGCAGCGCATCGCCAAGTGTCGGGAGATGGCGATCGAGGCCGAGCGGCTCGCATCCGGCAAGAGCTCCGAGATGCGTGCTTCATATCTCGACCTCGCAAGAAAGTGGTCCGACCTTGCGGACGAGATGCAGCGCGTCAGCGACGCATGACGCGATGTCACGATCCATGGACTCGCCCGGAAAACGAAGGCGTGGCCGTGGAACCACTAGGCCATTTCTGTGACATGTAATGGGCTCGGGCTGCCTTAGGTTTCCCGCAATGGTATGTGCGAAGGGCTGACGCTGGGGGGCGTGGGCGAGTGGGTCGCGCATGGGCGTGGGAGGGTCGCCGGACGGTCTCCGGCAGCACGTATCTATAAGAGTTCGATTCGGGCTTCAGACGGACGACGTGCGGGCCGGAGGTGTGCATGCGCCCGCCTGACGTCCACGGCCTGCGGTAACCCCGTCGATGGGACGGGATCTGGAACGGGCAAAACGCTATCGAGAACGTGCGGAGGGTCTCCGGGCGATCGCTTCGGACTTGCCCGGGGGCAACGCCCAGCGGCTCGTTCTGAGTATCGCACTCGAGTATGAGCGTCTGGCGGGATTGCTGGAGGCCGGTGACCCTGCCGATGATCCCCACAGCATGCTCGCCGCGCTGAAAAGACCTGATAATTCAGGCTGAACGGCGCCCCTGGCAGCCCGGCTTGCCCGCGAATTGGCTTTCCGCTATACCCCGCCGCCTCAACCGGGTGCGGTCGTGGGGGGCTTGCGATGCAAGTCTATGCGGGATGGTCCCGCGCTTTCACGAACCGACGCCGGACACGAGAGTGATCCTTTCCTCTCGTTCCGCGTGCCGCGCCCGAAAGAAGGATGAAGCCTCATGGCTCTCTACGAGCACATGCTGATCGCGCGCCAGGACATCAGCGCGCAGGCCGTCGATGCGCTGGCCACGCACTTGAAGACGATCGTCGAAACCGAAGGCGGCAAGGTCGAGAAGCAGGAATATTGGGGCCTGCGCACGCTCGCCTTCCGCATCAAGAAGAACCGCAAAGGCCACTACGTTCTGCTGAACCTCAATGCGCCGGCCAAGGCGATCTTCGAACTCGAGCGCCAGCTCAAGATCAACGAAGACGTGCTGCGCTTCTTGACCGTGCGCGTGGATGGGTTCGAGCAGTCCAATTCGAGCCGCAAACGCGAGCGTGACGAAGGAAGACCGCCACGCCGCGAGGGTGAAACACCAGCCGAAGAAGGAGCCCAGGCATGAGCGGTCAACCTCCGATGGCCCGCCGGCCATTCTTCCGGCGCCGCAAGACCTGCCCGTTCTCGGGCGCCAATGCGCCGAAGATCGACTACAAGGACGTCAAGCTGCTCCAGCGCTACATCTCGGAGCGCGGCAAGATCGTGCCGTCGCGCATCACGGCGGTCTCGACCAAGAAGCAGCGCGAGCTGTCCAAGGCGATCAAGCGCGCGCGCTTCATGGCGCTTATCCCCTACCTCGTGAAATAGGAGCGTCCCATGCAAGTGATCCTGCTCGAGCGGGTCGAAAAGCTCGGCCAAATGGGCGACGAGGTGAAGGTCAAAGACGGCTTCGCCCGCAACTATCTGCTGCCCAAGAAGAAGGCGCTCCGCGCGACCGACGCGAACCGCGAGTATTTCAAGACGCAGAAGACGCAGCTCGAAACGCGCAATCTCTCGCAGAAGAAGGAAGCCGAGGCGGTCTCGGGGAAGCTCTCCGGCAAGACCTTCACGATGCTGCGCCAGGCGGGCGACCGCGGTCAGCTCTATGGCTCCGTGTCCCCGCGCGATATCGCGGACGTCGTGAGCGCCGGCGGCTTCAGCATCTCACGCGGCCAGGTGCCGATCGACAAGGCGATCAAGACGATCGGCCTTCACGAGATCAGCGTCGTTCTGCATCCCGAAGTGCGGGTGAAGATCACCGTCAACGTCGCGCGCACCGAGGACGAAGCGGACCGTCAGGCCCGCGGCGAGGACGTGCTCGCGGAGGCGGGAGAAGAAGAAGCCGAAGCCGCACCCGCCGCCGAAGCGCTGTTCGAGGAAGGCGCCGGATCCGAAGCCCACAGAAGAAACCGAAGAGAGCTAAGTGCCGCCGCGCGCTCTTGCGGATTTCCTGAAGGACGTGCGCGTTGTACTCGAGCACCTGTTCGCGGCGATTGCGTTGCATCTCCATGACCGCCTGATCCAGCGACGGATCCCAGAGCGTGCGGCTGCGGATGCGGTCGAGCCTCCGATTGAGATAGATCGGGTAGAACCAGCTCAACGACTGATCGTTGAGCCGCCGAAGCTCCGTCATGTCGAAGAGGGAGAAACTCGCTTCGCGCATGACGAGGTCGAGGTGGTGGAACTCAGCGAGATCGATCTCGCAGATGACGACGTCGGTCTCCTTCAACGTCTCGCGCGCGCCCTTGAGCACCGCAAGCTCCGCACCCTTGGATGTCGAGCTTTATCAGGAAGGGCGGCTGAAGCGCGAATTGCCGCACGAGCGAATCCACGGTCACGGCAGGGACTTTCAGTTTTCCGCTGTGGAGCTCGTTGATGCGCTGCCAATACGGATCGTTTTCCTTCAGCAGCGAGCTCCAATAGGGATGCGAGCCGAGCGTCAGCTCGATCTCACCGCCACGATCGCTCGCGGCCGCGATGACATAGTGACCGCCGAGCGTGTCGCGGATCGCTTTGAGCGAAGATTCGTAGATCGGGTTCGCATCGACATTGACGGGCACGGCGCCCGCGAACATCCCGAGGCCGTAATGCTGAACGAAGAAATGGGCGTCGGCGCAGCCGAGATCGATCACGGTGCGATAGCGCAAGCCTTTCGCGGCAAGCAGCTTCAGACTCTCCGTGATCGTGCCGGCCTCAGCCATGTCTCACTCCGAAAAAGCGAAAGGACGATCCCGGCCGTACCAGGATCGTCCTTGTCTGCCCAACGACAGTCGCGTCTAGTTGCGCGGAATGGCGTTCTGATTGGCGGCGTTGGGGTCGGCCCGCTGATTGATCGAGCGGCCGTCCGGGAACGTCACCGAGCGGTACTGGCCGCCGCGCGATCCGTCCTTCAGAGGATGACCGTTGACGGTGATCTTGTCGCCCGGCTTGATCGAGTCCGACTTCCAGCCCTGAGCGGCGATCTGGCTGACCGAGCCCATCTCGAACGCCCAGTCGACCGGGCGGCCGGTGGTGGCATCGACGGTGGTCAGATGAATCCAGGCATGGGGGTTCGACCATTCGAATTCCTTAACCGTACCCGACACGGAGATCGACTTCTCCTGGTCGAACATGGCGAAGGAGTGATGCGCCTGGGCCTGAAAGGCAAAGGCGGCCATGGCGATAGCGGCACAACCGGCGATCTTCAAATTCATGACACTTCCCCTGAACAATGGCCTGATGGGCATGGTTTCGCCTATAATCTAGCATGAGTTGCGAACGAGCATACATAGGGAGGAAGACCTTGCGCCCAATCGGCTTGATGCTTGCGGCAGCGTTGGTGGCGTCCGTACCGGCGGCGTTGGTGGCGTCCCTACCGGCAGTCGCGGCGTGGCAGGAGTATCCGACCAAAGAGCTGGGCTTCGTCGTGGAGTTCCCCGCCACTCCCGCGATGAGCCGCGCGAACTACCGCACGGTGCTCGTTCCCAACGGCGCCACGGCCCATCTCTACACGGTGAAGGAAGAGAACACGGTCTTTGTCGCGACCGTGGTCGATTTGGCCGATCGCAAAGAAGAGGGCGCAACACTCTTGGGCGAGGCGGAATACAATCTGACCCTGCTCGGCGATTTGAGCGGGCAGTCGGTCTCGCGCGTCGAGCCTGGGCGTGACGCCGTGTTCGGGCGATTTCTCACCGTCACCTGCCGCGCGGGCCGGCAGGGAGGCCAGCCGGGGCAAGT
The DNA here is from genome assembly GCA_963708555.1 of uncultured Alphaproteobacteria bacterium. GTDB lineage: Bacteria > Pseudomonadota > Alphaproteobacteria > Micropepsales > Micropepsaceae > CAIYRG01. The sequence goes on along the minus strand of CAVPTF010000002.1, from coordinate 500,708 downwards.
CGAAGGCGCGGTCGCCTGGTTCAAGCAGATCACCGGCGTGGATTGTCCGACAGGCGCGCGGCTGACGTCGAACATCTTCCACAATCGCGGGCGGCTCTATCTGATCAGCGGGATCAACCTTCCCAGCGGCGACAACAATTTCGGACCGGCCGCGTTGCGCTTTACCAACTCCGTCAGCTTCTATCGTGCCGACGGCACACGCAATCCTGCGGACAATGTTCAGTAAAGGATAGTCGCCTATGTCGGTACAAAGTGAGTCACGCCGGATCTCGGTGCCCGAGATCAAGGCGCGAAAAGGGCGCGAGCCGATCGTATCGCTCACCTGCTATCACGCGCACACGGCGAAGCTCTTGGACCGCTACGTGGACGTGATGCTCGTGGGCGACTCCCTCGGCATGGTCATGCACGGGATGGAGACGACACTCGGCGTGCCGCTCGAGCTGATGATCCTGCATGCCCAGGCGGTGATGCGCGGCGCAAAGCACGCGCTCGTCGTCGTCGACATGCCGTTCGGCACCTATGAGGAAAGTCCCGAGATCGCCTTCCGCAACGCGGCTCGCGTGATGAAGGAAACGGGATGTTCCGCGGTGAAGCTCGAAGGCGGAGCGCGCATGGCCCCGACCATCCGCTATCTCACGCTGCGCGGCATTCCGGTCATGGCGCATATCGGGCTGACCCCGCAGATGATCCAGGTGCTCGGCGGCTTCAAGACGCAGGGGCGGAAGGCGGAGGAATGGCCGGCCATCGAGGCGGACGCCGTCGCCATCGCCGAGGCCGGGGCGTTCGCGGTCGTGCTCGAAGCTATGGCTGAGCCGCTGGCGGCGAAAATCACCCAGATGATCCCCATTCCCACCATCGGGATCGGCGCTTCGCCGGCCTGCGACGGGCAAATCCTGGTGCTGGAAGACATGCTTGGGCTCAATCCCAACCCGCCGCGCTTTGTGCGCGAATACGCCCATCTCGGGCCGGAGATCGAAGCGGCGGTGAAGGCCTACGCCTCCGACGTCAGGAGCCGGCATTTCCCGAGCCAAGAGAATGTCTATACTATGAGCAAGGGTTCGTCGGCGGGTTAGGCCTTTGCCTCAAGCCACGGCCCGCGCTAATCGTAGTTCGATCAATGATTTGGTGCCCGGCGTTGAAACCCGCCGGAAGCCGCCCTTTCGAGGACGTGAATGAGCGACATTTTTCAGGAAGTCGAAGAAGACGTCCGCAAAGAGCGATACGAACAGCTCTGGACGAAGTACGGCAACTACGTGATTGGCGCGGCGGCCCTGCTCGTGATCGCGGTGGGCGGATATCAGGCATGGAGCGCCTACGACAGCAATCAACGGCAGGCCGTCTCCGACCAGTATGAAGCAGCGCAGAAGGTCGCGCAGAGCGGCAAAGCCGCAGAGGCCGAAGTCGCGTTCGGCGAGCTCTCGAAGACGGGATATACGGGCTACGCGACGCTCTCCAAGTTCAATCTCGTCGGCGTGTATATCGCGCAGGGCAAGCGCGATCCGGCCATCGCACTCCTGCGCGAACTGACGGACTCCTCCGACGACGTGGCTTCGAGCGTTGCGCGGCTCAGGCTTGCGTGGCTCGAAGCCGATGCTCGCCCGCGCGCGGAGATTCAGACGATCCTCGAACCGCTGACCGCGGCCGAGAGTCCCTGGCGCTTCGCGGCCGCAGAGGTGCTGGCCTATGCCGAGCTCAAGAGCGGCTCGCGTGCTCAGGCCGAGAACGATTTCTTGAATCTGTCGCAGGAGCCGCAGGCCGCGACCGGCCTTCGCCAACGCGCCTCGGCGATTCTCGCTTATCTGAAAGCCAATCCCGGGGGCACCCTACCCTCTCCTGCTCCGGCAGCAGGAGCAGTTCCTGCGCCCGCTCCGACTCCTGCGCCAGCAGCCACTCCGGCGCCGGCGCCCACTCAAGGGACGACGAAGAAATGAGACGATCTCTCCTTTGCTCCACCGCCCTTCTCTTGGCCGCGACGGCGCTTGCCGGATGCGGCGGCCGCCTCGCCAATCTTTTCGACTTCAACCGGACCACGGTGCAGATCCAGGGCGAGCGCATTCCGATCATCGTCTCGGATCAGGTGATCGCCGCCGACCCGCTGCTCCAGAGCGCCAAGATGGAGTTGCCGGCGCCCAAGCGGAACATGGAATGGCCGACGGCCGGCGGCGGCCCAGCCAACATGACCGGCAATCTGATGGCGGATGGGCCCCTGAACCGGGCGTGGAGCGTCTATGTCGGCAAGGGTTCGGACTCGGCTTCGCAATTGACCGCGCCGCCGATCGTCGCGGGCGGTCTCATCTACGTGCTGGATGCGGAGTCCCATGTCTTCGCCCTGAATGCACTGACGGGCGAGGCGGCCTGGGACAAGAGCCTGGTGCCCGAGGACATCGCCAACGGCGGACGGCGCTGGTTCCAGCTCTTCCGCGGCTCGGGCGTGAACCTCGCCAAGGGCTTTGGCGGCGGGCTTGCCTACGACAACGGGAAGATCTTCGCCACGACCGGCTGGGGCACGGTGGTCGCGCTCGACGCCAAATCCGGAAACGCGCTGTGGACGGTGAGGACCATCGTGCCGGTCCATTCGGCGCCGGTGGTCGCCGATGGCCGCCTGTACATCATCACGCAGGAAAACCAGGCGCAGGCGCTCGACATCAATGACGGCCGCGTGCTGTGGGAGCATCGCGGCACGGTGGAATTGGCGGGCATCCTGAACAGCGCCAGCGTCGGCGTGACCGGCGACACGGTGATCGTGCCCTACACGTCGGGCGAGCTGTTCGCGCTCAGAGCCCAGAACGGAACGCAAGCGTGGACCGACACGCTGTCGCGCTCGGGCAACATCACGGCGCTGACCGTCATCAACGACATCGCCGGGCGGCCGGTGATCGACCGCAACATGGTGTTCGCCGTGAGCCATTCCGGCACCATGGCGGCGATCAATCTGCGCTCGGGCTCGCGGGCGTGGACACGCAACATCGCGGGCATCCAGACGCCGCTGGTCGCGGGCGAATACGTCTTCATCGTCTCGACCGAAGGACAGGTCGTGTGCATGAACCGCGGCCGACGGCCGCGTGCGCTGGACCTCGCAGCTTCCGGCGTTCCTCGATCCCGACGACCGGGATGACCCGATCGTCTGGAGCGGCCCGGTGATGGTCTCGAACCTGCTCGTGCTGATCGGCTCCAACGGCATGGCGCAGATCCTGTCGCCGTTCACCGGCCAGAAGCTCGGCGAGACCGCGATGCCCGACGGCACGTTCATCGCACCGGTGATCGCCAACGGCATGATGTATGTGCTCACCAACGAGGCCGAGCTCGTCGCGCTCCGAGTAGAGCGCTGCGAAATCGTATCGTCCCATGCCGCTTACCGTCGCGATTGTCGGCCGGCCGAATGTCGGCAAATCGACCCTGTTCAACCGGCTGGCGGGAAAGCGGCTCGCCATCGTCGACGACACGCCCGGCGTCACGCGCGACCGCGCGCTCGCGGACAGCAATCTCGGCGGTCTCAATCTCAAGCTGATCGACACCGCAGGCTTCGATAAGGGCCCGCCCGGCAGCCTTATCGCGCGCATGGCCGAGCAGACCAGGGCCGCGATCGAGGACGCCGATGTCTGCCTCTTCGTCGTCGATGCGCGGGAGGGCCTGACCACCGTGGATCAGATCGTCGCCGACACGCTGAGGCGCAGCGGCAAGCCGGTGATACTTGCCGCCAACAAGAGCGAAGGCAGGGCCAATCCGACATTCGAGGCCGAAAGTTACTCGCTCGGCTTCGGCGAGCCGATCGCGATGTCCGCGGAGCACGGTATCGGCCTCGCCGAGCTTCGGGAGGCGCTCGCGCCGTTTACGGATGACGATGACGAGGACGACGATCAGGACGCGGATCAATCCGAAACGGACCAAGACGTCACCGCGGAAGACGAAGTAAAGCCTCTGCGCCTTGCCATCGTCGGCCGCCCAAACGTAGGCAAGTCGAGCCTGCTGAACCGGCTGATCGGCGAGGAGCGCGCACTCACCAGCCCGGAGGCCGGGACCACGCGCGACGCGGTGCTCGCCGAATGGCGGTGGGGCGAGCGCGAGATCGTGCTCCACGACACGGCGGGCTTGCGCAAGAAGGCGCGCGTCTCCGAGAAGCTCGAGCAGATGTCGACGCGGGCGACCCTGCACGCGGTGCGCTTCGCCGATTGCGTGATCCTCGTGATGGACGCGAGAGAGGCGCTCGAGAAGCAGGACCTCATCATCGCCGATCTCATCGCGCGCGAAGGCCGCGCCATCGTGCTCGCGATGAACAAATGGGACGAGATCAAGGACCGGCAAGCGGCGTTCAAGGAGCTGCGCGAGAAGACCGACCGCCTGCTGCCGCAGATCGCGGGCGCGCAGATCGTCGGGCTCTCGGCGCTCACCGGCGAAGGCATCGAGCGGCTGATGCCCGCGGTGGTCGAGGCCGACCGCATCTGGAACGTCCGCGTCCCGACGGCGGGCGTGAACCGGTTCCTCGAGCACGCGCTGTCGCGCCATGCGCCGCCCGCTGTGCGGGGCCGGCGCATCCGCATCCGCTACATGACGCAGGCGAAGGCGCGCCCGCCGACCTTCGTGCTGTTCGGCAATCAGCTCAACGCGCTGCCGGAGGACTATCTCCGCTACCTGACGAACGGATTGCGCGACGCGCTCAGCCTGCCCGGCACGCCGATCCGCATCCTGCTGCGCTCGTCAAAAAATCCGTATAAGGATTGAACTATCAGCGAGGCCAATTTGGCCCTTGATGCACGATCTTACCGCCGACCATGGTCATGTCCGCGGTGATGTCTCTAATGCCGGATTCCGCGACTGGTCAGTGGGTCGGCGCTCAACACCGCTAGATCGGCCAGCTTGCCCGGTTCGAGCGTGCCCTTCTTATCCTCATCGAACGTTAGATAAGCCCCGTTCTCGGTCGCACACCTCAGAGCCTCGGCGCGTGTGATCGCCTGTCGGGGCGCGACGCGCACATTCGTGCGGCTCAGCCGTGCGACCGATTGCCAGACCGGCCCGAACAGCGAGATCGGCACATTGTCCGTGATGAGCGCCACCTTGACGCCCGCATCGATCAAATCGCGCAGCGGCGTGTTCTCGCCGTGGCGCTCTGAGGCGGCAGCTGCGCCTGCATTGTGTGGCCGCGCCGGTAGAGGTTCGAGTTCGTGTGCGAGGTGAGAACGAGACCCATGCGGACGATCCGCTCGATGTCCTTCGGCGCGAGAAGGCTGATGTGCACAAGCACCCAGCGCCGCCCTTTGAGCGGCACTTCACGGTCGACTTCGTCCAGGAGATCGAGGAGACCCGGCGAGTTGGAATTCATAACGGCGCGAATGTCGTTCCTGGCGCAGTGAAGCAGCACATCCTTGGCACGGTCGCGCGGCAGCCCAGTGTCGTAATAGAAGCCCGCCCACCCGGTGTAGGGGGCGACCGACCCGCGCACGTCCTCGCCTGCGTCGCGCTCAATGTCGACGGTGATGCCCGTCAATTTGAGCATATCGTCGCCGAACCCTGGCGCGCCGAGCCATCCGGCCCATGCCTCCATGAACGACGCGAGCGGCACATTGCCGGCCGTCTTCCAGTTCGGGCTCATCACCAGCGTTGTGCGCATCGAGAGCGCGCCATCGCGATACGCGTCCTTGTAGGCGCGGATCAGTTCATTGGCGGCGCCGTGACCTTCGAACACGCTGGTGGTGCCGAACGCGTGATACGCTTTGGCCGCGATCCCTATCCCGCGCACGCGATCCGCATGCGAGAATTGCGTCGCCTCGCGGAACCAGATCAGCTCCGCGGTCGGCTGCAGTCCGTTCTCGACGAACACGCCGGTCGGATCGCCGCGCGAGTCCTTCTCGATCTTGAGCTCCGGAATCGGCGAGACGGTGTCGCGTGTGATGCCCGCGCGTTTCAGCGCCTCTGTGTTGGCGCATGCGACGAGCGGCGGCGTGCCGCGCCAGAATCCCCAGATCGGCCGGATGAAAACGGGATTGTTCGGGAGCGGCAGAATCGAGCTCCTGCCGTGTCGGCCAGCGTTTCTCGGCAAGGATGTCGGGCACGTCAAGATAGTACGGCGGATCGCCGATCGGCATGGTCACGATCCATTCGCCGGGTCGCTTCTGGCGCGCGAGTTCGGCGATCCGATCCTGAATGTCGCGGATCGAGCGCACGTTGCCGAGCGACGGAAACACGCCTTTCAATCCTTCCCGATCCATGTGGGCATGGCCGTCGATCATGCCCGGCATCGCGGTCTTGCCGCGAAGATCGATGATACGGGTTGAAGGTGCCGTGAACGCGGTCATCGCCGCATCGGGACCGACGGCGACGATGCGATCGCCCGCAATCGCGATCGACTGCGCGATCGTAAAGTTGCGATCGACGGTGATGATCTTGCCGTTTCGGAGCACGAGGTCGGCGGCGCGGGCCGGAGTCGTTGGCCCTTGCGCGTTCGCTCGGGACGCGATGCCGGATCCGAGAGCTGCCGCTATCGTCGTGCCGGCGCCTTTGAGAATCTCTCGCCGTCGCATGATTCCGCCCGCCTGATGGCGATCTTTAGACTACGGCGGACTCGAGGTAGCCGAAAGAGGGTGCGATCAGCGGTTGAACCGCACGACTTCGCCGTTGGCGGCGTAGTCGGGGGAGAGCATCTCGAGGATCAGCGGACAGAGCTCTTCGGGCGCGGGCAGCGACATCGGGTCTTCGCCCGGCATCGCTTTCGCGCGCATCGCGGTGCGCGTAGGTCCCGGATAGAGCAAATTCACCTTCACCGTCGTGCCGGTGAGCTCTGCGGCGTAGGTCTTCACCATCGTGTCGAGAGCGGCCTTGCTGATCGCGTAGCCGCCCCAGAACGGACGGTTGTAGACCGCGGCGGCGGAGCTCACGAACAGGGCCCTGCCCGCGTCCGACAAGCGCAGCAACTGATCGAGCGAGCGGATGAGGCGGAAATTGGCCGTCAGATTGATCGCCATGATCTCGTCCCACACCTTCGGCGCGAGATGCGTGAGCGGCGTCAGCAGGCCCAGGATGCCCGCGTTCGCGAGGAACATGTCGAGCTTGCCCCAGCGCTCGAAGATCGCGGCCCCCATGCGGTCGATGCCGGCGGAATCCTTCAAGTCGAGCGGCACCAGCGTCGCCGTGCCGCCCTTCGCCTGGATCGCGTCGTCGAGCTCTTCGAGCCCGCCCACGGTGCGCGCGACCGCGATCACGTGCGCGCCCTCATCCGCGAGCGCGAGCGCCGCCGCGCGGCCGATTCCGCGCGATGCACCGGTGACGAGCGCAATGCGCCCCTGAAGCGATGGACTGGACATGGGAGGCTTCTAGACGACTTCCGCGAGGAACGAAAGTTGGCGGCGGAACTCGCGCGCGTCGGTGGGTTCCACCGGATACTCGCCCGAGAAACACGCGTCGCAGAACTGCGGCGCACCGTTGAGCCGTTTGGCTTCGCCGACGGCGCGGTAGAGCCCGTCCATCGAGACGAACGCGAGGCTGTCCGCCTCGATGAAGTCCCGCATCCCGGAAAGGTTCAGCTTGTGCGCGAGCAGGTCTTCCTTGTTGGGCGTATCCACGCCGTAGAAGCAGGAATGCGTGGTGGGCGGGCGACGCGATGCGGAAATGCACTTCGGTGGCGCCCGCGTCGCGCACCATCTCGACGATCTTCTTCGACGTCGTGCCGCGCACGATGGAGTCGTCGACGAGCACGATGCGCTTGCCCTTGAGCTTCGCGCGGTTCGCATTGTGCTTCAGCTTGACGCCCAAATGGCGGATGCGGTCGGACGGCTCGATGAAGGTGCGGCCGACATAGTGATTGCGGATGATGCCGAGCTCGAACGGAATGCCCGACGCCTCGGCAAAGCCGAGCGCCGCGGGCACGCCGGAATCGGGCACCGGGATCACCATGTCGGCGGCGGCCGGCGCCTCATGCGCGAGCTCGGCGCCGATGAGCTTTCTCACGTCATAGACGTTCCTGCCTTCGACCGAGGAATCCGGACGGGCGAAATAGACATATTCGAAAATGCAGAAGCGCTTCGGTTTCGGCGCGAAGGGCCTGAGCGATTCGATGCCGTCCTTGGTGATCACCACCATCTCGCCGGCGGCAATGTCGCGCACGAACTCGGCGCCGATGATGTCGAGCGCGCAGGTCTCGGATGAGAGGATATAGGCGTCGTCGAGCTTGCCCAGCACGAGCGGGCGCACGCCATAGGGATCGCGCACGCCGATCAGCTTCTTGGACGTCAGCGCCACGAGCGAATAGGCGCCCTCCACACGCTTCAAGGCGTCGATCAGCTTCTCGACGATCGGCTCATAGTGGCTGCGCGCGGCCAGGTGGATGATCGTCTCGGTGTCGGAGGTCGACTGAAAGATGGCGCCCTCGCCCACCAATTGCCGGCGAAGCTGGCGCGCATTGGTGAGATTGCCGTTGTGCGCAAGCGCAAGCCCGCCGCCCGTCAGATCGGCGAACAACGGTTGCACGTTGCGCACGACCGAGCCGCCCGTCGTCGAATAGCGCACATGGCCGATGGTGTTGCGACCCTTGAGCTTGGCCGTGTGGCCGTCATTGCCGAACACGTCGCCGACGAGTCCGACATGGCGCTCGGCGGTGAACTGCATGCCGTCAAAGGCGACGATGCCCGCCGCTTCCTGGCCGCGATGCTGGAGCGCGTGCAGGCCAAGCGCGGTCAAGGCGGGGGCGTCGTCATGGCCGAAAACGCCGAAAACGCCGCATTCTTCGTGCAATTTGTCGTCGAAGGGTGCCGTCATCGCGAGGAGTCCTGGCTCCTCCCCGTGGCCTCGAACAATCTGTCTAGCGCGCCCCGTTCCTGAGCGCCATAGGTCTTGGCCTGTTCCTGGTCCTTGCCTTGCGACACGGTGCCGCCTTCGCTCGCGGTACCCGGCACTAGGCTTAACAAAACCTCACTTGAATTCTGAATAATCGGAAAAAGACGGGCGCCGGTGACCGTCGCCGACTGGCTTTCCAGCGGCACGAACGAGGCATAGGCGATATAGGCCAAGCCCACGATCACGAGGCCGCGGCCGATCCCGAAGACGAAGCCCAGCGCGCGGTCGATGGCGCCGATCTCCGAGCGCTTCACGATCTCCGCAAACCTGTGCGTCATGATCGAGAGCGGCACCAGCACGATGATGAACGTGCCTAGGAAAACGGCAACCCACGCAAGCCAGGGCGGCGCGATGATCCCGCTGACCATGGGCTGAAACACCGGCGCGAGGCTGAGAGCGACATAAGCGCTCGCCACCCATTCGAAGATGGAGAAGGTCTCGCGCACCAGCCCGCGCCACAGCGCGACAAAGGCCGAGAGGAGCACAATGACGATGACGATGAGATCGATGGTCGTGACCGGCAAGCCGCTCATGATTCGCCCCGCGACACGTGCGAGTTTAGCACTTTGCGCAATCCCGTGCGTTCGCGCTTACGTCGCAGCGAGCGCCCGGACCAAAGCACCCACATCCGAGATGCGCTCAAGCGCGAGCCCCTCGCCTTTCGTGCCCGCGGGCACGAGGCCGCGCGAGAAACCAAGCTTCGCGGCCTCCTTGAGGCGGGCATCGGCCTGGGAAGCGGGCCGGATATCGCCCGAAAGCGCGATTTCGCCGAACACCACGCATTCCTTGGGCAGCGCCTTTCCGGTGTGCGATGAGATCAAGGCCGCCGCCGCGGCCAGATCCGCCGCCGGCTCGGCGATCTTCAACCCGCCGGCGACGTTGAGATAGATATCCCGCCCCGAAATGCCAAGGCCGGCGCGGGCATCGAGCACGGCGAGGATCATGGCGAGCCGTCCTGCGTCCCAGCCGACGACGGCGCGGCGCGGGCTGCCGTAGGAGGTCGGCGCCACCAGCGCCTGGATTTCGGACAGCAGCGGGCGCGTGCCCTCGATGCCGGCGAAGACGGCCGTGCCGGGCGACAGCCCCGAACGATCCCCAAGAAAAAGCGCGGACGGATTGCGGACTTCCTCGAGCCCCGTCCCCGTCATCTCGAAGACGCCGATCTCATCGGTCGCGCCGAAGCGATTCTTCACCGCGCGCAGAATGCGGAAATGGTGGCCGCGCTCGCCTTCGAAATAGAGCACCGCATCGACCAGATGCTCGACGGCCTTGGGGCCGGCGATCTGCCCGTCCTTGGTGACGTGGCCGACGAGGATCACCGCAGTGCCAGAGGCCTTGGCGTAGCGCACCAGATCGTGGGTCGCGGTGCGCACCTGCGCGATGGTGCCGGGTGCGGCATCGAGCGCCGAGGTCCACAGCGTCTGGATCGAGTCGATGGCGAGGATGTCGGGCACAGGGCCCGCCGCGAGCGTCGCGAGGATGTCCTCGACTGAGGTCGCCGAGCCCAGCTGAACGGGGGCTTGCGCGAGACCCATGCGCGCCGCGCGCAGGCGAACCTGATCGAGCGCTTCCTCGCCCGAGACGTAGACCACCGACGCCGTCTTGCGCGCGTAGGCGGCGAGCGCCTGCAGGATCAGCGTCGACTTTCCCACGCCCGGATCGCCGCCCAAGAGCAGCGCCGAGCCCGCGACCAATCCACCGCCCGTGACGCGGTCGAACTCGGCAACGCCGGTCATGCGGCGGTCGGGCGGGACGGAGACGCTGGCGAGCGTCTCGAGCGCAACCGCACGGCCCTTTCCCGTGCGCCGCGCCGAGGCGCCGGCAGGAGGTGCGGCCTGTTCCTCGACGAGCGTGTTCCATGCGCCGCAATCGTCGCAGCGGCCGGACCATTTCGGATGCGCCGATCCGCAAGACTGACAGACATAGGCGGATTGCGTGCGCGCCATCTATGCGGCCTTGAAGATGCGGCGGACGAGGTCGTTCTTCTCCATCTGGAAAAACAGATGGCACGGTTTGCCCTGCTCGAGCCAGTGGACGAGTTGCATCTGGAACGCTTCGATCAGCTTCAGCATCGTCTTCTTGTCGGTCGACAGGAACGGCTCGGCATTGTCGATGACGATGGCGAGCCCCGTCTCGCGTTGCGCGAGCGCGGCGAGGTCTTCGGAGAATGTTGTCCAGTCTTGCGGCGCATACGGTGCACGGGCGAGGCCAAGGAGACGGCCGATCACGCTCGCGATGTGTTCTCTGCGAGGCGTGATTTCAAGGTAATCCACATAGGCGGTCTTGATACCGGTGCTGCGCAATTGATCGGTAAGCGCGTGCTCCAGATCGTCGACCTGGGTGTTGTCCAACAGGTGGACCGCTTTCCGAGACGAGCGCAGCAAATCCCAGTAGCTCAGCGCCGGACCTCCATCTTGATGGGGCCAACGGCGGAACCGAGGATGAACTGATCGACGTAAGGATTGCCGGAATGGTCGATGTCCTTCGTCGCGCCGTCCCAGATGATCTTGCCTCTGTAGAGCATGGCGATGCGGTTCGAGATCTTCCGCGCGCTCGCCATGTCGTGCGTGATCGAGACGGCGGTCACGCCGAGATCGCTGACGGTCGAGTGGATCAGATCGTTGATGACGTCGGCCATGATCGGATCGAGACCGGTCGTCGGCTCGTCGAAGAAGATGATGTCGGGATCGGCCGCGATCGCGCGCGCGAGGCCCACGCGCTTCTGCATGCCGCCCGACAATTCGGCCGGCGAAAGGTTCGCGACCTCGGCGCCGAGCCCCACTTTCGCGAGCTTCTCGAGCGCGATCTCGCGCGCCTCCTTGCGCGAGACGCCGCGGCCCTGGATCAGGCCGAAGGCGACGTTCTCCCAGACGGGGAGGCTGTCGAACAGCGCGCCGCCCTGGAACAGCATGCCGAATTTGCGCAGTTGTGCTTCGCGCTTGGTGCCGTTGATGTGGGTGACGTCCTCGCCGTCGACCAGGATCGTGCCCGCATCGGGGCGGATGATGCCGAGCACGCATTTGATCGTGACGGACTTGCCCGATCCCGAGCCGCCGATGATGACGAGCGAGTTGCCTTCGTTGACGACGAGATCGATGCCGTCGAGCACGATCTTGGGCCCGAAGCGCTTCTTGACCCCGCGAAGTTCGATCTTGGGCTTTCCGGTCATGGCTCTCAGCGGCTGAAGAACACGGAGGTGAGCAGATAGTTCGCGGCGAGGATCAGAATCGATGAGGAGACCACGGCGTTCGTTGTCGCCTGCCCCACGCCTTGCGCGCCGCCCTTCGAATTGAAGCCGTGATAGCAGCCCATGAGCGCGATGATGAAGCCGAACACGGCGGCCTTGACGAGACCGGAGACGACGTCGCCCTGCGTGACGAAATCGGCGGTGTTCCGCAAGTAGACGGCGCCGTTGAAGTTGAGCGTGGTCGTCCCCACCACATAGCCGCCGAGCACGCCGATCGAGTCGGCGATGGCGACGAGAACCGGCATGGTGACGACGGCCGCGATCAGCCGCGGCGTGACGAGGTACTTGATCGGATTGGTGGAGAGCGTGGTCAGCGCATCGATCTGCTCGGTGACGCGCATCGTGCCGATCTCGGCGGCGATGGCGGCCGCGACGCGGCCCGCGACCATCAGGCCCGCGATCACAGGCCCGAGCTCGCGCGTGATGCCGAGCACGACGATCTGCGGCACGAAGGCTTCCGCGCCGTAACGGCTGCCGCCGATGAAAATCTGCAGGCACAGCACGGCGCCGGTGAAGAACGCGGTCAGCCCGACCACCGGCAACGAGAAATAGCCGATGCGCACCATCTGCGTGAGCACGAGGTACCAATAGATCGGCGGCCGCACGCAGTGCGAAACCGCAACGCCCGCGAACATCACGAGGCGGCCGGTGCCTGCGAGGAACGCCAGGAACACGCGGCCGACGGCGGCGAAGATGTTGAGCCGCTCTATGAGTTCGCCTTTCATGTCACTCCCCCAGATACACGCGCCGAGTGCGCGGAGAGATGGCGGTGAGAACTTCATGCGTGATGGTGCCCGCCGCGCGCGCGGCGTCGTCCAGGCTGATCGTGTCGCCCAAGAATTCCACCACCGCGCCGCGCCGGCGCGCATGATCGGGAACGTTCGGTCACGTCAAGCGCCAAGAGGTCCATCGAGATTCGCCCCGCGAAGGGTACCAGCACGCCGCCGATCGCGGCTTTACCTTTCGTGCCCGAAGCGCGGATCAACCCATCGCCATAGCCGAGCGCGACGATGGCGACGGTCGTGGGTTTCCGCGCGACGAACGTTGCGCTGTAGCCGACCGTCTCGCCCGCGTCGAGGTGGCGGAGCTGAAGCACCTGCGAGGTGAGCAGGACGACCGTCTGGTACGGATTGACGCGCGAGGGGATCGGCTTGCCGCCATAGAGCGCCATTCCCGGCCGGACCATGTCGAACAGGTAGTCGCGGCCGAGCTCGATGCCCGCAGACGCCGCAAGGCTTGCGGGCGCGGACGGAAGCGCTGCAAGCGCTGCGCGAAAGCGCTCGCGCTGGAGCCGGTTGCGCTCGTTCTTGGGCTCGTCCGCGCAGGCCAGGTGGCTGAGGATGAGATTGAGGCTGATCCCGCGCAAGCGCGCGCGAGGGGTTCGCCGCGAGATCGGCGACCTCGCTCTGCGACAGGCCGGAGCGGTTCATGCCGGTGTCGATCTGGAGCGCCGCGTCGAAGACGGTCTTGCGCGACCGCGCGGCCTCGGACCACTCGGCGATCTCATCGGCGCTGTTCAAGACGGGTGTGAGGCGATGCGCGATGAGGCCTTCCGCGGTCCCGGGCAGCACGCCGTCGAAGACGAAGATGCGCACGTCGGGAAGCGTCTTGCGGAGCGCGATCCCCTCCTCCAGCCGCGCGACAAAGAACGTGTCGGCGCCTTCGCGCCGCGAGCGCCTCGGCGACGGGGACCATGCCCATGCGATAGGCATCCGCCTTGACCACGGGTCGCAACCGAAGCGCCCGCCGCGCGGTGCCTGATCTCGCGGTGATTGGCGGCGAGCGTGCCCAGGCGCACGGTCAGTTGCGCCGTGCGCCACGGCGAGCTGTCCGATTCGGCTCCCGGTTGCGACATGGCAGGAGAGAACGACAAGCGCCCTCGCCTAGTCAAATCAGCCGCCTCCCTTGTCTGCCCGGGCAAGGTCGGGCACACGTCGCCCCATGTCCGTGATTCTTCCGGCGGTCCTCCCCGTCTTCATTACGGCGCTTATCGGTTACGGGCTGGCGAGGGCGAACCGTCCCTTCGACAACCGGACGATCACGTTCCTGGTGGCGAGCATCGGCACGCCCGCGCTCGTGTTCTTCAACCTCGCCAATACGACGGTTGCGCCCGGCGCGCTCGCGACAATTGCGGCGGCAACAGCGGTCGCGATCACGTTCTATCTTGCGGCGGGCACGGTCGCGCTGAAGGCGCTGGGGCTCAAATGGAATACGTTCCTCCCCTCGCTCGCCTTTCCCAATTCCGGAAATCTCGGCCTGCCGCTCGCGCTCTACGCCGCGGGCCAGGAGGGTCTGAACTACGCCATCGTCATTTTCGCGATCACGTCGATCTTGAACCTGACGGCGGGACAGGCGATCGCGGCGGGGAAGAACAACTGGCTTGCGGTGATGAGGAGCCCGATCCTGCCAGCGGTCGCGCTTGGGCTGTTGTTCGCCTATGGCGGCATCCCGATCCCGCTCTGGGCGACCAACACGCTCGAGATGCTCTCGGGCCTCACCATTCCGTTGATGCTGCTGATGCTCGGCACGTCGCTCGCGAAGATCCAGGTGACGACATTCGGCCGCTCCGCGATCTTGTCGGTGGTGCGCATCGGCATGGGCACGATCGCGGGATTCACGCTCGCCGCGCTGTTCGGGTTCACGGGACCCGAGCGCATCGCCTTCGTGCTGCAATGCGCGATGCCGGTTGCGGTGTTCAACTACGTGTTCGCGCAGATGTACAACAACGAGCCGGGCGAAGTGGCGAGCCTCGTCGTCGTCTCGACGCTGCTGTCGGTGGTGACGACGCCGATCATCCTGGCGGTGCTGGCGCTGTAACGATCACCGCCGGGCGTCGGGGCTTGCGAGATTCGAGAAGCGCGTGAAGCGGTCGTCGAAGAACAGCTCGACCTTGTTGGTCGGACCGTGGCGGTGTTTCTCGACGAGCACTTCCGCGCGGTTGTGCACGCGTTCGAGCTTCTCGACCCACTGATCGTAGTCCGCCGTTCCGGCCTCGGGCTCGCGCGACTTCAGATAATACTCCTCGCGGTACACGAACATCACGACGTCGGCGTCCTGCTCGATCGAGCCGGATTCGCGCAAGTCCGAGAGCACCGGGACGCTTGTCGTCGCGGTTGTCGACGCCGCGCGAGAGCTGCGAGAGCGCGATCACCGGGACCGACAGCTCCTTGGCGAGCGCCTTGAAGCCCTTGGTCACGTCGGAGATTTCCTGCACGCGGTTTTCGAAGCGGCGCGAGGACGGCTCGACCAGCTGCAGATAGTCGACCACGATCATGCCGATATGCTTCTCGCGCTTCATGCGGCGCGCACGCGCGGCGATCTGCGCGATCGAGATGCCGCCGGTGTCGTCGATATAGAGCGGCAGGTCGCCCAGCACCTGCGCGGTGTGCACGAAGCGGTCCCACTCGGAATCGGTGAAACGGCCGGTGCGGATCTTGCGCATCTCGACCTCGGTCTGCTCCGAGAGAATACGCGCGGAGAGCTGAGAGGCCGCCATTTCGAGCGAGAACAGCAGCACCGGCGCGCCGCGCTTCGGCTCCGTGCCGTCGGCCTTGTCCTTGCGCCCACAGCCGCGCGGCATAGAACGCCATGTTGGTGGCGAGCGCAGTCTTACCCATGCCGGGACGGCCCGCGACGATGATCAGGTCGGAGGGATGCAATCCGCCGAGCAGCGCATCGAGATCGGTGTAGCCGGTCGAGACACCCGAGATATTGCCGCCGCGCGCGAGCGCCCGCTCCGCGCTCATCACCGCCTGGGCCAGCGCGACATCGAAGTTGAGCGGGCCTTCGCCGAAGCGGCCCCTCTCGGCGACGCGATAGAGCGCCTTCTCGGCTTCTTCGATCTGCGCGGCGGGGCCGATCTCGATCGGCGCCTCGAAGGCGGTGTTGACGATGTCCTCGCCGATGCGGATCAGCTCACGGCGCATCGCGAGGTCGCGCAAGAATGCGCGCGTAGTCCTTCACGTTGGGAAGCGCGGGCGCCGCGCGCGCGAGAGACACGAGATAGGCGTGTCCGCCCACTTCGGCGAGACCGGCGTCACCCTCCATCGACGCCTTCAGCGTGAGCGGCGTGACCGCGTGGCCCTTGGCCCACATGCGCTCGATGGCTTCATAGAGACGCTGATGCAGCGGATCGTAGAAATGCTCCGCCTTGAGCGTCGACGACACGCGCTCGAGCGAGTAGTTGTCGACCAGGATCGCGCCCAGGAGCGCCTGCTCGACATCGATATCGTATGGAACCTGGCGAGGAGCTTCTTGCTCCATGGCCGTCTATCCTGACTTGTTTGCGGGGCGCGAATTATGTTTGCGCGGGCCATGCCGTGCAAGCACATGCGGACATGCATCCACAGCTATAAACTAAGCTGCCTCACCGGTCCGCGACCGATACGCGAATCGCCCTGTCCGTTCGGAGTCGAGCATGTAATCGCGTGTCAAGGGAAGACTTTCCAAGCGCTTCGCCAGCTGGAACTGAAACACCACCAACCGGCCGTAGCGGAAACTCATTTCCGCACCTGCGAGATAGAACTCCCACATGCGGCAGAAGCGTTCGTCGTAGAGGGCGGCGGCCTTGGCCCAGTTCCTGCGGAAGCGCGACCGCCACTCCTTGACCGTCTCGGCATAATGCAGGCGCAGCACCTCGACATCGGTGACGTAGAGGCCGGACCGTTCGATCGCGGTCAGGACCTCGCTCATCGCCGGCGTGTAACCACCGGGGAAGATGTACTTTGCCGTCCAGGGGTTGGTGGCGCCGGGGACATCGGCACGACCGATCGTATGCAGGAGCGCAACGCCGTCGGGCGCGAGCAGATCGCGCAACTTGGCAAAGAACGCATCGTAATACTTCACGCCGACATGCTCGAACATTCCGACCGAGACGACCCGATCGAACGGACCTTTGATCGCGCGATAGTCCGCGAGCTCGAACCGGCACCGCTCGGCCAATCCCGCGGCGCGCGCACGCGCGTTCGCCATCGCCAATTGTTCTGTGGATAGAGTGATGCCGAGCACATCGGCCTTGGCCTCGCGCGCGAGATCGAGCGCGAGCCCGCCCCAGCCGGAGCCGATGTCGAGCACTTTGAGCCCCGGACGATCGAGCTTCAGTTTCGCGGCGATGTGACGCTTCTTCGCGGTCTGCGCCGCTTCGAGCGTCATCCGCGCGTGCTCGAAATATGCACAGGAATATTGGCGGTCGGGATCGAGGAACAGATCGAACAGCGCGCCCGACAGATCGTAGTGATGCGCGACGTTCCTGCGCGCGCGGCGCACCGGGTTGAACTGCGCGATGGGCCGCCACAGCATGTGGAGGCGCGAACGCAGCTTGAGCAGCCAAGGCTCCGTTCCGCCATCCATGTTCAGAAGCAGGACTTCGAGCACGTCGGCGATCGTGCCCTCTTCCACCGTGAGACGTCCGTCCATGTAGGCTTCGCCGAGCGCGATGTCGGGCCTGATGCCGATCGTCCACGGCGACCAGCGCCCGTGAATGCTCATCGCGGCCTTCGGCAAGCCGTTGCCGTAGGTGGTCTTGCTGCCGTCGTGCCACGTAACGGTCAGCGTGCCTTGGCGGACAAGCTGGCGCAGCATAAAGCCAAGCATAAACTTGTTGTTATCTCTTGCCAAAACCCCAATCGATAACAACGGAACCGCCGAAGCGATCCGTGAAAAAAGATGCATGTGGCCGAGTTCCAGCCGTTGCCGGCTGGAACTTGCAACGTCTTGCTTGGAAAGAAATCCCGGCCGTCAGTCGGGCAGCAGACTCACTCGCACTTGGCGAAATCGGCGTCGCATTGCCGCGCGAGCGCCTGCGCTTCCTTCATTTGGTCGGGCGTCATCGCGCGCGTGATTTCCGCGATGTTGTCTTTGGCGGCCTTCTGCTGCTCGCCGACGAGCCGCGTCGCGGCGGCGCTGAACCACATCAACGAGCGCGGAAAATTCTGCGGAACGCCGGTGTCGCCATTTCCGTAGATCTGTCCGAGATTGAACTGCGCGCGCGCGTTGAGCTGCTGAGCGGACATACGGAAATATTTCATCGCTTCGGGAACGTTTTTCGGAATGCCCTGCTCACCGGAATAGTAGATCGCGCCGAGATTGAGCTGCGCGCTGTCATGGCCGTTGTCGGCGGCTTTGCGATACCACTCCACGGCCTGCTTCATGTCCTTGGGCACGCCTTTGCCCGCGCTGTATATCAGCGCCATGCTGTACTGGGCTTCCGGGCTGTTGCGGTTCGCGGCCTTGCGGTACCACTCGGCCGCCTGCTTGTAATCCTGCGGCACGCCGAGCCCGCGCTCGTAGATCGCGGCGATGCCGCTTTCACCCTGCGGATTGTTCTTCGCCGACGCGGCCTGATAGAGCCGCATGGCTTCCTTGTAATCCTTCTGCACGCCCTCGCCGGCGAGGTATTGCGTCGCCATGTCGACCATCGCGAAGGAATTGCCCTTGGCGATCGCCATCTGGAACCACTTCGCGGCTTCCTTGAAGTTCTGCGAAACGCCGAGCGCGTTCGCATACATGACGCCGAGATTGTACTGCGCCTTGTCGTCGCCGGCTTCCGCGAGCGGGGTCAAGAGCTTGATCGCGGTCTTGTAGTCGCCCTTCTGGTAGGCGAAGAACGCATCGTCCGAGGACGCGGCAATGGCCCCGGCCGCGCTGATAAGCGCCACCATCACGATCATGAATACCGAACGAACACGCATGGAAACCCCTCGGTCCTCCTAACCTCCCGGGAAATTAGCCCGGAACGGGCCCTGCTGGAAGCCGATCCGGCTGGCCTATTAGGCGGTTAGCACGTCCTCGATCCGGGGCATGTACGAGGTTGTGCGCGCGTTCCCGGCCGATGAAGCCCATGTCGAACGGATCGAGGTCGCGGTCACAGCTTCTCGATATACGCCTCGATCTCCTCGAGGTCGGCGGCGAAGGGATAGGGTTGGTCACCAAAGACGATCTTGGCGGTCTCCACGTCGCGCAGCATATAGCCGCCGTGCCGAGCCACCCTGGGGTCAGGCTTCTGCGGCTTGAGGATGTGCAGCCCGTGACGCACCGCGACGCGGCGAATACGGCGCTCGACGGCTGACGTGCTGTTCTTGTGGCTCACGACGGAAGGCCTGTCATCCGGGAAGCGTCTCGCATTCAGCGACTAGTATCGCCTCACTCCCACTCGATCGTGCCGGGGGGTTTGGAGGTCACGTCGTAGACGACGCGGTTGATGCCTTTGACCTCGTTCACGATGCGCGTCGACACGCGCGACAGGAACGCGTGCTCGAAGGGATAGGAATCCGCCGTCATGCCGTCGGTCGAGGTCACGGCGCGCAGACCGCAGACATATTCATAGGTGCGGTCATCGCCCATCACGCCGACGGTCTTGACCGGCAGCAGCACGGCGAACGCCTGCCAGATCTCGTCGTAGAGCTGCGCCTTGCGGATCTCTTCGAGGAAGATCGTGTCCGCCTTGCGCAGGATCGCGAGCTTCTCGCGCCGTGATCGTGCCGGGGATGCGGATCGCAAGACCCGGCCCCGGAAACGGATGACGTCCGGCGAACGCGGCGGGAAGTCCGAGCTCGCGTCCCAAGCGCGCGCACTTCGTCCTTGAACAATTCGCGCAAGGGCTCGACCAGCTTCAGATGCATGCGCTCCGGCAAGCCGCCGACATTGTGATGCGACTTGATCGTGGCCGACGGTCCGCCGAGCGCGGACACGCTTTCGATCACGTCGGGATAGAGCGTGCCTTGGGCCAGGAACTCCGCGTTGCCGATCTTCTTCGCTTCGGCTTCGAACAATTCGATGAACGCCGCGCCGATGATCTTGCGCTTGCGCTCGGGATCTTCGACGCCGTCGAGACGCGAGAGGAACAACTCCGCGGCATCGGCATGGATCGAGCGGAATGTTGTAGTGGCCGCGGAAGAGCGAGACGACTTCATCCGCCTCGCCCGCGCGCATCAGTCCGGTGTCGACGAAGATGCAGGTGAGCTGATCGCCGATCGCTTCGTGGATCAGAAGCGCGGCGACCGATGAATCGACGCCGCCCGACAGGCCGCAGATGACGTGGCCCTGGCCCACCTGCTCGCGGATGCGGCGCACGGCTTCGGCGCGGAACGCCTTCATGTTCCAGGTGGGCGCGATGCCGGCCACGTTCTGCGTGAAGTTGCGCAGGAGCGCAGCCCCGCGCGGCGTGTGCACGACTTCGGGATGGAACATCACGGCATAGAAGCGCCGCTTCTCGTCCGCGATGATCGCGAACGGCGCGTTGTCGCTCGTGCCGAGCACATGAAAGCCCGGCGGCAGCTGCGGTCACGCGATCGCCGTGGCTCATCCAGACATCGTCGCGCGCGCCGAGCGCCCACACGCCGTCGACGAGCGGGGACTGTCCCGTCACCTCGATCTCGGCGCGGCCGAATTCGCGCTTGTTCGATGGCTCCACGCGGCCGCCAAGCTGGGTGACCATGGCCTGCTGGCCGTAGCAGATGCCGAGCACCGGAACGCCCATCGTGAACACGCGGGCGGGCGCGCGCGGGCTAGCCCGGCTCGGTCACGCTCGCCGGACCGCCGGAGAGCACGATCGCCTGCGGCGCGTGGCGCTCGAGCGCGGCTTCGGCCTGGTTGAAGGGGACGACCTCGCAATAGACGCCGCTCTCGCGGATGCGGCGGACGATCAGCTGGGTGACCTGCGAGCCGAAATCGATGACCAGGACTGGAACGGACACCATTTAATTCGCGGGCGTGGCCTTCAGCGCCCGTTCGACCTGGGCGGTCTCGGGACAGGTGGCTCCACAGGCGCGCAGCAGAATGTTGTGCTGCGCTTCGGCCCCCGCCCGGTTGCCGGCCGCGAGGTCCAGGAGGGCGAGGCCTTCGAGGGCGGGCGCATAGGCCGGCTCGACGTTCAGCGCCAGGCCGAAATATTGCTGCGCCAGCTCGCGCCGGCCGTTCTGGGCGTAGAGTTGCCCCAGCCGGTGGTAGGGGACCGGATCGAGCGGCGCGTAGATGATGGCGGACTGGAAGAACTGGGCGGCCGCGTCCAGGTCGCCGGATTTGGCGGATTCGCCCGCCCGGTCGAGGAAATATTGCTCGCTGAGGGCGGGCGTGTCGGACGGCGCGGGTGCCGGCGTCTCGGACTGCGCCCAGGCGAGCGAGCCCGAGAAGACAACCACAAGCACTGCCGCCAGCACATGCGATTCATGAAGGCCTCTACGTCGTCGGTCCCCTCACGGGTTCCTTACCCTACCCTGTCCGTTCGATGATACAGGCAAAAAAACCGTCCGTCGCCGTCCGATAGGGACTGGCCCGGAAATATTCCCCAACCCCTAGTGGCGCAGGCGCGGGAAGACCCGCATCGCTCCAGGCTTGGGCAGCGGGAACGAGCCGAAAATCCGGGTGCCGCTCGAGGAAAGCCCGGCACACATCCTCGTTCTCGGACATGAGCAGCGAGCAGGTCGCGTAGACGAGCCGGCCGCCCGGTTTGGTGTGCCGGGCGCCATCATCGATCAGCCAGGCTTGGAGCGACCGATGCTCGGCCAGGCGCTCGGGCGTGAGCCGCCATTTCTGCTCCGGGTTCCGGCGCCACGCGCCCGAGCCGCTGCACGGCACATCGACGAGGACGACATCGAACAGGCCTTTGCCCCAGGCCGGACCGCCGCGGCGGTCGGCGATCCGGATGATCGAGGCGCCCGCCCGGCGCGCGCGGGGCGGGAGCTGCTTCAGCCGCTTGGGATCGATGTCGAAGGCGAGGATCTCGCCCTGGTTGCGCATCAGCGCGGCAAACGCGAGCGACTTGCCGCCCGCGCCGGCCGCGAGATCGAGCACGCTCTGCACCGGGCTTCACACCGCAGAGCTGAGCGACGAGCTGCGAGGCTTCGTCCTGGAATTCGAACGCGCCGGTCTGGAAGAACTGGGTGTGCTGCAGCGCGCCGAGCCCCTCGCCCGACGCGATGCGGATGCCGACGGGCGAGAACGGCGTCCGCTCCGCGGCGATTTCGAGCGAGCGCAGTCCCACCAGCATGTCGTCGCGCTGGGCGCGAAGCGTGTTCACGCGCAGATCGACCGAGGCGCGCGCGTTCATCGCGTTCATCTCGGCCGGCAGGTCCGCGCCGAATGTCCTGCAGCAGCTCGGGTTCGAGCCAGAGCGGATACTCGCCGCTGACATGGGCGGGCGGTGTTTCAGCCGGTGGAGAAGCGAGCGCGCGCTGCTCGGCGTCGGAGAGGACCGGCGGCGCGTGGCCCTCGCCGCTGAACAGACGGGCGATCGTCTCCGCGCTCGCGTTCTCCGCGAGCAGACTCGCCAGCACCAGCGCGCGGCCGTCATCCGCATTCATCCGCCACGCGAGCGACGCGCGGTGGCGCAGCACGGTGTAGACGCGCTCGGTGATGGCGGCGCGATCCTTGGCGCCCGCGAAACGGTGGGCACGGGACCAATCGCGCAAATAGCCGTCGGCGGGCTGGGCGGTGTTTGCCAGTCCGTCCAGAATCTCGATCGCGGCTTGCAGGCGTGCGCCGGGTGTCATGCGCCCGCTTTAGCTATTTCTCTCGCGGCGTCGACAGCCCTTCGCGCGGATCGGGGATGCGGCCTTCGCGGTTGAGCGCAACCGCGCGCGCAACAGAGCGCGCCACGTTGCGCACTTCCTCGAACACGGCCTCGTCCTTGTCCAGGTCTTCGTGGCTGGTCGCGTAGGGCTTGAAGTAGCCGATATAGCGGTCCAGCGCTGACGCGCTGACCGGCAGCCGATGAAGCCGAGCCACCCGAGCCATTCGCACAACGTTTGCCGCACGTGCTCGACGCCGCTCGCATCGCCATGCACCGCGACGCCGTACACACGCCCGGCGAGGTGCTTCGGATAATCCCAGCCCGCGAGCTCGATCGCCTTTGCCTTCGCCGGGTCCTTGCCCGAGGTCGTCGTCGGATCGGGATTGCCGCCGTCGGCGCAGACCAGCCGATCCATCATCAGCTTGAGCCCGCCCGGCGCCTGGTCCCAATAGACCGGCGTCACGATCATCACGCCGTGCGCGGCGACCAAGCGCTCGATAGATCTCCGCCATCCAATCGTTCACCTCGCCGAGCGCATGATTGGGATAGCAGCTGCACGGCCAGTGGCAGAGCGGCATCGCGGTCGAGACGCACGCTTTGCACGGATGGATCTTCCGCGCGTAGTCGGACGTGAGCAGACTGAGGTCGAGCCGGTCCACATCCATTCCGCTTCCGCGCAAGACGTCTTCGGCCGCCTGGACCAGACGAAACGTCTTGGACATCTCGCCCGGACAGCTGCCGTCGTTGCGCGACGCGCCCGCGATCACGAGCACGCGCGATGTCGGTCGCCGGGTCCTTCTGCTTCTTCTCGGCGGCGATCAGCGCGTCGCGCGTCTTGCGCCATTCGTCGGACAGCTTGTACTCGGGATCGGCGAAGCCCGGACCCGCTTTCGTGGTGCGCGGCGCTTTGCGGCTTTGCGAGATAATTCCGCCAGGCGATCTCTTCGAGCCGCGCGATCGCCTCGCGCTCGGCGTCGTACGACGGATCGTAGTAGAGCTGCTTGATAGCGGGCGTGGAACTCCTCCCGCGTCATCGGAAACGACGTCTGACCTTTGCGGACGTCCACCATGGTGCGACCAGACTGGTGCTGCACCGTGGAAACGCCCGGAACGGGAATTTAGCGGCTGGGGTAATTCGGACTTTCGCGGGTCACGAGCACGCCATGAACATGGGATTCGCTCATGCCGGCCCCGGTGATGCGGACGAATTCGGCCTTCGAATGGAAGTCCTCGATGGTGGGACACCCGGTGTAGCCCATGGCGGCGCGCAAACCGCCGATGATCTGGTGGACCACAGCACCAGCCGGCCCCTTGTAGGGAACCTGCCCCTCGATGCCTTCCGGCACGAGCTTGAGCGTGTCCTTCACGTCCTGCTGGAAATAGCGGTCGGCCGAGCCGCGCGCCATCGCGCCCAGGCTGCCCATCCCGCGATAGCCCTTGTACGAGCGGCCCTGGTACAGGAACACCTCGCCCGGGCTCTCGTCGGTTCCGGCGAGCAATTGTCCGATCATCGCGCAGTCGGCGCCCGCCGCGATCGCCTTCGCGAGATCGCCCGAGTACTTGATGCCGCCGTCGGCGATGACCGGCACGTTGCTCTTCCTCGCTTCCTCGGCCGCATCCATGATCGCGGTGAGCTGGGGCACGCCGACGCCCGCGACGATGCGCGTGGTGCAGATCGAGCCCGGTCCGATGCCGACCTTGATCGCGTCCGCGCCCGCATCGATCAGCGCCCTCGCCCCCTCGGCGGTCGCGATGTTGCCAGCGATAACCTGGGCGTAATTGGACTCGCGCTTGATGCGCGTGACCGTGTCGAGCACGCCTTTCGAATGTCCATGCGCGGTGTCGACGACGATCACATCGCACTCCGCCGCCAGCAGCTGCATCGCGCGCTCGAGACCTTCGGTGCCGACATTGGTCGCCGCGGCGACGCGCAGACGCCCGCGCTCGTCCTTGCACGCGTTCGGATATTTCTGCGCCTTCTCGATGTCCTTCACCGTGATCAGACCGACGCAGCGATACTCCTCGTCCACCACCACGAGCTTCTCGATGCGGTGCTGGTGAAGGAGCCGCTTCGCTTCCTCCACCGGCACGTTCTCGCGCACGGTGACGAGGTTCTCTTTCGTCATCAGTTCGCGCACGCGCTGACGCGTGTCGGTGGCGAACCGGACGTCGCGGTTGGTGAGGATGCCGACGAGCTTGCCCGGCCTGCCGTTGCCCTCGACGACCGGAATGCCCGAGATGTGATTGCGCTCCATGAGAGAGAGCGCATCGGCGAGTGTCGCCTGCGGCCCGATGGTGAGCGGGTTCACAACCATGCCGGACTCGAACTTCTTCACGCGGCGGACCTGGTCGGCCTGCTCTTCGGGCGACAGATTGCGGTGGATAACGCCCATCCCGCCCGCCTGGGCCATCGCGATGGCAAGTGCGGCCTCGGTGACCGTATCCATGGCGGCGGAGATCAACGGAATGCCGAGCTCGATCTGGCGCGTCAGGCGCGTCCGCGTATCGACTTGCCCCGGCAGCACGTTGGACGCGGCGGGGACCAGCAGAACGTCGTCAAACGTCAGCGCTTCGCGAATTGCCAAGGGTCGGCCCTGTTCAGGGGCGAGGGGGTATCATTGAGGCGGCGAACACGCAAGGGCGCGCGCGTTGTCCCTTTTTTGCCATGCGCCGCGACATTTTGGGCCAATGTCGTGCCCAAATGGTAACAGGCCGCCCAGCGGGACTGTGTTACGGTTGTGTCTTGTCGAGGGGTGGTGCCGTGAAGATACGAGCATTTGCTTCAGCCGTTGCGGTTGCGTTGTTGATGGCGGTTCCGAGCGCGGCACAGCAGACCAACAGCATCGAAGACCTGTTCAGCGAGTTCGAAGCGATCTGCTTCAGCTACGGCGAGCGACGGCTATTCGCTGGAGACGACCTTCCTGATCGAGGAAGCCGGCTTCAAATTCGTCGAGCGGGCGCGCAACGGTGCGGACATCTACAATTCGCGGCTGATCCAGCTCGTCATCGACGACCAGGACTGCGCCTTCGGCATGGTTCAGCTTCCCTTTGCCCAGATGCTGGAATGGACCAAGCTGTGGATCGCCGAGAAGGGCCTCGCCTACGCTCACACGATGAAAAGCCCGAGCGGCGGCGAGTACTGGATATGGGCCAGCAAGGCCTTCTTCGTCGGGCCTGCAGGACAACAAATTTCCCGACGGCACGCCGATGACCGGCCTCATCCTCACCCGCCGGTAGAAGCGGACGGCGAGGTCCGTGGCGCGGAACTAGCCGCCCTTAAATCCGAGCGCGACGAGATAGAGCTCCACCGAATTCGGCCCGCGAGGCTGGCGGCTTGTGGTGCTTCACGTCGCGGAAGGTCCGCTTCAATCGCGAGAGCAGCTCGGGCGACGCGCCGCCCTGGAACACCTTGCCGACGAACGCACCTCCTGGCGCGAGCACGTCCTCGGCGATCTCGAGCGCTGATTCGAACAGGACTGCCGTGCGGATCTGGTCGGTGCGTTGATGTCCCGTGGTGGGAGCGGCCATGTCGGACAGCACCACGTCGGCCGGACCTCCCAGCGCTGCGCGGATCGCGGCGGGGGCTTCGGCCGACAGCATGTCCAGCGTGAGCAGATCCACGCCCTCAATGGGTGCGATCTCCAAGATATCGGCGCCGACGACGCGTCCACCCGCCCCGACACGCTGCCGGGCGACCTGGCTCCAGCCGCCGGGTGCAGCACCCAGATCGAGCACGGTCGCGTTCTTCTTCAAGAGGCGGAATTTGTCGTCCAGCTCGATGAGCTTGAACGCCGCGCGCGAGCGGTAACCCTGGCGCTTGGCTTCGGCGACGTAGGGGTCGTTGAGCTGGCGCTCGAGCCAGCGCGATGACGACGCCTTGAGCCCCTTCGTGCGCACGCGCACGCGGAGCCCGCGGCCTCCATCCTTCGTCGCGCGTGGTGCCATGGTCGAGAGCGGTTCCGCAAACGGCTGCGCCCCGCGCATAACACATCGCCCGCCTGCGACGGGAGGAGAATGTTCAGCGGTCCGGTTTCCGGAGCGCCACGGCGAACCCAAGCACGGGCTGACCTTCTTCCAGACGAAGCGTGCACTCGAAGAGATCGGCAACGTCCAAGCCCGCGCGGGCGGCTTCGGCGCGCAAATAGGATTGGCCGTGGCGATAGCGATGGACTTTGGTCTTCTCCCAGCCATCGCCCGGCTTCGCTTCGCTGGCGAAGACATAGCAGCCGCCGGGTTCAAGCCGGTTCACGACACCGGCGAAGGCCCGCGCGAGATCGCCGAAATAGGTCATCGTGTCGGCCGAGACGATCAGATCGTATGACGGTCCCGGTTCGGCGAGCACCGTTCTCGAGGTCGCCGAAGATCAGATTGGAATAGATGCCGCGCGCATGGGCTGCTTCGAGCATCTTCGGCGAGATGTCGAGGCCATCGAGACGGCCGCCTTTGACCAGATCGCGAAATGCAACGCCGACGAGACCGGTGCCGCAGCCGAGATCGAGTATCCGCCACGGCGGCGGCCTGAGGCGAGGCCGGATGCGCTCGGTCATCGCGAGCACATGGAGATGGCCGCGATAGTCGAGCTTGTTCAGCATCGTGTCGTCGTAATGATGCGAAAACCCGTCGAACAACCCGCGCATGTATTTCGACGGGCTGCGAACCGTATGGCCGAGCTCGAACAACGGCAGCTCGCGGTTCTCTCGGGCTTCGGCGAAATCGGGTTTGAGCGCAAGCGCGCGGTCGTAGCTCGCCACCGCCTCCTCGAAACGCCCGATCTTGGTCAGCGTGTTGCCGCGGTTGTTCCAGGCGATCGCAAGATCGGGCCTGAGCGCGAGAACGGCGTCGAACGCGGCGAGCGCGTCTTCGAGACGATCGATCTCGAACAAGATCGTCGCGCGATTGGACAACGCTTCGATGTAATCCGGCTTCATCGACAGCGCGCGGTCGAAGCTCTTGAGCGCGTCCTCGCGCTTGCCCATGCCGGCCAAGAGACCGCCGCGATCGTTCCAAAGCGAGGCGCTGTTCGGGTTGCGCGCGAGCTGCGCTCTCGATCTTTTCGAGCGCACCGACGGGCTCAGGTTTTTCCGCGCCCAACGCCGCGCGAACTTGAAGCGCCTCCTTGAAATCCGGCTTGAGCGCGAGTGCACGATCGACCGCGGCCCTCGCCTCCTCCTGCCTTCCGAGATGCATCAGCATCATGGCGCGCGCACGCCAGGCTTCGGCAAAGCGCGGATTGACCTTCAACGCCTGCTCGATCAGGCGCTCGCCCTCGGGAAGCTGCCCCTGCTGCGCATGCGCCATGCCGAGACCGTACAGCGCTTCGAACGCGCGCGGGTCCGACTGCAAGATCCGCTGATAGAGCGCGGCCGCCTCGAGAAACCGGCCGGCCTGGTGCAAACGCTTTGCGTCCTGCAACAGGGGATCGGCCATGGCGCCTCGGGCAACCGCGTGTGACGTCAGGACTGTATACGCAGGTTGATGAAGAAGCTGCGCCCTTCGGAGGGGAAACCCGGCATCAGCGAGTAGCCCTGATCGAGCAGGTTGCGTGCGCCGACTTGGAAGCCGATCCGCTCCGTGACATCGAATTCCGCCTCCAGATTCCACAACGTGTAGGAGCCCGTCTTCAGATAGAGCGTGCCGTTTTGCAGTTGCGACCACCGGTCGCTGGCGAGCTCGAGGTTCGGCGTCACCCGGAAACGCGGCGTCACATCCCACGTCACAAAGGCGAACAAGTGGCTGTAGGGCACGCCGGTCAAGTGGAACGTTCCGTTGCCCGGCAGCGGTGGGTTGTTGGGATCCTGCGCATCGAGGTTGCGATTGACGTAGGTAAAGCGGACACCCGCGTTCACGGTTTCAATCACTTGGGCGTCGACTCCGAACTCGAAGCCGTAATACTTGGCGTCACCCACGTTCTGGGTTTGCTGCGGCGGAGGAACGACGTTTACGCCGGGCTGACCGTTCAAGCCCGTGCAGTTCTTCGGGGTAACCGGCGTGGTGGTGTCGCAGAAAATGATCGGCACGTTCACGAGCGCATCGCTGACGTCGCTATAGAAAATCGCGTAATCGCCGCGCAGCCGGCCGCCGAAGAACGAGTCGCCCTGGCCGACTTCGTAGTTCGTCGCACGTTCGGGCTTGAGGTTGGGGCTCGAGATCGAAGCGCCAAACCGCGTGCTGAATCGCTCGAACAGGGTCGGGAAGCGGGCACGGCTCGACACGTTGAACTGGACATACCCGGTGTCGCGGTAGTTGAAGATGATCGCGCCCTGGACATTGGTGGCGTTGCCGTCGGCGAGCGGATAGTTGACGTAAGAGCCGGGGTTCGCGCCGGTGAAGTCCTGCGCCTTGATCAGGTTGCGCCAGTCGTAGCTTGCGCCCACGACGAAATCGACGCGTTCCGTGACGTGCAACCGGTTCTCCACCGCGACCGAGTACGTGTCCTCGATGTTCTCCTGCTCGGGCTCGAGGAACAGCGGCGAGTAAAGCTGCTGCCATTCGGTGTGGTTGTCCTTGCGGTAGAAGAACGCGCCTTTCACCGTGTCGCGGCCGTCGAACAAATCGCTGCCGACCTCGATGCTGCCGCCATAGGCGTAATCCGAGTAGTACGAGCGGAACGCCTTGCCGGTGGTCTGCGTGTTGAAGTTCCGGTTGTCGTACGCGAAGAGGCCGTTGCGGAACGTGTTGTAGTAGAGCTTGGTCTGGACATAGGCGCTGTCGCCGATGGCGGTGTTCGACAGGAAATAGACGCTCTGCACATCCCAATAGGGCCACTGCCAGTTCTTTTGCTGGTTCTGCGGATCGATCGTGGAGTAGACCGCGTTCTTCTTTCCCCACGTGCCGGTGTAGCTGATCGAGTACTCGTCGGTGGCATTCGGCGTAAAGCCGAACTTCACGTTGGCGCTGTAGTTGCGGTTGTTCGAGAAATCGCGGAACCCGCCATCTTCGGTCGGAGTCGGAGTGAAATCGTCCGGCAGCCGCCAATGATCGTTCTTGGTGATCGCGGCGGTCCCCTGCCAATAGAAGCGGTCGGTCGCGCCGCCGACGAGGAGCGAGGCGTTGTAGCCGTTGTATTCGCCGTTGCCGGCCAGCGAGACGCCAGCGCGCGCATCGTATTCGAAGGGCTGTGTGGGCTTGCGTGTAACCAGGTTGAGCGCGCCGCCGATCGCACCGGGGCCCGACAGCACAGAGATGTAGCCCTTCTGGACCTGAATCTGGGAGAGCGTGGCCGTCGGGAAGAAGCCGATATCGAGCCGGTTGTCCGCGGGCAGGTAGATGCGGATGCCGTCAACGCTCAGCGTCGACTGGAACCGGTCGAAGCCGCGGATGAAGAAGATGCGCTCGTTGCGGGCCCCGCCGGTCGTGCTCGACACGGCGCCGGGGACGAGATCGATCGCACGGTCAACCGTGAGCGCGTTGAACCTGTAGATTTCTTCGGCGCTCACCGTGCTTTCGCTGATCGCCTGCGAGAGCGGCGTGCCGGTGATCGTCACCGTCTCGATCTGGCCGAGATTGAAGACGTCGGTCGGCATCTGGTTCGCGGCGACCATCGCCTCGCCCGCGAGCGCGGGCGCCGCGGCCAGCATTGCCGTGACCGAAACGGAATTCCTAAGCCAAGCGTAAGACATTGCCCCCACCAATCGGATGAACTCCCCGAAGCCAGATTGGCCGATCGCAACGTTATATTCAATTGGACATAACGTTGGACTTTGCGCTAGAAACCGGGCTCGCTCGCGGAGTTTCACGCTCGAGATCGCGTTCGCTGGAGCGGATGCGCGTGAAGGCGTATCTTTCCAGCGCTTGCAGCTTTGGACATCGGCAACAGCCGTGGATGTTTTCGAAACCGCCCTCAGCCATCGCGTCGATCAAATGCTCGACGCCTGCACGCGATGCGGAAAGTGTTTCGAAGTCTGCCCGATCACCGGACCGGCCGGTGTGGCGGGCGCCGATCCGGCAGCGACGATCGCAGGCGTGCTCGACATCGTGCGCTCAGGGACGTGGGCCGGAGATTTCGCAGAAATGGGCGAACTCCTGCGTCGCATCGGGCGAATGCATCAAGGCGTGCGACTACGGCGTCAATCCGCGCTTCCTGCTGACGATGGCGCGCGTGTCCATGGCGCGCGCGAAGAACACGCCGAATGAGCAGCGCAAGCTCGGTGTCGACGGTTTCCGCCTGATCGCGCGCGATGTGATGCAGCTCTCGCGAATGCAGCTCACCGACGCGCAGCTCGCGCGGCTCGGTCAGGACCCGAGCACAGCGGACGAAGAACGAGCCGAGCCGCCGGAGGTCGTGTTCTATACCGGCTGCAACGTGCTGAAGACCCCGCACATCGCGCTTCTCGCGCTCGATATCCTGGATGCGCTCGACGTGAGCTATCAGGTGCTGGGCGGGCCGAGCCATTGCTGCGGCGTGGTGCAGATGCGCACCGGCGATGTCGCGTCCAGCGGACGCTTCGGCGAAAGCACGATGGACAAGCTCGCCAAGAGCAAAAGCGGGAAAGTGCTCGCGTGGTGCCCGACCTGCTTCGTGCAGTTCAACGAGTTCACGCTGCCGACGATCGAGCGCGCAGGCGGCTCACGGCCGTTCGAGATGACGCCGTTCCTGCTGTATCTCGGATCGAAGCTCGACGCGCTGCGCTCTCTGTTCCGCCATCCGGTTCCGATGCGGATCGCGCTTCATCGCCACACGGGTGCGGCGGGAGTCATGGAGGCGGCCGCACAAATCCTGTCGGCGATTCCCGGAATCGAACTGGTCGATCTTGGCCAACCTTCGGTCGGGCTCATGAGCAATTACCTGCGCGCGCTGCCGGCCTACAAACGCGAGCTGCAACTCAAGGAGCTCGAGGCCGCGCGCGACGCCGGCGTCGACGCGCTGGTCACCGTGTATCACGCCGACTATCGCGAGCTGTGCGCGCACGAGCGCGATTGGCCGTTCAAGATCGTCAATGCGCTCGAAGTCATCGGCGAGTCGATGGGCTTGAGCGAAGACGACAGCTACAAACGCCTCAAGCTCAAGCAGGATGTCGACGCGATCATCGGCGATTGCGGCGATCTGATCGCGCAGCACGGCCTCGACCCGGCGAATGTTCGCCTGGCGGTGGAAGCCATGCTGAAGGATCAGCCGTTGCCGCTTGTCGGCTCGCGCGTCTTATGAGCCGCGCTGGCGGCGATCGATCTCGTCCGCGAGATCGAGCCACAATCCTTCATACTGAGGAAGGTGGTGCGAATGTCGGCGTCGGAGGCCTGCGCAGCTCGCTTGCCGGCTTTCATCGCCAGCCGGCGGCAATCTTGGGCCTTGTCTCCTCCATTGCTGCGCGGATGCTCTGCTGTCTGTGTACGCATCATCTCACTCCCACAAAGTTATTTTTTAAAAGCTCCTCCGCCCTCCCATGACATGAAGACTCACGGTGATAGAGCGACAAAAAAATGAGCGGAGCCCTCGATCCCGCCGTTCGGGAGGGGGGCACTAATAAAGGCTGACCGGGGTTCCGCCCGCCTATACTAATGCAAAGACATCGTTTGTGTTGCGTGGGCCAAACAATGTCACAGCCGATTCAAGTACATGCGTCTACTATCCGACTCACACTGTGATTGCTTGCAGGCAGTCGCTGTGCGCTGCGTGTTGCAGCGCGATCACAGTGACACGCCCATTCGGAGATTGTGGTCGCGATCCGTTTTAACCGTCGTGACTCAGCCGGGCGTAGCCTGAGGCAGTCTTAACCCTAGAGCTGCGTCCGAATGTCCTGTGCGTGAGGGCCGGCCGCGACAAGACGACATCTCTGCAATCGATATCGCGTCGAACTACCGTTGAATCAACGCGCGGGTCACCATACCGCGTGTTCAGGGGGAACCTGAAAATTGCCGGCGGACGGGCGCTCAGCGATGGGCGCCCGCTTCGGTTTCAGGCCCGCTATGCTCTCGGAAAACGATAGAGCCGTTCGGGCGTATCGACGAGGATCATCTTGCGCGTCGCCGCATCCGGGCACCATTCGGCGAGTCGTGTGACCAGCATCGCGTTGTCGACGTTCTGATACGGCGAGATCTGGGTGATCGGAACGCCCTGCTGCGGCAGGGGATGCGGCCAGTTCGTGCCCCACAGCATCCGGTCGGCGCGCGCGGCGATCAGCGCGCGCGCGAACGGCGTCATGTTGGCATAGCCCGGCTCTCGCGTGCGATCGTAGGGTGCGGAGAGCTTCACATAAACATTCCCCGTTTTCACGAGTTCGAGAAACGCCTGAAAATCCTTGTTCTCGACGCCGTCTTCGCCGCGCGCACCGCCGAAGTGATCGATCACGACAGGGTGATCCGAGCGTCGCGATCTGTGGCCCGAGCGACACGATGACGGGAAGCTGGCCCACGATCTGCACATGCCAGTTGATCGCGCGGAACTTCGGCGCCCATGCGGTCAGCGTCTCTTTGAGCGCGGGGTTCTGAGTGTTCAGCCGCGCGCCGCGGATGCCCGCCGCCTCCAGCCGGTTGAGCTCGCTGTCCGCCACATCGGGCGGCAAGAGCACGACGCCGCGCGCGGTCGGACCGAGCTCGACCACCGCATCGACCGTGGAGCGATTGTCGAAGCCGTAGGGTGTCGGCGTGACGATCACGTTGCGTGCGACCCCGATCTGCGCGCGCAGGCGCTTGAGATCGTCGACATTGGCCTCCGGCGGCGTGTAGGGCCGGGTCGGCGAATAGGGATATTTCGCCTGCGGTCCCATGACGTGGTTGTGCGTGTCGATCGCACCGGCCGGCATGATGCCGGCGACCGATGCGGCGGAAGCCCGCGAGCTGAACGCGAGCGCAGCCGCCGCTCCCGCAGTCATGGCGTTGAATGCACGACGTGTGATCCGCATGGTTTCCCCCAAAAGGATGTTCAGTTCGCGGCTCTGACCGATGAACGCGCGGGCGATTGGGATTCCCGCACGAGCGCGATCAGCATGCCTTCCCGCAAGCCGCGGTCGGCGACGCGCAACGTGCCGCAAGGCCAGTTGTCCATGATCGCGCGCAGGATCGCGCAACCGGGAAGGATCAGATCGGCGCGATCCGTGCCGATGCAGGGGATCGCCGCGCGGCCCTTGAAATCCTGGCTCACGATCGTGTCGCTGATCCGCACGATGTCGTCGCGATCGAGCCACTGGCCGTCGATGCGGCTGCGCTCGTAGCGTTTCAAGCCGAGCTTGATGCCGGCGAGCGTCGTGAGCGTTCCCGACGTGCCGAGCAGATGGAACCGCTTGGCGTCGAAGACATCCGGCTCGAGCTCGGACTTCATCGCGGAGAACATCTCCAAGAGCTCCGCGGTCATCGCAGGATAGCTCGACGCGCGCAGCTCGCGGCCGCCGTGCCGTTCCGCGAGCTTCACCACGCCCACGGGTGCGGAGCTCCACGCGAGGATGTCGTGCCGGATGGGAGAGCCGTTGACCGCGGTGCGCTTGACCAGGATCAGCTCGGTCGAACCGCCGCCGATGTCGAAGATCAGCGCGCCGTCGAACTCGGCGCCGATGAGCTGCACGCAGCCCGCCGCCGCGAGACGCGCCTCTTCCTCGGGTGTCACGATGCAGAGATGGATGCCCGCCTCCTCCTCCGCGCGCGTGACGAGCTCCTGGGCGTTCTTCGCCTTGCGGCAGGCCTCGGTCGCGATGGCCTTGACGTGCGTGACGCGCCGCTTCTTCAGGCGCTTCGCACATTCCTTGAGCGCCGCGATGGTGCGATCGAGCGCTGCGACGGTGATCGTACCGGTCCGCTCCAGGCTTTCGCCCAGCCGGACATTGGCGGTGAAGGAATCGATCACGCGGGGCACGAGCATCTGGCCCCTGCTCGCGTCATACTCGGGAACGGCGATCAACAGCCGGCAGGCGTTTGTCCCGACATCGATGGCGCCCAGCACGGGCGTACCGTTGACCTGCGCGCGCCCGCGTCCGTAGCGATTCCGCCGTCGACGATAAGGATGGCGTTTCGAACCGGGCCGCGCCGCACCAGGCACGTTTTCCTCCTTGTTTGTCCGCCGCGATTCTGCGCCCGGAAGACGCGCTTTTCTCACCGAAGCGCGTTCGCCGCGAATACGGATTTGTGACGGGGAGCTTGGCCCGAGTACAGGTCCAGTTCAACCCGATTTGTACGCTTCCGGCCGAGTTCCAGGAGGCGTTGCCGCATTGCCGCTGGCCTGGGTTGAAGGTATCGTTCGTTTCACATTCTGAGCTGGAGTTGCGCATGAGGCGAAGCGTGGTCAAATCCCTACTCGCGTGCGCAACGCTTGCGCTCGGAGGCATCGCGCTCGCGGCTTTCCCCACAATGCAGACAGCGGCGGCACCCGCGCCTGCGCCACGGGCGCCCGTGCTCGGCCCGCAAGGCCAGGCCCAGGAAGTCGACGTGGCGCTCGTGCTCGCCGTCGATGTCTCGGGCAGCATCGATTACGAAGAAGCCGAATTGCAGCGCAAAGGCATCGTCGATGCCTTCATGAGCCGCGAAGTGATCCAGGCGATCCAGGCGGGATCGCTCGGACGCATCGGCGTTTCGGTCGTCTACTTCTCGAGCAGCGACTATGGCGTGATGAGCGTCCCCGTGAACTGGATGGTCGTCCAGGATCAGGCGAGCGCCACGAATTTCGTCAAGGCGCTGGTTGCGGCGCGGCGGCCCTCGGCGCGCGGCACGTCGATCTCGGACGCGCTCGAATTGTCTCTGCGCATGCTCGAGACCGGCCCCTATAATTCCGTGAAGCAGGTGATCGACGTGTCGGGCGACGGCGTGAACAACGCCGGCCGCGCGGTACAGGACGTGCGTGATGAGATTCTCGCCAAGGGCATCACGATCAACGGCCTGCCGATCATCGACTACTCGACTCCGCAGGACCTCGACAAATATTTCGAAGGCTGCGTGATCGGCGGGCCTGCATCGTTCGTGATCCCGGCGAAAGGCTTCGTCGATTTCGCGCGCGCGATGCGGCGCAAGCTGGTGCTCGAAATCTCCGGCCTCACGCCGGAGCAGATGCCCGAAGGCAATCCGATGATCATCAAGGTCGCGGCGTCGAACGAGCAGCGGGTGGTGCCGGTGCAGCCGGTGAGGCCGTCGCGTCCGCAGACGAATTCGCCGTATCAAAGCGCGTGCAATTTCCCGATGTTCGGCGGCTTCGGCGGATTCGGAAATTTCAGCTTCCGCTGAGAGCTAATATCTCAGGATCAATCTCCGCCCCTGGATCTCGAACGATCTGAGGCGGCGGAGGAATGTCATGCCCAAGAGCGACGAGTTCATCTCGGCGCCGTTGACCGACACCGGCATCGGCGAGACCGAGATCGGACCGACCGAAAGGGAGTCGAGCGTATAGGACGCGCCGCGGCCCATTCCGTTGGCCGTGCTGTACACCTTCGAGAAGTCGAGCGCGCGCAGATCGATCCCGATGGCTTGCGCATCCGCGGGGCTCAAGACCGTATCGCTCGCGCCGGTGTCGATCAGGAAGCGGACGCGCACGCCGTTCGCTTCGCCGAAGATGAAGAAGTTTCCGCCTTGGCTTTCGGTCAGCACGATCTCATGTTCGCCCGAACTCGATCGCGTAGCCGGGCATCAGCTCCGAACGAACCCGCATCGCGACGTCTTCGATCTCGTCGCGGTAGGAAACGGCGACCAGCAGAACGGCGGCGATCGCGACCCAGAGGGCGATGTTGCGGAAGGTTTCCTTGGCGTTGATGCGCCGCGCAAAGATCAGCCCGGACGAGAGCAGTGCGATCAGGACGACGGCCTGGATCACGTAAGCCTGATCGAGATCGGAAGTCAGCTGTCCCGGAAAGAGGACCGACAGCCGCCAGACGGCGAGGCCGACCAGCGCAATCAGCCCGAGCCAGATGATCAGGCCGAGGCCGCGATTTCTCGGAGGATCGTCATCCTCACGCCAGGGGTCGTTCGGGCTGCGCACGTTGATCCGGGACTCCGCTGCGGCAATACGGATAGCATAAGCCATCAATATTAGCGGAGCGTGAGCGAAATGACGCTGATCCTCTCGAATGACGACGTCGAGCAACTGCTGTCGATGCGCGAGTGCATCGATGTGCTGGAGGATGCCTATGCGGAGCTGGCCGAGGGCCGCGGAATCTCGCGCTTGCGCTCCGACAGCTTCGCGCCCACCACGCGGAAGGACGCGCTCTACAGCCTGAAGAGCATGGACGGCATCTGTCCGAAGCTTGGCGTCGGCGCGGTGCGCATCAATTCCGACATCGTCACCTGGCCCGAAACCGGAGGCAATGCGCGGCGCGTGAAAGTGCCGGCCGCGCCGAACCAGCGCTATGTCGGGCTCGTGCTCCTGTTCTCGGTCGAGAACGGCGAGCCGCTCGCCATCATGCCCGACGGCGTGATGCAGCGCATGCGCGTGGGCGCGGCGAACGGGCTCGGCGTCAAGCATCTCGCGCGGAAAGACGCGCGCCATGTCGGCATCCTGGGCTCAGGCTGGCAGGCGGGCGCGCAGCTGATGGCGGTCACGACCGTGCGCGACATCGAAACCATCCGCTGCTTCAGCCCGACGCGCGACAATCGCGACGCCTTCTGCAAGGAATGGAGCGCGAAGCTCGGGGTTAAGGTCACCCCGGTC
The DNA here is from genome assembly GCA_963708555.1 of uncultured Alphaproteobacteria bacterium. Taxonomy (GTDB): domain Bacteria; phylum Pseudomonadota; class Alphaproteobacteria; order Micropepsales; family Micropepsaceae; genus CAIYRG01. The sequence continues at coordinate 463,574 of CAVPTF010000002.1, read as the reverse complement.
GAACGCCCCGAGGACGCGATCAAGGGCGCCGACATCGTCATGTGCGCCAGCAACACGATCGATCCGATTCTCTTCGCGCGCTGGATCGAGCCCGGCATGCACATCACCTCGATCAAGCGCCCCGAGATCGAACCGGCCGCGCTCAAACGCTGCGATCTCTTGTTCCTGCACAGCCACGATCCAGCGCCTCAGCACCTCTACACCAAGGGCGTGGTCGTCCCCGAGGTCGCGACCGACCGCGGCTGGAAGGTGGCAAGCGGCATGGATTTCGCCGCCCTGCCCACGCTGCCCGAGCTGATCGCGCGCCATGCGCAAGGGCGCGCGCACGAGGACCAGGTGACCTGCTTCCTCAACAATGTGGGGCTCGGCTACCAGTTCGCGGCCGCAGGTTCCGTGGTCTATCGCAAGGCCAAAGAGCGCGGGAAGGGCCACGACCTGCCCACGGATTGGTTTACGGAGGACGTGCACCCCTAACCCCTTGTCCGAGGCCGAGGGACCCTTTAAGTCACCACCCGGACGGCCTTTTTGGGGGATCGTCTAACGGTAGGACCGCGGACTCTGACTCCGCTAGTCTAGGTTCGAATCCTAGTCCCCCAGCCAGCTCGCTTTTCTTATGAGCGAAGCGAATTAGAAAAGCTGCTGTCCCCACCAATGCGGGGACGCAGTCTTGCGCGGAGACCGTTTCATGCTGAAGACCTACAAAGGAAGCTGTCACTGTGGCGCCGTTCGCTACGAGGCGGATATCGATCTCGCGGCGGGCACGGGCAAATGCAATTGTTCGATGTGCGGGAAGACGCGCTCGTGGGGCGTGATCATCAAGCCCGATGCGTTCCGTCTGCTGACGAGCAGCGATGCCCTCTCCGATTATCAGTTCGGTTCGATGCAAGGTCACCACCTGTTCTGCAAGCGCTGTGGCCTCAGGCCGTTCAGTCGCGGCCATGTTCCGGAGATCGGCGGTGACTACGTCTCGATCAATATCGCCTGCTTGGACGATGTGCCGGATGACACACTCGCGGCCCTGCCCGTGCGCTATGCCAACGGTCGAGACAACGACTGGATGAACGAGCCCAAAGAGACGCGCTACCTCTAGACGGCAAGCCCAAACACCGCCACCGACGGCGACCGCAATGCCAGCCATGAAACGTCTCGTTCGCGCGGTCGTGGTCGTCTGCCTGTTCGGGCTTGTCGGACCGCCCGTCGGAGGTCTCGTGGCGTGGACCATGATGGGCGCGCGTTCGCTGCGCTCGCCGCTTCCCTTCATCACAGATGCTTATGCCGAAGGCGCCGTCCCAGCACTTCTGACCGGCGCACTCTGCTGCATCGCCGCCATGACGCTCAGGACCCGAAGCTGGCTCGTGCCGATCGTCACAGCGCTTCTCGCCACAGCAGCGTGGCTCACGATCACCACGGCGCTTGATCCCGGAAGACCCGAGATCGTTCAGGCGTTCGTACGAGCCGCCCCGATTTTCATCCCGCCCGCTGTCGTCGCGGCCCTCGTCTGCTGGGCGCTCAGTCGTCGCGTCCTGCGCGGCTGAAGAGCTTCTAACTTCGGCGAACAGCCATGGTGTCGAGCGATCCGCAGCTCACAAGACTGTAGCCTTTCTCCGCGAGGAACGATCTCGCGGCCTTGGCGTCGTCACCGAGATTGGCATGCTCGTAGAGAATGAGCTTGGGGCGATGTTTTTCGAAGTCGATCTGCCGAATGATCTGGTAGTCGTGGCTCTCTGCGTCCACATGGAAAAGATCGATGCGGCTGACACGATGGCGATCGAGAACCGATCTCAGCGTTCCGCAAGGAACGCGTGCCTTGGACATGTACGCGTCAGGTTCCTTTGTGAAAACCACGGGCGCGAACTCTTTTGCGAGCCGGAGATGGCTCAAAACATGGTCGCGGTTGAGCGAGCCAAACCCTTGGGCGGCATCAGGCAGGTTCAGTTCGCGCATCGTCTCGCGTGATACGAAGTAGAACCACTGTTCGCCGTCGGAATTGGAAATGGCGATCTGCTCGAAGGCAAACCGCCCGTCGTTCGGATAGTTCGCGACGAGCCGCTGAAACGGGTCGTCAAACGGTTCGATGAAAATTCCGCGCCACAGGGGATTGGCTTTGATGGCGTGATGAAGCGGATCGCCACCTACGCCATCGTTAGAGCCGACCTGAACGAAGAAGCACTCCTTCCCACCGAAGAAACGTTCAATGATCGGCCCAGGCGCCGCGCCAACGCGACCGGTTACGAGGTATCTGTGCGCCGCCCTTCCGAGTTGGCCCAATGTCTTGGCAAGCAACGGTCGCGCCTTGAAAGCCGATGCCGGGGAGCTTCGCACTCGGCTGTGGCGAAGGCGAGTTGGAAAGACATGTGTCCCCTACGGACGCGGGGACACATCGGCGGAGCTCTCGATCACTTCCCCTGCTACTTCCCCTGCATTCCGCCGGTGGCTTGGAAGCGCCTGTCGCTCTCGGTGTAGTACGTGCCCCACGGGCGCGGATCGGTCTCGTCCCAGAACCCCGGGTCGCCGGGCGCCGCCGAATCCAGGAAGCCCCGATTGTTCATGTACACCCTGGAAGCCGGGCCGTTGGTGTCCGTGCACGTGTTGTAGAACGGCCGGAGGAGCTCGACGCGCGTTTCCGTCATGCGATCAAATTCCATCTTCGCGTGCACGGGACGCACGAACACCTCGGAATCGTAAAGCGTGATCTCGCCTTCGATCCGGTCGCCGGCGCGGCGGTAGCGTTCGACCGTCTCGAGGTTGTCGCTGAACTCGGAGACGCCGCCTTTCCAGCCCTTGATCTGGTTCGTGTAGACGATCAGCGAGTCGCCGTTCCAGAAGCCGATCGATTCCCCGTGCCACTTGGGATAGCGGAACGCTTCGGGGCTGTGCGGGCTGCCGTCGGTGTAGATCCAGCGGATGTAGTTCTGCACGTTGCTGGCGCCGAGCGTATAGACCTTGTCGGGGAGAACGATGAATTCCTCCGCGGTGAGCGAGGCGATGAACCCGCCGGGCAGACAGAACGAGCCCGCGCCCCAGGTGCGGCCCACCGACACCGCGCGCATCTCCTGCACGAAATACTCGCGGTATTTCGGCGTCAGCAGCGAGGCGACATAGCTCGCCGGATTGGGTCCGCCGCCGAGCCCCTGCGGGCCCGCCTTCCCAGCGGCCGCCCCAATTCGGCAGCGTGTCGCGCGTATGCTTCGTGCCGCCCTTGGCCTCTTTGAGCCACGCATCATAGTGCTGCTTCGCGCTCGTGAACTGATACGGCGTCTGGAGATTGAGCGCGCCGGCCTTGCCCGTGCCTTCGGAGCCGAAGCGCCGCGCAGCACCCACCTGCCCGCTCTTCTCGTAAGGATCGATGTTGAGCGCCATGCCCCTGATCTGACCCGGCGTGTTGTTGCGGTAATAGGCCGGATTGGTCCAGAGCGCGCTGTCCTTGCGGAAGTCCTTGGTGGTGAAGAGGGTGACTTGTTCGGCGGCCGGAACCGCGAACGACACGCCAACGATTGCCGAAACGATGCTGATCATCGCGATGAATTTTGCGCGCACGATCATTTCTCCCGTGAAGGTGACTGGGCCAGGCAGAATTGAAGAACGCGACGGGACTATTCGTAGGTCTTACCGTCCCCGGCAACGACCTTGATGTAGTTGCCGCCAGGGCGGCCGTCCTTCAACGGATGCAACGTGACCGTCACCTTGTCGCCCGGCTTGAACGTGCCATGGCCGATGCCGCGGCGGATCATGTTCTGCACGTTGGACATCTCGACCCAGTAATTCACCTTCTTGCCGGCGTTATCGACGTCGAGATAGAGCCCGACATGCGGATTGCGGTAGTCGAAGCTGGTCACCGTTCCCGACACGGACGATTGCTTCGTGTGGTCGAACATCGCGTGCGAATGATGCGCGGCGACCGGCGAGACGATGCCCAACGCCACCGCGCCGGCAACCACGACCGACCAATTCAAAGAGTTCATAGCGGTTTCCTCCTCGTATCGATTCTTACGTAATGCTCATCTTATTCGTATTGCTCAGCTCAGGGAACGCCCGCCTCCCCGGCTTTTCGGCCTTACCATAACATAACGCATACGTGACTCCGGCTTCACGAAATTGCGCCCGGACTCCAAGCCCTTGCAGTCTTGGTGCGCATGAAACACTCTCCCCGCCCGGAGGGGACCCCCAAGTGGATATGCTACAGGCCGCCTACGAGGCCTTGTTCGTTCACATCCTCAATTGGCCGACGCTGGGATTGCTCTTTCTCGGCGTTTGCATGGGCTTGTTCTTGGGCATCCTGCCGGGCATCGGCGGCATCGCCGGGACGGCGCTCTTGATCCCGTTCACCTATGCCCTCGAGCCGGCGGCCGCCATGGCGCTTTTGCTCGGGCTCGCCGCGACCAACAACACATCCGACCAGATCTCCGCCATCGTGCTGGGCGCGCCCGGCAGCGCATCGTCCGCGGCCACAACGCTGGACGGATTTCCGATGACCAAGCGCGGTGAGGCGGGCCGCGCACTTGGCGCGTCCTATATGGCCTCGCTGATGGGCGGATTGTTCGGCGCGGCCGTGATGGGTCTCGCGCTGCCGCTGGTGCGGCCGATCATCCTTTACATCGGATCGCCCGAGCTTCTCGCCATGGGCGTGTTCGGCATCTCGATGGTCGCGGTGCTCTCGGGAAACACGCCGCTGCGCGGACTGACCTGCGCCTGTCTCGGAATCCTGCTCTCGATGATCGGGTCCGACCCGCAGACCGGAACGCTGCGTTGGACCATGGGCCAGCTTTATCTCTGGGAAGGTCTTCCGCTGGTGCCGCTGACGCTCGGCATCTTCGCGCTGCCGGAGCTCTGCGACCTGATGATCGGGCGCACCGCGGTGACCTCGATCAACAAGAAGGTCAATCTGAGCACCGGTCTCGCGCAAGGCGTCAGGGACTGCTTCGACAACTGGTTCCTGGTGGTCCGCTGCTCCGCGCTCGGCTCGACGATGGGCGCGATACCGGGGATCGGCGCATCCGTCATCGACTGGCTGTCCTACGGCCACGCGCTGAGGACCGAGAAAGGCGCGCAACAGACCTTCGGCAAAGGCGATGTGCGCGGCGTCATCGCCGCCGAAAGCGCGACCAACTCGCGCGAGGGCGGCGCGCTCATACCGACGGTCGTGTTCGGCGTACCCGCGAGCGCCGGCATGGCGATCCTGCTCGGCGCGTTCTTGATCCACGGACTCGTGCCCGGCCCCGAGATGGTGACGACCAAGCTGTCCATCACCTACTCGATGGTCTGGAGCATCGCGATCGCCAATATTCTCGCGGCCGGCATCTGTTTCCTGTTGAGCGGCCAGTTCGCGAGGCTCGCGACGTTGCGCTACTCGCTGTTTCTCCCCGGCGTTCTGTGCCTCATCTATATCGGCGCCTTCGAAGGCCAGCGCGAATGGGGCGATCTCTACTCGCTGCTGTTCTTCGGCGCGCTCGGTTGGGTCTTCAAGCATTTCAAGTGGCCGCGGCCGCCGCTGGTCTTGGGATTCATTCTCGGGAGCGACATTCTCGAGCGCTATTTGTTCATCTCGATCCAGCGCTACGGCACCGAGTGGCTGCTGAACCCGCTCGTGATGGTTCTGTTCGCGCTCGCCGCGCTCAGCCTGTTCCGGCCGCTGCTTCAGGACGTGCGCGCGCATGGCGGACTCAAAGGCATGGTCTCGGACTTCGGCGCGCCGCGTTTCTCGTGGCACAATCTGTTGCCGGCGTTCCTGCTCGTCCTCTTCGGCGTGATGATGACCGAAACCGTGACATGGACACCGCTCGCGACGATCGTGCCCGTGATCGTCGGATGCGCCGCCATCCTCTTCTGCTCGCTCGCTTTGATCACCGAAATATTCAAGAAGGGCACGGTCAAAGCTGTCAGTCTCGGCGAGAAGGCGATGGAGCAGGTTCAGCAGAAGATCCACATGGACATCGCGAGCACGGTCAGCCACCTGCCCGCGACGACGCTCATCTTGCGCAGTGCGATCTTCTTTGGCTGGCTCGTCGGATTCCTCATTTCGATGGCGACCATCGGATTGATCCCGACGGTGCCGCTGTTCGTGATCGCCTTCATGCGGCTTGAAGCGCGCGAACCGTGGTACATCGTTCTGCCTTACGCCGTCGTGATGTGTCTGTTCATCTACATCCTGTTCGACCAGCTGCTGGCGATCCCGTGGCCGCCATCGCTTCTGGGCGATTATTTCCCGGACCTGAGGGGCGTGATTCCGAGCGTTTAGCTAAGTTGGTAAACGGCGGGAAACCGGCCGATTTGTGAGGCGTTAGCTCTCGCAGTAGAATTCGCCTGGCGAGTCTGTCGCAGAAAAGCCGAACTCCGGTCCCCTTCTATGACCGGGTCAATGATCTAAGAAAGGCTCTCTCTTGCGTTTCATCCTGCCGCCAGTGCGCTCCTTGCATTGGCTCTCATCGCTCCCTTGAGCGCGCAAGCTGCGCCTCAGGCGCCTGCTGCAACACAAGCGGTCACGCCCGAGGCGAAAGCCACGGAAACGGTCGCGCGCATCCGCCAGCTCTCGGTCGAGATCGAGCGCGAGACCGCGCCGCGCGAGGTTGAACGGCGCAAATTCAACGAGCTCAAATCGCTGATCGACGGCGAAGCGATTGCGCAAGTCGTGCTTGGCGAAAAGTTCAGCGCGGCAACGGCGCCGCAGCGTACCGCCTTCATCTCGGCGCTTGTCCGATCTGGTGGCGGACAATCTCGTCGAACGCCTCGGCGGGCCCCATGCCGAGCCGTTCGAGCTGGGCGGCGCGCGCACCCTCGACAATGGCGATGTCGTCGTGGTCTCGCACGTGAAGTTCAGGGACGGACACCGCGGCGAGCTCGATTGGCGGATGCACGCGAAGGGCCCAGGGCAAGTCACGGCCCAGGTCATGGCTGACGTGCTGGTGGACGGCGCATCTGTCGCAATCGGCGCCCGCGACCAGGCTCAAGCCGAGCTTTCGTCGAATGGCGGCTCGATTCCTGCGCTGATCGCGAGTATGAGAAACCGTCTTCGATTCAAATAGCCTTATTGAACGGGCATGGCTCTCGTCGAACTCAACCAGGTCAGGCGCGAATTCGACGGCGGCCGTATCGTCGCGCTGCACGGCATTTCGCTGTCCATCGAGGAAGGCGAGACGCTTGCGATCGTGGGGCCGAGCGGCAGCGGAAAATCGACCCTGCTCAACCTGCTCTGCGGATTGGATCACCCGACCTCCGGCGAGGTGAAATTCGAGGGCCGGACCGTCACCGGTCGGCTCGACTGGCGCCGAATCCGCGCGCGCTACGTAGGCATCGTGTTCCAGAGCTTCTGCCTGCTGCCCGAATTGACGGCACGCGAGAACATCGAGGTGGCCATCTCAGGTAACCTGAAGGACAGCGAGCGCCGCGCGCGGTCGCTCGATCTGCTCGAGGCGGTGGGCCTGGCCGAGCGCGCCAACAACAAGCCCCCTCGCCTTTCGGGCGGCGAACGCCAGCGCGTGGCGATTGCGCGCGCGTTGATCAACCGGCCGAGACTGGTGCTGGCCGACGAACCCACCGGGAACCTCGACCAGAGCACGGGCCGGGCCGTTCTCGACCTGCTGCTGGGCGTCGTGCGCTCGCGGGGAGCAACGCTTGCGATGATCACCCACGAGCCGTCGGTTGCCGCCTCCTGCGGCCGCCGGATCAAGATCGTCGACGGCCGGATCGCGTCGGACCATGCGTAAGCTGCAGCTCGCCATCCATCACATTGTCGGCCGCCCGCTCCGTTCGGCGCTCACGGTCATCGGCATCTCGATCGCCACCGCCGGATCGCTCGCGGTCACCGGGCTGATCCAGGGCGTCCAGGACAACCTCCAGCAGGGGATGGAGGAGCCGGGCGCGGACTTCGTGGTCGGCGAGCGGGCGTCCTTTTCCCTTGTGGGTGGCTCGTTACCGGAGGCTCTCGGCGCGAAACTGATGGAGGTGCCGGGGGTCGAGCAGGTCTCTGGCGTGCTCTTCAATGTCGAGACCGTCGACAGCAGCGGCAATGTCGTGGTCTCCGGTTGGCCCCGCGACAGCTTCCTGTGGAAAAGTCTGGACCTGGCCGAAGGGCGCATCCCCGCACCCGATGAGAACCGCAGCATCGTTCTGGGTCAGTCGATCGCGGGGGCGCTCAGAAAGACCGTGGGCGATGAAATCGACATCCGGTTCACGAAATTCCGGGTCGTCGGCATCGCCAGGTTCAACAGCTACCTGAACCAGAATATTGCGCTCATTCCGCTGGAGGTGTTCCAGGAGTTCCTGAGCCGGCAGGGGTCGGTAACATTCTTTCAAGTCCGCCTTCAGCGGCCTCTCGACACCGAGCGAATACCCGACATCCGCATGGGCCTGCAGGCGGCGGCAGGGAACTACGCGGTATTTGACAGCGGCGAATTCACAAGCGATATCAGACTGATCAGGGTCATACGTGCGATCGCAGATACGATTTCCGCCATCATGCTGGGGCTTGCCCTCGTGCTGGTTGCAACGACCCTGCTGATGGCGGTCAATGAGCGGACTTATGAGATTGGCGTGCTGGCGGCTCTCGGCTGGTCGGATTTCGCGATCCTGTCGCTGATCGTGCTTGAAGGTGTCCTGATGACAGCGATCGGAGCTCTATTGGGCCTTGGGCTTGGACTTGTGGTGATGCAGGTGGCGTCCGGCACCGAGATGGCTGCCGGGTATTTGAGACCTTATACGAATGCAGGGCTCGTCTTGAGGACCGTGCTTCTCACGATTGCGATCGGGACGCTCGGTGCCCTTTACCCTGCCTGGAGGGCGACCAGGCTCGATCCGGCCGAGGCCTTGCGGCGGCAATAGCCGTCATTGCTGAAGGCTTTCGGCCCCATTAAGGTTTCCGGGGACTCACCCGCCGCGCCCCCCAAGCGCCGGTTGGTGGGAGTGGGGGGGAATCTTGAACGTACCCATTGCGTTAGAGACTGAAATCGCTGTCATTGGCCGGTCGTGTCGGGTACCCGGCGCAAATTCGGTTAACGAGCTTTGGTCCCTGCTGAAGGCGGGGCGCTGCGCCGTCACCAAGATTCCGCGCGACCGCTGGTGTCATTCGCGGTTTGGCCATCCCCGCCGCAGCGAACCCGGCAAGGCCTATACGTGGGCCGCGGGCGTGCTCAGTGACATTTGGAGCTTCGACCCGGGCGCCTTCGGCATTTCCCCCCGCGAAGCCGAGCAGATGGACCCTCAGCAGCGTCTGCTGCTCGAGCTGGTCTGGGAAGCGCTTGAGGATGCCGGCATTCCCCCCTCCTCGCTTGCGGGCGAAGAAGTCGGCGTGTTTGTCGGCGCGTCCGCGCAGGACTACGGCAACTCCAAGCTGTTCGATATCGCTGTCGGGCGATCAGTATTTCGCCACCGGCAACACGCTGTCGCTAATCTCCAACCGCATCTCGTACATTTACGATCTGCGCGGGCCGAGCTTCACCGTCGATACGGCGTGCTCGTCCTCGCTCGTTGCGCTCAACGAAGCGGTTGCCGCGATCCGTTCCGGGCGCATCGATACCGCGGTCGTTGCGGGCGTCAGCCTTCTCGTCAGCCCGTTCTCCTTCATCAGCTTCTCGCGCGCGTCCATGCTGTCGCCGACCGGCCTGTGTCAGGCATTCGACGCAAAGGCCGATGGCTATGTTCGCGCGGAAGGCGGTGTCGTCCTTGTCCTTCGCGCGCTGCCCAACGCGCTGGGCGCCGCCAACCTGATCCATGGCCTCGTCGTCGGCTCCGGCATTAACCAAGATGGACGCACGGTCGGCGTCGCGATGCCCAATCGCGCCGCTCAGGCCGCGCTGCTTGCGCGCGTCTATCATGAGGGCGCCATCGAGCCGGAGCGGTTGTCGTTCATCGAGTGCCACGGCACGGGCACGCGCGTCGGCGATCCCGCCGAGGCGTTTGCCATCGGCGAAGCGCTGGCGCAGAAGCGCAGCCGTCCGCTTCCCATCGGCTCGATCAAGACCAATCTCGGCCATCTCGAGCCGGCATCCGGCCTTGTCGGCACGCTGAAGGCGATCCTTGCCCTCGAACACGATCTGCTGCCGCAGTCGCTGCATTGCGTCGAGCCCAATCCCGATATCCCGTTCGATGAACTGAACTTGAAGATCGCGACGAGCGCCCTGCCGCTGCCGCGTGTCGCCGGCGGCCGCTATGCCGGCATCAACTCGTTCGGCTTCGGCGGAACGAACGCCCATGTCGTGCTTGCCGATCCGCCGCGCCGCGAACGCACGCGAAGGGAAGAAGGCCCGGCGCCGCAATTCCTCCTTTTGTCGGCGCACAGCCGTGCGGCTCTGAGCGAGCTTGCGTCGCGCTACGCCGACCGGCTCGAAAACGCGCAGCCGCACGACGCGCACGTCGTCGCCTCGGCGGCCGCGCATCGCCGCGACATGCTGCAGAACCGTCTTGCGGTGACCTCGAAGACGCCCGGCGAGATTGCGACGGCCCTACGGCGCTTTGCCGCGAAGGAAGACGCGCCCGGTCTCGTGGTGGGATCCGCGGTCGAGCGCAGCGCGCCGACGGCCTTCATCTATTCCGGCAACGGCAGCCAGTGGCCCGGCATGGGCCGCGCCGCTTATCGCGTCAACACGACATTCGCGCGCGCGTTCCGCGAGATCGACGAGCATTTCAAGCCGCTCGCCGGCTGGTCGCTGAAGGATGGGCTGTTCGCGGACAACCTCACCGAGCGTCTCAAGCTCACGAGCATCGCGCAGCCGCTGATCTTCGCGATCCAGAGCGCGACGACGACCGCGTTGCGCGAGCTCGGCCTCTCGCCCGCCGTCGTGCTCGGCCACAGCGTCGGCGAGATCGCCGCCGCGGAAGCCGCGGGCTGCCTGTCGCTCCCCGACGCGGTGCGCGTCATCCACAGCCGAAGCCTGCACCAGGAATTGGCGCACAACCACGGCGGCATGGCGGTGGTCTTCGCCAAGGTCGAAATCGTCGAGCAGCTTCTCGCGGCGACCGACGAGCTCGAGATCGCGGCTTACAACAGCGCGGGCTCGGTGACGGTGTCCGGCGCGTTCGCGGCGCTCGATCAGCTGACCGAAGAAGCCGCGCGCGCGGGCGTGAAGGTTCACCGGCTCGATCTCGACTATCCGTTCCACTGCCAATCGATGGACGTCGTCCGCAAGCCGCTGATCGAGGATCTGGCGAGCCTGTCGCCGCATGCGGGGCGTTGCGAATTCGTCTCGACCGTCGAGGGCAAGACGCTGTCCGGATTGCAGCTCGGCGCCGATTACTGGTGGCGCAATGTGCGCGAGCCGGTGCAGTTCCTCGCCGGCGTGCAGGAAGCCGCCCGCCGCGGCGCGCGCGTGTTCGTCGAGATCGGACCGCGCAAGACGCTGCTCAGCCATGTCGGCGACAATCTCGAATCCGCGGCCGGACCGTTCGCGCTCCTGGGCGTGCTCGATCGCGACGACACCGAAGTCGATCCGTTCCGGCGCGCGGCCGCGACTGCGTATGTGCGCGGCGCGCGTTTGGAGATGGACGTCGTCGCCGGCACCGATCCCGGCGCCGGAATCGCGCTCCCGGCCTATCCCTGGCAGCGCAAGCCGTTCCGCCTCGAAGACACCGGCGAAGCGATGGACGTGCTGACGCCGCGCAACTGGCATCCGCTGATCGGCTCGCGGCTGACGTCCGACGCGTTCGAGTGGCGCTCCCATGTCGACACGAAGGTCGTGCCCGAGCTCGACGATCACCGGATCGAAGATCAGGCTCTGCTTCCCGGCGCCGGCATCATCGAGATGGCCTGGGCGGTCGCGCGCGAATGGCTCGGGAACGAGCGCGCCTTCGTCACCGATCTCGAAATCCTCCAGCCGATGGTGTTCGCCGAGGATGCGTCGCGCGAAGTGCTGACGCGCATCTCGCCGACGTCGGGCGTTCTCGAAATCCTGAGCCGCCCGCGGCTCACGCGCGCCGGCTGGCAGCTTCATGCGACGGCAAAGATCGTCAAGGCGACCGAGGAGGCCGACTTCGAGCCGTTGCGCGAGCGCGAAGGCGGCGAGCGTTTCACATCGGCGCGCACCTATAAGCTCGCCTCGGATTCGACGCTCAATTTCGGCCCGACCTTCCGTCAGGTCGACTCCGTGCTGAAGCACGGCGAAGATTTCATCGTCGTCGATCTCATCCCGCCGCGCGCGACGCAGGGCTTTGTGATCGATCCCGCGCGGCTCGACTCCTGCTTCCACGGCCTGATCGTGCTGTTCGCGGATTCCGACAACGCGACACCCTACGTGCCTGTGCGCGTCGCCGATGCGCGGTTGCTGAAAGCCGGAATCCCGGCGCGCGCCGCCATCGACATCGCCGAGTTCAACGACCGGACGATCCTTGCCGACTTCCGGCTCTATGACGAGCAAGGCGACCTCATCGCGCGGCTGCGCGGCGCGCGCTTCCAGGCCAATCCGTCAAAGACAGCGCTCGAATATCCGGCGCTGGCGCTGACGCAGCGGACCGTTCCCATCGCGCCGTTCGCGGGCCACAAGGCGCCGCAGTTCCGCAAGGACAAGATCCTCGAACAGCTTCGCACGCTGATCGGCGACGCCAACGAGAAGACGCGCGCCAACGACACGCTGCTGCTCGAAGGTTGGGCGACATCGTTTGCATTCCAGCTCGCGCGGAAGCTCGCGGGCCGCAAGTCCGTGATCGATGTCGAGCGCCTCGTTCAGTCGGGACGGCTGGCGCAGAGCGCGAAGCCGTGGCTCCTGAGCATCGTCTACGCGCTCGAAGCGAGCGGGCTTGCCGAAGCGACCGAACGAGGCTGGACGCTCAAGGCCGACGCCAAGCTGCCCGATCCGCGCACCATCCTTCAGACGCTCGCGCGCGAGCACGCCGACCGCGCGCCCGAGCTGCTGCTCGCCTCGCGGCTCACCTCGATGGCCGCGCGGCTGTCGGCGACCGATCTCGACCTCTTCTCGTCGTCGCCGTTCACGAACACCGCGCTCGACAATTACGACCTCGGCAGCAGCCTCTCCGCGCGCTCGAGCGACCAGGCGCGCGCCTGCTTCGCGAGCATGAACCGCGAGCGGCCCGGCAAGCAGATGCTGCGCATCCTCGTGGTCGGATACGGGCAGCTCGCGCACCGCATGGCCTCGCACGCCGAGCACAACGCCGCCGAGCTCACCGTGTTCGAGCCCGATGCCCGCCGCTTCGAGCGCGCCAAGCACGCCTTCGACGATCCGGAAATCGAGCTGATCAACACGACCGAAGGGCTTCCGGCCGCGAGCTATGACGTGGTCATGGCCGCCGGCGCGCTCAATCGCGTGGCGCAGACGCGGCAGACCGTGCAAGAGATCGCGCATGCGCTTTCGCCGGGCGGATTGCTGCTGGCCGTCGAGCCTGCGCCCTCGCTCTTCCGCGACATCGTCTGCGGTCTCGATGCCGCGTGGTTCGACGCGGGCGCCGGCAATTTCCCCATCGGGCCGTTGCAGGATGCCGAAGGCTGGAAGCGCCTGCTCAAATCCGCCGGGCTGATCGGCGGCTTCGCCGAGGAGATCGCCGTCTCCGGCGGCGAGTTGATGCTCGTGTTCGGCGAGAAGTCGCCCAAGATTGCCACCGGTGCGGCGGAGCCGCGCTCGCTTCTGCTCGTGCGCGGCAAGTCGGAACGGGCGCGCGCGATCACCGCCTCCTTGTCCAAGCTGCTGCTCGCGCAAGGCCACGGCGTGGCGATCACCGATGAGAGCGAGATCGAGCGCTACGCGTCCGATGCCAAGCGCGATCACGTGATCTATGTCGCGCCCGCGCAAGGCGATGGCGATCCGGCCGATGCGCTCACCAAGCGCTGCCTGAACGCAAAGCGCGTGGTGGAGCGGCTGCAGGGCAGCCAGGCCGATTTGTGGATCGTGACCTCGGGCGCATGGGCACAGGGGCGCGATCGCTTCGGCGCGATCGACTCCGGCTTGTGGACGTTCCTGCGCACGTTCGCGAACGAGCTGAACAGCACGCAGATCCATGTGGCCGATATCGCGGCCGAGCTCGATGCCGATGCGGCGTCGGTCCAGCTCGCGGATGCGGTGCTGACGAGAACCGCGGAAACCGAGCTCTCGCTCCGGCCCGACGGGGTCAGGGCGGTCCGCGTCATTCGCGCCGCCGATGTGCCGCGCGAGCACATGAATGGCGAGGCGGTGCCCGCGAAGCTCTCGCGCGGCGTCTATGGCGGCCTCGACCGCATGAGCTGGACGCTGCTCGAGCGCGCCGCGCCCAAGGCGAACGAAGTCGAGATCGAGATCGAAGCGAGCGGCCTCAACTTCCGCGACCTGATGTGGGCGATGTCGCTGCTCCCGGAAGAGATCCTGGAAGACGGGTTCGCCGGCCCGACGCTCGGCCTCGAATCCGCCGGCCGCGTCGTGCGCGTCGGTGACGGCGTCACCGCGTTCAAGCCCGGCGACCATGTCATGGGCTTCACGCCGTCGGCCTTCGCGAACTACGCGACGGTGCCGTCACACGTGCTGGCGCGCGTTCCCGGCGGCATGTCGTCCGAAGCCGCGGCGACGATCCCGGTCGCCTTCTGCACCGCCTATTACGGGCTCGTCACGCTCGCGCGCCTGTCGCGCGGCGACTGGGTGCTCATCCATGGCGGCGCGGGCGGCGTCGGTTTGGCGGCGCTGCAGATCGCGTTGTCGCGCGGCGCCAAGGTGATCGCGACCGCGGGCTCCGAGGAGCGCCGCGATCTCCTGAAAGTGCTCGGCGCGCATCATGTGCTCGACTCGCGCTCGCTCGCGTTCGGCGACGAGGTGCATCGCATCACCGGCGACGGCGCCGATGTCGTGCTGAACAGCCTCGCGGGCGATGCGATGGAGCGCGGCATCCGCGCGCTGAAACCCTTCGGCCGCTTCGTCGAGCTCGGCAAGCGCGACTTCATCGCCAACACGCATATCGGTCTCAGACCGTTCCGCCGCAATCTGAGCTATTTCGGCGTCGATCTGGATCAGCTGCTGATCAATCGCCGCGGCGCGTCCGTCATGCCGCTGCCCAAGGTGATGAGCCTGTTCGAGCAGGGCGTGTTCTCGGCCCTTCCCTATCGCGCGTTCCCGGCCGAGCGCGCGGTCGACGCGTTCCGGCTGATGCAGCAATCCGGTCATATCGGCAAGATCGTGATCACGCCGCCGCCGCCGGGCACCGTGCACAGAAGCGACGACACGGAACGGAAATTCGTCGTCGATCCGGCGCGTGCGCACATGATCACCGGCGGCTTCGGCGGCTTCGGTCTCGAAACCGCGAAATGGTTCGCGCGCAAAGGCGCGAAACATCTCGTCCTCGTCGGCCGTCGCGGCCCTGCGGACGACGATGCGCACGCCGCACTCGCCGAGCTGAAGGCGCAAGGCGTGAAGGTCTACGTCGAAGCCTGCGACATCGCCGACGCGCAGGCCACGGACGATCTGTTCAAGCGGCTGAAGCGGAGCGCACCGCCGCTTGCCGGCATCATCCACGGCGCGATGGTGCTCGACGACAGCATCATCGCCAATCTCGACGCCGAGAAGCTGCAGAAGGTGCTGCGGCCGAAGGTGCTGGGCGCCGAGAACCTCGATCGCCTGTCGCGCGGGCTGGACCTCGGCTACTTCGTGCTGTTCTCCTCGGCGACGACCTTTGTCGGCAATCCCGGCCAGGGCGCCTATGTCGCCGCCAACGCCTATCTCGAAGCGCTGGCGCGCCGCCGCAAGGCCGAAGGCCTGCCCGCGCTCGCGCTCGCGTGGGGCGCGATCGCCAACACCGGCGTGCTCGCGCGCAATCGCGGCCTGATGGAAGCGCTCTCGAGCCGCATCGGCGTCAAGCCGATCGCGCCCGACACCGCGCTCGACCTGATGAAGGACGCGCTGGAAGAACAGGGCCCCTCGCCCGACGATGCCGTGATCGCGCTCGCGCCGATGGACTGGGCCGCCGCGAAGGGTCGGCTCGCCGTGCTCAAGTCGCCGACCTACTCCGCCGTCGTGCCCGAAAGCGCCGCGGCCGAAGGTGCGGCCAACCGCGTCGATCTCCGCGCGGTCATCGAGAAGGAGGGCCTCGACGCCGCCAAGGCCGCCGCGACCGAAGCCGTGGTCGCGACCGTCTCGCGCGTGCTGCGCCTCCCGGCCGAGGACGTCAGCCTGTTCCGTCCGCTCTCCGAAGTCGGCGTCGACTCGCTGATGGCGACCGAGCTCGCGCTGAGCCTCGAGGATCGCTTCGGCCTCGAAATGCCCTTCTCGGCCTCGGCCAGCGGTCTCTCGGTCAACGGCCTCGTGACGCAGATCATCGGCTTTGCCGGCGGTCCGAGCACGGGCAGCAACGGCTCGGCTGAAGCGCCGGCGCCGGTCGCGCAAGCGCTCGCCGGGCGTCACCTCGAGAACACCAGCGAGGAGACGATCGCCTCGCTTTCGCGCCTGATCGAGCAGGCGGGCCAGCAAAGCGGAGAACGGCGTTGACTGCGCGTAAGGGCGGCGGTCTCTCGGACGCTGAACGCGACGCGCTCCTCACGCATGTCGTGGCGCGCGGCGGCGTCAAGCGTCCGGTGGCGGCCGAGCAGCCGAGGGAACGGCGCGCGGGCGAATTCTCCGCGCTTCCCGGCTACCGCGAGCTCATCATGCAGCGGACGCTCGGGAGCGCGCTCGGGTTCGAGGATCCGTTCTATCGCCTGCACGAAGGGCGCGCGGGGCCCGAGACCCGGATCGGCGGCAAGACGTTCCTCAATTTCTCGTCCTACGACTATCTCGGCCTGAACGGCCATCCGGAGGTTACCGGCGCCGCGAAATCCGCGATCGACATGTACGGCACGTCGCCGTCCGCGAGCCGTCTCACCGCGGGCGAACGCCCGGTCCATCGCGAGCTCGAGAAGGGCCTCGCCGAAATCTACAAGACCGAAGCGTGCTTGTGCATGGTGAGCGGTCACGCCACCAACGTCACCACCATCGGGCACCTTGTCGGCGCCAAGGACCTCGTCGTCTACGACTCCATGGCGCACAACTCGATCCTCGTCGGCGCCAAGCTTTCGGGCGCCGAGCGGCGCAGCTTTGCGCACAACGACATCTCGACGCTCGACGCGCTGCTCTCGGCCATGCGCGACCGCTACGAGAACGTGCTGATCGCGGTCGAAGGCCTCTACAGCATGGACGGCGACTACCCCGACCTGCCTGCGCTGATCGAGGTGAAGCGGCGCTACGGCGCGTGGCTGATGGTGGATGAAGCTCATTCGCTGGGCGTGCTCGGCCGCCGCGGTCATGGACTGTTCGAGCATTTTGGCGTCGACCCGCGTCAGGTCGACATCTGGATGGGCACGCTGTCCAAGACGCTCTCGGCCTGCGGCGGCTACATCGCGGGCTCGGCCCAGCTGATCGACTACCTGAAGTTCATCGCCGGCGGCTATGTCTACAGCGTCGGCATGTCGCCGGTGCTGGCGGCGGCCGCCGTCGCGTCGCTCGATCTGATGGAGCGCGAGCCCGAGCGCGTCGCGCGTCTTCAGGCGAACGGCGCCTACTTCGTCGAACGCGCGAAGAAGGCGCGGCTCAACACAGGCATGAGCGCCGGGTATTCGGTCGTGCCGATCATTGTCGGCGATTCGCTGCGCACCGTGTCGCTCGCGCAGAAGATCTACAATCGCGGGATCTACGCGCTGCCGATCATTCCTCCCGGCGTTCCGGACAAATCGGCGCGGCTGCGCTTCTTCATCACCTCCGAGCACAGCAAGGAGCAGATCGAGCAGGCCGTCGCGATCACCGCCGAGGAAAGCGCCCGTCTGGGCTAGAGATGGCTGCGGCTCTCGAGATCCGTCCCGTTCGCTCGCGACGGGACATGAACGCCTTCATCCGCGCCGCGTACCGCGCCCAGGGTAGCAACCCGAACTGGGTCCCGGCGCTCGACATGGAGGCGCACGAGTTCTTCGATCCCAAGCATTCGCCGTTCGCCAGGGAGAACGAGATCGAATGCTACGTCGCGCTGCGCGACGGCGAGCCTGTCGGCCGCATCGCGGCGATCGTCAACCGCGCGCATCTTGCCTATCACAAGGATCAAACCGGCCACTTCGGCTTCATCGAAGCGATCGACGATTCCGCTGTCTTCAAGGCGCTCACCGACGAAGCAAGCCGCTTCGCCGCCGCGCGCGGCCTCACGCGGCTGATGGGCCCGTTCAGCGCCTCGATCAACCACGAAGTCGGGACTTCTGGTCGAGGGCTTCGATCAGACCGCACATGGTGCGGACGAACTACGCTCCTGCCCTACTACGGGCGCCAACTCGAAGCGCTGGGTTTCAAGAAGGCCATGGACTTGATTGCCTTCGCGATGAGCACCGGCGCAGAGATCGACGACGCCATCAGGCGCATTCGCGCGGTTCACGCCGCCTGGAAGTATCGTGATGAGCTGAAGACATACGGCCTGACCTACCGAACCTGGCGTTCGTCCTTCAAACGATTGCTCGGCATCTTCAACGATGCGTGGGCCGAGAATTGGGGTGCCGTTCCCATCAGCGCCGCCGAAGTCGACTATATCGCCAAGTTGATGCTGCCGGTAATCAAGCCCTCATGGATCCGCATCGCGGAATGGCATGGAGAGCCGATCGCGCATCGTGGCGCAAATCCCCAATGCCAACGAAGCCTTCGCGAGGCTCAATGGAAAGCTGCTGCCCTTCGGCTGGCTTACGATTGATGACGCATATCCACGTCACGGGGACGCGCACCTCTCGTCTCCCGATGGCAGGCATCGTTCACAAATGGCGCAACACTCGTGTCGGCCAGATGGCCATGAACCGCCTGATGAGGGAAACCGCCGAGATCGGCAGCGCGCAAACAAGATCGAACAGATCGAAATCAGTTGGGTTCTCGAAACCAATGTTCACGCCATACAAGGCATCGAACTCTTCTGTACGAATAGGACGATCCGGAAATTCCGCGTCTTCGAACGCCCGATTTAACGCGGGATGCATGCGACGTCGACTTGGAAGCGGGACCGTCTTTTGCCGGGCGTCAGGTCCCTTGCTCGCGCAAGCGTGCGAGCAGAGCCTGCCACCATTCGCCGTGACGCCGGAGGAAGACGGCGTCGGGAAAGCCATGACGCGCCACATGCTCGTCCGGCACGGTCTCCCACCCGCGATGGATCACAGTGACGCGCGTCTCCGCACCGACGGCTTCGAAGGTGACCTCCACCTCCGTCTCTTGATCCGGCCGGAACGTCGCCTGGCGCCAACCGAACACCAGGCGCTCACCGGGTTTCCATACGCTGATGCGTCCGATCTCGAAGACATGACCGTTCGCCAATGTCTCGGTGAACCGCCCGCCCTCCTGAGGCTCGAACGCAAGCGTACCGGGTGAGCGCGGCGTGAATTGAAACAGCACGTTGGGGGTCCACCACAGCGCGATATCGCGGGTGAATATCTCGAACGCGCGCGCGGGCGACGCCTTCACACGCACGGAAACCAGAACCTGCGACCTCACGACTCATGCTCGACGTGACGCTTGAACGCCGCGAGCTGCGCGCTCCACAACGCCTTCGGTCTCTTCAAGCCAACGCTTGAGCGCGGACATCGGTCTTGGATTGAGCGCATAGATGCGCACGCGCGCGTCGTACTCCGGGTGGCTTTCCGCAACCAGACCGCATTCGCGAAGCTGCCGGAGATGTCGGCTCATCGCGGGCAGCGCGAGGCCTGTTCGCCGCGCCAGCTCGCCTGCGCGATACGGCCGCTCGCGCAACAATTCGACGACGCGGCGGCGGTGCGGATCGGCCAGCGCCGCCAACGTGCGGTCGATGCTGGCGGCGTTCCTGCCTCACACCCAGCCTTCGATCTTGAGGCCGCTGGCCTTTTCGGCCTCTTCGCGTGACACACGACGCACGGTCTGCCCGAACGACCAGATATGGCCCTCGAGGTCAGCTGCACGATAGGTGCGGTCGCCATAGAACTGATCGGAAGGCTCCGCAAGGATCGTCGCTCCTGCAGCGCGAGCCCGCTCGCAATGAGCGCCGACATCCTCGTCGAGATGCACATGGACGGTTTGCGTCATGAGGCCACCGGCCGATTTCGGACTCTTGTATTCCTTACTCCACTCGCCGCCGACCATCACGACGCCGTCGCCGAACCGCATCTCGGCATGGAACTCGTCCGCACGATAAACGCCGCTCTTGCCCATGATCAGCATGCTGGTCTCGAACCCGAAGGCGCGCTCCAGCCATTTCAGCGCGGCCAGCGGGTCTTGGTAACAGAGTGCGGAAATGAACGTCTGTCTCTCTGCCATGGCATCCTCATCTAATTTACAATAGGCGTAATATTTAACCGATATTGAAAGTATATAGTCAAGCGCCATCGGCGCATTTTCGCATGGCCTGACCTTAGCTTTTTGCGAGGCTAAATTCCCCGCTTCAGCCCGTCTGAGGGCGGTGCTTCGCCTTGAAGGCCTTGTAGCCCAGCCGGTGAAGGATTCGCGGCAGCAGCGGCATGATGTGCTGGCTGGAAAACGCCAGCGGCTGCGGGAACGCGATCACCGCTCGGTCGCGCGCCAACCCTCGCGCGATCACCCTCGCCGCCGCTTCGGGCTTCATCTCCATCGGGCGCCACATCACGAACGGATCGTTGATCGGCGCGGTCACCCAGCCGGGGCAGATCGTGTTGATGCGCACACCGCTGCCGCGCATGCGCTCGCGCAACGACGTCGCATAAACGAGCAGCCCCGCCTTGCTGGCGCAATAGGCCGGCCAATCGGGATGCGACGCGAACGCGGCGAGCGAGCTCGTGAACGCGATCTGGCCGCGTTTGCGCTCGAGCATCCGCTCGAGCACGGGAAGTGCGGTGTTGAGCGCACCGATGAAATTCGTCTCGATCTGCACCGTCGACTGGTCGAGCGATTCGATGCTGCCGTCCTTCAGCGATCCGGTCAGCATCCCGGCATTGGCGAGCAGCAGATCGATCGGGGTGCGCGCATCGAAGCTGAGCAGCCATTCGCCGATCGCATTGCGGTCGCGCACGTCGGCCGTGCCCTTTTCCACCGCGGCGCCTTTGTCGCGGCAGGTGCGGGCGACCTGCTCCAGCCGCTCAACGTGGCGGCCGATCAGCGCGAGTGTGCGCCCGGGCGCGGCGTAGTACTGCGCCACCGCCGCCCCGATGCCGCTGGAGGCGCCTGTGATCGCGATAACGGTCGGTGCTTTCGACATCTAGGAGGCCCTGCTCTTCCTGAGCAACGCATCATAAACGACGAGAACGAGCAAGCACGGCATGAACACGATGATGAAGAGCGAGACGTAGTCGATGACCGAGGTGGCGCGCCACGCGGTCAGCGCTTCCAAGCCGTGGCTGTAGATCTGCTGGACCGTGAGCACCGCAAACGCATACGGGAACCACTCGGGGCGCCGCAAGAGCAGATAGGCCGTCACCGGGTCGATCACGACAAAGGCCGCATGAAACGCGGCAAGGTTCGGGTCGGCCAATGACGCGATCAACCCGTAGAGGTGATAGAGGCCGGCCCCGACGAACAGGATCGCGCTTCCCAGAAACACCATGTCCCGGTTCTCGAGCATTGTCCTCTAATACCCGTAGGTTTCGAAGAACGGCGCCCAGCGACGGCGCACCTCGGTGTGCAGGTCGGGCGACACGGGCTGCCGGCTCGGCCGATAGTTGCGCACCGCCGCGAGATGGGCGGCGAAATGCGGGCGCGCGTCGGCGAAACGGCCAAGCTGAAGGTGTTCGTAGATGCGCTCGAGCTGTGCCAACGGATCGGCGACGAGGTCTTCGTAACGCAATTCGCAGAACCGCTCGGACGGAATCGCCGCGCGGGCTTTCGCGAAATCGCGGTAGAGCTCGTTGAACGTCGACAGCACATAATCCTCGATCGAGGGCGCGCCGTTGGGCAGCGCTTCGGCGCGCGGGGTCTGGCAACCCTGCACTTCGAACAGGCTCAGCCACGTGCGCACGCTCGAGGGGAACACTTCCGCCGGATTGCGCACGATATGGATGAACGTCGCATCGGGAAACATCTCGCTCAATGCGGCGAGACGGGCCGTGTGCGGCGGCGATTTCAGGACGAGACGCGGCGCGACCCCGCCGTTGCGCTTCATCCGGTCGAGCGTCACCGACTTCAGGAAGGTGATGAAAATCGTCCGCCATTTCGTGCGTTGGCGCGGCGAGAACTCATCGAGGCTCAGGAACGGCGCGGCGCGCTTCCGGTGATTGGGAAAGGCGAGCTCCTGATAGGGCGAGGGCAGGCCCATGTTCAGGAGCGCGAACTCGTCCTCCTGCGGGTTGTGCCAGCTCATCTTCATATCGTCCATCGGCCGCGTGCCGGGGATGAGATAGTCGAACCTGGTGAAGACGCGCGCGGACAGGTGGAAGTGGCCCGGGTTGAAACATTCATACGTCGAGGGCGCGGCAAGCGCGGGATCGCGCGTCAGCAGCTCATGAAGGAAGGTGGTGCCCGACCGCCAATGGCCGATGATGAAGACCGGCGGTTCGAGCTTCACGTGGGCGATCCTGCGCCCATAGAAGAGGTGCTGGAGCGCGTTCAGGGCGGAATTCATGAACGAAAAGAGCACCGCCGATACGACGATGTGGATGCGCCCGGCGGAGGGCGAAACGGCGAAGCGGTTCTTCGCAAGAAGCGTGAACAGTGTCGGCACGTCCATGCCGTTCCAGATGCGGCAGACCCACCACGGATAGCGGTTGTGCGTCGAACTCATTCACCAATTCCCAAACCGGCCGTGGACTTTGGCGGGCGAAAGCTGGCGCCCTATCCACCCCTCCTTTAACATAGAGCCGATGCAAAACGCCCCCGAAATAGCCGCCGACGCGATGCAGCGGGCACACGCCCTTGCCCAGGCGGGCGATCTTCAAGGGGCAGCCAACATCTGCCGCACGGTGCTTACCCGTTCGCCGGCGAATGTCTATGCCCTTTTCATGCTGGGCTCGATCGAAAGCCAGTTCGGGCAGTTCGAGCAGGCGGTAGGCCACCTCGGCCAGGCGGCCAAGCTGAGCCCGCAAACCGCGGAAATCCTCGCCTCTTACGGAAACGTGCTGCTGGAGCTTAAGCGGTACGCCGAGGCGATCGACGTGCTCACCCGGGCCATCAGGTTGCAGCCGCAGAACCAGAACGCACTGATCTATCGCGGGCTCGCGCTGGCGCAGAACGGACGGCCCGAGGATGCCCTCAAGGACTTCGAGCGCGTGCTCGCGATCGCGCCGCAATCGGTGTTCGCGCTGCATAACCGGGCCAATGCTCTCCTTCAATTGAACCGCCATGAGGAGGCGCGCAGGAACATCGACGCCGTGCTGCGGATCGCGCCGGATCATGTCGCCGCGATGGCGAACCGCGTGGTCGTGCTGATGCACGACAAGAGTTTCGACGAGGCGCTGAAGGTCGATCGACAAGGCGCTGTCGATTGAAACGGGCAACGCCGATCTGTGGAACACGCGCGGCCAGGTGCTGCAGAGCTTGAAGCAATACGATGCGGCACTGAAGAGCTACGAGCGCGCGATCTCGCTGAAGCCCGATCTCGCGGCCGCGTTCCTGAACATCTGCAACGTTCTGATGGAGCAGCAGCGTCTCGACGATGCGCTCGCTGCGTCCATGAAGGGTATCGCGGCCAATCCCAACTACGGGCCGCTCCATCTCATCCGCGGCAATATCCTGTTGCATCTCGGGCGGCACGAACAATCGATCAAGAGTTACGACGCCGCTCTCGCAGCCGATCCGGATTATCACGAGGCGCACTATCACCGTGGCTCGACGCTGCTCTTGACCGGACGGTACGAGGAGGGCTGGCGCGATTTCGAGCACCGCTGGCACGTTGCGGATTGCGGCTTCGACCGTCCGGTGCTGCAAGCGGCCGAATGGCGCGGCGAGCCGTTGGATGGGCGCAGCATCGTCGTCTATTCCGAACAGGGGCTCGGCGACACGATCCAGTTCGCGCGGTTCCTGCCTGAGGTTGCGCGGCGAAGCGGCAAGCTGACCTTTCTCTGTCACCCCAATCTGATGCGCCTGTTCAAGCCGCTTGCGGCGGACTTCGAGATGGTCGGCTCCATCGATGGCGGCCGCCGTTTCGATTTCCAATGCGCGCTGATGAGCTTGCCCCTGCGCCTCGACGTGCCGACGCCGCGCGCCGAGCAATCCTACCTCTCGGCGGAGTCCGATCTGATCGCGCAATGGCGCGAGCGGATCGGCACGCAAGGACTCAAGGTCGGGCTCTGCTGGCAGGGCAATCCCAAAGGCCGGATCGACGAAGGCCGCTCGATCCCGCTGGAGAAATATCTCCCGCTCGCGTCCGTGCCGGGCGTGCGCCTGATCTCGCTTCAGAAGACCCATGGCCTGGAGCAACTGAAGCCAGTCTGCCCTCGGGCATGACCGTCGAGACGCTCGGCGATTTCGATACCGGAGACGATGCCTTCGTGGACACGGCCGCCATCATGAATGGCCTGGATCTCGTGATCACGTCGGACACGGCGATCCCGCATCTCGCGGGCGCGCTCGGAGTGCCCGCCTGGGTGGCGTTGAAACAGGTCCCGGATTGGCGTTGGATGCTCGAACGGAACGACAGTCCGTGGTATCGCTCATTGAAGCTTTTTCGTCAGCCCAAGCCCGGCGACTGGGACAGCGTCACCGCCGCAATGGCTCACCGCTCTGCAAGAGTTCGTTCGGAGGGATTCATGACTCCATCGGTACCGATTTCCTGGGGTGAGCTGGTCGACAAGATCACCATCCTCGAGATCAAGTCCGAGCTGCTCAGCTCCGTGAGCGCGCGCGAGAACGCCAAGAAGAGAGCTCGCACGGCTGGTCGCGATCTGGGAGCCCGTCGAGCGCGACAATCGCAACGCCGCGGGTTTGAAAGTGGCCCTCAAGCATACGAACAAGACGCTGTGGCAGATCGAGGACGACGTCCGCGAGAAGGAAGCGCAGAAATGCTTCGACGATGAGTTCATCGCGCTCGCGCGCGCGGTCTACAAGACCAACGACGAGCGCGCGCGCATCAAGCGGCAGATCAACACGCTGCTGAAATCCGAGATCGTCGAAGAGAAGCAGTATTCAGCGTACTGAGCGCCGGCCCTTGACGCTGGGGCAGCACAGTGCTCGGGTCCCCGCATGTGGCGGCATATCCCCAAGATCACGGTGCTGGCGGCCATCGGGCTGATGGTGCTGATCTTCTACGTCACGCAGTGGAACCGGGCGCCTGCGGCTGGGTCCGGCAAAGCCGCGCCCACCGTGGTCTACATCAACCAGGGTGTCGGCGCCGGGAAGTCGCGCGCACCGAGCCCATAGCGCTTTATTCCGGCACTCGTGGTCCCAGCGATGTTCCCGGACGGCGTCGTCAGGGCTACGCTATCCAACGGATGGCTTAATTCGCTGTCCATCTGGAAATGTCGGCTAGAGGACATGAGGCGGGCCAGCATGTTCGATTCCAGGACACGATCTTGGATTCATGAAGCGTTTCGCCCGCGCCTTGACTGCGCTGGCCTTCCTCATCGCGAACATCGCGCCCGGCTATGCGCAGAACCTCGCCGGAAGCGCTTATCCGCAACGCGGCGCAGCCTCTTCGCAGGTCCTGCGGCGATGCTGGGCGTGCGAATTCCATTCGGCGGTGAACGAACGGCTTCATCGCGGCCGATTGTTCGGGTTGATGGTTCGGTTGCGTCCTGGCGAGCGACCCCGGCATCGGCCGTACAGTCGCCGTTTAAGGTCATCAGTTTCGATCTCACGCCGTCGAATCGGGTCTGTCGTCTTTCGCGGAGAATCCCGTTCTCAGGCTGCTAGCTTCGATTCGGACCGTGAGACTTCGAGGCGCTCCGCGGCTTCGGCTGAAGGCGCTCAAGGCGAGACGCTTTTGCGGCCGGAATTTGGCCCGTCTGCATCGTTCGGCGGCGTCGCCATCGTAGCCGTAGCGGTCGTGCCCTGGCCGGCTCGCATGATTGTGAGCCCTCGGATCACTGTACCGCGCCTGGGCAATGGATCCCTGCACTAGTGTTATCGAGCCGGATGGGTCCGGCAAATCGCACGGGCTGTCGTCCGCGCCAACCGTCGTGCGCGACGCTGCCGCTCCCCCTGGCCGTCGGCCGGCCAATGTCTTGCGCCCTTGGGATTTGCTAAGGTCCCCCAATCCGCGCTTCGCGCGTCCAGGGAGGACCTCATGGCCGATACCAATGTCCCGCGTC
The DNA here is from genome assembly GCA_963708555.1 of uncultured Alphaproteobacteria bacterium. Classification (GTDB taxonomy): domain Bacteria; phylum Pseudomonadota; class Alphaproteobacteria; order Micropepsales; family Micropepsaceae; genus CAIYRG01. The sequence goes on along the minus strand of CAVPTF010000002.1, from coordinate 437,509 downwards.
GCAGCTTCCTGAAGGGAGCGGGCGCAGCCGGCACGCTGGCCGCGACCGCCCTGACCGGCGCCCTGCCCCGCACCGCCGAGGCCCAGCCCGCCCCCGCCCCGGCCCCGCAAGCCCCGCCGCAGCCCGAGCCGATGCTGACGCTGACGGCGACCGAGCAGGCCTTCCTGAGCGCCGTCTATGACACGATCATCCCCGCCGACGCGCTCTCGCCTTCGGGCACCGATTGCGGCCTCGTCACCTATATCGACCGCCAGCTCGCGGGCGCGTGGGGCGGCGGCGCGCGGATGTATCGCGCGGGCCCCTTCATCCCGAGCAAGCCCGAATACGGCTATCAGCTGCCGCTGACGCCCGCGCGAATATTTCGCCGCCGGCATCAAGGCGACGAACGCCTGGACGACCAAGACCTACGGCAAGGAGTTCGACCGGCTCTCGCCCGCCGATCGCGCGGCCACGCTGACCGCGATGGAGCAGAGCCAGGCGCAGTTCGACGGCCTCGACGCGAAGCCCTTCTTCGAAGCGCTGCTGCAATCGGCGATGGAGGGCTTCTTCGCCGATCCGATCTATGGCGGCAACCGCAACAAGGTCGCCTGGCGCATGGTCGGCTATCCCGGCCTGCCCGCGACCTGGGCCGGCAAGGCGCTCGAATATCGCGGCAAGAAGGTCACGATCGAGCCGCAATCCATCGCAGACTTCAGCTGAGGGCGCGGGACCATGGCTACGAAACTGAAGCAGGTGGATGCGGTCGTCGTCGGCATGGGCTGGACCGGCAGCATCATGGCGCGCGAGCTGACCAAGGCGGGGCTCAACGTCGTCGGTCTCGAGCGCGGCGAGAACCGCGTGCCGTCGGAAGACTTCGCGCTTCCCGGCATCCGCGACGAGCTGAAATACCGGCATCGCTTCGAACTGATGCTCGACAACTCCGTCGAGACGCTCACCATGCGGCACATGCCGAACGAGACCGCGGCGCCGATGCGCCGCTGGGGCGCGTTCCCGCTGGGCGATGGCGTCGGCGGCGCGGGCACGCACTGGAACGGCGTCACCTGGCGCACGATCCCGTCCGAACTGCGCCTGCGCTCGCACCTGACCGAGCGCTATGGCCGCAACGCGATCCCCGCCGATCTGACGATCCAGGATTTCGGCGTCACCTATGACGAGCTGGAGCCGCATTTCGATCGCTTCGAGAAGCTCTGCGGCACATCCGGCAAAGCCGGAAATCTGCGCGGCGCGATGCAAGACGGCGGCAATCCGTTCGAAGGCGTGCGCCAGAACGAATATCCGAACAAGCCGATGATCATGTCGCAGGCCGGCCTCATCTTCACCGAGGCCGCGAAGAAGGTCGGCATGCATCCCTTCCCGACGCCGTCATCGAACAACAGCGCCGCCTACACCAATCCCGAAGGCATGACGCTCGGCGCCTGCCAATATTGCGGCCATTGCGAATATTTCGGCTGCGAGTCCAATTCCAAGGCGAGCCCCAACATCTGCATCATGCCGGTGCTGAGGGCCGACAGCCGCTTCGAGCTCCGAACGCACGCCTATGTGAAGAGCCTCGTCTACGACCGGCGCGCGAAGAAGGTCACCGGCGTCACCTACATCAACCGCAACACCGGCGAAGAGATGGAGCAGCCGGCCGACATGGTCGTGCTCTGCGCCTATCCGTTCAACATCGTGAACCTGATGCTCACCGCCGGCATCGGCAGGCCGTACGATCCGAACACCGGTCGCGGCGTCGTCGGCAAGAACTATTGCCTGCAGACGATGTCGGGCGTGCAGATCTTCGTCGAGGACGAGATCAATCCGTTCATCGGCACGGGCGTCAATCCCGCCGCGGTCGACGATTTCCAGGGCGACAATTTCGACCACGCGGGCCTCGGCTTCTTCGGCGGCGGCTATCTCTATCCGACCGGTCTCCGGCGGCCGCCCGATCCAGGTGCGTGGCGTCCCGCCCGGCACGCCGCGCTGGGGCTCCGAATGGAAGAAGGCGACGACCGAGTGGTACAACCACACCTTCCCGATCAACGCGCACGGCACGAGCTATGCCTGGCGCACGAACTATCTCGATCTCGATCCGACCTATAAGGACGCGATCGGCCGTCCGCTGACGCGCATGACGTTCAATTACAGCGACAACGACCGCAAGATGTCGGTCTTCCTCACCAACAAGGTGATGGAGATCGCGCGCGCGGCGAACGCCAAGGTGATCGGCAATCCCAATCCGCGCACCGGGAATTTCGACAACATCTCCGGCCAGTCGTCGCATCACACCGGCGGCGCGATCATGGGCACCGATCCGCGCACGAGCGTGGTCAACCGCTATCTGCAGAGCTGGGACGCGAGCAATCTCTTCGTCATGGGCGGCGCGACCTTCCCGCAGAACCCCGGCTACAACCCGACGGGACTGCTCGCGGCGCTCGCCTACTGGTCGGCCGAAGCGATCACGACGAAATACATCAAGTCGCCCGGCCCGCTGATGCAGGCGTAGACGAGCTCGCCACCAGGCGGGCGTAGCGTGACTGGAGGTCGGTCGGCATCATGCGGTCGTAGGCGCCGAGCACGCGCGCCGCGAGATCGTATGACCGGTAGTTCTCGTGCAGGATGGCCGCGAGCTTGAGGAGCGCGTGCGGCTCCAGCATCGCTCGAACGCGGGGAACATCGCGCACATAGACGGCGTCCGCCCAGGCGGTCTGCCGCGATGTTGCTGCGCCCTCGTTCTTCGCCGACCGTCGGTTTGAACGCTCAAATTGTAGGGATGCATCTGGTGCAGCATGAAGCCTGCGCCCGCAGGAACGAAATCGACGTCGGCGAAGAGCGGCTGATTTTTGTAGAGCGGTATGAAATCCACCTCGACGTCGACAATAACCGCCGACTTCTGACGCAGCCGGCGCGCCCTGGAACACCATGATCTCGCCGCCTTGCACGTCGACCTTGAGAAAATCGACGTCCGCCACCTCGGCGATATCGTCGAGACGCGTGGTTTGAACCTGATGCGTCCTGACGACCTGCAAGGGCCTCCGCCAGATGCTCGAAATTTCGTGCCATCGCGAGGTCCGGCTCGAACAGCGACGAGGTGAAGGGAGCCCTGCACTCGTAGAAAATCCGCGCCGAGCCGTCGCCGATGAAATACGGAAAATAGCGATGCTGCGGCCGGCCCATCGCAACGAGCTTCTGATACTCCGCAGCGACGGGCTCGAACCCGATGACGTCGCACGGCAGGGCGCGCATGAAGATTGGCGTAGCGGTCCGACATCCCGCCCGTCCACATCGCGCCGACATCGACAATCTTGAGCCGTGGCAGCGGAGGCAGGACGGATGCAATGGGCAGCAACGAATTCTCCGGGACGGCTACTTCGCGCGCGTGTAGACGTTCGCGGCCAATGCGGGTCCGTCACGGGCGGCACCCGGATTGGTGTTGCGGAACTCGGTCTCCGTCAGCCTGTCGATCGTCCGCGTCTGCGACGTGCCTTCCTGGTTCGGATACGTGCTCGCGGTGATGTTGAAGGTGAGCGTCTTCTTCGCCTCGTCCACCGTGTAGGTGCCGAACAGCGCGAGCGTGCCGTGCACGATGGCGCGATTGTCCGCGTCCGTGCCCGCGAGCCGGTTGTTCGACGCGATGCGCGGCAGCCCGCTCGACACATGCACCTGCGAGAAGTGGCCGTCCGCGGTGAAGATGAGCTGGCCTTTCGGCTTGTCGCCGAAGGGGAGCGTCTTCGTGCCGTTGGCCGCCGTGATCTCGGCGATCACGAAATCCCACGTGCCGACGATCTGCTCGCGCATGGACTTCGCAGGCTGCGCGACCGCGGCACCCATTCCGAACGCCGCGGCAAGAAGGACGGCGAAAATCCGCATCGCGTGCATGATGACCTCCTAATAGCTGATACTGTCCGTCGTCGCAATCGGGCGGCTCGGGCGCCCCGGTGCGCTGGAGCGCAAAGCACAGCCCCTCCTCCGCGCCCTGCGGATTGACCTGGTAGCCGGCGCGGGCGCGCAGCTCGCGCACCTTGCCCATCGCCGCCTGAAGCTGCGGGATCGCACGCGCGGCGCGCGGACCGAAGCTCCCCAAAGACAGCGCCGCATAGTGCACGACGAAAATCTCCTCGCTGCTCAGGAGCGCCGTCAGCGTGTTCACCATCGGGTCGCTGACCGACGCGGCCGGGAGCTGCGAGACGACGTTGGGCAGCTCCTGCGCGGCGATGTAGCGGTCGCCCAGGATCTTCGACGTCTTGATCGTGTTGATCAGCTCGGTGACGCGCGCGGGCGACGGCGGGCGTCTGCGCCGCGGCCAGCCCCGCCAAAAGCGCGCAGACCAGCGCCAAAGAACCTATCGATGCAATCCGTCCGTTCATGTCCGTCCCCGACCGCCGCGTTGTGTCCGGCGCACCCCTAATTTGCGCAAGATGGCGGCCTTTGTCGATCCGGACAGTTGACCTTTGCGCGAGCCGATGGTCCCGCGCTTTGTGGCTTCGTGCGCCCTTCGTGATCTTCGTGTTTCCCCTTTGAACTACGCCTTCGCGCCCGCTCGCGTCGTGCCCGGCTGCTGCGACCCGCTGCGCGCGCGGAGCAGCAGGAACACGCTGATCGCGCCGCACACGGCCGGAATTGCGAAGATCAGGAACACGGCCTGCAGCGCCATCGTGTCGAGCAGGATGCCGCCGACGAACGGGCCGATCGCACCCACGAGCCGGCCGAAGCTCGACGCCCAGGAGACGCCCGTCGCGCGGATCTCCGTCGGATAGAGCGTGGTCGCGAACGCGTTCAGCGTGTTGTTGGCGCCGACAAGGCAGAAGCCCATGCCGGTGACGGCCGCGGCAAGAAGAAGCGCATCGGAGCCGAGCGATCCTGTCGCCGCGACGAACAGCGCGAGCCCGAGAAAGGCCAGGATCAGCACCTTCGGATAGCCGATCCTGTCCGCGAACACGCCGAGCAGCAGCACGCCGGCGATGCCGCCGAACTGGAACAGCGTGGTGAGGCGCAGCGCGGTCTGCTGCTCGAGACCCGCCGTGTTCAGCGCCACGGGAAGCCAGTTGTTCAGCGTGTTCAGCGAGGCGAGCGTCACGAGATAGGTGAACCACAGAAGGATCGTGGTCACCGCCCAGCCCTGCGTGAACAGCGAACCGGGTTCGGTCCCTTCTTGCGCGGTTCGGACGGCAGCACGAACTCCGTGCCGGGCGCGAAATCCACGCTTCGGATCCATCTGTTTCAGGATGCGCGCGATCTCGTCCGATCGTCCGCCGCGCGCCGCGAGATAGCGCACGGATTCGGGCAGGAACAACGCCAGCGCCACCGCGAGCACGAGCGGCACCACGCCGCCGATAACGAAAATCCCCTGCCAGCCGAAATAGGGCACCATCTCGGCCTGCAACAGACCGCCCGACGCGGCGCCGATCGCAAAGCCGCACGCCATCGCGGCGACCATGCGCGCGCGGATGCGCGCCGGCGCGAACTCGTTCGCCATCACGAAGGTCAGAGGCAGCGCCGCGCCCAAGCCGAAACCGGTGAGCGGCCGCAGGATCATCAGCTGGTCGATCGACGTCACCGAGCACGGTGCACAGGCTCAACAGGCCGAACACCGTCACCGAGGCGATGATGATCTTCTTGCGGCCGAAGATGTCGGCGAGCAGCCCCATGCAGATCGAGCCGATGCCGGTGCCGACCGCGCCCCAGCTGAACACGGGCCCGAGATCGCGCGGACCCAATCCCCACGCCTCGCGCAATGCGGGCGCCGCATAAGCGAGCGCCTGCGTGTCGAACCCGTCGAGGAACTGGATCAAGCAGGCACAGCACGATGATCCGGACGTGAAACGGTCCGAACGGCTGCGTGCCGATGATCTCGGCGACATCGACTTGCTTGGCCATGGCTCCCTGGGCGTTTTGTTATGTGCCCGCCAGAATAGCGGAGCCCACACGGATTGGAACCGTCCAGCGCGTATAGCGGTCAGTGCTAGTTTCGGTTTACCCGTTCGAGTTCTGGATGACCCAGTTTTGCCAGATCAGCACATTGCCGCGCGTACCTTCCGACAAGAACGGGCACTCCGTTTGGACGGCACACACAGCAAGACGCGGCGACCGTCAGCGATCGCCGCGCTTGTTGCGCTTGGCCTCACGCCGCTTTTGCTGCAGCGACGATGATCTCCGCGACCGCCTTGGGCTGCGAAACGTAGATCGCGTGGCTGCCGCGCTTTTCGACCACCTTCGCGCCGGCGCGCTTGGACATGAAGCGCTGCGCATCGGGCGGGATCATGCGGTCATCAGTCGCGACGAGATAGAAGCTGGGCTTCGTGGCCCACGCGGGTTGCGTGACTTCCCCGTCGAGCGCTCCAACGCCCCAAGGCACCTGGCTGTCAGCCATGAAGGCCGCCTCATCAGCCGCGACGTCGGCCGCGAAGGAGTCGCGGAACTTCGCCTTGTCGAGAAAAAGGAAGCCGTTTTGCGGCGGCAGGATCGGCGGCACGGGCGCGCCAGGCGGCGGATTGGCGATCAGCTTTGCAACGGACTCGCCTTTGTCGGGCGCGAACGCCGCGATGTAGACGAGGCGCGCAACGTTCGGGTGATTGCCTGCTTCGCTGATAACGACGCCGCCATAGGAATGGCCGACCAGAATGACCGGCTTGTCTTGCGCATCGAGCACGAGTTTGGTCGCGGCGACATCGTCAGCGAGCGACGTGGTCGGGTTCTGAACGATGCTGACCTGAAAGCCGTCCTTGCGCAGCTGCTTGTAAACGCCCTGCCAGCCAGCGCCGTCGACGAACCCGCCGTGAACCAGCACGACGTTGAAAGGTTGTGCGTTTGACATGCCAATCTCCTTTGGTTTGTGCGGCCAAGCCCCGCGTGCGAAGTGGCGCGAGGGAGTTTAACTTGACTGGCGGAGCAGCTGAGAGGAAATTATCTCTTCCAATATTTTCGATCGCACTTGTCGAATGACCGCGGCGCTCGACCTGGATCTTTGCGAGCGTTTGTCGCTGTCGTGGACGCGGGCGGCTTCACGCGCGCGGCGGAGCGCCTGCACCTCACGCAATCGACGGTCAGCCAGCAAATCAAGCGCCTGGAGGACACGGTGGGGCGCGTGCTGCTCGTTCGTGAGCGCACGGGGAACTCTCGCGCGACGGAGGAAGGCGAGCGACTTCTCGGCTATGCGAGACGGATACTCGACATCTCGAAGGAGGCGCAGGAGGCGCTCGTTCGCCCCTCGGAGCCGCGCACAGTGCGGCTTGGCGTGCCGGAGGATTTCGCCGGCACGCCTTTGATCGCCCTGTTTGTCCAAGTTTGCGCGCAGCTCGCCCCACATTCGGCTCGACACGGAGAGCAGTTGGAGCTTCGAGCTGCTCGAGCGGCTTGAACGTGGCGATCTCGACTTGGCGCTTATGAAACGCGAGCCAGGTAGCGGCCCAAGTCTCGCGCAATGGTCCGAGCCCCTTGTCTGGCTAGGCAGCCGAACGGCGGCGGTGGAGATGGACCCGGTGGCGCTGGCGGTATTTCCGCCGTTCTGCATCTATCGACGTCGCGCGGTCGCTGCGATGGACGCGGATGGACGCAAGTGGCGCATCGCGTACACGAGCCATGCACTCATCAGGGATCAAGCGGCTGTAGCTGCTGGGCTTGGCGTCAGCCTGCTTCCGCCCAGCGCCGTACAGGACACGCATCGTATCTTGACGCCCGAGGAAGGCTTCCCGGAACCGCCTCCATGTGAAGTCGCCTTGATCGCCGCTCGGGGGCGCATCGGCAAAGTCCGTCAAAGAGGTGGCAGATTTCCTCATCGCGCATATGGCGGATGTGATGAGACAACCCGGACTGTAAGTCGGGACGTCCGGAAAGGACCAGTTTCGGCGATCTCGTGCTCGAGATGGCCTGACCGCTCTCCGCCCTCTCCAATGGTGCTTGAAGTGCACGCGCCTCCTGAGCGGGCATTGCTGCCTATTGATATAGGAATAGGACTATGTAATCCTACGATGGATTTGCAGCGGAAGCAACAGACAGGAGATGTCGCAGACCATGGAGCACAAGAACCGTCCACACCCTCTGGAGGACCGCATCGTTGCGGCCATCGAAACCGGAACCAAATTCCGTGGCTCTCTCGAAAGCAGCCAGCAAACCGACTCCGTCGATCGCCTTGTCGCCATGATCGAATCGGAGGCGGCCCGAATACGCGGCAACGATTTGAGCGCGCTGAACACGGTCCTCGGTAGCCAGGTGCTGGCTCTCGATACCATTTTTGCTGAGCTTGTGAAGAAAGCCGTCAAAGACGACATCGTTCTGTACGACGCACTACGCCTGGCCCTGAAAGCGCAGTCGCAGAGCCGAGCGGCGCTCAACTGCCTCGTGAATGTTGCCAGACCGCGCACTCCTCCCCCGCGCTCAAATAGAAATTTCGACGAGCAGACTGCTGCAAACGGGAATAGCCCTTCGCGATGAAGGCTCTGGTGCGATCCGAAAAAGCAAGAATGGGAAGGTTCGCCGCCCGCAGCTCAAAGGGTTGGACGCCCGAGCGGCGTGCGCGTCAGGCTGAGCGGATTCGCGACTTGCAACCGTGGCGCTGCTCCACCGGCCCGAAGAACGGAAAGCGGCAAAGCGCGCGTCGCGATGAACGCGTTGCGCCACGGCTATCGAGGCCACGCTTGGCTCCTCAAAGCGCGCCGCATCCGCAACGCCATCCGCCTTTGCGCCAGCACGGTGCTTCTCGCACGCGCGCTCGCGCTGCTAGCGCGACGTGAGGCCGTAGCGGCGCGACGTGCGGATGCCACAACCGCGGACAAGACGCTTACGTCGTGGCCGGGAAGTGCTCTTCAGCGGGCCGAATTCGTCTGCAAGGCTGGGCCCACCATGCGTCTCGCAAGATCGACAAGGTGCTGTCGGTTCAGCGGCTTTGCGAGCGACGCGTTCGCGCCACACTTCGACGCGGAGTCACGGAAATGCTGCGAATTGTCCATTCCCGAGATCGCGATGACCGGAACATCGGGCGCCTCATCCCTCAGTTTACGGATCAACGTAAAGCCGTCCATGTGGGGCAGCACGATATCCGTGATGACCAAGTCGATTGCGTTCTCTCTGAACAGCGACAGGGCCGTCACACCATGTGTAGCGGTTATCACGTCGAAACCCGCCCGCTCCAGAGTCCGGCGGAACATGTCGAGCAAAGAGAAATCGTCCTCGACGAGCAGGACGACGGGCCGAACATTGCAATCGGGGGAGGTAGCCAAAACCGAGACCCACGATAGGCGCGACGATCTGCATATGATGCCGGAGGGAGATTTCTCACTCATTAAGCTATGTCGGCGACTCGCACGTCACGGTGACGAATGGTCAAGATTTGTTACGACTTTCTTTCTAGCGCGACGTCAGGCCGTAGCGGCGCGAGACGATGAAGAACAGCGTGCTGACGCAGGTCATGATCGCGGTCCAGATGATGCCGAGCGCGGCGAGCTCGGGCGCCACCCCGTTCTGCCACATGTCGAACATCGCGACCGCCACAACCTGCGACTGCGGCCCTGCGAGCAGGATCGGCACGGACACCGCCTTGGATGCGATCAGGAACACGAACAGCCAGCACGTCACCACAGCGGGCGCCATCAGGGGCACGACGATACGAATGAAGGTGACCAGGCCGCGCGCGCCCGAGAGCGCGGAGGCGTCCTCCAACTCGCGGTGGATCTGGAGCGCGCCGGCATAGGAGTAGCGCATGCCGAACGGCATGAACTGCACCATCGAGGCGATGATGATCGAGAGGAGCGTACCGTAGAGCGCGAGCGGCATGTTGAGCACGAACTGCAGGAACGCGACCGCAAGCACGATGGCCGGAAACACCAGCGGCGCGCTCGCGAGTTGGTCCAGGAACCAGGCGCCGGGAAAGCGCCTGACCGCAAGCCACGCCGCAAGCGTCGTGAATCCCGCGACGAGGGTCGCGACGGAGATGGCGAGGATGAAGGTGTTCGCGATCGCCGAGGTGAAGGACGTCTGGAAGATCACGGTGTTGAAATTGTCCAGGCTGAAGCGCTCGATCGCGGCGAGGTTGATGCCGTCATAGAACGGAACCAGCGAAACCCACAGCGTTATGCCAATCGGGAATCCGATCAGCACCAGGAACAGCGCGATAAGGACGCCCATGGCCACGGGTCTCCAGCGGCCGATGCCGATCACGCGCGGACGGAAGCCCTTGCCGCTGATCGTCTGATAGCGCTCGGCGTTGCGCGAGAAGCTGCCGTACAGATAGAGCAGGAAGGCGACGATGATCAGCATGATCACGGCAAACGCCGACGCCTCGCCGTAATTGGGCGGGATCTCCAGCATCGTCTGGTAGATGTCGCTGGTGAGCACGCGGACCCGGCCCGGAAGGCCGACGAGCGCCGGCGTCTCGAACGCCTCGAACGCGCGGATGAAGATCAGGATCAGCAGCGCCGCGATCGCCGGCGTGACGAGCTTGAGCGTGATCCGCCGGAACGTCGTGCCGAGGCCTGCGCCCGACATCATCGACGCCTCCTCGAAGGCCGCGTCGTTGGAGCGGAACACCGCCGACAGCAACAGGAAGCACAGCGGCGTGTATTCGATCCCCTGCACCAGGATCATGCCGCCCAGCGTGTACACGTTGAACACCGGATCGGCCGAGCCGGTGAGCCACATCAGGATCTGATTGACCGGTCCGGTTCGCCCGAGGATGAGCAGGAAGGAGATCGTGTAGAGCACGCTCGGAATCCCGAGCGAAACGATCGAAACGACGACCATCAGGCCGCGCAGAGGCGTATCCGTGCGCTCGACGATCCAGGCCTGAATACCGCCGAGCGTCAGCGCGACGACCGCGGAGCCCAGCGCATAGAGCGCGGAATTGAGCGCGAGCGAGAGGAACTCGTTGTTCTCGATCAGCGCGCTGTAATAGCGCAGCGTCAACTCGCCGAAGGAGCCGTCGAAATTCGTCTCGTGCAGGCTCGAGCGGATGAGAAAAATCACCGGCGGCACGATGACGAGCAGCAGCACCAGGATGAGCCCGATCACGAGCGGCGAATAACGCAAGCGGCGTCCGGCGGTGCTCGATATGAGTGCTCATGCGACGACCGCGAATTGCGGAATGGTCTGATCGCCGCGCTCTTCGAACACGACGCGCACGCGCATGTCGCAGCGCACGTCATCGGGCGGCGTGCCGACGATGTTGGCGATGAGCCGCGGTCCCTCGTCGAGCTCGACGATGGCGACCGCATACGGCACGTCCTGCTCGAATGCCGGATGATAGACGCGGTGGAAGACGACGAAGCTGTAGATGCGCCCCGCGCCTGCGCTCTCGACCCACGCGAAATCCGCGCTCAAGCAGTGGACGCAGCGGCGCGACGGCGGAAACCAGAACCGGCCGCACGCATTGCAGCGCGGCAGCAGCAATCTGTGCGCCTTCGCGCCCTCCCAGAAGGGCGCCGATTCCGGACTTGGCCTCGGTTGCGGTTTCGCCTCGGCCATCATGCGCGCCCCAGGATGAGCGTGGAATGGCAGACCTGATTGCCGCCGTGGCCCGAGATCAGCGCGATCTCCGCATCCTTCACCTGCCGCTCGGGCGGATAGATGCGCTGAAGCTGGCGCACGCCTTCGACGATCTGGAGCATGCCCTCGACATGCGCTTCGGAGAGCTGGCCGCCCGACGTGTTCGTCGGAAGACGACCGCCAAGCCGCAGCGCGCCCGACTGCGCGAACGGTCCGCCCTCGCCTTTCTTGCAGAAGCCGTAATCCTCGAGCTGCACGATGACCATGTAGGTGAAGCAATCATAGAGCTGCGCCGTGCTGACATCCGATGGCGCGATGCCGGCCATGCGATAGGCAATCTCGCCGCTCTCTTTGGCCGCGGTGCGGATCATGTTGTCGTCCGCGAACCAGCCGGTGAGATTGTTGAAGCTGCCGAAGCCCTTGATCAGAACCGGCGGCGCCTTGAGATCGCGCGCGCGTTCGGCCGATGTGACGATGACCGCCCCTGCCCCGTCGCTCCGGAGCGAACAATCGAACAGATTGAACGGCGAGACGATCAGCCGCGCCTTGAAGTAGTCCTCCAGCGTCAGCGGCTTTTTCATCTGCGCGTCGGGATTCCTCAGCGCGTGCTCGCGGCAGGCGATCGCGACTTCCGCGAACTGCTCGCGCGTGGTGCCGAACTCGTGCATGTGGCGCTGGGCGCCGAACGCGTGAGCCGCCACCGCGCCGAAATAGCCGTACTCCGGACCGAACTCCTGCGCGTATTGGCTTTCCGGGCGCGTGCGCTGCTTGACGCGCGTGTCCTCGGAAGCGTGCGTGCGCGACCACGCATCGCGGCCATAGCCGCAGACGACCGTCGTGGCGAGACCCGCTTCGATCGCCATGACCGCGAGCATCACCGAAAGGATCTGGCTCGCGCCGCCATTGTCGAGCGAGGTCGAGAAGCGGACGTTCAACCCGAGCCGCTCGCCCACGAGCTGATGATGCGCATAGGATTCATCGGGCCCGCGGCAGATGATGCCGTCGATGTCCGTAGGCTCGAAGCCCGGCATCGGCGAGCGCGTTCGCGATCGCTTCGATGGTGAGGTCAAGGCTGGAGACGCCCGGCACCTGGCCGAGCCGGCTCGTCCCTGCGCCCACGATGGCGCAACGGCCCGGGCGAAATTGCGCGTCGGGTTTGGGCAGGCTTATCACGCCGCTCTACTCTGTTTCTCTCCCTTCTCCGACGGTACACGCCGGGTCGCCAAAAGTCTTCCGCGAATAGGCTATGCTGCATCGGAGTACTGGAATCGGCTGATGAAAACCGTCCTCGCGATCCGTCACATGCACTTCGAGGATCTCGGCTCGTTCGAGGATGCGTTCCGGGAACGGGGCTATCAGGTCCGCTACTGCGACGTCGGCGTGGACGATCTCGCCGGTATCGATCCGCTTGCGCCGGACATTCTCGCCGCACTGGGCGGACCGATCGGCGTCTACGAGGACGACAGATATCCGTTCATCAGGGACGAGCTGCGCATCCTGCGACAGCGCCTTGACGCGATGCGGCCCACGCTGGGCTTCTGCCTCGGCGCGCAGATGATGGCCGGTGCACTCGGCGCGCGCGTCTATCCCGGACCTCAGAAGGAGATCGGCTGGGCACCGATCGCGCTGACTCCGGAAGGACAAAACGGACCGCTGAGGCATCTGGGACAACGTGCCCGTGCTGCATTGGCACGGCGACACGTTCACGCTGCCCGACGGCGCGGTGAGGCTGGCATCGACCGCGCTCACTGAGAACCAGGCGTTCGCCGTCGGCCGACATGCGCTCGCGCTGCAGTTCCACGCCGAGGTCAGCGGCCGAAGCCTTCGAGCGCTGGCTGATCGGCCACACGCTCGAAATCACGCTCAACAAGAAACCGTCGGTCGAAGAGCTGCGGCGGGACACCGCCAAATGGGGCGCTGGAATGCGCCATGCAGGGGCCGGCGCCTGATGACGGAGTGGCTCGACGCCCTGCCCTAACCCCGCGTGCGCTTGGTGTGACCGATGCGCGCCAGGATTTCGTCCGTATGCTGACCATAATCCGGCGCGCAGGCGACGATCTCCGCCGGCGTGTCGCTCAACGTCACGCCGCCGCCGACCAGCGACACGTGCCCGAGCTTCTTGTGCGGCACCTGGCGGATCAGGCCGAGATGCGCCACCTGCGGATCGGCGAAGACCTCGCGAAGCGTGTAGATAGGCGCGCTCGGCACATCGTGCTCTTCGAGCTTCTCGAGCCAGACGTCGCGTGTCTCGCCGCGGAAGATGGCCGCGAGCAGCCCGTGCAGCACGCGGTAGTTCTCCTGCCGGTCGCGCTTGGTCCTGAAGCGCGCGTCCTCCTGCCACTCGGGATGGCCGGCAACGTTCGTCAGCCCGCGCCAGAACTTCGTCGGCGAGGAAAGATGCACCACGAAGCCCTTCCCCTCCGAAGTCGAGGAAGGCATAGACCTGGGCCGAGCGGGCGCGCGTCTCGCGCGACGGCGTCTTGCCCGTCTCGAAATAGCGCGCGGCGTTCTCGCCCAAGAACGCGACGGTCGCGGCGAGCAGCGATGTCTCGACGTGCTGGCCTTTGCCCGTCCGTTCGCGCGCCATCAGCGCGCCGAGGATGCCGTAGGCCGCCATCATGCCGGTGAGATGATCCGAGAGCGATATCCCCATCGGCTCGGGGTTCTCGAGGTTCGTGAGCACGCTCAAAAGCCCGCTCATCGCCTGGCCGACGGTGTCGTAGCCCGCGCGGGCGGCGTAAGGACCGGTCGGCCCGAAGCCCGTGACCGAGGCGTAGATCAGCCGCGGATTGGTCTGCTTGAGCGCCTCGTAGCCGAGACCGAGGCGATCCATCGTGCCCGCGCGGTAATTCTCGATCAGCACGTCCGCGCCTTCCGCAAGCGCACGAGCGGCAGCAGAGCCCGTCGTCCGACTTCAGGTCGAGCACGACACTCTTCTTGTTGCGATTGACCGAACCGAAGGTCGCGCTGTAGTCGGCCGCGCCCCAGCCGCGGAACGGATCGCCGCCGTCGGGGCCTTCGATCTTGATCACCTCGGCGCCGAGGTCGGACAGCATCATGCCGGCATAAGGCCCGCTGACGTAGCTCGCGAACTCGAGCACGGTGATGCCTTCAAGCGCCTTCATGAAGAGGTCACTCCAGATGCGGAGCGATTATGGCGCGACAGCCGTACCGCCAATGGGCCAGAAAGATCGCTGCCTGCAAACGCAAAAATTCGCGCCGGGGGAGTGTTTCCACTCCCCCGACAAACGAGGAAACCCGCTTAATTCTAGAACTTAGTTCGCGCCGGCGTCCGCGCTCGGGCGAGCATTCACGTTGCCCTTCACGGTGCCGTCAGGAAGCGTGATGGCCATGAACTGACCGCCGCGCGTGCCGTCCTTGAGCGGATGAATGATCGCGCTGACCTTCATGCCGGGGTGAGGGTCTTCGGAACCCAGCCCTGACGCGCCAAGCCAGCCGGTCCACCCATTTCGATGGCCCACTGCTCTTCCGCGCCTGACTGGCTCTTGACCATCATCAGGATCCAGCTGTGCGGGTTCGTCCACTGGAATTCCTTCACCGTGCCGTCCAGCTTGACGTTCTTCTCGGCGTCAAACATCGCGAACGAGTGATGCGCGAGAGCTGCGCTGGCGGACATAGCAACCGCGACTGCGGCCAAGCTGATCGTCGACAGTTTCATTTGTTGTCTCCTCGTTGATGGGCCTAGTTAACTACGCGCTCCGGCGACTGAAAACTCGGCACCGGGTACCGCTGGAACCATAGCATAAAAAATGATCGCCGGAATAGAACTTTCAAGCACACAAAAACCGGAGCGGGCAGCATTCTTGTCCGATCCTAACCGCCAGAGTGCTTAGTTCGAAATTGCTGCGACCTCAGAGACTTGGATCGGATTTTCTCGATACTTTCCGAGCCGACGACCGCGGCCTGGGCAGCGCTGGCCGAGGCCGCGTCACGCTGGCGGCGGACAATTTTCTGTCCATGGTCTCGCGACCTGGGCCGGGGTGAGTCGTCTTGACACGTCACTATGTCTCTGATGCACTGCAACAACAGCCAAAGAGGCCCCGCGCAGAGTCGATTTCAAACCTCCGTTTATATCTTGCCGCTCAGGCCTTCTCGGGAGCAAAATAAGTCCCGCTGGTGGCTTTCTCGGCACAGGGCAGGTTATCGCGACATAAGGGCGCAGCGGTCTTACTATGGTGAACTATGACAATGCTGGCTTCCGCTCCGGTTCGGGATCGCAGCGGGCCACCGTCAAATGGTTTAACGCAACAAAGGGTTTCGGCTTTGTCACGCTGGAGGACGGCTCGGATGCGTTCTGTCACGCATCGGCGCTCTCCAGTCTTCCCTCGCCGGATCTGCCGCAAGGAGCGACCGTCTTCTGCGACGTTGCGCAAGGCCAACGCGGCATGCAGGTGACGACGGTGCATAGCGTCGATCTCTCCACGGCCGAAGCGCAACCACTCTCACGCGGACCGCGCGCGACGCGCAGCGGCGGACGCGAGTCCGGCGGCCCGATGGGCGGCGGTCACGTCAAGTTCTTCAACGAGCAAAAAGGATTCGGCTTTGTCGTCCCTGAATCGGGCGGCGCCGATGTTTATGTTCATGCGAGCGCGCTCAGGCGCTCCGGCGTATCGACGCTGATGCCGGAACAGAAGGTCCGCTTCTCTACCCGACAGGGGATGAAGGGAATCGAAGTCGATCGCATCGAGTTGGCGTGAGAGTAGTGCCGGTAACGGCAATCGAGCATATACAACTTGCGATGTCGCCTCATCGAGAAGACGAGGCGCGCGACGCTTATTCCGCGGCGCCGGCAGCTCTGAGGTGCTCGGCTTCGACCAGTTCGTGCCGCATGTCTTCGGGATCGCCCTCCACAGCCTGCAGACGCTCGCGCGCGTCGGCTGCCTGCTTCTGCCGGTTCCACATCGCTGCATACGCGCCCGCCCGCGCCACGAGATCGGCGTGACGTCCGCGTTCGATGATCTCGCCCTGGTCGAGCACGAGAATCTCATCGGCATCGATGATGGTGGAAAGCCGGTGTGCGATGACGAGCGTCGTGCGGTTCCTGGACACGAGCTTCAGCGCCGACTGGATCTCGCGTTCGGTGTGCGTGTCGAGCGCCGAGGTGGCTTCGTCGAGCAGGAGGATCGGCGGGTTCTTCAGAAGCGTGCGCGCGATCGCGACACGCTGCTTCTCGCCGCCCGAAAGCTTGAGCCCGCGTTCGCCGACCATGCTTTGGTAGCCGGCGGGCAACTGACGAATGAAGGGATCGATCTGCGCGAGCCGTGCGGCTTCGAGGATTTCCTCTTGGCCCGCGCCGATGCGGCCATAGGCGATGTTGTAGAGGATCGTGTCGTTGAACAGCACGGTGTCCTGGGGAACGATGCCGATGGCGGCGCGCAGCGAGGACTGGGTGACGCCGCGAATGTCCTGGCCGTCGATCGTCACGCTGCCGGACTGGATGTCATAAAAGCGATACAGAATGCGCGAGATCGTGGATTTCCCCGCACCCGACGGTCCCACGACAGCGACGGTCTTGCCGGCGGGAACGCGGAAGCTGATGCCCTTGAGCACGGTGCGTTCGCGCTCATAGGCGAACACGACGTTGTCGAAGCGGATTTCGCCGGCGCCGACCGCCAAAGGCGGTGCGCCCGGCTTGTCCGCGACCTCCTCGGGCCGGCGCAGGAGCGTGAACATGCTCTCCATGTCGAGCAACCCCTGGCTGATGTCGCGATAGACCGTGCCCAGGATGTTGAGGGGAATAAAAAGCTGGATCATCAGGGCGTTGACCATCACGAGGTCGCCGACCGTCATGGTGCCGTCCTTCACGCCCATGGCGGCCATCACCATCATCGCGACGACACCCAATGCTGCTACCACGCGCTGGCCGGTGTTAAGGATGGAGAGAGACGTTTGCGTCACAATGGAGGCATGAGCATATCTCCCCATCGCCGCATCGAAGCGCCGCTCTTCATGCATCTCGGCGTTGAAGTACTTCACCGTCTCGTAGTTCAAGAGCGAATCGACGGCCTTGGAGTTGGCCTCGTTGTCGGATTCGTTCATCTCGCGCCGGATCGCGATGCGCCAGCGCGTCAAGCGCGAAGGTGAACCACGCATAGCCCGCGATCATCGCCACGGTCACGACGACGAACCAGACATTCAGCTGCCACCACAACAGGCCGCAAAGGATGACGAGCTGGAGCGCGGTCGGAAAGATGTTGAAGATCGCGAGCGTGAGCAGCCGGTCGATCGCTTTCGTGCCGCGATCGATGATGCGCGAGAGGCCGCCGGTGTGGCGCTCGAGATGAAAGCGCAACGACAGCGTATGGAGATGATGGAACGTCTCCACCGCGATCATGCGCAGCGCGTGGTAACAGACCTTGGCGAAAATGCCGTCGCGCAGTTGCGCCACCGCCTGGCTCATGATCCAGGCGACGCCGTAACTGACGATGAGCGCGATCGGGACCAGAATGGCGATGTCTTGCGGGCGCGCCTTGGAGCTCGTCGACCGCGAGCTTGAAGAAATACGGCGTCGCGACCGTCACGATCGGCGTCAGGATCAAGAGAAGGTTCGAGATGACGACGCGGAGCTTCAGGTCCGCACGGCCGGCGGGCCAGAGATACGGCATAAGCTGAAGGAGCGGGCTGCTGCTCAGGGGGGCGTCGCCATAAATCGCGCTGTTCAGCGAGCGGCCGCCATAACCGTAAGAGGACATGATTTCCCGGGTTTCCTCATTCTCTCTGGAACCACAAGTCCGGCCCGTGGTTTAGGGATAGCGGCTGGCATCGGCAATTCGAAACTTGATCCCTCCACCGCCACAATTTGGGCGACTTAAGATACTACTAAGACCAGACCATGAACAAAATGACCCGTGAACAGCCGGTCAGCCGGCAAGCAATTTGTGTCTTCTGCGGTTCCTCCCATGGAGCGGACCCGATCTTCACCCAGGCGGCTCAGCAGTTCGGAACCGCCCTTGCGCGCGAGGGTTTCGACCTCGTTTTCGGCGGGGGTGGCGTCGGCCTGATGGGCGAGGTCGCCCTCTCCGTCTCGAAAGGGGGCGGCAAGGTGCTCGGCATCATCCCGGGGTTCCTCCGCCACCTGGAACCGCCGCTGGAGGTTTCGTCACAAATCGTGATCACCGAGAACATGAACGACCGCAAGGCGCAGATGTTCGCCGCGGCGGACGGTTTCGCGATCCTGCCGGGCGGCATCGGCACGCTCGACGAGTTCGCCGAAGTGCTGACCGGCGCGCAGCTCAGACAGCACGCGAAGCCGATCGTGATCGTCAACATCAAGGACTACTTCGCGCCGCTGCAGAGCGCTGCTCGATCACTTCGTCGCAAACGGCTTTGCCGGCGCGGGCATCAACAGCCTCTATGAAGTGGCGCCGACCGTCGAAGACGCGATCAAGATCCTCACGGATCATCGCGCGGGTATTGCGCACACCGACGTGCTTCGTCAGGCCGGCGCGCCGTCGCGATAGAGCTTGTAGCAGATCGAGTCCGACAGCGCCTCGAACGAGGCATCCATGATGTTGGCCGAGACGCCCACCGTGGACCAGCGCGCGCCGTGGCTGTCGGCGGATTCGATCATCACGCGCGTGACCGCTTCCGTTCCGCCCGTGAGGATACGCACCTTGTAATCGACGAGCCGCAAGTCCTGGAGATAGGACGAATAGCGGCCGAGATCCTTGCGCAGTGCCTGATCGAGCGCATTCACCGGACCGTTGCCGATTCCGACATTGTGGACGATTTCGCTGCCGACTTTGAGACGCACCACGGCTTCGGACATGGTGACGAGATCGCCAACGGCGTTATGGCGGCGTTCGACCATGACGCGGAAGCTTTCGACGTCGAAATAGGTCGGCACCTGGCCGAGCGCGCGGCGCGCCAGCAGCTCGAAGGACGCTTCCGCGCCGTCATAGGCGTAGCCCAAGAATTCGCGGCTCTTCACGTCCTCGAGCAGACGGCCGATGCGCTTGTCCGTGGCGGCGACGTCGATGCCGAGCAGCGCAAGACGCGCCATGATGTTGGAGCGGCCCGCCTGATCCGAGACCAGGATGTGGCGCTGATTGCCGACGGACTCCGGCGTGACATGCTCGTACGTGCGCGGATCCTTCTGCACGGCGGAGACATGGAGCCCGCCTTTGTGCGCGAACGCCGACGGCCCGACATAGGCGGAGTGCCGGTTGGGTGCGCGGTTGAGGATCTCGTCGAGCAGACGCGACACGGAGGTGAGCTTCGTCAGACCGTTCTGCGCAATGCCGGTCTCGAAACGGTCCGCGTAAAACGGCTTCAGCATCAGCGTCGGAAGGATCGCGCAGAGATTGGCGTTGCCGCAGCGCTCGCCGAGCCCGTTCAACGTGCCCTGGATCTGGCGCGCGCCGGCGTTGAGCGCGGCAAGGCTTACGGCCACCGCCTGCTCGGTGTCGTTGTGCGCGTGGATGCCGAGATTGGCCGACGGCAGCTTCGCCTTCACCTCGGAGACGATGCGATAGGCATCTTCGGGCAGCGTGCCGCCGTTGGTGTCGCACAGCACGAGCCAGCGCGCGCCCGCATCGTACGCGGCCTTGAGGCACGAGAGCGCGTAGGCCGGATTGGCCTTGTAACCGTCGAAGAAGTGCTCCGCATCGAACAGGGATTCGCGCTTCCTCGCGACGACGGCGGCGATCGATTCCGAGATGTTGTCGATGTTCTCGTTGCGCGGGATTTCGAGCGCGACATCGACATGGAAATCCCAGCTCTTGCCGACGAGACAGATGGCTGGCGCTTTGGTCGAGAGCAGCTCGGCGAGACCCGGATCGTTCGCGGCGCTGCGGCCCGAGCGCTTGGTCATGCCGAAGGCGGTGAACCGCGCGCGGGTCAGCGCGCGGCGCGTCGGCGAAGAACGTCGTGTCGGTCGGATTGGCGCCCGGCCAGCCGCCTTCGACATAGTCGATGCCGAGCGCAGTCCAGCGCGAGCGCGATGGTGCGCTTGTCCTCGACCGAGAAATCGACGCCCTGCGTCTGCGCGCCATCGCGCAGCGTCGTGTCGAACAGATAGACGCGTTCCTTGGAGGTCATCGCTTGACCTCCCACGTCGTGCCCGAGGGACCGTCTTTGAGCACGATGCCTTTGGCCGCGAGCTCGTCGCGGATGCGATCGGATTCTTTGAAGTTCTTCGCCTTGCGCGCTTCGTTGCGAGCGGCGATGGCGCGCGCGATCTCTTCCGGATCGACGGTCAGTTTGGGCGCGATACGATCCTGCACGCGAGAGAAGCCCAGAAGATCCAGCCCGCCGGCCAATTGCGGTCTCGTCGGATTTGTGCAGCTCGGCGATCGCGAGCGGCGTGTTGAGATCGTCGGCAAGTGCAGCAAGAAACGCATCGCCCACGCGCGGTGCCGGCGACCGGTTCGGCCGCGCCGTACCAGCGTTCGAGAGTCGTGGCGCTTTCCTTCAGCCCCTGCACGGTCCAATCCATCGGTTGCCGGTAGTGGGTCCTCAGCATGTTGAAGCGCAACACCTCGCCCGGCCAGTCCTTCAATAGGTCACGGATCGTGAAAAAATTGCCCAATGATTTGGACATCTTCTCGCCTTCGACCTGAAGGAAGCCGTTGTGCATCCAGACGCGGGCGAGCGGATGGTCGTTGTGGGCGCCTTCGGACTGGGCGATTTCGTTCTCGTGGTGCGGGAAGACGAGATCGATGCCGCCGCCATGGATGTCGAAGGTCTCGCCCAGAAGCGCTTCGCTCATGGCCGAGCATTCGATGTGCCAGCCGGGACGGCCGCTGCCCCACGGGCTCGGCCAGGACGGTTCGCCCGGCTTCGACGGCTTCCACAACACGAAGTCCATCGCGTTTCTCTTGTACGGCGCGACCTCGACGCGGGCGCCCGCGATCATCTCGTCGAGCGAGCGGCGCGAGAGCTTGCCGTAGTCGGATTTCGAGCCGACATCGAACAGCACATGACCTTCGGCCGGATAGGCAAAGCCGGCCGCGATGAGCCGTTCGATCATCGCGATCATCTGACGGACATACTCGGTTGCGCGCGGCTGATGCGTCGGCGGAAGCGCGCCGAGTGCGGCGACATCCTCGAAATACTGCTTCGCCGTGCGCTCGGTGACGTCGCGGATGGAGACGCCCTCCTCCGCCGCGCGCGCGTTGATCTTGTCGTCCACGTCCGTGATGTTGCGGACATAGGTGACGTGATCCGCGCCGTAGATGTGGCGCAGCAGCCGGAACAGCACGTCGAAGACGATGACCGGTCGCGCGTTGCCGATATGGGCGAAGTCGTAGACCGTGGGTCCGCAGACATACATGCGCACGTTCTTCGGATCCAAGGGGTGGAACTCGTCCTTGGTCCGGGTCAGCGTGTTGTAGAGCTTCAGCGCCATCGCACGCACTCATAGCAAAAAATGAGGGTCTGCTCTCACGAGCAGGGTCAGGTCATCACTGTAGCGAAAAGGGAGGGGTCTTTGCGGCTCAGCCGCAAATCGCGATGGTCCGGCGAATAATGGCGATGAACCGCACGGGCGTCTCCTTGCGGGCAGGGGCGTAGCAGGTTTGGCGTGCCTCGTCCATCAGCGCGCGTCGCGGAAGGCGTTGGTGATGGGGTAGCGCCGGTCGCGGCCGAAATTGCGCGCGCTGAGCTTGACCCCGGGCGGGGCCTGCCGGCGCTTGTATTCGGCCACGTAGAGCAACTGTTCGACGCGCTTGACCGTGGCCGGGTCATAGCCTTTGGCGACGATGGCCTCGAACGCCATCTCCTGCTCGATGAGGCATTGGAGGATGCCGTCGAGCACCGCATAGGGCGGGAGCGAGTCCTCGTCCTTCTGGTTCGCGCGGAGCTCGGCGGTCGGCGGTTTCTCGATCACGCGCTCGGGCATGACGCGGCCTTCCGGCCCCAGCGCGCCCTTGGGCGTGGCCTGATTGCGCCAGTGCGACAGCGCAAAGACCTGCGTCTTGTAGAGGTCCTTGAGCACGTTGTAGCCGCCGCACATGTCGCCATAGAGCGTGGCGTAGCCGACCGACATCTCGGACTTGTTGCCGGTGGTGAGCACCATCGGACCGAACTTGTTCGAGATCGCCATCAGGATCGCGCCGCGGATGCGCGACTGGATGTTCTCTTCGGTGATGTCGGGCTTCTTGCCCTTGAACGGCTCGGCGAGGACTTCGGTGTAAGCCGTGAAGGGCGGCTCGATGGAAATCGACTCGAGCTGCACGCCCAGCAGCTTCGCCACCGCGCTCGCGTCTTCGAGACTCTCCTGCGAGGTATAGCGCGACGGCATCATCACGCAGCGCACGCGGTCCTTGCCGAGCGCGTCGACCGCAACGGCCGCGGAGAGCGCGGAGTCGATGCCGCCCGAGAGACCGAGCACGACACCGGGAAACCGGTTCTTGTTCACGTAGTCCTTGAGACCGAGCACCATCCCGGAATAGAGCGCGGCGTTCATCTCCTCGGTGTCCGCGATCGGGCCCTGCGCGCACACCCATTGGCCGTTGTCGCGCCGCCATTCGGTGAGCACGATCGCCTCTTCCCAGCTCGGCAATTGCACGGCGAGGCGGCGATCGGCGTTGAGCACGAACGACGCGCCGTCGAACACGAGCTCGTCCTGGCCGCCGATCTGATTGAGATAGACGAGCGGCAATCCCGCTTCGACGACGCGGGCGACCGCCACGTTGATCCGGTGATCGCGCTTGGTCGCATCGAAGGGCGAGCCGTTCGGCACGAGCAGAAGCTCGCTGCCGGTTTCGCTCAAGCACTCGACGGGATCGGGGCCCCAGATGTCCTCGCAGATGGGAACGCCGATGCGGACGCCGCGGACATTGAAGGGGCCCGGCAGCGGTCCCGGCTGGAAGACGCGCTTCTCGTCGAACACGCCGTAATTGGGCAGATCGACCTTGAAGCTCACCGCCTGCACCTCGCCGGCATCGAGCAGCGCGACCGCGTTGTAGAGCGCGCCGTCCTGCACCCACGGGCGTTCCGATCAGCACCGCCGGCCCGCCGGCCGCGTCCTTTGCCAGCGCCTTCACGGCGTCCATGGCGTCGGTCTGGAACGCGGGTTTGAGCACGAGGTCTTCCGGCGGATAGCCGGTGATGAAGAGCTCGCTGAAGAGCACGAGATCGGCGCCCTGGGCGCGCGCCTGTTCGACCGCCGCGCGGGCGCGCTTCAGGTTGCCCTGAATGTCGCCGACGACGGGATTGAGCTGAGCAAGTGCTAAGGCCATGCGATCGGACATGGCGCGCTGTTTAGAGCATATTCCGGCGAGATTGAACCGTTAGCGCGATCCGATGGCACGGATCTGGACGACCGAGCCGAGTCGTGGGTCTCCCTTCCCTCGCCGCTTCGCAGCTCGCCGGGGATGACGGTTCTCGTCAGGCGACGAGGGCGACTTCGTCGGCCGGCGTCGGGACGGCGGTCAGAAGGGCCGCATCCTCGATCATCAGCGCGGTTTCGAGCGCGTGGCGCGCTTCCTCCGGCCGCACGAGCGCGGCGCCGCCGGCTTGGACCGCGGTCACGAAGGCGGCCACCGATTCACCCAGCGGATCGTGCAGCGCGAGCGGACGGAGCGCCCGGCCGGTGCTGTTGCGCACGGTGCGGCTCAAGAAATCGATCTCGATCGCGCCGTCGCCGTAGACCAAGCGCATCGAGCGCTTGCGCGCCTCGGCGACGCGGCTCGCGAACAGGTCGACGAGCGCCCCGCCCTCGAACTCGAGCTTGGCCGAGACTTCGTCCGGCAATCGTCCGTGCACGGAACGAGCGGTGGCGTCGATCGCGGTGACCGCGCCCGGAACCAGGCGGTGGACGAGGTCGAGATCGTGGATCATCAGGTCGAGCACGACGCCGACATCGGCGCCCCTGCCCGTCCAGGGACCGGCGCGGACGCATTCCACGTAAAGCGGAGCATCGTCGCTATCGAGCAGCCCGCTCTGGGCGAAGACATAGCGCTCCTGATGGCCGACGGTGAGCACGAGGCCGACTTCGGAGGCGAGCCGCACGAGCTCGTCCGCCTCATCGAGGTCGGTCGCGATCGGCTTTTCCACGAGGACATGGGTCCCGGCGGACAAGAACGCGCGGACAATTTCCGCGTGCGTGCTCGCCGGCGTGCACACGCTGACGATATCGACCTGGCCCAGGAGATCATGCCAATCCGCGAATACGGGAGCGCGAAGAGTCATCGCGTTCAGGCGACGAGCTTCGGGGCTGGGGTCCGCGATGGCGGAGAGAGTAACGCCCGGCAACCGCATGTACTTGGCAGCGTGATGTCGACCGAAAACTCCCCCGCCGATCACTGCCGCCCTGAGTGCGTGCGAGGTGGAACTCTGATGACTCTTCAAGCGCTACTCCGTCCCCTGTGAGCGAATCACTTGACATCCTGAATGCGGGGAACCGCGGATTCCCGCCACTCATAAAATGTTTCTCCATGTTACACCCGATGGTGAACAAGAGATTACCCTTTGAAACTAAAGGGAAATTTTTGAGGGGCTTGGGGCTGGGTTGCTAGCCGACGGCAGAACGCGTCGGTTTGAACTGCAAGGCCTTACGTTCTTCGCGCAAATTTTCAGCAATCAGGAACGCGAGCTCGAGGGCCTGGGACGCGTTCAGCCGCGGGTCGCAATGGGTGTCGTAGCGCGAGGACAGGTCCTTCTCGGAAATGTCCTGAGGACCGCCCAGACACTCCGTGACGTCCTTGCCGGTGAGTTCCAGGTGGATGCCGCCGGCATGGGTTCCCTCGGCGCGGTGAACCTCGAAGAAGGTCCGCACCTCCTTGAGCACGCGATCGAAGGGACGGGTCTTGTAGCCGTTGGAGGCTTTGATCGTGTTGCCGTGCATGGGATCGCACGACCATACGACCTTGCGGCCCGCGCGCTGGATGCGCGCGCAGCAGCTTGGGGAATTTCTCCGCCACTTTGTCGGAGCCGAAGCGGCAAATCAGGGTTAACCGGCCCGGCCTTGTCTTCGGGGTTCAGGATGTCGATCAGGCGCAGCAGATCGTCCTCGGCGAGGCTCGGTCCGCATTTCAGTCCGATCGGGTTCTTGATGCCGCGGCAGTATTCGATGTGCGCGCCATCGGCCTGGCGCGTGCGGTCGCCGATCCAGACCATGTGCGCAGACGTGCAGTACCAGTCGCCGGTCGTGGAATCGACGCGGGTCATGGCCTGCTCGTAGCCGAGGAAGAGCGCTTCGTGGCTGGTGTAGAAATCGGTCGAGCGCAGTTGGGGCACGAGCTCCGGCGTGATGCCGCAGGCTTCCATGAAGGCGAGCGACTCGCTGATCCGCGAGGCCAGCGAGCGGTACTTCTCGCTCGAGGGCGAGCCGGCGACGAAGTCGAGCGTCCAGCGATGCACATTGTGCAGGTCGGCGTAACCGCCGGTCGCGAACGCGCGCAGCAAGTTGAGCGTCGCGGCCGACTGGCCGTAGGCCTGCAGCAGGCGGCCGGGATCGGGCACGCGGCCTTTGGCGTCGAACTCGATGCTGTTGATGTTGTCGCCGCGGTAGGACGGCAGCGTGACGCCGTTCTGGGTCTCGGTGTCCTCGGAGCGGGGCTTGGCGAACTGACCGGCGATGCGGCCGACTTTGACCACGGGGAGCGCGCCCGCATAGGTCAGCACCACGGCCATCTGGAGGATGACGCGGAACGTGTCGCGGATGTTGTCGGCATGGAATTCGGCGAAGCTTTCCGCGCAGTCGCCGCCCTGAAGCAGGAAAGCCTTACCCTCGGCCACCTGGCCGAGCGAGGCCGTCAGGTTGCGCGCCTCGCCCGCGAACACCAGCGGCGGATAGGCCTTGAGCCGAGTCTCGACGGAGGCGAGCGCAGCAGCGTCCGGATACTCCGGGACCTGCTTGATCGGCCTCGACCGCCAAGTGCTGGGTGTCCAATTCTTGACCGGCTCAGCCACGCGAAAACGCCCTCAATTCGAGGTGAGGGATATAGGCGAAGCGACCCGGTAACGCCAGATGGTTCATGGCGTTAGGCTAATATCCTCAAGCCGCTGTGGAAAAGCCCTGCCCCATGCTCAAGGCCCGTGGGTCGAGTGCTTGTTGCGGATGGTCACCAGCTCTTCGGACATCGTCGGATGGACCGAGACGGTGTCGTCGAACTGGGCCTTGGTCGCCCCCATCTTGAGCGCGATCGCCACGAGCTGGACCATCTCGCCCGCTTCCGGCCCGAAGATGTGACAGCCGAGGATCTTGTCGGTCCTCGCGTCGACGACGAGCTTCATCATCATCCGCTCCTGGCGGCCTGAGAGCGTGTGCTTCAGGGGCCAGAAGCTCGTCTTGTAGATGTCGATGGTGTAGCCCAGCTCCAGCGCCTTTTCCTGGGAGAGCCCGACCGTGCCGATCTCGGGACGCGTGAAGACGGCGGTCGCGATCAGCTCGTGCTCGGGTGCGGTGGGGCGGCCTAAGAAGGCGGTCTTCACGAAGCACATCGCCTCGTGGATGGCGACGGGCGTCAGCTCGAGCCTGCCCGTCACGTCGCCCACGGCGTAGATGTTGTCCGCCGAGGTGCGCGAGTACTCGTCCACCTCGACATGTCCGCGCGGCGTGAGCGTCACGCCCGCGTTCTCGAGGCCGAGACCCTGGATGTTCGGACGGCGGCCGATGGCGAGCATGACCTGCTCGGCTTCGACCGTTTCGCCGGCGGCTGTCGCCACGTGAATGCCGGTGCTCGTGCGTTTGCATGACGTGAGCATGGTGTCGAGGATCAGCCGGATGCCCTTCTGGCGCATCGTGTGCTGGAGCGAGTCGCGCAGGTCCTCGTCGAAGCCGCGCAGCACCTTGGCGCCGCGATAGATCAGCGACACCTCGGAGCCGAGCCCGTGGAAGATGTGCGCGAACTCGAGCGCGATATAGCCGCCGCCGACGATGACGATGCTCTTGGGCACAGCCTTGAGATGGAATGCTTCGTCCGAGGTGATGCAGAGGTCGATGCCCTCGGCCTCGGTCTCGCGCGAGGGATAGCCGCCGGTGGCGATCAGGATCTTGTCGGCCGTCACATCGCGGTTCGAACGGACGAGATGGATCGTGTGCTCGTCCTTCAGCACCGCGCGGTCGTCGATGATGACGCCGCCGGCGCGTTCAACCGCGCGGCGGTAGTAGCCGTTCAGGCGCTCGATCTGTCTGTCCTTGTTCGCGATGAGCGTGGCCCAGTCGAATTTCGCATCCTCGATTGTCCAGCCATAGCCGACGGAATCCTCGAACTCTTCGGTGAACGCGTAGGCGTAGACGAGAAACTTCTTCGGGATGCAGCCGCGATTGACGCAGGTGCCGCCGAAGGTGGACTCCTCCGCGATGGCGGTGCGCACGCCGCGATCGGCCGCCATGCGCGCCGCGCGGACGCCGCCCGAGCCGCCGCCGATGACAAAGAGATCGTAGTCGTAGGCGTTCGTCATTTGGGCGTCATTTGCGCTCGATGACACGCACGCCGGACGCGCCCGCGATGACGAGATGCGAGGCGAGACCGACAAACAGCCCGTGCTCGACGACGCCGGTGATCGCGGACAGCGCCGCGGCGAGCGCAGGCGCATCGCCGATCTCGACGAACGGACAATCGTAGATGACGTTGCCGCTGTCGGTGCGGAACGGCTGGCCGTCCTTCATGCGCAGTTTCGGCGTGAGCTGCGCGTGGCCGAGCGCGCGGGCGACAGCCGCGATGCGCGAGGCCGTCGTGCGATGGCCGAAGGCGATGACCTCGATCGGAAGCGGAAAGGCGCCGAGGCGGCGCACGAGCTTGGTCTCATCGGCGATGACGATCATGCGCGCGGAGGACGCGGCGACGATCTTCTCGCGCAACAGCGCGCCGCCGCCGCCCTTGATGAGATCGAGATTGTGGTCGGCTTCGTCCGCGCCATCGATGACGAGATCGAGCGGCGCGAGGTTGTCGAGCTCGGCCACCGGGATGCTGAGCGCGCTCGCCTTTTCGCGCGTGCGCTCGGACGTGGGCGTGCCGGTGACCTTCAAGCCGGCGCGGACGCGTTCGGCGAGGAGATCGAGGAACGCTTCGGCCGTGCTGCCGGTGCCGAGACCGAGCTTCATGCCGTCGCGCACGAAATCGAGGGCGCGGGCGGCGGCGGCGCGCTTCAGGGCATTCTGGTCGGAGGGAGTCGTCATCGATCAGGCATTACCACATCCGGCGACGGATAGGCGCGAACCAAACAGGCAGAACCTGTTGGTTAGGCGCCTGACCGGATTTGGACCGATCTAAGCGCTTACCAAGTAAGGAAATTCGCGGCAGATCGTGCAGGACAACGGCTGCGCCGAAGGCGGCCGGCGCAGCCGTAGGTTCCACAGCGATCGGCGCTCGACTCTACTCGGCCGGAACCGCGACCTTGTCGTGATCGTGCTCGCGGCGTCCGCGCGTCAGCAACGTGCGGTGCAGCCATGCCGTGAGCGCAAGAAGGACCTTGCGCAATCCGGTCGGCGGATCGAAGTGCTCGGCAAACTGCCGATTGATCTCAAGCGGCCGCCAGTAGCTCGCGCGCCATTCGTTGTACGCCTCATAGAGCGGCGCCTGTTGTTCGTCGCGCACCCTCAGAGTCGCGCAACTACATTGCGCATCCAGGCGCACGCGGCCCCCGGAATCGAACTGGAACCGGTGCTGGCTGGGGATATGGTGAAGGTAGCCTTTGGTGAACTCGAACGTGTCGGGACTCGTGCGCAAAGCGGCAACCATGGGACTGACGTCCAGATATGTCATAAGGAACCTCCGCCGAAGTCCGCCATTCGCCTTAACAGGGCATCAATCGCAAGCCGTGAGATGCCCAGCGTCGGCCGATACCCAGTAGCGAGCAGCGATCACTGTGGTCGATCTGGCTAAAATGCCTGCCCGGTCATGCGGTTCCAGGCTGAACTCCAGATTTGTATGATCCGTAGCGCGCGTGCATCTCTAAACCGCGACAGAATGTGTCTGCGGCAATTCGCATGTCCGCTTACGGTTGAGTTTCGGCGGAATTCATCCGACATGGAAAGCGTCTTGAGATTGAAAACGGGATTTCGACCTATGGCACGGCGGGACGTCCTATCTTCGGTTTTTCGCGGCGCGTGCGCGCGCTGTCCCAATTGCGGCCGCGGCCGGCTGTTCCGTGCTTACCTCAAGCCGGTCGAGAGTTGCGCGGAATGCCACGAGTCGCTGAAACACATCCGCGCCGATGACGGTCCGGCGTGGCTGACGATCCTGGTCGTGGGCCATATCGTGGGCGCGCTCGCGCTCCATATGGAGATGACGTCGCCTATGCCGGTCGGGGACAAGCATCGCAATCTTCCTTGCACTTTCGGCGGTGATGATCGCGTGGTTCCTGCCGCGCGCGAAAGGCATGTTCGTCGGCGCCATCTGGGCGATGGACGCGACCGGCATCGACAAGCGGTTTTAGATCACATCGCATCCTTCGCAATTTCGGCGGTCGTGAGCGGGCATCTGGACGCCAAGGGGCCGGCAGACGCGTTCGGGTTTGCCGCCTGCTCGACAGCTTGCTGTGCCTGGGAAAGCCACAGT
This sequence comes from uncultured Alphaproteobacteria bacterium, assembly GCA_963708555.1. Taxonomy (GTDB): domain Bacteria; phylum Pseudomonadota; class Alphaproteobacteria; order Micropepsales; family Micropepsaceae; genus CAIYRG01. The sequence goes on along the minus strand of CAVPTF010000002.1, from coordinate 407,588 downwards.
TGCCCTTTGGCGGCACATTCCGAGGCGTATTCGAACAGCGCGCGCATTCTCGCGGCGTCAAAATCGAACAGTCCCGAGGAGCCGTCGCCGTTCGGTATCGCCGTATAGCGGAACGACATACTGAGCTTCTTCGCGAATGTTTCGTTCTGCGCCAGCGCGGTTCTTGAAGAATGAGTGAGCGCAGAAGAGAACCCGCGCGCTACGATCGATAGCGTATTGATCGGCGTCGTGCGAGGCGCGACGTTGAGTTCGGAGTTGATGATCACATAGATGTTTCCACCGCGCACTCCCTGCGGCTGGTCCGGTGCCACGAGGACGGCTTCCGGAGCAATGAAGAACGGTACGGTTACGCCACCGTCGACATGCATTTCCTGATACGCGACGCCGTTGGCATCGCGCACAGAAATCATGACAGGGGGAAACACCCCGGGAATGCTGGAGGATGCGACGATCACATCACGAAACAGCGTTCGTGCCGACTTTCCACCGGTCGCGGCTATGGCGCCCATATTCCAGACAACGGTCTCGCTCTTGTCGAGATCGGTCGTGGCGACGAGCAAGAGCCGGCCCTTGGCCGATTCCCGCGACACCTCCCGGATCATGGCATCTGTAACCAAGCCGTCGACCAGCTGTCGGAGAGGTTCTCCCTCGAAGAACGAGTTGCCGAACAGGCCCAGAATACCGCGGCGCCGGATCAAACTTTCGCTGCGGTCACCGACGAATGCGTCGGTCAATTGCGAATCCCATTCCGGGCCGAGGAACGCAAACGGCGCGATCAGCGCGCCGGCGCTGACCCCCGTCACCAATTCGAATTGGGGCCTTGCGTGCGCGCGGTTCAGTCCCACCAAGGCGCCCGCCCCGAAAGCGCCGCTAGCGCCGCCGCCCGAAAGCGCGAGAATATCGAGCGAGCCGTCTGTCGCGGCGGCGCGCAAGCCCGTGACGATATCCGCCGGAGGCCTATCGAGCCGCCAATCGACACCAAGGGCACGCACCGCTGAAGAGAAGCCGACCGGCGCAGCAGCCTGAGAGCTCTGAGGCGGTCGTTCGTGTCTCGGCAGCGTCACGCATCCCGTCAGCCCGATCGCGGCAACCAGAAACGCCAAGAATGTTCGCATCAACGATCTCTGGTTTCGCAGCCGACGCCTGGCGAATACCCGCCGGCGTTTTCCGTCAGGTCCGCCAACCAGCGCTCCCTCATCGTGATCTCGTCGCTCATGGACGGGATCAGAATTGCGTCGGGCGTCGAACGCCCGTCGTCGGAAATGAGGTTAGGACAACGCCATTTTGCAGCAGCACGTCCTCGATCATTTTCCTCACGACGGATGTCAACACCGGCAATCCGTCATCTTTCAATTCCAAATATCTGAGGCTTCGTTCATCGATGCCGACGGCTTTCGCGAACTCTGCTTGGCTAAGTCGGGCGAAGATGCGAGCGGTGCGTAACTGGCGGCCAGAAACAACATTCGACATACACTAGCCCCCCAGGGGTGATGTGAAGTTCTTGCCCGAACTCATGGGTGTGTAGGAAGGCGGGCGACCTGTGGCGAGTGTCCGTGCGAATCCCATGGTGTGGCCACGAAGAACGCCCGGTCCATTGATCGCCGCGAGCAGCGCCGCGAATCCGCCGCCGACGACGGCGCATTCGATGACACAAACGACCAAGGTGCCGATGGTTCCGAATGTCAGGGCGTCTGAGGCAAGGGGATTGGCAACGAACGCCGCGCCGAGCACGAATCCCAATAACCCGCCAAATAGAATCCCGTACCGCCCCCACAATCTGATGCACCCGCCGACGTCGTAGACCGCAACGGCATCCTTTCCAGCGGAGCGGCGGCGGTAGACGGAGATCGCGTTCATTGTTCCCCAGAACTCTTCCGGCGGTGAGTTCCAAAATCCGCAAGCGGCAATTTGGGCAACCACCGGATGTGCTATTTCGGGGATAGAGTGAGCGACGCCCGGCGCCCGCGATAGGTTCGGAAACTACTTAAGCGCGCGCAAAATTACTCGACCGTGACGGATTTCGCGAGGTTGCGCGGCTGATCGACGTCCGTGCCCTTGGCGACGGCCGTGTGATAGGCGAGCAGCTGGATCGGGATCGCGTAGAGCAGCGGCGCGATGAACGGATCGGCGTCGGGAACTTCGATCTGCGCCCAGGTGTCGGCGCCCGCCTGCGCAAGGCCGCGCTTGTCCGAGATCAGCACCACGCGGCCGCCGCGCGCCATCACTTCGTGCATGTTGGAGACGGTCTTCTCGAACAGCGCATCGTAGGGCGCGAGCACGATCACGGGCACGTTCTTGTCGATCAGCGCGATCGGGCCGTGCTTCATCTCGCCCGCGGCATAGCCTTCGGCGTGGATGTAGGAGATCTCCTTCAGCTTCAGCGCGCCTTCGAGCGCGAGCGGGAAATGCACGCCGCGTCCGAGATAGAGCACGTCCTGGGCCTTCGGCGATCTGGCGGCCGAGGGCTTCGATCTTCGAGGATTGCGCGAGTGCTGAGACCATGTGGCGCGGCGTTTCGAGCAGCAGCGCGCAGAGGCGCTTCTCCTCGGCGACATCGATCTGGCCGCGCGCGCGGGCGGCCGCGATCGCGAGCGAGGCAAGCACCGTGAGCTGGCAGGTGAACGCCTTGGTCGAGGCGACGCCGATCTCAGGGCCGGCATAGGTGCGCCAGATGGTTTCGGATTCGCGCGCGATCGAGCTCTCGGGGACGTTCACGACCGAGGCGATGCGCTGCCCCGCCTCTTTCGCGCCGCGCAAGGCGGCGAGCGTGTCGGCGGTCTCGCCCGACTGCGAGACGAACAGCGCGAGTCCGCCTTGAGGATAGACCGGGCTCGCGATAGCGCAGCTCGGAGGCGACATCGACCTCGACGGGAAGCCGCGCGAGCTTCTCGAACCAGTATTTGCCGACGAGGCCGGCGTAATAGGCGGTGCCGCAGGCGGACATCGTGAGCCGCGGCGCATTCTTGAACAGCGCGAGCTCGGAGTCGGGCAGATCGACGCGCGGGCCCGCGGCGTCGAGATAGCGCGACAGCGTGTGGCCGACGACTTCAGGCTGCTCGTGGATTTCCTTGGCCATGAAGTGATCGTGGCTGCCCTTGTCCACCATGCCGGCCGAAACGGGCACGGTCTGGATCGGGCGTTTCACCGTCTTGCCCGACGCGTCGAAGATCGTGACGCTGGCGCCCTTGGCCACCGCGACGTCGCCGTCTTCGAGATAGGTGACGCGGTTGGTGAAGGGCGCGAGCGAGAACGCGTCCGAGCCGAGATAGGATTCCTTCTCGCCATAGCCCACGGCGAGCGGGCTGCCGCGGCGCGCGGCGATCAAGAGCAATTCCTCCTTGGTGAAGATCATCACCAGCGCAAAGGCGCCGGTCAGGCGCTTCACCGCCGTGGTCGCGGCCTCGACCGGCGACATGCCCTGATCGAGATAATGCGTCACCAGATGGACGACGACTTCGGTGTCGGTCTCGGATTCGAACTGATGACCGGCATCGTGCAACTCGATCCTTCAGCTCGCGGAAATTCTCGATGATGCCGTTGTGGACCAGCGCCACGCGCGAGGACGCGTGCGGGTGGGCGTTGCGCTCGGTCGGCGCGCCGTGGGTGGCCCAGCGCGTGTGGCCGATGCCGGTGAAGCCCGCGAGCGGTTTCTCCTTCAGAAGCTGGACGAGCTCGACGAGCTTGCCGGGGCTGCGGCGGCGCTCGATGTGGCCGTCGACAAGCGTGGCGACGCCCGCCGAGTCATAGCCGCGATATTCGAGCCGCTTCAGCGCCTCGACGATCAGCGGCGCAACCTCGCGCGTTCCCGCAATACCGATGATGCCGCACATCGCTAAGAGCCCTTCTTCCGCGCTTTGTTCCGTGTACGGATGGTGTCGGCGCGTCCCGCTTTGGTGACCTGGCGCGCACGGCCGAGCGCGAGCGCATTCGACGGAACTTCCTCGGTGATCACGGAGCCCGCGGCGACGATCGCGCCCTCGCCGACCTTGACCGGCGCCACGAGCGCGGTGTTCGAGCCGATGAAGGCGTCCGCGCCGATCTCGGTGCGGTGCTTCTGCACGCCGTCGTAATTGCAGGTGATGGTGCCGGCGCCGATATTGGCGCGTGCGCCCACATGAGCGTCGCCGACATAGGTGAGGTGATGGGCTTTGACGCCCGCTTCGAGGTGGGCGTTTTTCAGCTCCACGAAATTGCCGATGTCGACACCGGCGTCGAGCTTCGCGCCGCCTCTCAAGCCGTGCGAACGGGCCGACGATCGCGTTGGCGCCGATCTCGGCGTTCTCGATGTGGCAGAAGGCGCGGATCTCCGCGCCTTTGTGCACGATGACGCCGGGTCCGAACACGACGTATTGGGCGATCGTCGCGTCAGGTTCGATGACGGTGTCGGCGGAGAGGAACACGGTATCGGGCGCCAAGAACGTGACGCCCTGTTCCATCAGCTCACGCCGGCGACGCGCCTGGAATTGGGTTTCGGCTTCCGCCAATTGTGCACGGGAATTGACGCCGAGCATCTCGCTCTCCGGCCCTTCCACCACGGCGCATTTGAGCCCGCGGCCGCGCGCGATTGCGATGAGGTCAGTTAGATAAAATTCGCCTTGCGCATTCTGGTTCCCGACCTTGCCCAGAAGCTCGAACACTGTAGCTGCCTTGCCCGCCAACATCCCGGCAAAAACGCGCGTGATCTTGCGTTCGTCTGGCGTCGCGTCCTTGTGCTCGACGATGCGGACGAGCGCATCGCCGTCCACGATCATCCGGCCGTAGCCGGTCGGGATCGGCGGCCTGAAAACCGAGCGTGGCGATGTCGGCGCTCTCGAGCCCCGCGACGAGGCGGCCGAGCGTCGAAGCGGTCAGGAGCGGCGCGTCTCCGAAGAGCACGAGCACGTTGCCCGAAAAGGCGCCAAGCGCCGCGCGGGCGGCGAGCACGGCGTGACCGGTCCCGAGCTGCCGGTCCTGGACCGCGGTGTCGGCGCCCCACTCCTTGGCGAGCGCGGCGACGGGTTCGGCGCCGGGCGCGGTGACCACGACCATCCGCTGGGCGCCAAGTGCGCGGGCGACGTCGAGCACATGACCGAGCATCGGACGGCCGGCGATCTTGTGCAGCACCTTGGGCAGCGTCGACTTCATCCGCGTGCCCTGACCCGCAGCAAGAACGACGACGGCCAATGGAGAGTGGAGACATGGTCAGCGCTGAAATCCTCTTTACTCGCGCTCGTTCGGGCAAGACCAAAACCCTCTATGCTCAAGCGTAGTGACGGTAAATTGACGATTTGTTGCCTATTCTTTCGCTGTGGCGGATTTCAGGCATGATTGTGGGCACAGGGTTGGGGGCGCTACGAGCTGTGGCCAAATTCGCTGACAGAGTCGCGCATTGCCGTCAAATCTGACAGGATCGCCTTGCCCTTCCATGACGCACTCTCCGCTCGCCATCCTTTTCGACCTCGACGGCACGCTTGTCGATACGGCGCCGGACCTGCTCGCCTCGCTGAACGCGGTGCTGACGCGCGCGGGCCACCGGCCGGTCAAGCCGACCGAACTGCGGAACATGGTGGGGCACGGGGTGAGGGCGCTCTTCGAGCGCGCCTTCAAGGAGACCGGGACGGCCGTCTCGCCCGAGGAATTGACGCGATACAGCGACGAGTTCATGGCGCATTACCGGGAGAATATCGCGCGGGAAAGCCGCCCGTTCCCGGGCGTGCCTGAGACGCTGAAGCGGCTCGCCGATGCCGGCGCCAAGCTCGGCGTCTGCTCGAACAAGCCGCAGGAGCTGACCGACCTGTTGCTCGCCCAGCTCGACCTCGCGCGCCATTTCGGCGCGGTCTATGGCGGGGGCAAGGCGGCCCACAACAAGCCCGCGCCCGACCATGTGCTGGAGCTGGTGGACGCGCTCGAGGGCTCGCGGGGGCGCGCCGTTCTGATCGGCGATTCGACGGTGGACGTGGCGGCCGCGCGCGCGGCCGGCATACCGGTGATCGTGATGAGCTACGGCTACACGCCGGTCGCCGCGAGCGAACTCGGCGCGGATGCTGTGGCCGACGACTTCTCCGCCCTGCCCGAGCTGATTTCCCGCCTGGCGAACTAGGTCCGGCTTCCGTGTTCCGGTTGACGGGAAGCATGGTTGACGGAAGCTCTGGCGGACCTTATTGCCGTTTGCCTCCGATGACCCGTTCACTAGAGTGACGGGCGTTTGATGGCCTTGGCGGGCGCGTAGCTCAGCGGGAGAGCACTCCCTTCACACGGGAGGGGTCACAGGTTCAATCCCTGTCGCGCCCACCATTCAAAGCCAGAAGATCTCAGGCAGGTTGGGATCATAGCGACTGAACCGCCAACCGATATTTGCCGATAATGCTTAGTTGTTCTATGGGATACTTGAAAAACGTTGGCCGGATGGCCATATCTGAAGGTCACTAGCCAGCATCGCTATCAGAACAACGCCAACGACCCGGCGTCACTGACGCGCGGGCATACAAAACGCCTGGTCCCCGAGAGCGAGTTGCCCTTAACGCGCACGCCCCTATAGCCGCCCAGTCCTCAAACAGGAGTCCTCGCGTGATAATTCGCCCGGAGCACCGGAAAACCTTTCCCCGCAGCCGTATTCCCGAAACGCTGCTGATGTTCATACGGCTACGTGGAGGTGCGAGCGCGGAGGTAAACTCCGAATTCGTCTATTCTCCGGTGGCCGACTTTTACGAATTGTCCGAGGACGTTCGGCGGCTTTCCATGGCCGACTACTATACGAGTGAAAGCCGGCCAGGCCTCGCCTGGAACAGCGAGGTCGATGCCGCTGTCAAACTGCTCAAGAAGGACGGATATCTCTCCTCCGGCGCACGCTCAGGCAAATACACGTGGCGCTTGACGCCAAACGGGGTCGAGCGGGCGGATTTCTGGCTCAAGCGCATGACCGAAAAGTCTGCGGCTCTCTCCTCGTTGAAAGTCGACCCCAGCCTTCCCTCACTCGCCAGCGAGCAGGCGTCCACGCGCGTCCAAGGTGGATGCAAGCTGAGCTACACAGCGGAGACGAGGTCGTGCGGACGGTTGAGGGCGAAGGCAACAATCGACGACACCATCGCGGCCATCGCCAAACACAGCATTGGCGTCACGTGGCACGACGACAGCGCTGGGCTTGCCCTGATCCTGACGGCGGGCGGCTACGCGTTGACGGCACACCCGGAAACCCACCAAACCGAAGCGCTACCCGAGCGCGTGCTTATTCCCAAGGAAGACGGTTCGCCCATGGGCAATGGACACAAGCTCACCCAGTGCGAGCGCGAGCGGGCCGTGCGCGCAATTCTATGTGGCACATTGGACCGCCGCACCGCTGCAAGTGAGCCAGCCGCACGACGGCGATCAAAGGAGAGCAAGTGAGACAGTCTCGGAGCCAAGCACTGTTCCTTACGACGTCGCTGTTGTCCGTGTTCCTGTCGTTCGGCATCGCACACTCCCAGACCGGCGCCGGGGCCGTGCCTCCAAACGCGCATGCGAGGCCATACGGTTCGGGCTGGCAATGCGATTTCGGGTACCGAGAGACGAACATGAGTTGCGTCGCGATCCAGGCGCCCGCCAATGCTCATCTGGTGGAATTGTCCTTCGGTCCCGGTTGGGAATGCGACCGCGGCTATCGCGTGTCGGGCCAGGCCTGCGCGAAGGTCGCCGTACCGGAGAACGCCTATGCGGCGGACTCATCCAGCGGTCGTCGCGGGTGGGAGTGCGATCGAGGATATCGAGCGGTCAATGAAACCTGCGCGGCGGTCAAAGTGCCGGAGAATGGCTATTTGACCGATTCCGCCTATGGCAACGGCTGGGAATGCGGTCGAGGGTTCCGCGTGGCCGGCGCAGATTGCGTTGCGATTGTCGTACCGGCGAATGCGTATATCGAGGATTCAGGAAAACGGTGGAAATGCGAGCGCGGTTTCCGCTCGAACAGCGATGCGTGCGTGCGTGTCGAGGTTCCGCAAAACGCGTATCTGGATCCGTCGGGAGAGAGTTGGAGATGCGAGCGCGGTCATAGAAGGATCGGCTCGGCCTGCGCCGCGTTCGTTGTTCCCGCGCATGCACACATCACGAGTGCAGGAGACGGCTGGGATTGCAACCAGCCCTATCGCCGCCGGGGCGACGAGTGCATCCTCTCCTAGTGCGCGATCCGATTTTATAGCGAGTGCGCGACGATTGCGCCAAATGGTTCAATCGCGCGGCACGGGGTTGCGGCCGAACCGTCCGGCTTGTCGCCCCCATACGTGCGTCACTCGATTGTTCGGTGCAGGCCTCGTCTTGGCCGACGGACTCGCCGTCTCGGGGGACTCTGGAGCCGGAGGATGCGGTGCAGACGGAGGTGGTTTGTCGTTCATTCGGTAAGGATCCCTTTCAAGTTAACGCCAGTGGCGTTCGCCCCACCTCAGGTGGTGTGAAAATCGAAATCTACAAGTGGCAATCGCTCCTGTGGCCTGGATAAGGCCCAGCCGATTCGCCGTGTTTGCAATCGCTGTGTTGCCCTGTTCAGGCTAAAGCTCTTTCGGTTTTGGCCTGATGAGACGCGCCAGGGCAGCGGTCTGGCGGTGCCACTGCCGGATGGGAACCGCAGGCGAACCGCCCCACGTTTCACCGTCGGGCACATCGCGCATGACCCCGCTCCGGCCCGCAATTCGCGTGTTCGAGCCAACCTTCAAGTGATCGATAATCGCGACCTGCCCGCCGATCATGACGCTGTCGCCGATCTCACTGCTGCCGGCGACGCCGACCTGAGCCGCCAGCACGCAATGGCGGCCGATCCGGACATTGTGGGCAATTTGCACCAGATTATCGATCACGGTGCCGCGGCCGATAACGGTATCGCCGAGGGTCCCCCGATCGACGGCGGAATTGCTCCCGATCTCCACATCATCCTCGATGATCACACGCCCGAGCTGCGTCTGCCGCAGCAGGCCCTTTGGCGTCGGGACGAAGCCAAATCCTTCGCCGCCGATGCACGTATTGCTCCCGATGCGGACGCGCGAACCGATGAGCGCGTGGCGCAGCGTGCTGTTTGCACCGATAAGGCAGTCCCGGCCGATAGAGACGCCGTCGCAGATGACCACATTGGCTTCGATATGGCACCCCTCACCCATCGTGACATCGCGGCCAATCTTCGCTCCTGCATCGATCTGACAGCCTTCCCCGATCGTCGAATGCGAGTCGACAAGCGCAGTCGCGTGGATTCCAGCGTTCGGCGTTCTGCCTGGATAGAAAAGGGCGCCCACGCGTGCGAGTGCGAGACGCGGATCGCTGACATAGAGAAGACAAGTGCTTGACGGCATCAGTTCGCCGAGCTTGCGGTTCGTGATCATCGCCCCGGCGAGGCTGCTCACGGCAGCGCGCTGGTAGGCGCCGTCGCTGAACACGCTGACGTCCGTCGGCCCGGCCGCATCCAACGTGGCGAGATCGTGCATGGACCGGTCCGCATGGGAGGGACGTGAAAGCATCGCACCGACATGCTCGGCGATGCTTCCAAGCGAAAACGGACCGCTCCGGCGAAAGAATCGTGTGTCAGCCATGGGGGTCCTCGCTTCAGGTGAGATGCCGATGTGGACAGGTGCTGGCAATAAGCCATAGCCGGAGGCGTTCCGCAGACTGCGGTACGCTTATGTCCGGGTGACACGCGTGTCGTGGCACGGAATTCCAATTCCGCGAGCTGCTACGACATCAAGTGTTAAGTCAAAGCCGCGCGATCCAACGCGCGGCGTCCCCTACATCCTGGCCGACGGTACGCTTTCGTACAGTTTTTGCAATGGGCGCAGGTTGATTTGCACACTACCGATTTCCGGCGGCCAAACAAGGAAGGGCAAGCGCGCAAAGCGCCGCATATCTTCGATCCCGCGCCTCAGCCCCGCACAAGGGCGGATTGCCGGAACCGATGCGCGATGTCGTAGTTTGCTGAGACGAGACCATCAGTTCTCGGTTGGCCCATGGACGACGATCTGGCGAAACTCGACAGGGATGAGCTGATTGCCGAGGTGAAGCGGCTGCGCGCCGGCATACGCGAGCATCGCGACTCGAGCGGGCACGAGCTGTGCTGGCATCATCCGAAGCTGTGGGGATTGCTGCCGGAGCCGATCCCGTCTCACCTCGCCGTTCCGGAATGGCCGCAATTCCTGCGCGGCTGCGTGAAGTACCGGGAGGCGCTCGATCGTGAGCTTGCCAGACGCGCCTCGTACGGATGTCGAGTATCGATAGGTTGAGACGCGAACACGATGACGCGCGACGAGCTCTACGCGTTCATGAACGCGCATCGCTGGGCGGTGGAGGCGACGGTGGCGGCAGTCGGGCGCTCCGCAAGCCGCCGTGATCGGGTTCGCGGCGACGCGCGATCTGGAGCTGATCTTCGACACGCTCAAGACCTCGCGCAAATACCGGAACATGCTGACGGCGCCGAAGATGGCGCTCGTCATCGGCTGGGACGACGCGCAGACGCTGCAAGTGGAGGGCGTCGCAGACGAGCCCAAGGGTGCTGCGTTGGATCGGCTGAAGGCGCGCTATTTCGAGGTGTTCCCCGACGGCCATGAACGCGAGGCGTGGAAGGACATCGCCTATGTCCGCGTGAAGCCGGAGTGGTTCCGCTACAGCGATTTTCGAAGTGATCCGCCGAAGATCATCGAGCTGAAGGCGGAGCAGATTTGATCACCGTCACACCATGCCGCGCTTCATGTTCTCCAGTTCCACCCGGCAGGCGGCGCCGAAATCCACGAGGGGATCGCCCCCGTCCGGCGCATCGGGCGCGAAGATGTCGCGCAGCGTCACGTTGGGTGCGTTGTACTGCTTGATGGTGAAGTCCATGACCTTCTCCGCCGATTGGGCGACTTCGGTGCGAGCTCACCAGGCGTATCCGGCTGAACAGCGCGTAGAAGCGAACGATCTGCGCCCGGTCGTTGATGTTGTTCTCGACCGCATCGGCCAGACGCTGCGCGGCCTCGTCGATGAAGTCCGTGTAGAGCGCCTCGCGCTTCGACACTTCGTCCCGAAGCCACTGGATCTTCGAGGACTGTCTTTGCGACAGCCATGTGGTTGCGAAGCTGGTAAAGCCGCCGATCAGGCTTCCGAGAAGCGCGGCGAGCGCCGTGACGACCGAAGTATCCATAGCATGCCCCCTCCGCTCGCTTCGCCTTGCTCCTCACTTCGCGGCAAGTCGGCGAGGAAACTCCGCAGTGCTACAAGAAACTGAACCAGCCGGTGATGATGTACTTCTCTTCCGTCGGCGAGACCACGCCGCGGTGGAGATGCGTCCAATCGACCGGCCATATCAGCGTAAGGCCTTTGCGCGGCTGGCATCGCAAGCGCTGATAGTAGAATTCGGTGCCGCCCTCGTCGTTCACGTCGTTGAGATAGGTCATGAACACGAGGTGGCGATTGGCCGAGGGCAGCTCGTGCCGATGCGCTCGGTGTGCCATTCCTTATAGCCGCCCGCCGGCTTGTAATACTGGATGTTGACGTTCTCGGTGATGCCCCAAGGCTGCACGACGCGCGCGGCCTGATATTTCTCGCCATAGGCGTTCGACACTTCGCGCAGCAGGCGGAGATATTTCGCGACGATCGGATGCGTGAAATGCGCGGGCGGGATGTAGAGGTCGAGCGAGTCCTTGATGTCCTTGTTGACCTGGTGGTCGTGGCCGATCTCGCCTTCGACCTTTCCTTCCTTGGCGTGGAAATACTGGATGAGCTCGTCGCAGATCTTGAGATCGGACAGGAACCAGGCGCCCACGAAGGACTTCTCGCCGCCGAGCTCTACTTCCTGCATGTGAGTGCATCCGATCCGATCATCGCCGCATCATACATCAGGCGGCTTTCGGCGGCAGGTCGGGGATTTCCTTCTGGTAGGCGTCGTCCATGCGCGGCGTCATGCCGTGCTGGGCGAGCGCCTCGGAGAACATGGAGCGGATCTCGGGCTTCTCGTCCGCATAGTCGATCTGTTCGCCGCCGATGCGCCGGCTGATCCAGGCGGTCGGCACGCCTTGCGAATTCCGGATCAGCGCGACCTCGTGCTTGAAGGCGAGATAGCGCGCGGGCGTCGTGCCCGAGTTGAAGTGCTGGTGGAAGAATTTGTTCGGCGGCACGACGAGCGAACCGACCTGCCAATCGTAGCGCTTGGGCTCCTCGCCCTCCGCCCACATCAGCGAATAGCCTTCGCCGGAGAGGATGATCACGTGCGCGGACGGACCGTGCGCGTGCGCCTTCTTGTAGGTGCCGATGGGGAATTGCGAGATGTGGCTCGACATCGAGCCCTTGGCCATGTTGAAGCGGATATGGCCGCCGCCCGCGCCGCGCTCTTTCGCCGAGATGAGCGGCAGGTTCACCGCATCGGGCACGAAGTTGGTGGGGAGCAGGAAGCCCTTCGCTTCGGTCTTCGGCGTGAAGTAGTCCGGCTCGCCGGCGAAGCGGTTCTTGAAGTCGTAGGCGGTGTTGAAGACGAAGTTCACGTCGTCATAGAGGTTCATCACCGACGGACCGTTGGTCACGGCGACGTAACGGGCGGGCTCGCGGCCCGAGCCGTTGAAGTGCTGGTGCCAGCAATTGAGCGGGATCGCGAACATGGCGCCCGCCTTCCACTCGAAGGTGATGCGCGCGCCCGCATCGTTCCAGACCGAGGTCGAGCCGCGGCCGTCGAGCACGAGGATCATCTCCTCGAAGAGCTGGCGCTGAGGCGCGAGCGACTTGCCGGGCGGGATTTCGCAGACATAGCAATCGTTCGAGGTGCGCGAGGCGTCGTGATTGATGTAGACGCCGCGGCCGCCGCGGCGCGGCCAGTCGCGCAGCTCGCAGGTGCGCAGGTTCGGCACGTAATGGCCGCTGATGATCTCGAGCCCCTCGGCGCGGACCCAGCGCTGATAGGGCGTGTCCCTGTCCTTCTCGGTGGCGAATTTCTTCGCGAGGTCTTCGGAAACCTTGACGTCTGGCATGAACTGCTCCCGGCCGAATGGTGATGCGTGTGGGCGAATTCCTAAGGCATGGACGGAGTTAATTCCACAACGCCCCCTCCGCCGCCTCCGGCGGCACCTCCCCCGTAAACGGGGAAGGAAATGTCAGTCGTGCGGGTGGGCGTGGTCGTGCGGGTGGTCGTGGTCGTGGTGGTGGATGCGTTCGCGGGTGCGCTTGGGATCGTCGCTGAAGACGAGCGACTTGATCGTCACCGGGAACGGTGTAGGACGGCACGCGCACGCGGCCGAGATCGATGTAGTCGAAATCCATCAGCACGACGCCGTCGATGACGAGGATCTCGCTCAGCACGCCGCAGTCTTCGCGCAGGATCGCGCCGAGCGTGTGAGCGACGTCGCCGTCGAGCATCACGTAGATCGGTTCGCGGGCTGCGACCTTGTCGGCGAGGCCCGACGGCGATGCCTTCGGCAAACGCGTGGATGCGCTGGTAGGACGGAGGTCCCAGCCAGCGGAAGGCGAGCGCGATCTCGGAGTCGCGAGGCTTCGGCATCGAACAGCACGCGATGGGCGCGGATCGCCTGCGCGAGCGCGTGAGCGTCGACAGTCGTCGGCGAACGTGAAAGGCGGCTGAAGCACCTGAAGATTGCGCCGCGGCAGCAGCGCGCCGGGATCGGAGATGTAGCTCGTGTTGCCGGAGAGCTGGACGCTGTACTCGGAGGCGCCGAGCGCGGTCGCGCGGATGCATTCGCCGGCCGGCAGCAGCGGCCAGGGCAGCGCGCCCTGATCGAAGCGCTTGCGCACGGCGCGGCCGAGACGCCGTCCCATGTCGCCGAAATCGCGCGCCTCGCGGCCGTAGATGTACTCGGCGACGCCGCCCGACGCGACGACGCCCTTGATGCCGCCGAGATCGCTGAGCGGATCGGTGAGATAGAGATGCGCGACATCGGCCGGCATCGGGCAGGCGGTGAGCGCTGCGACCAGCGTATCGGCCATGGTCTCGGCCACGCGATCGAGCGAGGCGTCGTCGACGATGTCGCCGAGTTTCCAGTCGAGCCCGGCGCGCTTCGCGTGCGCGCGACCGGCTGGATCGAGACGGACGATGCGGCCTTGGGCATCGACGACCAGGAGCCGTCCGCCGATGTGGACCGCGGCTGTCGCCAGCACGCGCCCGCCTTCGACGAGCGCGAGCTTTGTCGTGCCGCCGCCGATGTCGATGTTGAGGATGCGGCCGCCTTCTTCGCTCGACCGGAGCGCAGCGCCCGAGCCGTAAGCGGCGAGCATCGATTCCATGTGATGGCCGGCGGTGGCGCAGACGAGATCGCCGCCCGCTTCCGAGAGCATCGCGGAGATCGCTTGCGCGTTCTCGCGGCGGAGCGCTTCACCGGTGAGGATCACGGCGCCGGTGTCGATGTCCTTGGGCGCGAGTCCGGCGCCGCGATAGGCGTCCTCGATGATCGCCTTGAGCGCCGTCTCGTCGATGCGCGTCTCGCTCTGGTAGGGCGTCAGCGACACGGGCGAGAGGTACAGCGTCTCGCGCTTGACCACGAAATAGCGGCTGGTCAGGTCCTCGGCCAAGCGGCGCAGATGGATGCGCGAGAAGATCACCTGCGTGCCCGACGAGCCGATGTCGATGCCGACGCTCGTCAGCGCGACATTGTCCTGGACCCAGAGCGGATTGTCCTCGAGCGGACCGTCGGCTTCGAAATCGTCGTGGTCGTGATCGAAGGCGCCATCATGCTGATGGGCCACCTCCTGGCCGCGCAAGTGATCGGCCAGCGCATGGGGCTTGGGTTCAGGTTGATCCGGCTTCTTCGTCATGTCCCGCGGTCCGGAAAAAGACGGACATCATTGATTTTGCGGGATCAATGGCACTTTGACGGCGTTGCGGCAATCCGTCGGACGACGCCGTTTACTTTGACGACTGGGTGTTCGCTTGCTGCGGCGCGGTTGGGTTGTCGGCGGGAGCTGCAAGCACGTAGCCGAAGTCGCACATGTCGGAGGTTTCCGGGAAGTCGAATGATTCGTCCGTCCGCTTGTTCGATTTCGCTTCTTCGATCGCGCGCGGGGTCATTCCAGTCTCCTGATGGAACACCGGGAACCACTCCGCCCCGCATAGTGCGATTCGGGTGGTTCGGACCATGGAAATGGCGGGACAAGGTTAAGGTTCCAGTGTCGCACAAAGAAAAGCCCCGCCGGACGGGGAGTTGGCGGGGCTCTTCCAACGGACGCGAGATCAGAACCGGGCGTATCTCACGTCGAGGATCATGCCGTTGAAGCGAGAGACGAGCAGGAGCTCATCGCCGTAGCGCACCCAACGGTAACCGACAGGCGGGCGTCTCAGGTGATACCGGTGCCAATCGTGGAGCACGATGTGGTGGCGGTGAGGCGCCAGGAAACGCTCGCCGCGGATCCAGACATGCGGGCGACGCATGTGCTGCACGTGGATTGTGCCGGAGATGACCGGGCCATGATGGCCATGATGGAACGGCGCAGCGATTGCAGCAGTGCCGCCCAGGAGGGTGAGTGCCATAATTGCTGTCAGCAGGCGTTTCATCGTCGTGTTCCTTCTCAAATATCGCAGGTGTTTTTCCTGCACGGCTTCGATGTTCCTCGCATCGATGCACGCGAGAATGCGCCAGGCGCCTTGAACCAAGCCTGAACTCGGCAGTTAGGTGCCGTTCAGCTAGGTAAACTGTGAAATCATTGGATTTGCGCGGAGATTCGCGGCGACAAAACAAAAAGCCGGGCGCGCATTTAGCACCCGGCTTCCGCACGTTCCGAAAAATTCAGACGATCAGTTCTCTTCGTTCTCGTCGCGGGCGTTCGCGCGTACGACGTTCTGCCCGTTCGGAAGAACCGCGTTCATGAACTGTCCGCCACGCGACCCGTCCCTCATCGGATGGAACGTCACGGAGACCTTGTCGCCGGACTTCACGGAGTTGGCGCGCATGCCCATCGTGACAAGCCGGCCCGGCGAGCTCATCTCGAAGGCCCACAAGACCGGCCGCCCGACTTTCGCATCATCGACCATGATGCGAAGCCACGCGTGCGGATTGGTCCATTCGAGCTCCTTCACCGTTCCTTGCAGCGTAATCGTCTTCTGCGCATCGAACATGGCGAAGGAATGATGGGCAACGGCAGGCACCGAGATCGCGGCCACGAGAACAGCAGTCAGGCTGACGACTTTCATATTCATAGGCGTCTCCCCAATGAGTGGCCAACCGGCAGTATGTTCGCTCGGATAATAATGCAGTATAGTTGAACGGTATAGAGACTAAGAGCCGATGAAACGGCCGGGAGAACAGTCCTACAGCTCGATCTTCAAGGGGAGGCAGCGATGCGTTTGACGGCCTTGGCGATTCTGGCGGGTATCGTGCTCGCGGCGATGACCGGCCCCGCGGCGGCGCAATGGCGCCCCTATATCAGCCACCCCTTAGGCTTCGCCTTCGCCGGACCCGGTCCGCTGAAGGTCGAGAAGGGAACCTATAATTCGCCGATCGCCGGTCAGCGCGACACGATCATCTATTCGTTCACCGACGACAACATCGAATACAAGGTCCACGTCATTGACATGCGTGACCGGGCGAACGAGGCCGCGAACCTGGTTGGCGAAGCGCAGTTCCTGTTCCAGGACAAGAAAAGGGTGCTGATGGACGCGTTCGGCCGCGTCGACCGCCAATACGGGCGCAAGCTCACGGTCGATCTGCCCAACAATCAAGGGCGTTCAATGGGCGCGTTCTATTTCATCAACGGTCGCATCGTATCGCTCCAGGCGACGGTTCTGCCGGCCAACGGCGATTACGAGACGCCCGAGACGGGCCGCTTCATCGATTCGATCACGTTCTTCACGGTTCGCGCGGCCGACGAGGCGATCGAGCTGCCGCCGCCCGGATAAACTTCGCTCGCGACATACGGCACATTAAGGGGAGAGCACGAATGCGCAGATGGATGTTGGCAGCGATCATCGGTCCTGCCCTCGTGATGGGGACGTTCGCGGCGCACGCGCAGGGCGCGTGGCGGAGCTATGTCGTGAAGGAGCTCGGCTTTGCCTTTGCGGCGCCGGGCAAGGTCGAGACGAGCGTCGGCACGTTCCGGGGCGCCGTTGCAGGACCGCGGCAGACGATGATCTTCAAGTCGTCGATGAACAACATCGAGTACCGGGTCACGGTGATGACCTTCAAGCAGGCGCAAGCCGAAGGCGCCACGATCCTCGGCGAACGCACCTTCATGTTCCAGGAAAAGAAAAATACGGTGATGGACACCTGGGCGCGCGTAGAGCCGGGCAAGGATGCCGTGTACGGCCGCAAGATGGTCGTCGAGCCGCTCGACGGCAAAGGCCGCACGTTCGGCGCGTTCTACTTCACGAAGGGCAGGCTCATCGCGCTCGAAGCGACCGTGCTGCCCGCGAACGGCGACTATGAATTGCCCGATCCCGCCCGCTTCATCGATTCGATCGCCTTCAACGTCGCCCGCGCTGGAGCCGGCGCGACCGAGCTGGCGGCGCCCAAGCTGGAATAGCGCGCAAATCGACGTGTGTTGAACGCGAGATACGGGGCGATCACCTTAAGGCGACGCCCCGTTTGCTTTATGGTCGGTGTTCATGCCGAAGCTGGGCGAACTGCTTTATTGGATGGCGTGCTGGATCGCGGCGATCGTCGCGATCCTCGGCATCACCGCCATTGTGCAAGGCGACAGGCAATCGCGCGTCGGCGTGATCTCGTTCTTTGTCGCATCCGCGATCATCTGGCTGATCGGGCGCGCGGCGCTCTTCATGTCGCGCAACAAGTAGCAACGGCTATTTCAGGACCTTGAGCCAGTCCGCCATCAGGGCGGCGATCTCCTGATTGTTCTTCTCCAGCATCATCATGTGGCCGTTGCCTTTGATGCCGCGATCGGCCGAGCCGGACGAACGTGTTCTTCACGCCGGCCTGAGCGAGATATTGCGACGTGCAGTGATCGTAGGGCGCGTGATACGAGGCTTCCGACGCGATGATGAGCACCGGGATCGATTTCAGATTGGTGAGCTGTTTCGCGGGCTCGCGCTGGCGCCAACATTTCACGAGATCGGGCGCGTCGGATTTCTCCTGCTGCTCGAAGGACAGCTCGGACGCGTCGCTCACGCCGTCATAGGTGAGCTTCATCGCGCCCAGGCCCCACGGCTTGGTCAGCGGGCCGTCGGCGAAATAATCGGGCGCACCTTTGAACTCGGCGTCGTGCACGGGCGGACCCGACGGCTCGACGGCGAGGATCGCCTTGACGAGATTGGGGCGCGCGTCGGCGATCGGCCAGCCGAAGGTGCCCGATTGCGAATGAACCATCACGATCGCAGGGCCGATCATATCCAGGAGCGCGATGCCGGCGTCCCGGTTCAGCTCCTGCTGTTTCGGGAAGCTCGCGAGCGAGGGCATCTGCTCGGCATAGAACTGATCGAACGCGGGATCGCCGGCGACGCCGGTGCCCGGCCACTGCGTGTGCGTCGTCGCCTGCGGCCACAGCTTCGAGCGCTCCGGCGCGGTGAAGCGCTCCTCGATGGAGCCCCTCGAGCGAAGGACCGTTTCGCCGTAAGACGGATGCAGCGGCGAGCGACCGCGGCCCACCTGATCGACGACGTAGACCGCGTAGCCCTGGCGCAGGAAATACTGCGCCCAGCCCTCGCGGCCGTCCGGCGTACCGGTGAAGTTGGAGCCGTTCTGCCCGCCGCCATGGATCATGACGATCGGATAGGGATGCGTCTTGTTCTGCGGGATCTGGTACTCGACGTAGGCCTGACCCTGCATGGTCTTGCCGTCGGGGCCGTCGACATATTTGCCGCCCGCGTAGATGTAGCCCTGCTTGGCGATCTCGAGCGGCGGCGTCTCGGCGGCATGAACCGCAACAGCAGATGCCAGGAGGCACCCGGAAAGAACGGCGATTGCGCGTTTCATGTCCCCTGCCCCGTGGTTTTCTAATTGTCGCATTTTCTGCGGCGAACCCCCAGGGCGGCTTTGCCGCCCGTTCAAAAATGGGCGCGCAAGGCGCGCCGACCGCACTTCGCCGGAAAATGCTACTGAGCGGCCACGGCCATTTGCGCGCCGCTGCGCGATTGTTCCTCGATCCACTTGGCGACGTCGGCCCAGCGCGGCTCGGCGTTCAGATCGCGCAGCAGCATATGATAGCCGCTCGGATAGGTCATGATCTCGGCCTCGGGTCTGAGTTGATTCATCACCGCTTCGCTCGGCTGTTTGGGGATGATCTGATCGCGGCCGCCATAGAGATAGAGCAGCGTCGTGTCCTTGAGGCGCGGCGCGACGGCGTAGGCATCCCCCATCAATTTGACCAATCCGTAGATGGCGTCCGATCGGCTGCCTTTGATGAACAGCGGATCCCGGCCGTTCGCGCGCAACACCTCGATGTTGTCGCTGGGCATGATCTTGAGACCCGAACCGGAGAACGATTTCCAGCGGATGGTGTGCGCGCTGGTCCACAGCGCCAAGCGGTAGGAGAACGGCATCGACTGCCGGCCCCAGACGGCCGGCGCGATCAGGATCAGGCCGTCGGCCTTGGGCGGCATGCCGGAGGCAAACGCCGTCATCGCCACCGCGCCGCCCATGCTTTCGCCGAGCACGAAGACCGGCAGGCCCGGATGGCGCATCCGCATCACATCGACGAAATCGGCGAGATCGCGGCGCATGAGATCGCCGCCGGGCCAAATGCCAGTCTGCGGCGAGCGTCCGAAGCCGCGCTGGTCATACGCATAGGTCGAGATGCCTTGAGCCGCCCACCACGGCGCGGGCAAGGAGAACGCGTTCGAATAGTCGTTCATGCCGTGGAGTGCGACGATCACCGCCTTCGGCATCGACGCGTCCCAGTGCATGAGCCCGAGCTTCATTCCGTCGCGCGTGACGTAGCGATCCTCGGTCTTGCCGTCTTCCTGGACCTGTTCGATCGCAGGCATGCGCATCTCGGGGCCGAGCTGCTGGAGCCGTGGCGCGCAGGCTGAAGCGGTCAGCGCGAGGAATGCGAGGGCGAGCGCGCGGAGGAGAGCGCTGACGTCACGCATTGGCGAAGATGGGGAACCAGTTCCGAACTCGAACCACGGATTCTTTCTCAACCAGCCATTGTTGCGCCAGGAGGGGTGCGGGAGCGGAATGATCCGACCGTAGTCGCGCCACGCGCGCACCGTCTCGCCGACTGTTTTCTTTGCGCGTCCCTCAAGGTGGTATCGATGCGCGTATGCTCCGATCGCCAAGCACGAGATCAAATGTCTGCGCCGCCGCGAAGAGCCGGTCATGCCAGTTAAGGACACATTCCGGCCGGGGCGGACGATCGGCGCCCGTCTCGTCGTAACCGGGGAAACAAAACCCCATCGGGACGATAGCGACAAGGCTTTCGTCGTAGAAAATATCGCGAGGAACCCCCATCCAGGCGCGCAACCGCTCGCCGGACGGGTCGTTGTAGGGCAGCCCGCTGTTGTGGACGCGCAGGCCCGGCGCCTGGCCGGCCACCAGAAGCTTGGCTTTCGGGCCCGACACGCAGCACGGGCCTTACGCCGTGCGGCAAATGCTCGGCGCAGAGGCGGCAGGCGCGGATTTCGGCGAGCAGGGTCGAGAGGCTCTGGCTCTTCTTACTCATGTCCGAGGCGGCTGGTTGGCGGGCGCAATGCTAGCATTCGCTTGGTGAGCTTGCTACATTCGCTGTTATCGCCCGTGTGGAGAGAGCCCGTGCTGAAACCGCTGGTAACGTTCTTTGCCGCATCGCTGATCGCCTGCGGCACGGCTGCGGCCGCAGAGAGCGCGGACCGTCCGCTGTGCGACTTCGTCCAGAAGGTGCTCGCCGCCAAGGTGACCGAGTTCAACACGCTCAAGGGCGAAGCGCGGAATCCGCGCGTGTTCAAGAACGAATTGTTCTGGGGCACGCTGCTTCCGGGGCCCGGTGCGGAGTGCACGTTGTTCATCCGCACGAAAGTTGGGCGCGCGGAGCTCGATCCGAAATATTCCTGCTCGATCGGCTCGGCGACGGATTTTGCGGCAGCCAATCGGCTGTTCCAGCGGAACGTCGCCGATCTGCGCGCGTGCTACGGGCAGGCGCGGTTCATGAACGACTATGACGGCGATGGACGCGATCCGACCGAACCGGTGAACTGGAACGTGATGCTGGAGGGCCCGGATTTCCGTCTCGAGCTGCAGATGTCGAACCGGGTGGCGCTGGTCGCGCAAGCGATGGGCCAGGGCTCGTCCGGCATGCCGGAGATCACGATCGAGCTGGACGTGACGGACACCTCGCCGCCGAAGACGCCGATCTAAGCTCAACGAGGGCAGCAGGCCGACGACGGCGCCGGTCATGCCGGACGCGATCGTTCCCGAGACGAGCGCTTTGAGCGACAGCTGCACGACTTCCGCGCGGCGCTCCGGGATCATCGCCGAGACTCCGGCGATCATGATGCCGACCGAACCGAAATTGGCGAAGCCGCACATGGCGTAGACCATGATCAGACGCGAGCGCTCGCTGAGCGCGTCCGGCGGCAACGCCGCGAGATTGAGATAGGCGATGAACTCGTTGAGGATCGTCTTGGTGCCGAGCAGCGCGCCGGCATTGCCGGCTTCGGCCATCGGAACGCCGTAAAGCCAGACGATCGGCGAGAACAACCAGCCGAAAATGCGTTGCACGGTGAGCGGCGCTCCGTTCACCTCGGGCAGACCTGCGATCACGATGTTGACGAGCGCGACAAGCGCCACCATCACGAGCAGCATCGCGACCACGCCGAGATAGAGCTTCAATCCGTCTTCGGTGCCCTTCGTGATCGCGTCCATGCTGGAGCTGTATTCGACGGCGAGATGTTCTCCGGCCTCGGTTGTGCTTTCGCCCGGCACCATCAGGTGTGCGACGAGGATCGATGAGGGCAGCGAGATGAACGAGGCAACGAGAATATGGCCGAGCGCGCCCGGCACCACGGGTTCGAGCACGGTCGCGTACAGCACCATCACGGTTCCGGCGACGGTCGCGAGGCCGACGGTGAACAGCATGAACAGCTCGGCGCGGGTGAGCTTCGATAGATAGGGCCGGATCAGCAGCGGCGCCTCGATCATGCCGAGGAATACGTTCGCCGCGGAGCCGAGTCCCACCGCGCCGCCGATGCCGAGCGACTTTTGCAGCGCGAACGAAATGCCCCTGACGATCACCTGCAGCACGCCCCAGTGCCACAGCAGCGCCGAAAGCGCGGACATCACGAGCAGCAGCGGCAACGCCTGGAACGCGAGGCTGTAGGCGTTCTGGGGATTGGTCACAGCAAAGGGCGGGTCGCCGCCGCCGACGTAACCGAAGACGAACGAGGAGCCGGCCTGCGTCGCGCGCGACAGCACATCGACCACGACATTGAGCGAGTAGAGCGCGTTACGCGCCGGCGGGACTTCCAGCAGAAGCAGCGCAAGCCCGATCTGCAAGGCGAGCGCGACCGCGATCAGACGGAACGACAGAGCCGCGCGCCGGTTCTCGGACAGCGCCCAGGCGATCGCGACAAGGACACAGAGCCCGAATGCGCTCTGAAGCTGGAGCCACGGCATGAATGGGAATCAGGGGGCCGCGCGGTCAGCATAGGACAGAACGAGGCGCGAAGAGCTGCGACGCAAAATACCCCCCATCCGCTGGAGGTTTAAGCGGATGGGGGGTCCCCCGACTGCGGCGTCCGCAGGTTCGAGCGGTCAGGCAACAGCACGGTGGGAACCGCATCGGCTGCGCAGAGGCCCGTCCGGCTGCCAATGTGGTCGTGTCTGTGCGCCGCTCGCGCGCGGTCGCGCCGCAGAAGAGGTGGGTGTCGGTGACAGTTTCTGCTGCAAGGGCTTTCCCCAAAGCGCCTCGATGCGGGAGAAAGCGTCTGCCTTCATTGCGCCGGCCGCGCGGCGGCATTCGGGCAAAATGATGGCTTGCGGAGAATTTCTAGACGACGGGCTCGTCGACGAAGGTGCGGCCCAAGCGGTCCTCGATCTCGACGATCCAGATGTCGGGATCGAAGCGGATTTGCTTGGCGAAGTAGTCGGTGCAGCGCTGCTCGTCCGCGGCATCGCCCAAAGGGCGCATCCAGACGAGCTCTTCGCCGCGGCGCGCGGGACTCAAGACCGTCAGCGTCCCGTCGAGCCGGTTCAGCTTGATGAAGACCGCACCCGCCTCCTCCGCCCCGCGGCGCAACAGATAGGCAGCAGCGCCTGCCGTTTCGCAGCGGCGGATCAGGGCCTGGACATAGATTGCGCTTTTGAGGCGGACCATGACTCGGACATCAGACTTCGGACGCTAAGGAGCAGAATACCTACTCGACAGCAACCAGCCGATCTTCGATGTC
Source organism: uncultured Alphaproteobacteria bacterium (assembly GCA_963708555.1). GTDB lineage: Bacteria > Pseudomonadota > Alphaproteobacteria > Micropepsales > Micropepsaceae > CAIYRG01. The sequence continues at coordinate 384,379 of CAVPTF010000002.1, read as the reverse complement.
CGCAGTCTCAGTTTCGGCTTGCGGGAAGCGTATCCGTACCGTGGTGCCCTCGCCGACCATGGATTCGATCGCCATGGTACCGCCGTGCAGATGCGTAAGCGCCCGCACGAGCGCAAGGCCCAAGCCCGTTCCTTCCTTGGCGCGGGTGTATTCGCTGTCGACCTGCTCGAAAGGCTGACCGAGACGCTTCAAATCGGCCTGGTCGATTCCGACACCGGTATCGGCGACGGAGAGCTCGATATCGTGGCCCTCGAGCGCCGCTGCGATCCGGACGGTGCCGCCGCGCGGCGTGAACTTCACGCCGTTGGACAGGAGATTGATCAGGATCTGCGTCACCGCGCGCTTGTCGGCGACCATGTGGCGCGCCAGCGGATCGATCGCCTCTTCCAGCGTGACGCCGTTGCGCTCGGCGAGGAAACTGACAAAGCGAAGCGCCTGGACCGTGACCTCGCTCACGTCGAAGCGCTCCGGCTGGAGCTTCAGGCGGCCGGCCTCGATCTTGGACATGTCGAGGATCGCATTGATGAGCCCGAGAAGATGGCCGCCGCTTTCGTGGATGAGCTGCGAGTAGTCGACATAGCGCGCGCTGAGCGGGCCGAACATCTGATGGGTCATGACCTCGGAAAACCCGAGGATCGCGTTGAGCGGCGTACGCAGCTCGTGGCTCATATTGGCGAGGAAGCGCGATTTGGCGCGGCTTGCGTCCTCGGCCAGATCGCGCGCCTGGATGAGATCGCGCTCATAGGCCTTGCGCTCGGCGATGTCGCGCGTCACCGCAACGATGCCGCCCATCGCATCGCCAGTCTCGCTCGCGGGTCGGCAGCGGAATTCGCCCCAAGCATAACCGCCCTGCTTCGTCGCGAGCCTGAGCTCGGCGCTTACTGCCTTTCCCTCGCCCGCCGCTTCGAACGCCGCCAAGGCAATCTCCGCGTCATCGGGATGAGCGAAGTCTGCAAGTGTCCGCCCGATCAGTTCCTCGGGGCGATAGCCGAGCAGGCGCGCCGAAGCGGGGCTCGCATAGTGGATCCGTCCATCGGCGGTGTGGCGGGTGATGAGATCGTGCGCATTCTCCGCGAGGAAGCGATAGCGCGCCTCACCCGCTTCGGCCGCCTGATCGGCCGCGCGATGGCGTTCCTGAGCGGCGATCGCCATGAGCGACGCCTGCATGATCGCAACCAGCAGCGAGACGCAGAGCCACAGCGGGAGCGGCCCTGGAAGACGCGAGGGCGGCAGCAAACCCGAGACATGAATGACGATGATGACACCGAGGGCCAATGCAGCGGTCGCGCCGGAGAACGCCACCGCACGGCCGCGGCCGGCGAGCGCGCCTTCGAACGGCACAAGCACGAGCCAGAAGGTGAACGGCGACGCCAAGCCGGACGTGAGCACGCTCAAGAGCGCGATCAGAGACCGCAAACAGCACGAGCGACGCGGCTTCGAGGCGCGCGAGCGGAACCCGCGTGCGCGCGGCCAGCGCAAGTGCGATGGGTGCTACAAATCCTGCGAAGGCCAGAAGCTCGGCCCAATCCGGCCCGCCGATGATGGCGAGATAGCCCAGCGACAGCACGATGCCGAGCCCGCCCTTGATGCTCTGTGTCCGGATGAAATGGCGCCGGGCGATCGCGCTGCGGTCGGGCAATTCTTCGTACTGCGTCAAGGGTTTGCTCCGCGGCCCGATCGCCCGCAATTTTCCTGCAGCCACGATGTCAGGCGGGGTTTAACGAAGCCTCAACGAGTTCGGCCCCGGGAGCGGGATTCAGGCGGAAAAGACCCTTTGGTCTTAACCTTTGGGTAAGTTCTACAACCCCTGGTTCGGCATGACTGAAGTATTGTCTCAAGTTTGATTAAAATACGTCTGGAATATTCGCCGAGATAGGACGGTCACTTGAGTGTACATAGCCAAATAATTACCTGCGACAATATGAGACACTTAGCATAGTTGACTTGGCGTTACTCCGTCTGTTGGCCAGTATCTTTATCGATTTTTACTATCCGGTTTCATGGCTCTGCAAAACTCCGCGTGTAGACTTCATTTCGTTGAGCCGCGGGGTTCCCCAATGACCTTCCTTCTGCGAGCGGTGTTCTGGACAGCAATCGTCGTCGTGTTCGTGCCGGGAGCAACCCTGGGCACGGGGCAGAAAGACCAATTTCAGACGCTGGAGAGCTTGAAAGCGGACGCGATCCTCACGCTCGCGCGCGTCCGGATGGAGTTGAACGCACGGACTCTGCGGGCGCGATAGCAGCGCCCGCGCAATGAACTTCCAGGGCCGGAGGCTTCCCGCGCCTGCCCGCGAACCGATGAGCTGTCTCTCCTTCTCCCCCGACGGCTATCTGGTTCGCGGGCTTTTTTTTCGCACGGGCTTTGCGTCATGATGAACACGCAAGCGTGACCGGCTGTCGCCGTGTGTCGGTTTTATGTCGGGCCGGTAACTCTTGGACGTGGAGTGACCCGTGCAGCGGACTCTCGCAATCGCGCTCTTTGCAGGCTTAAGCGCCTGTACGACGTCTACGGACGATCGTTCGCCGAACTACCAGTTGGGCTTTGGCGATGGCTGCACCACCGCCAGTACGGAAACAGCGGGTGCTCCGCGCGACCCGCGGCGCAACAGGGCGCTCTACGAATTCGATGCCCAATACCGCGCCGGCTGGATTTCGGGCCACGCGCAGTGCGCCGCGCCTCGTCCGGCCTCCGTCTTCATTAGACGGAATTAACCTATTCCCACGAGAGTGTCGTTGAAGGTTCGCTTGGCAAGCGAATCAGAGAGGCATACTATCCGTATACGACGCACTTCCTGCGTATAAGGAGGAACTTCATGTTCTCGCGTCTTGTTCCGGGCCGCTACTCTCAGGCGACGTTTGCGGCCGAAACGAAACAGCAGCCGGGCTGGCTGAAACGCCTGCTGGACGGCCTGCTCGGACGGAAGAATTAGGCTCGCTTAGGCGACCTTGGCCGGCGCAAAGCGCTGGTAGAACGTCTCACCCTTAGCCGCCATCTCGCGCAAGAGCTTGTTCGGGGCAAACCGCTCCCCATGCTTCTTTGCGAGGCGTTCGCAGCGTTCGACGAAGGCTGAGGCGCCCAAGGTGTCGATCATCGAGATCGGCCCGCCCGTATAAGGCGCAAAGCCCCAGCCCAGGATCGCCCCCACATCCGCATCGCGCGGATCGGTGATCACGCCTTCCTCGAAGCAGCGCGCCGCCTCGAGCGCCTGGATGGTCAGCAGGCGGAGCTTCAGCTCTTCCGGATCGGCATCCCGGTTCCAGGTCCCGCGGCCGTAGTCGAACAAGCCCGGCCACAGGCGCGTGCGCTTTCCCTTGGCATCGTAGTCGTAAAAACCCTTACCCGCCTTCACGCCGGTGCGGTTTTCCTTCTCGACGATCCAGGCGAGGATATCTTCCTTGATGTCTGGCTTGTCGGTCTTCAACGCTTCGAGGCGCGTCGCGCGGGTGATCTTGAGCCCGGTATCGATGCCGACGGAATCGGTGACCTCGAGAGGGCCCATGGGCATGCCGCTCATGCGCCCGACATTCTCGATCAGCGCCGGTGAAATCCGCTCGCCCATCATGGCAAGGCCTTCGCGCGTGTAGGTGGCGAAGCAGCGCGAGGTGTAGAAGCCGCGGAAATCGTTCACCACGATCGGCGTCTTCTTGATCTTGCGCACATAGTCGATGGCGACAGAGAGCGCGCGGCTATTGGTCTTTTTGCCGACGATGAGCTCGACCAGGCCCATGCGCTCGACGGGCGAGAAGAAGTGGATGCCGATGAAACTGTCCGGCCGCTTGCTCACCTCGGCGAGCCCCGTGATGGGGAGCGTGGAGGTGTTCGAGCCGAAGATGGCGTCGGCCTTCATCCCGGCTTCCGCCTTCCTCGTCACGTCCGCCTTCACGGCCCGGTCCTCGAACACCGCTTCGATCACGAGATCGGCATCGCTCAAGGCCGCGAAATCGGTCGAGGGACGAATACGCGATAGGACTTCGGCTTTGGCGTCCGGCGTGGAGCGTCCGCGCGAAATCTCGCGGTCCAACAGCTTCGCCGCATGGTCGCGGCCGCCATTCGCACGCTCCTCGGTGGTGTCGATCAGGGTCACGTCGATCCCGGCCAGCGCCGAGACGTAGGCGATGCCCGCGCCCATCACGCCCGCGCCGAGCACGCCCAACCGGTTCACCTCCGTCGGCGGCTCCTTGGCCGGACGGCGCGCGCCCTTTCCCAGGTCCTGCATCGAGTGGAACAGCGTGCGGATCATGTTGCGGGCGGTGGGCTCGTTGAGCACGCGGACGAAGTAGCGCGCCTCGATCTTGAGCGCGGTGTCGAAATCGACGAGCAGGCCCTCATACACCGCCGACATGATGAAGCGTTGCGCGGGGTAATTGTCGAACGTCTTGTCGCGCAGCATGGCGTTGCCGACGGTGAAGACCTGCGCGCCAGCGGTCGAGAACGGACCGCCGCCCGGGATGCGGAAGTCCTTCTTGTCCCAGGGCTGGGTGGAGTCGGGTTTGCCTTTGATCCAGGCCTTGGCCTGGGCGACGAGGTCGCCTAAGGGCACGACCTTGTGAAGGATGCCCATGCCGAGGGCCGCCTGCGGATCGATGCGCTTGCTTTCGAGCATGAAGGGAAGTGCGGCCATCGCACCGATCAGGCGCGGCAGGCGTTGCGTGCCGCCGCCGCCGGGAATGAGACCGACCTGGGCTTCGGGAAAGCCGACGCGGGCTTTCGGATCGTCCGCCATGATGCGGTAGTGGCACGCGAGCGCGAGCTCCAGACCGCCGCCAAGCGCGGTACCGTTCATCGCCGCGACGACGGGTTTCTTGCCGGTCTCGAATTTGCGGAACGTCGCATGCAGCGTCGTCATCAGCTTGAAGGCGGCCGCAACGAAGTCGGCATTTTTCGGCCCGGACCCGCTATAGGCCAGCATCTCGTCGAGATCGGCGCCCGCGCAGAAATTGCCGGCCTTGCCGCTGGTGATGATGAGGCCCTTGATGCCGGCGTCGCTCGCGACCTTGTCGGCGACTTGGGAGAGCTCGGCGATCGCCGCCATGGAAAGCACGTTGAGCGAGCGGTCGGGCATGTCCCAGGTGAGCGTGACGATGCCGTCGGCGTCCTGGTCCCATTTGAAATTGACGAGGTTCATGGCTCAGACCCGCTCGATGATGGCCGCCGTGCCCATGCCCGCTCCGATGCAGAGCGTGATGAGGCTGGTCGTAAGATTGCGCCGCTCCAATTCGTCGAGCGCGGTGCCGAGGATCATCGCACCCGTCGCGCCGAGCGGATGACCAAGCGCAATCGCGCCGCCGTTCACGTTGAGCTTGTCGTGCGGCACCTTCATCTCGCGCATGAAGCGCAAGACGACCGAAGCGAAGGCTTCGTTGATCTCGAAAAGATCGATGTCGTCCTCCTTCATGCCGGCGCGGTAGAGCACCTTGCGCGCGACGTCGGCAGGCGCGGTCAGCATGATGCACGGCTCGGACCCGATCGAAGCGAACGCCTTCACGCGCGCCCGCGGCTTGAGACCGAGCTCCTTGCCCGCCTCCTTTGAGCCGAGCAGCACGGCGGCAGCGCCGTCGACGATGCCCGACGAATTGCCGGCGTGATGGACGTGATTGATCGCTTCCACCTGCGGGTAGCGCTGGATCGCAACCGAGTCGAAACCCATCGCGCCGAATTCGGCGAAGGCGGGCTTGAGCGATGCGAGCGACTGCATCGTCGTGTCGGGCCGCATGTGCTCGTCGCGGTCGAGGATGGTCTGGCCGACAGCGTCCCTGATCGCGATCACCGAGTTCTTGAAGTAGCCCTTGCCCCACGCGTTCGCGGCGCGCTTCTGGCTCTCGACCGCGAACGCATCGACATCGTCGCGCGAATAGCCGTCGAGGGTCGCGATGAGATCGGCCGAAATCCCTTGCGGCACGAAATAGGCGGGAATGGCGATCGAGGGATCTTCCGGCCAGGCGCCGCCCGAGGACCCGATCGCCACCCGGCTCATGGCCTCGACCCCGCCGCCGATCGCGAGATCGGATTGACCGGCCATGATCTGGCCCGCCGCCATGTTGCAGGCCTCGAGCCCGCTCGCGCAGAAGCGGTTGATCTGCACGCCCGGCACGGTCTGGTCGTAGCCCGCCTTCAGGACGGCGGCGCGCGCGATGTCGGCGCCCTGCTCGCCCACCGGATCGACGCAGCCCAGGATCACGTCGTCGAGCTTCGTGGTGTCCAGACGGTTGCGGTCGCGGATGGCCTGCAAGGTCTGCGTCGCAAGCTCCAGCGCCGTCACTTCGTGCAGCGCGCCGTCCTTCTTGCCACGCCCGCGCGGCGTGCGGACGGCATCGTAGATGTAGCAGTCGGTCATGATCGTTCCTCGAGGCGAGGGTGCGGAACAACGCAATCCAGCCTGGTGCGGCCGAGTTGACGTTCCTGGTGATCAGATGGGATCAACGGTCAGGAACTTCAAACCCGAAACCCACCAGAATCAGAAGATTGCCAGTGTGGCTTCGAATTCGAAGTTCGCCTAGTGCCTGGAAGGGCGTATTCGACGCCGCGGAGGCTGGCCGGTCAGCCGGCGCGCTCGAAGTTCTGGCGGGCGAAGTCCCAATTCAGCAGCTTCTCGCTCACCTGCTTCAGGAACCCTTCCCGGTTGTTCTGGTAGTCGAGATAGTAGGCGTGCTCCCAGAGGTCGATGGTGAGGATGCAAGTCTTGCCCTGGGCGAGCGGCGTCACGGCATCGTGGCCCGTCTCGATCGAGAGCTTGCCTTTGTCCGACACGAGCCAGACCCAGCCGCTGCCGAAATGCTCGGCGCCGGCCTTCACAAACTCTTCCTTGAACGTCTCGTAGCCGCCGAGATCGCGCTCGAGCGCGGTTGCGAGCTGGCCCTTCGGCGCTCCGCCCTTCGGCGATAAGCAGGCCCAGAAGAACGTGTGGTTCCACGCCTGCGCGGCGTTGTTGAAGATCTTCGCCTTGCCCGCGTCCAGATAGGTCGCCTTGACGATGTCATCCAGTTTCTGATCGGCGAACGGTGTCCCGGCGACAAGCTCGTTGAGCTTCTTCACGTAGGTCGCGTGATGCTTGCCATAGTGGAAGCCCATCGTGCGCTTCGAGATCGTCGGCTCGAGCGCCCCTTCGTCGTAGGGCAGAGGCGGAAGGGAAAAGGGCTGCGTCTTGACCATGACGTTCATCGCACGAACTCCGCGGAGCAGTGGGTGGCTCTAAGACGGGAACGCGGAGAATGCCGCGCGGTTTCGCGAATGCGAGAAGAGTTGAAGCTATGCTCGCGCCAGCTCGAAGCTCGCGTTGAGGCGCGGTTGGCCGCGGGCGATCACGCGGCCCGTCCTTGGTCATCTGCAGCAGATGCGCGAACACCGACAATCCGGCGGCCCCGCGAAGCGACGGATCAAGCCCGATATAGATGCGCGTGACCATGCTCGGGAATGGTCGAAATGCCGTCGCGCAAGCACGCGAGGATCTGCGCCTCGCGCTCGTAGCGGTGATCGAGATAGGCCTTCACGAACGGCTTGGGGTCGCGGATCGGACCGCCATGCGTGGGCCAGTAGATCGCGTCATCGCGCGCGAGCAGTTTCTTCAGGCTGTCGAGATACTGCGCCATGTCGCCGTCCGGCGGCCCAACGACGGTCGTGGACCATCCCATCACATGGTCGCCTGAGAAGAGCGCCCGCTCCTCTTTCAGCGCGTAGCAGACATGGTTCGACGTGTGCCCCGGCGTGTGCACGCACTCGATGGAGAAGTCGCGGCACTTGATCACGTCGCCGTCGCGCACGGCGACATCGGGGACAAAGTCCATGTCGCCGCCTTCTTCGATGACGATGCCTTCTTCCGCCTTGCCGCTTCCATGCGGACCGAAGCCGTAGATCGTGGCGCCCGTCCATTCCTTGAGCGCGCGCGACGCCGGCGAATGATCGCGATGCGTGTGCGTGCAAAAGATGTGCGTGACCGTCTCGTTCCTGAGCGCGTCGCGCAGCACGTCCAAGTGGTGCGGATCGTCGGGACCGGGATCGATCACGGCGACGTGGCCTTGCCCTAAAATTGTCACACCGGTTCCCTTGAACGTGAACGCACTCGGATTGCGCGCAAGCAGGCGGCGAATGCGCGGCGCAACGCTCACAACGGTGTCGTAGGGAAATGAAAAATCACGCTCGAAGGGAATCGCCATGCAACTTCGGATCAATTTGCAACGATTGCGACTCTATCATGTTTGACGGTGCCGTCTGCGCGGCCTAGGTTTCGCGCCAAGCGGGGATCATTGAGATGCATGTCGCTGTGGCGCAGCGAGCCGCGCAATCGCTGCTGGCTTGCGCCTTCCTGACGATATCCTTGACGAGCGCTGACGCGCAGCCCGCAACAGCGCCTGCGCAGGGCGTGCTCGCGCAGGAAATCATCATCGGTACGCATGTCGATCTGACCGGCCCGCTCGCGCCGTGGGGCAAGGCGGTCAGCAACGGGCTCACGCTCGCCATCGAAGAAGCCAACAGCAAAGGCGGCGTGAACGGACGAACGTTGCGTCTGATCGTCAAGGACGATGCCTACGATCAAGCGCAAGCGGCAGCGGCGGTGCGCCAGCTCGTCACGCAGGACCGCGTGTTCGCGATTCTGAGTCCGCTCGGCACGCACACGGTGACCGCATCGCTGCAAGAGGCGCTTTCGCGCGGCGTGCTGTACCTCTTTCCACTGACCGCGAGCCCGGAAGCGCACACGCCGCTTGCGCCGTTGAAGTTCGCGCTCACGCCCACGCACGAGATGGAAGTCCAGGAAGGCCTGCGCCGCATCCTGAACGCGAAAGGACCGTTAAAGGTTGGCGTGCTCGCGCCCAACGACGCGTTCGGACGCGAGGTGAGCCAGGGCGCGGTCAACGAGCTGCAGCGGCGCGGGTTGGCACTGGGTGCGATGCTGCCCTTCTCGCGCGGGGCGGAGACGTTCGACTCGATCGCGAGGAAGCTGCGCGACGAACGCGTTGACGTCGTGGTGCTCGGTGTCGAGCCGCAGGAGACGCTGGGCCTGCTGCGCGTTGCCCGTACGATGCGCTGGCGGCCGATCTTCCTCTGCGCATCGGCCTGCTACGCGCCCGAGTTCGCCACCCTCGGCGGCGCCGACGCCGAAGGACTGTTCGCGGTCAGCCAGGTCGCTATTCCGTATGCGGACGATAAGAGGCTGCAGGGCTGGGTCAAGCGCTACGAGACGCGTTTCTCCGCGGTGCCGACGGTGCAGGCGCTGACCGCCTATCGCAACGCGCGGCTCTTCCTGTCGGTCCTGCGCCAAGCCGGCCGCAATCCGACCCAGGCGAGCGTCGCCAATGTGCTCGAGACGCGCGGCTCGTGGACCGATCCCGAGCTGGGCGGCCTGCCGATCGAATTCACGCCGAAGGATCACCTCGGCGGCCACAGCGGCCTCTTGGCCCAGGTGCGCGGCGGACGCTGGGTGCTCGCCGACGATCTGGTGTCGGCGCGGCCTTAGACGGTCTTGAGGAAAGCTGGTCGGAGAGAGAGGATTTGAACCTCCGGCCCCCACGTCCCGAACGTGGTGCTCTACCAGGCTGAGCTACTCTCCGAATGCCAGGGGCGGCGTTATAGCCATGGCCCCCCGAGGCGGCAAGCGACGGAAAAAACTCCTGGATATCCAGAGGGACGCCCGGACTTCCGCTTTCGAGCCGGGGACGGCTCTGGCATATGCGTTGCACGCCGTTCGGTGGGGCAATCCCCGATCTTTTGGCAGCCTCAGGTCAGGGCATGGATATTCGCAGCCCCATCCCGTCGTGGAGCGACGCCGACATTGGCGAAGTAAAGAGCGCCGTGCTCGCGAAATTGGCGCTCTCGGTGGGCAAGGACCCCTCCACGGCGACCGACCGCGACTGGTTCGTGGCCACCGCTTTGGCGGTGAGGGACCGCGTCATGCACTCCTGGCTCGCGAGCGACCCCGAGGGCCACGCCAAGAGCCGGAAGCGCGTCTACTACCTGTCGCTGGAATTCCTCATCGGCCGGCTGCTGGCGGACGTGCTGGGCAATCTCGGCGTCGCCAAGCTGTTCTACGCGGCGCTGGGGGATCTGGGCGTCAACCTGAACGCGCTGCGGACCTCCGAGCCGGATGCGGCGCTGGGGAATGGCGGTCTCGGCCGGCTCGCCGCCTGCTTCATGGAGAGCATGGCGACGCTCGGCATCCCGGCCTACGGCTACGGCATCCGCTACGACCACGGGCTGTTCCGGCAGGTCATCCGCAACGGCTGGCAGCAGGAATATCCGGAGGAGTGGCTCTCCTTCGGCAACCCGTGGGAGTTCGCGCGGCCGGACGTCATCTATGACATCGGCTTCGGCGGCCACGTCGAGGCGGCGACCTGGCCCGGCGGCGCCCCGCGCTTCATCTGGCACCCGGCGGAGACGATCGAGGCGGTCGCCTACGACACGCCGGTCGTCGGCTGGCGCGGCGCGCATGTGAACACGCTGCGCCTGTGGTCGGCGCGCGCGGCCGATCCGCTGCGGTTCGACACCTTCAACACCGGCGATCATCTCGGCGCGTCTTCCGAGCAGGCGCGCGCGGAGGCGATCTCCAAATTCCTCTACCCGAGCGACGCGACGCCGGCGGGTCGCGAGCTTCGCCTGCGGCAGGAATATTTCTTCGTCTCCGCCTCGATGCAGGACCTGGTGCAGCGGCATCTGAAGAGCGACGGCGATCTGCGCCGGCTGGCGCGACCGCGCGTCGATCCAGATGAACGACACGCATCCGAGCCTCGCGGTCGCCGAGCTGATGCGCCTCCTCCTGGACAAGCACGGTATGCCGTGGCGCGAGGCGTGGGGGATCGTGCGGAACACGTTCTCGTACACCAACCACACGCTGCTGCCCGAGGCGCTGGAGAGCTGGCCGGTGTCGCTGATGGAGCAGATGCTGCCCCGGCACATGCAGATCATCTACCGCATCAACGCCGAGCATCTGGAATTCGCGCGGCACGATGCCTCAGTTTCGCACGCGCACGTCTCGTCGGTGTCGCTGATCGACGAGCATGGCGGGCGGAAGGTGCGCATGGGCCATCTCGCGTTCGTCGGCTCGCATCGGGTGAACGGCGTCTCCGCGCTGCACACCGAGCTGATGCGCAAGACGGTGTTCAAGCATCTGCACGCGCTCTATCCCGACCGGATCGTCAACAAGACGAACGGCGTCACGTTCAGGCGGTGGCTGCTGCAGGCCAATCCCGGGCTGGTCGATGTCGTGCGGACCGTGTGCGGCGATGGCGTGCTCGACGATCCGGACAAGCTCGCGAAGTCTCACGAAGCACGCGGGCGACCGCGGCCTGCACGCGCTGATCGACGAGGCGAAGTACAAGAACAAGGTGGCGCTGTCGCGGCTGATCGCCAACCGCATGGGGTTGCACGTGGACCCGCATGCGATGTTCGACGTGCAGATCAAGCGCGTGCACGAATACAAGCGCCAGCTGCTGAACCTGCTCGAGACGGTCGCGATGTACAACGCGATCCGGGCGCGGCCGCGCCTCGATTGGACGCCGCGGGTGAAGATCTTCGCCGGCAAGGCGGCGGCGAGCTATCACCAGGCGAAGCTGATCATCAAGCTGATCAACGACGTGGCGAAGACGATCAACGACGATCCGATCGTGCGCGACCGCCTGCGGGTCGTGTTCATGCCCGATTACAATGTGAGCCTCGCCGAAGTGATCATCCCGGCGGCCGATCTGTCGGAGCAGATCTCGACGGCGGGCATGGAAGCCTCGGGCACGGGCAACATGAAGCTCGCGCTGAACGGGGCGCTGACCATCGGCACGCTGGACGGCGCGAACATCGAGATCCGCGACCATGTGGGCGACGAGAACATCTTCATCTTCGGGCTGAAGGCGGATGAAGTGGAAGAGCGCCGAAGGCAGGGGCTCGACGCCGGCGCGTCGATCGCCGCGTGTCCGGAGCTGGCGGACGTGCTGGCCGCCATCGAGGCCGGCGTGTTCTCGCCCGACGAGCCGCACCGCTTCCTCGGGCTGACGCATGCGCTCCGGCATTCCGACTACTACATGGTGCTGGCGGATTTCGCCGCCTATTTCCAGACGCAGAGGCGGATCGACGAGCTGTGGCAGGCGCGCGCCGACTGGTCGCGGGCGAGCATCATGAACATCGCCCACATGTCGTGGTTCTCGTCCGACCGCGCGATCCGCGAATACGCGAGCGACATCTGGAACGTGTCGTTCCAGCCGGTCGGCAAGATCACGCGAGCTCGACCTCACTGCCAATACCGTGATCATCGATTGCCGATGAAATGGGCAGATGTTCCGCCTTTAGCGCACTGCCGGGATGGACAGGATCGAGGCGCAGGTTTTGCAGCTCCGTTCCGGGCGTTCGCGGGGCGGATCGGGCATGAAAGCACTCTTCATCGGGCAGAGTTATATCGACCTCACCTTCCTCACCGATGACATGCCGACCGGCGACGAGAAGACGGTGGCCGACCGCTACGCGGTCTCGTTCGGCGGCAACGCGGTCACGGCGGCGTTCTGCTGCGCCAAGCTGGGCGTTGCGCCGGACCTGATCGCCTCGGTCGCCGACGACTGGCTCGGCCGCATGTTCGTCGACATGGCGTCGAAATACGGCATCTCGGTCCACCACCGGAAGGTGGCCGAGTCCTCGCTGTCGCTGATCATGCCGAAGGGCGGGCAGCGGGCGATCGTGCGCTGCCGCGACGACAATTTCCGCCACCCGTTTCCGGTGCTCAATCTCGCCGGGTGCCGCGCGCTGCATGTCGACGGCCATCTCGCGGACGCGGCGATCCACTACGCGAAGATCTGCCACGAGGCCGGCATCCTGACCTCGCTCGATGGCGGAGGCCTGCGGTCCAACACCAACGAGCTGCTGCAGTTCATCGGCGTCGCCGTCGTGGCCGAGCGCCTGTGCGAGCAGATGCATCTGACGCCCGGAGAGATGCTGACCTATCTCAAGTCGCGCGGCTGCAAGATCGGCGGCGTGACCATGGGCGCCAAAGGCATGATCTGGTACGACGAGACGCGCACCGAACGTTTCATGCCCTCGCTCAACGTGCCGGACGATCGCGTGATCGACACCAACGGCGCGGGCGACATCTTCCACGGCGCCTATGTCTACTCGCACTTGCGGGACCCGGATTCGCCATGGGAGCGGCACTTCAAGTTCGCGCGCGCGGCGTCGGCGCACGCGATCCAGCATCTGGGCAACGAAGCGAGCTTGCCGACGCTCGCGCAAACCAACGAGGCGCAGGCGCGGTTTGCCGAACGCCGGCCGAGCGGGACGGTGATCGGACTCGTCTCTAGCCGATAGCGCCGATGCGGTGCGTGATCGCGGCGCTGATCTGCCGGACCATGGTGAAATAGGCATCGAGCGGCTCGAAGATCGAGACGTGCTCGCGCTCGTAGGTGAGCGCGGCGTCGCGCGCGTAGCTCGCGGGTTCGGCGAAATCGAGCGCCGCGACATTCACGCTGTCGCTGCGCGGGAAGATGTCCTTGAGCATGGCGACCGCGGGCTCGACCTCGAGGCGCAGAATGCCCTGCTGCAAGTCCTCGCGCGTGACGCCCTCGTGCGGCGTGAACGCGGGGATGTGGCTCGCGAGGAAATAGAGCCGATGGATCATGGAGAGGCGCAGCGCGTGCAGAAGCGCGATCTCGCGTCTGTCGTCCTCGTCGGGTGCGGCGCCCGAGACATCGTCGATCGCTCGGGCTTCGGCGAGCGCCTCGCGCAGGAGCAGGTAATCGCCCTGCAGCCGGCGGCGGATGCGTTCGAGCCGCGCATGGATGTCGGTGGTTTCGACCTGGCGCGCGATGAGACGCAGCTCCTGGCGCCGGACCGGATTGCGCGTGTGGCCGGAGCGCGCGAGCCACATGCCGGGATCGAAGCTCTCGAGATAGGCGCCGAACACGTCGGGGTCGCTCATCCGCATCGCGGTTTCGACCATCGCCATCATCTGACGGAAGCGCGGCGACTTGTTGAGCATGAAGCGGAAGCGTTCCGCGTCCTGGCTCGCCGCGCGCCCGAGGCCATCGATGGTGTTGGCGAGGAAACCCATCTGCTGAAGGATCGTGTTGTTGGCGATCGCGCGGATCTGCGAGGGATGCGTGATCTCCTGCAGGCCGGCGCGATATTCATGCTGGCGCGCGACGGGGCGCGATCCGGCGCTGTCGGTCAGATTGCGTCCGAAGGCGCCGAGCAGCACCGAGTAGTCCGGATCGTCGACGAGGCTGGTGAACTCCTCGGTGACAACGGCGAAGAATTCGCTGGCGAAGCTCGGATCGGCATAGACCGGATCGGGCTCGCGGGTTTCGCTCGGGCCGAGCGTCGACTCCACGACGCGGCAGACGGTGGCAAAGGCGAGCTCGGGCGTCAGGAAATAGAGATAGCCGTCGCCGCCCTGGAAGCTGCTCTCCTCCTTGACCGCGATGCCGTTGGTGACGAAGGCGGCACGGCTCTGATCGGGCGCGAGATAGCCCAGGCGATCGAGCAGGCTCGACGGGTGGCAGCCGCGGCCCATCGATTCGCCATGCGTGTTGAACAGCACGACCTGGACGTCGGTGAGGCCCTGGCGCTCAAGCACGGAAGCGAGCTTGAGCCGCAGCCGCTCGATCAGGAACGAGGCGGCGGCCTGACCCAGATAGCGCCCGGAGTCGGAGTAGCCGAACTGGATGCAGAGCCGGCCCATGCGCTTGACGTAATCGCGGAAGTGGCGCGAGCGCAGCGCCTCTTCGATGATGGCATCGCCGCGCCGCAGCGCGTCCTCGGTTTCGAACAGCGGCGAGATCTCGATCAGATGATCGATCTTGAAGAGCTTGCGCGAAATGGAGCGCGACGAGGAGCGTGAGCGCGTTCTCGGTCTCGGCGATGAGGAAACGGATCGGCGTCTCGGAGTCGATCTGCTTGGCGAGCTGCGCCAGCATCATGAACATCCGCTTGGCCGATGATTTCTCCTCGATCATCGAGCCGATGTTCACGGTGACCGGCTCGGATTGCTCCAGCAGCTCGTTGATCCGGTTGAGATAGGAATGCCGCCGGCGCGGATCGTTGGGCGAGGTTTCGAGCCCGATCTGATGGCGGATCGCATTGTGGAGCTGCGTCGCGTTGAGCCGGAAATGCGTATGCGTGAGACCGAGCCCGCCGGCGGCCAAGGCCGCGCGCATCGCGGCGAGCTCGATCGCGAGCTTGGGATCGTCGGCGTCGTCGATGGCGCGGGCGATCAGACTTCACGATGCGGTTGATGTCGGTGAGCGCGTGATCGCGGCCATGCACGAGCTGACGCGCGAACAGACGGCTGCGGTCGATGTGTTTGCCGTCGGCGCTCTCCGACGCTTCGATCTGAAGCTCGACCTGCTTGGCGGCGAGCGCGAGCAGGGATTCGATCAGCTCGAGCGTCGGCGCGGCCCTCGAGTCCGGATACGCGGCAAGCAGCGCGGCGCAACGCTTGATCTGCAGCACCAGCTGCGCCTGCTTGCTCTTGAGCCGTATCCTCAGCGTGTCGGCCCAGCCGATATCCGAGCGGCCGTCATGGTCGTAGCCGACCCACGACGCGAGAGACACGAGACGCGGGACGAGCGATCGACCACTCGCGCGGATAAAGCTCGCGCGCGACATCGAGCACGATCTCGTGCAGCTTGCCGATCGCATCGACCGCATGGCTGATCGCATCCATCGCGCTCGCGAATTCATCGGCGAGCGTGACGCCGGGCGGCCGGTGGCTGAACCCGCGCGCGTCTTCGACGATCGACGTCGACCTCGCTTCCGTTGAGCGGACGCCTGCCGTCGTCGCGCACCCGAGGCCAGCTTGGCCAAAAGGCAGCCGAGCGCGTGCGGCATGGAGAACGTCGGATGCGCCGTGAAGACGATCCCGTAGTGGAAGCGCTCGATCAACGAACGGAATTCCGCGAAGGGAAGCCGCTCGCCATCGCGGCGCGCGAGGCCCAAGATCAATTCGCGCAGCCGCGCCCTGTTGGCGGCGATGCCGGTCTCTCCAACATAGGCGCGGATGCGTTGGGCGCGCTTGACGAAACCCTGGAGCGTCATGTGCTCGATGAGCTCTTCGAGCGACTCCGACGACAGCTCGTTGCGGTCGACGAGCCGGGTCAGCTCGAGCGCCATGCGCAGGATCGGATTGCCGAACGGATCGGCCTCGGCGCCCGCGCGGTAGTCGTCCATCAGGGCGCGCAACTGCCGGTGCAGGGCGGTGGGGTCGAGCTCCGGATCGCGCGGAAATGCGACCACCTCGGAGGGGAAGTCGGCCTTTAGGGTGCGGACAGGGCCTGTGAGCATCATTGCCAACCCTATTGCACTGCAACATTATCTAACGTGAGCGGGAGCCGACAAGTTCCTCCGCGACAAAGAAAAATGCCCATTTTCTCAGGCAAAATGCCCGTTTGTGCGACCGCGAGCCACGCTGGTTCCCATTTCGCAATTGCGGCATAGTTCCCGGCCATGAGCATCCGTGTCGCGCTGCACCACTCCACCCGCTACCGCTACGACCGCCTGGTGAGCCTAGGGCCGCAGGTGGTGCGCCTGCGCCCTGCCCCGCATTCTCGAACGGCGATCCTGTCCTATTCGCTCAAGATCGAACCCGGCCGAGCATTTCCTCAACTGGCAGCAGGACCCGCAGTCGAACTGGCTCGCGCGCATCGTCGTGCCGGAGAAAACGACGGCGCTCAGCGTCACCGTCGATCTCACGGCCGAGCTGAACGTGATCAATCCGTTCGACTTCTTCCTCGAGCCGTCGGCGGAAAAATTTCCCTTCGACTATGCGCCCGAGCTTGCTCGCCGATCTGCAGGCCCTATCTGCGCACGCTCGAATGCGGGCCAGACCTTCCGCGCCTATCTCGATCGCATCTCGCGCGAGAGCCGGCAGACGACCGAATTCCTGTTCGATCTGAATGCGCAGCTTGCAGCGCGACATCGGCTACCTGATCCGCATGGAGCCGGGCATCCAGACGCCCGACGAGACGCTGGAGAAGCGCTCGGGCTCGTGCCGCGACTCCGCCTGGCTGCTGGTGCAGCTGCTGCGTCATCTCGGGCTCGCGGCGCGCTTTGCCTCGGGCTACCTGATCCAGCTGAAGCCCGACCAGAAATCGCTCGACGGGCCTTCGGGCGCCGAGGCCGATTTCACCGATCTGCACGCATGGTGCGAAGTCTATCTGCCCGGTGCCGGCTGGGTGGGGCTCGATCCGACGTCGGGCCTGTTCGCCGGCGAAGGCCACATCCCGCTCGCGTGCGCGGCGATCGCCCACCGCGGCGTCGCCGATCAGCGGCGAGCTCGAGGAGTGCGAGGTCGAGTTCGATTTCGAGATGAGCGTCGCACGCGTGCTCGAGCGGCCGCGCGTGACAAAGCCGTACACGGACGATCAATGGCGCGCGATCGAACAGCTCGGCGACAAGATCGACGCGGTCCTCACCGCGGGCGATGTCCGCCTCACCATGGGCGGCGAGCCGACCTTCGTCTCGATCGACGACATGGAGGGCGCGGAGTGGAACACGGCCGCCGTCGGGCCCACCAAGCGCGCGTTCGCCGACACGCTGATCCGCCGCCTGCGCGACCGGTTCGCGCCGGGCGGCCTGCTGCATTACGGACAAGGCAAGTGGTATCCCGGCGAAAGCCTGCCGCGCTGGGCGTTCGCGCTCTACTGGCGCGGCGACGGGCTGCCGCTGTGGCGCGAGGCTGACCGCATCGCGACCGAGCGCAGGAACTACGCGCCGACCGCAGACGATGCGCGTGAGCTGGCGCAAGGCATCGCGCGCAGGCTCGACCTCAATCCCGACTGCGCGATGCCCGCCTACGAGGACCCCTGGCACTATCTCGCCAGGGAGCAGGCGCTGCCGGTCAATGTCGATCCGCTCGACTCGAAGCTCGAAGACGCCGAAGAGCGCGCGCGGCTCGCGCGCGTGTTCGAGCGTGGCCTGGGCAAACCCGTGGGCTTCGTCATGCCGGTGCAGCGCTGGAACGCACCCGATCGGCGGCGCTGGCGCACCGAGCGGTGGCCGACGCGCAGCGGCCGCCTGATGCTGATGCCGGGCGATTCACCGGTCGGGATTCCGCTTGCCGCTGGAATCGCTGCCCTGGCTCCCGCCGGCGACAGCGCGACTTCGTGCAGCCGCAAGATCCGTTCGGCGCTCTGCCGCCGCTTCCGAGCGCCGACTCCTATCGTCAGCCCTATCTCTCCGGAGCGACGCGCGATCCGGCATGGCAGGCGCGGCGCCGAGCGGTCGAGCAAGCAAACGCCGACGGAAGGCGCAAGCGTGCGCACGGCGCTGACCGTCGAGCCGCGCGACGGACGCCTCTGCGTGTTCATGCCGCCGACCGAAACGGCGGCCGATTATCTCGATCTGCTGTCCAGCATCGAAGACGCCGCGGCCGAGATCGATGCCGCGGTCCATATCGAAGGCTATCCGCCGCCTTACGATCCGCGGCTCAACCTGATCAAGGTGACGCCCGATCCCGGCGTCATCGAGGTGAACATCCATCCGGCGAAGAGCTGGCGCGATCAGGTCGCGATCACGACCGCGCTGTACGAAGAGGCGCGCCAGTCGCGGCTCGGCACCGAGAAATTCATGCTCGACGGCCGCCACACCGGCACGGGCGGCGGCAATCACATCGTCGTCGGCGCGGCGAACCCGCCGGACTCGCCGTTCCTGCGGCGCCCCGATCTGCTGAAGAGCCTGATCGCCTATTGGCAGAACCATCCGTCGCTGTCGTACATGTTCTCGGGCATGTTCGTCGGGCCGACGAGCCAGGCGCCGCGCATCGACGAAGCGCGCCACGACGGCCTGTACGAGCTCGAGATCGCGTTCAAGCGAAGTGCCCGACCGTTCGCAGTACACACCGCCGCCGTGGCTGGTCGACCGCATCTTCCGCAATCTGCTGATCGATGTGTCGGGCAACACGCACCGCACCGAAATCTGCATCGACAAGCTCTATTCGCCCGATGGTCCCGACCGGCCGGCTCGGCCTCGTGGAATTCCGCGGCTTCGAGATGCCGCCGCATCCGGAGATGAGCCTGGCTCAGGCGCTGCTGCTGCGCGCGCTGATCGCGCGGTTCTGGAACGAGCCCTATGACAACGGTCTCGTGCGCTGGGGCACCACGCTGCACGACAAGTTCATGCTGCCGCATTTCGTATGGCAGGACTTCACCGACATCATCGCCGACATGAACGCGCACGGCTTTGCGCTCGACGCCGAATGGTTCCGGCCGCATTGGGCGTTTCGTTTCCCGCTCTACGGCGCCGTGCAATATGACGGCGTGCGGCTGGAGCTGCGTCAGGCGCTCGAGCCGTGGAATGTGATGGGCGAGGAAGGCGCGGTCGGCGGAACCGTTCGCTATGTGGACAGTTCCGTTGAACGCGTGGAAGTGAAGGCGTCGGGCTTGACCGGCGAGCGGCATATGATCCTCGTCAATGGCCGGGCCATTCCGCTCTCGACGATAGGACTGGGCGAAGGTGTGGCGGGCGTGCGCTATCGCGCGTGGTGGCCGGCGCATGCGCTGCATCCGACAATTCCGCACGCACACGCCGCTCGGTGTTCGAGGTCTGGGATGCGTGGCGCAAGCGTTCGCTCGGCGGCTGCACCTATCATGTCGCCCATCCGGGCGGGCGGAATTACTCGAGTTTTTCCGGTTAACGCCTACGAAGCCGAAGGCCGCAGGCTTGCGCGCTTCGAGCCGTTCGGCTTTACCGGCGGAATGTTCGAGCCGAAGCCCGCAGATATCCACACCGACTTCCCGCACACGCTCGACTTGAGACGGTACCATTAGGCCAAGCGAATTGAGCGTGTCCGTGTCGGAAACCCAGATCTCCCGCTTCGCAGAAACCGCGCGCCAAGAAATCGGCCGCGGTCGCGCGCTATGACGAGATGGCGGAGAAGGACGGCACGCTGAGGCCGCAATGGCAGCGCGTCGTGCGCGCCTTCGAGCAGATGACGCCCGAGGACTACGCGAGCCGCCTCGCGTCGATGCGCGGCATGGTCCGCGACAATGGCGTCACCTACAACGTCTATGACGAGGCCGGCGGACGCGCGCGGCCCTGGGAGCTCGATCCCGTTCCCTTCGTGATCGGCGCCGCCGACTGGAAGGTGATCGAGGCGGGCATCGCGCAACGCGCGCATCTCGCCGATCTGATCCTGCGCGACATCTACGGGCCGCAGCGTCTGATCAAGAGCGGCGATACTCCCGCCGCATCTCGTGTTCGGCCATCCGCAGTTCCTGCGTCCGCTGATGGGCGTGGAGCCGCGTGGGCGGCGTGCATGTGCATCTCTATTCCGCCGATCTTGCGCGCATGCCCGACGGCTCGTGGATGGTGCTGTCCGCGCGCGCCGATGCGCCGAGCGGGATCGGCTATGCGCTCGAGAACCGCATCGTCATCAGCAACACGTTCCCCGATCTCTTCCGCGACATGCAGGTCGAGCGGCTGGCGTCCTTCTTCAATGCCTATCGCGAGTTTGTTCTCGATCTTGCGGAACGGAAAGAGCGGCCGCGCCGTGCTTGCTGACGCCCGGGCCGTACAACGAAGCCTATTTCGAGCACGCCTATATCGCGCACTATCTCGGGCCTCTCGCTGGTCGAGGGCCAGGATCTGGTCGTGCGCGACGGCCAGGTGCTCCTGAAGACGCTCGCCGGGCCTCGAACGCGTCGCCGTCATCTTCCGCCGCGCTGGATTCGGATTTCTGCGATCCGCTGGAATTCCGCGCGGAATCCACGCTGGGCGTTCCCGGTCTCGCGGAGGCGGCGCGCGCGGGCGGCGTGGTGCTCGCCAATGCGCTCGGCGGCAGCGTCGTCGAATCGCCGGCGATGAACGCCTATCTCCCCAACGCGGCACGACGCGCTGCTGGGCGCAGGAACTGACCATCCCCGACGTGCCGACCGTGTGGTGCGGCACCAAATGGGGCCGCAAGGAAGCGCTCGCGCGGCTGCGCGACGTCGTCGTGCGCGATGCGTTCGACGCGCGCCAATTGTTCTGGCGCGGGTCATCGGCGCGGCTCGGCTCCGACATGCAGGATGTGGCCGGACTTCAGCGCGCGGCTCGACCGGCGCGGCGCGAATTTCGTGGTGCAGGACATCGCGGCGCTCGGGCTCGCGCCCGTCTACGAGAACGCGACGCTGACGGCGAAACCGGCATCGCTTCGCGTGTTCGCCGCCTGCACGCCCAATGGCTACATCGTGATGCCGGGCGCGCTGACGCGCGTCGCGCAGGACGAGACCGATCCGCGCGCTGTCGATGCAGGCGGGCGCGGCCAGCAAGGACACCTGGGTGCTCGCGAGCGCGCCGGTCGACGGCTTCAGCCTGCTCAAGCGCACCGACGTTGCGATGCCGATCCGCCGCGTCGGCGACGAGGCGCCGAGCCGCGCGATGGACAATCTGTTCTGGCTCGGCCGCTATGTGGAGCGCGCGGAGAATCTGGTGCGCGTGCTGCGCGCCGTCGTGCAGCGCCTGGGCGACGACACCGCCACGACGAAACGCACGGCCGCAAGCGAACTCGCGCGCCGCCTCCTGCTGCCGCAAGGTCAGGCAAGCGCGGTCGCCATCTCGGATGCGGCGAACGGCGACAATTCGCGGCTGTCGACGGAGCTGCACGCGCTGGCCTTCGGCGCCGAGGCGCCGCAAGGCTTGCAGCGCCTGCTCCAGGCGGTGCAGCGCACCGCGTGGTCGGTGCGCGACCGGCTGTCGTTCGACACGTGGCGCACGATCCATGCGCTGACCACGGTCGATCAGGTGCCGTTGCGGACCACGTTCGATTCCGCCGCGACGCGGTCCTATTTCGACGCGCTGGTCCGCCGAACGGCCGCGCTCGCCGGTCTCTCGGCCGAGAACATGACGCGCGGCAGCAATTGGCTGTTCCTCGATATCGGCCGCCGGATCGAACGCGCCGTCCATGCGGCGTGGCTGGTGCGCCAGATGCTCGGCTCGCAGGATGACGACATCGAGCACATCCAGTACGCGCTCGAGATCGCCGACAGCGCGATGACCTATCGCTAGCGCTATCTGAACGTGTTCCAGGTCCCGCCCGCGATCGATCTTCTGCTGCTCGATCCCACCAATCCACGGTCCGCGGCCTTCCAGATCGCGACGATCCTGCAGCACGTGCCGAAGCTGCCCAAGAACACGCCCATCCAGCGCAAGGACTTCGCCAGGGTGCTGGCGAACGAGGCACGCGACATCATCACCTACACCGATCCCTTCGAGCTTGCGCGCTGCGACGAGCGCGGCAAGCGCGTGGCACTCGATGTGTTGGCCGCGGCGATCGAGTCCACGATGCCGAAACTGTCCGATGCGATCGCCGATGCCTATTTCCAGCACGCGACGTTGCGCCGTTCGCGCGCCCGGCGGGAGACGAGCTGATGGAATATTCCGTCCGCCACCGCACGACCTACCGCTACAGTGCAGGAAGTGTCGCATTCGCGGCATCTCGTCCATCTCGCGCCGCGTGCGACGGCAACTCAGAGGGTGAAGGATTTCAAGCTCCTGGTGACGCCGGCAACGGCGGTTCGCACCAGCCGCGCCGATTATTTCGGCAATCACGACCGAATGGCTCGCGCTCTACGAGCCGCACATGGTGATCAACATCTCGGCCGAAAGCCGCGTCACCGCGTCGGCGCCGCAGGACCATGATCCGCAAGCGAGCGAAGCCTGGGAAGATGTGCGCGCGCGGCTGGAAACGATGGCGCCCGAGACGCACGAGATCGTGCAGTACATCTTCGATTCGCCGCTGACCGTGTTCACCGCCGACCTTCCCGGCTATGCGCTCGAGAGCTTCACGCCGGGCCGGCCGCTGCTTGCCGCGGCGCTCGATCTGATGTCGCGCATCCACGAGGATTTCCGCTACGACACCACGGTCACCGATGCGTCTACGCCGGTCGACCGCGTGTTCGAGATCCGCGCGGGCGTCTGCCAGGATCTCGCGCATATCGGCATCGCCGCGATGCGCTCGCTCGGCCTGCCCGCGCGCTATGTCAGCGGCTATCTGCTGACCAAGCCGCCGCCGGGGCAAGAGCGCCTGATCGGCGCCGATGCGAGCCATGCCTGGTTCTCGGTCTGGGCGCCGCCATTCGGCTGGGTCGATCTCGATCCCACGAACGATCTCATCCCCGGCGAAGGGCACATCACGGTCGCCTGGGGCCGCGACTATTCCGATGTCGCGCCGATCAACGGCATCGTCACGGGCGGCGGCGATCACCTCATCGAGGTGGGCGTGGACGTCATTCCGGTGGAGTGGCTGCGGTCGTCCGCTTCGCGGGGACAGCCTTCACTCGCTCGCTCAAGTGAAGGCTGGCTGGGGCGGGAGGATTCGAACCTTCGAATGCCGGAATCAAAATCCGGTGCCTTACCACTTGGCTACGCCCCAATGCGCGCTGGGGCGCGGACCATAACGGCTGACAACACGCCCGGCAATGCGCCGCGAGAGCGACCTGAACGGCCGTTAAACGCACCCTTCAGAGGCGGTTCAGCGCGCGATTTTCTACTGTCGCGGCCAATGACGCGAAGGCGCGTCGATCACCGCTCCGAACCTGAGCGATGCACGAGGAAGACGCCATGAAGAAACTGCATTTCGATCGCATTGGCACTGGCGCTGGTCGGCGGGTCCACGACGGCCGCCCTCGCGCATGGACGTCCGGGCTACGGACCGCCGGTCCATCGCGGCTATGTCGCGCAAGCCCTACGGTTACGGATACGGCCACGGCTATCGCCGCGACAACACCGCGGCCGCGCTCGGCTTCGGACTGCTCGCCTTCGGTCTGATCGCGACGCTTGCCGCGCAAAACAACGCGCGCACCTACTATGCGCCGCCGCCGGGCTATTACGGCCCGCCGCCGGCACCTTATGGGTACGTCCCCTACCCCGAGTAGGACGTTCCGATCTGGACTGACACGCGGCGCCGCGATCGAGATCGCGGCGCCGCTTGCGTTTGCGCATATCAACACAATGTGGCGGCTCCGTATCGGTCGATGCCACGTAGTCCGATGCAATCCAGCGGGCGACGCGATTGGTCTATCTGCGGTTTAGATGTCTCTCCCATTCGTAAGCCGTCGCCACGATCTGTTGGAGATCGTTGTGTCGCGGCTGCCAGTTAAGGGTTTGCTGAAGCTTCGTTGGATCGGCCACGATTTCCACCATATCTCCCTGTCGCGGCGGCGCGTCACGCGTCGGGAACCGATGACCTGCAACTTTAGATACGGCATCGATCACCTGACGGACCGAAAAGCCCTGGCCATAACCGCAATTCAACGTCAGTGAGCGCCCACCTCCTTTGAGGTGTTGCAGGGCGGCTGCATGCGCATCTACCAGATCTGTGACATGGATGTAATCGCGAATGCCAGTCCCGTCTTTGGTGGGCAGGTCCGTGCCGTAAATCTCGAGATATGGAATCCGTCCGAGCGCTGCTTGGCAGGCCCGCTTGATAAGATGAGTGGCGTAAGGTGTCGACTGTCCGGTCCGGCGTTTCGGATCTGCGCCTGCAACATTGAAGTAACGCAGCGTAACATAGCGAAGGTCACAAGCGCGTGCGCAATCCTGAAGGATCCATTCCGTCATCAGCTTGGATCGACCATACGGGGTGACAGGCGCGACAGGCGCGGTTTCATCCACGGGGTTTGGGGCCGGACCAGAGTAAACGGCGGCGGTCGAGGAAAAGATAAATTGCTTGACGCCGGTCCCTACGCACGCCTCAAGCAGATTGCGAGAGGCGACTACGTTGTTGTCATAGTAGCTGAGCGGTTGTTCCACGGATTCGGGAACGATTACAGAGCCGGCGAAATGAAGCACGGCCGTAATGCCGTAGCGCGATATCAGGCTGCGGATCAACGTTTGGTTTCCGACATCCCCGTTGAAGAAGGGCGCCGTTTCCGGGACCAATGCGCGCACTCCGGTAGAGAGGTTGTCGATGACGACGACGTCCTCGCCAATCTCCTGCGCCGCGTAGACCATATGGCTGCCGATATAGCCCGCCCCTCCCGTGATCAAAATGGTCATGCTATTTGCTACCTCGCAAAGCTCTCAACTTCAGAATTGCAGAACAGGCGTTTGTCACAACAGAGAAGCAGACTCAAAGAGCCACGTGTTAATTTCTCCAACCAATTCACAGGTCCAGCATCGTGAAAATGAGTCTACCCGCGCTCGAACTCGAATGCGAAACAGGATAGGAAAATCAACCGACGTCCGCGAATTGTTTGGACGCAGGATAGGGACGATCGCCCAGAGGCGCGCATGTTCCGCTTTTTTTCCATAGTGCTCGGAGTGCTCGTCATAGCCAGCAACACTCTCGTCATCGTGGCGTTTGCGGGCGCCGTTGCACTCCTCTTTCGGCGCAAGCGCATCGGAGCTCTGCTGGTGTGGACTGCGGCGCTTGGGTTCGTTCTTTTCGGATGGGGACCCATGGGCTTCATCTTGATGCGCCCGCTGGAGGACCGCTTTCCACGACCTCCAAACGACATGCCGGAACCCACCGGGATTATCGTGCTCGGCGGGGTGGTCAGCGCCCCAACCGTGCCCCGCCGCGCCATCGCGCTGACGCAGGACGGCGAACGCCTGACCGAGACGGCGACTCTCGCCCGCCGTTATCCGAATGCAAGGATCGTTGTCTCAGGAGGAACCTTGGGCAGCCGGTCCGATGCGGAAACCGAAGCCTTCATCACCAAACGCTTCCTGGCAGATATCGGCGTGGACGAATCGCGGATCGTGACAGAGGCCAGGTCGCTCAGCACGGCGGAAAACGCCGCCTTCACGCGCGCGCTCATCATGCCGCAACCCGGCGAGCGGTGGCTCTTGGTGACCTCGGCGTCTCACATGCCGCGCGCGGTGGGGGCGTTCCGACATGCAGGGTTCCCTGTCATCTCCTACCCTGTCGGTTACACGACGACCGGCCGGCCCGATGATTACTGGGCGATTCGCTTGGAAGCTTCGACGAGTCTCGTGCGCGTCGACGTGGCGGTCCACGAGTGGCTCGGGCTGATTGCGTATTGGCTCACCGGCAGGATCGATACGCTCCTCCCGGGTCCGGAACCTCAACAAGAATGACCGCCATATGGAACAATCTTGCGCGTCAAGCCATGCTCTTGCGGTATTCTGAGAGTTGGTAGAAGATGTGACGGAGACGCCTCTAAGGCGCTGTCACTCTTACAGAAAAACGGGGGGTCAATGGTGCGTTCGCTCCATCGCGTCTGTAGGATCGCATTCGCAGTTGCAAGTGCAGCCTGTGTCGCTCTGACCACGGCCGATGCTCAGACGCTGGACGTCTCTGCCGACGCTCTTCAGCGGATGCTTCAGTCGCAACCGCAGTTGCAGCAGCAATTCCAGCAGCTGGTGCCGAATCAGTCGTTTCCGTCGAATGATCTCAGGCCCTCGCTGCAGCT
This sequence comes from uncultured Alphaproteobacteria bacterium, assembly GCA_963708555.1. GTDB lineage: Bacteria > Pseudomonadota > Alphaproteobacteria > Micropepsales > Micropepsaceae > CAIYRG01. The sequence goes on along the minus strand of CAVPTF010000002.1, from coordinate 358,066 downwards.
GTACCAGCCCGTCGAGCCGCTCAGGATTCCGTACGCGCCGCCTTCGCGACTTGAAGCGATCTACTCCCAGCGGGCCGGCCGTCCCCTGACCCAATTCGGCTACGACGTGCTCGGCGTGCCGACGGCGGTGTCGATCGTCCAGACCGGCGCCGTGCCGGACAATTACATGATGGGCGAAGGCGACGAGATCGTCGTCGTCCTGCGCGGGCAGGAGAACGCAACCTATCGTCAGCGCGTCAATCGCGAAGGAGACGTGATCCTTCCCCGGTTGACGCCGATTTCAGCCAGCGGGAGGACGTTCGGCGAATTTCGCTCACTGCTGCAGCGGCAGGTCGCGCAGGGGTACCTCTCCACCGATGCGTTCGTCTCGCTCGGCGACGCGCGCCAGATCTCGGTCTTCGTCAGCGGGGAAGTACGCGCACCCGGTGTCCGCAACCTGAACGCCTTCGCGACGCCTCTGGACGCCATTCTGGTGTCGGGCGGCGTCTCCAAGACCGGCAGCCTCCGCAATGCACTGGTCATTCGCGGCGACCTGACGATCCCGATCGATCTCTATTCGGTTCTGACGCCCGCGGAAGGTACGAAGATTCCGAACCTGCGCAGTGGCGACAGGATCATGGTGCCGCCGCTCAAGAACACGGTGGCCGTCAACGGTTTCGTTCGCCGTCCCGGCATCTACGAGCTCGAGGACAAACACTCGACGATGACCGCCGAAGTCTTAGTCGCGCTCGCGGGCGGGTTCGAGATACCCGGCAATTACCGCTATTCGACAACGCATATCGACGCCGATGGCACGACCCGGCTGATTCCGATTTCGGCGCAGGCGCCCGTTGCGAGCGGCGAGATTCTTTTCGTCGACCCGATGACGGATGTGTCGCTCGAACGCGTCAGTCTCGCAGGATCGATCCGTCTTGTCGGTATCTATCCGCGTTCCGTCGCCTCGTCGGCCGCGCGACTCATCCGCAGCATCGACGATCTCACGCTCGATGCCTACACGCCTTTTGCCGTCATCGTGCGCAGGGACATCCGGTTGAATGTGCGGACGCTCGAACCGTTCTCGCTCACACGCGTGTTGTCCGGGGCACAGGATATCACTCTGCAGAACGACGATTTCGTCTACATCTTCAACCGCGATGAAATCCGGCTGCTCGCCGATGCGGCCGTGCGCGAGCAGCAAGGCTTACTCGCGCTCCAGGCCCAGGCGGGTATTGCAACGCAGATGGCGGATGGAACGCAGCAGGCCAGCGGCGCAATCAATCCGCAGACCGGTCTTCCCAACAGCGGCCAGATTCCCGGTCAACCGGCGTACCCGTTCCAGCCGTATCCGTTCCAGCCCAACCCCGGAGTTACGCCCCCGAATGGTGTTGGACCGGGACTTCCGCAGCCCCCCGGCACGATGCCTCCCCAGAACGGTCCGGGCTTCGGCATGCAACCACCACCCGGGGCCGGTGTCGGCATTCCGCAATCTCCGTATTACGGTCAGTATCCGCAGAGCATCGCCACGGCGCCGAACGGTGTCCCTCTCACCAATCCACAGTACGGGTACGGCCCACAATTCGTGCCTCAATATGGAACGAATCTCGGTGCGCCGCCGGGGGTCGATCTGAGGCTTCAGGCCGCGCAGCAGCAGCTGACCGCAGGAACAAATGCCATCGCGCAGGCTGCGCAGCTCTCGCAGCAGAACGCGTTCTCCGCACGGTCGCTGACAGGAGGCGCAGCACAGCTTCCGTCAGTCGAGGCCATCGCTGCTCGCTTGAACGTTTCTGTGCAGGCGCTCGTTCGCGTCGCCGGAGATCACCTGGTCTGGGTGCTCGAAACCGTCCGCGATCCGGGAACCTATATCGCGGCGGAGGGCACCACACTCGCCGACATGATCCAAACCGCGGGCGGACTTTTGCGGCAAGCCGATCTCACCTCCATCGAGGTCACGTCAACCCAGATCGATCCGCAGTCGGGCACATCACGTACGGCACGGAGCAGCTATCGCGGCCAGGCGGGCGACTTTCAGCGGGTCAGCTTGCAGCCCTTGGACGTGATCAGGCTGCGTTCCGTCTTCACCGACCGCGAGAACGGACAAGTGAGCGTGAACGGCCAAGTGAAGTATCCGGGCGCGTTCAACATCACGCGCGGCGAACGGCTGTCATCGCTGCTCGAGCGCGCGGGCGGGTTGACCGACCAGGCCTATCCCTATGGCGCGGTCTTCACCCGCGAGCGCGCGGCCGTCGCGGAACGCGAAGGCAATATCCGTCAGGCGCGCTCCATCGATGCTCAGCTCTCGACGCTCGCGACATCACCGCAGGCCAGGGCTAACGGCGATACACTGACCTTCCTGACCAGCCTGGGGCAGCAGGTTCGCAGTGAGCCCGTGCTCGGCCGGATCACGATGACAGCGGACCTCGCCGTGCTGCGCTCACGGCCGGAGCTCGACATCGTTCTCGAACCCGGCGACACGCTCTACATCCCGGTCCGGCCCGCGACCGTGACGGTCACCGGAGAGGTGCTCAACTCGGGTTCGTTCCAGTTCGAGAACGGATTGCAGCTCACCGACTACCTCAGCCGTGCGGGCGGCATTACACAGAGCGCCGATCGCAGACGAACGTTCATCATCCTGCCGGATGGAACCGCGCAGCCCGTTCAAAGCGGCTGGTTCTCGTACAGCAATGTCAGCCTCATTCCGCCGGGCTCGACGGTTGTCGTTCCGCGCGATCTCAGCCCATTCGATCTGGGACTGTTCTTGCGCGATGCCACGCAAATCACATCGCAGCTTGCCGTGACGGCAGCATCAGTCGCCGTAGTGGGGAGGTGATCGCACGCCGCCCGATCGTGAAAACCCACAGCGCTGCTCCTTCGCGGCTCTGAAGGTGGTTGCCTTGCAATGAACATCCTCCACGCAACCGACTTTCACACCAGAATGAACCTGGGTATTTCGGTTGCGGTGAACGGGCTGATTTCGCGAACCCTGACGGAAGTCGCCCCGCGAGGTTCAGTCAATCTTCTCAGCGTCGGCCCGACTGACATCCCTCTTCATCGTCAAATGCGCCATATCTCCACGGCAGCGAGCAGTGGACCAACGGCCATGTGGCGCTACGCGCCACACTACAGCGGAATGTGCGACGACATCATTCGTACACAGAGCATTTCGCTCATTCATATTCACGGCGCATGGATGTATCCGCAGTTCGCGGCCGCCCGCGCGGCTCGCAGGCACGGCATCCCCAGTGTGCTTACCAATCACGGACTCTTGCAGTGGGCTTTGCGGCAGCCCAACCTTATTGGTGCGTTCAAGAAGCGCCTTTACCTCGCGCTTATGAGAGACAGGCTTTTCCAAGCCGTGTCTGTTCTCCACGCAATCACTGAGTCGGATCGCGACTGTCTTCATAGGCTTTTTCCATGCAAGCGGATCGAAACAATTCCGAACTTCATAGATCTGGATGAGGTAGACCGCATATTGCAGCGAACCACGGAACGGCACAGTGAGCCTTACGTGCTTTTTCTGGGACAGCTGCATCCCGCCAAAGGCGTCGACGTGCTGATCGACGCCTTCAATGTCGCCGAGGTTTCGGACGAGTTGCGTCTTATTATCGCCGGTCCACCCGTTGATGCGTCCTATGCAGCCAAATTGCGCCGGACGATTGCCGCGAGTCCCCGAGTTCACCGCATAGAACTGCGAGGTCCCGTCTGGGAACCTGTGGAGAAGTATGCACTGATGCGAAAGGCATGGGTCACTGTCGTCCCATCGCGTTCCGATGTTATTTCATTCGTGAATCTCGAGGCGTCTGCGTGCTCGACCCCGACTATCACAACCAGTGGCGCGGGTCTTACGGACTGGACGGAGGGAGGTGGGCTTGCAGTCGAACCCGCCGTGGTCCCGCTAGCCGCGGCGCTTGGCGAAGCGGTACGTTGGTCCAACGACGAACGCGATCAGCGCGGCCGGGCGAGCAGACGCCTTGTGGAGAAGCGCTACTCCGCTGTCGCCGTCATTCCTCTCTGGATGAGTCTTTATCGGTCATTACACTGACGATTCGGGGCTTTGAGCCAGTTCTTCACACAGCAGCTTGTGGACCGAGGTCCGCAGCAAGGGTCATCAAGTGGCGATCAAGAGTACGCGCGGCATCTGCGCCCGTCGCGACCATTAGCCGTACGCCAACCTCGCGACAGAGAGAGCTATAGGCGCTTACATTGCCTGCATCGGCAAGTGTTGACAAAATCCATTGCCGGAGCGCCGCAGGGCTGGCTGCAACAAATATCCTTGCCTGCTCGCAGCCGGGCCCCTGGAACAGCAAAGGATTGTTGTTGGGCAGCCAGTTCGACAGCATGACCGCGACGGGCCAGCCTTGGCGTGCTGCCGTCACCGCCGCACCCGTGGTGCCGACAACCGTCAGCTTCGGCGCCCACGTTGCGATTTCGTCTTCCAACCGCCTGTGAGCGTCGCTGAAGATCACCTTCAAATTCAACTCGCGCGCTTGCCGTATCACCCATTCGCGAACGTCGTGCGCTGTGGCGGGATGAGGGCGGACGACAAGCTCGAGGCTGATACCCGCCATCGCTGTCATGGCCTGATGCAAGAAGTGGCGGGGTGCATGCATCTCGCCAAGAATGAGAAGCCGGTCCGTGGCCTCCGTCGCTTGGAAGAGTGGCGGCAGCCGATCCTCCCGAGGAGCTCCTACGACCGCAATCGCCTTCTCCGGGATACGCGCTTCGATCAATGAGGGCGCAATCAAGCCCGAACTCCAAGAGCACGAGGTCGGGCATGCTCCAACCCTGCCCATCGCCTCCCGAACGCAACGCAGCGGACCAAGCGAAGCGCCAAATATGGGCCGGCCCCAAAGCCCCATGCTGGAGTCCCGCGGTCGCGACGCCGGCGTCCCTCGCTCCGGCTACCATCGCCCTGCCCTCAGCCAACTCGAAAATCGGAACAACGGCGACCACACCTGCTCGATCAGAGAGCGCACGAGCCACGCAAGCCCGCAGATAGCGATTCTTGGGAAGATCGACGAGCGAGGCGTCGGTCAGTAGCCGGCGCAACGCCGGCTCCAGATCCAACGCCCCCCAACGCAATTTTCCGGCTTTCCTGGCCGCCCCGATACCCCGTCGCCAGCGCCAAAGTGCTGCAAACGCGAAGTAGACCGTCAGGAGATCAGCAAGCGCGCCGTAGCGCTCCACGCTGCGCGCCCGTGCAACCTTCTTGAGGCGGGATGCAACGGTTGGGACCTCCCTCCATGACGCCAGCCGCCTTCGGAAGCGGCGAGAGACGGTGAGCACCGCATTTGCCCGGCCCGATAAGATCGATCCTGCATAGCGGTTCGTCTCGTTTTCGTCGGTAGGAAGCCAATTGTTCGGGAAATCAGCAAGGACGATCGGGCGACCAGGGTCGAGGCGGTCACAACGTCTAATCCGCCAGCGCCACGCCAGCTCTGCCATCAGATTCCAACACCACGCGCCTAAGGCAGAGGTGTAACACCAAAGCGCGCCGTTGCTCGTACCACGGCGCAGCCCTGCGAACTCGATCCCTTGCTCGCGCCCGAATACTCGCATCATCTCGACGAGATCAGGTTCGCCGGTTACGAACAAGCGGCGTGGATGAGACTGCTCCACCTCTTCCACGACAAGGCTTGCCCGAAGAATCGAGAACCACGCTGGATCGGCGAAATTGATTTCGATCAATCGGGTGGCCCAAACATCGGGCAGATGACCAGCAGCGCTCAGCAGCCCATGCAGCAGATCGCGCATCTGGCGGCCAAACTCGCCTAGACGATTGTGGAGACTCTCTGCCGTTTCGCGGATCTCCACCGGACGATTGCCAGCGTATCGCGCAAGAAAAGCCTTCGCGTCGCTGTCCGCAAACCAAAGAACGCGCAAGCCTCTGCATTCAAAGGCGGAACGGTAGAACGCCTGCGCTGCATCATCGTCCGCGGGCCTTGGCAGCGCCACGACCAACAATGTATCCGGTCCGTCCATCATTCACGCATTATGGTTCGATAGAGATCGACGTGTGCTGCGACGACCGAATTCCAGGAGAAATCCTGCGCGCGGCGCAACGCGCGTTGCGACATGTCTCTGCGATGTTCTTCATCCTCAACCAAACGGACGAGAAGCTGGGCCGCGGCCTCCGGCTGTCCGGGCGGCACAATCAAACCGTCCCGCCCAGCCCTAACCACATCGCGGCATCCTGGTGCATCCGTCGTCAACACGGGAAGACCCGCAGCCATGGCTTCCGCCAAGACAATCCCGAACGTTTCGACGCGAGACAGAAACGCAAAAACATCGGCTGCTTTATAGAGTTCCACGAGCTCCTGAGGAGGGAGCTCCAATCGTTCGCGGTCTCCCAAAACGCCAGGTTTCGGTTCCGTTATGCGCACGTGTTCCTTGATGCCGAGCTTGCGTGCGAGAGGCTCCAATCGGGATAGCCCGCTCCCCGCAAGGACGAGTTTTGCGCGATCGGCGCCCTGCTCGCGTGCAAGTGCGAAGGCTTGAAGTAGACCTTCGAAATCCTTCTTTTCATGGTAACGCCCCACGGAAAGAACCAGCACATCGGTATCCGCTATACCGAGTTGGTCTCGGATAGCCCGACGATCGATCCGACAAGCGAAGCGCGCCAAGTCAACCCCATATGGGATTCGCGCTATACGCGACTCGGGGACGCTGAGTGCGCGGTACTCGGTCACAACCGAGTCAGTGAGCGCAATCAGCGCACGCGCGTGCGGGAGCCAGTCGCGCACCAGCCCGTCAATGTGTCCGTCGCGCCGCACGCCGTATCCGACCTCCGGGACGCTCTGAATATCGTCGCCGACACAACCCACGATGACCGGACGTTTTTTTTTCACGCAATAATGTGCGGCTAACACCCCGGTGGGAAACCCGATCGTCGCATGCCAAAGGTCGATGCCGTGCCATCTCTCCATCAACGCGCAATAGCGATCCATCGCTGCAAAAGTGAGCTCCGGCGCGCGCTTCAATGCATCCGCAAGTTTTGGAGGCAACGGTTTCACAGGATAAGGCAGTTTCCACCCCATCCTCCTGAGCCCCAACCAGCTCCGCGGTGGAGCGAACACGATGGGACGATGCCCAAGTCGGACAAGCCGTTCGGCGATGTTATGCAGACCTACCTCGGCACCGCCTATGACTGGGAGAAAACTACCCGTGACCAACCCGACAGCTATGCTCTCGCCCATGCGATTTTCCGTAGAACCCAAAACATCGCCGCTCGCTGCCAGCTCAGTACTCGCGCTCCTTTGTGCCATCTCATCAATACGGGCACATTCTAGAGGTACGCCGCCTAACTGCTTCGCTGGTACACGAGCGCTGCTTCTCCGAATACATGGCGGGGTCCCCACATGACAGTCCATTTGGCGTGTTCATAGCGGGTGCGCCGGCATGCAACAAGTCAAGGCGATCGGCGAAGAACCTGGTTGAATTGCATTGCTGGCCCGGATGCATTATCGCCGCGATACGGTACACTCGCACCTTTTCGCCATATGCCCAAGCAGTCCAAAACATTCTTGACCCTAAACTTGGGTTTAAGCGATTAATACGCGGCTCGATCGAGCGGGCCATCTCGCGATGTACCGCTTTAGGGGAGGCGAAGTGAAAGCGGTAGCTGTCATTCCTGCGCGCATGGGGTCTTCACGCTTCCCCGGCAAGCCGCTCGCGCCAATACTAGGCCGACCGATGATCGAGCATGTCTACAAGCGCGTTGCCATGTGCAAGACATTGAGCGGCACCTATGTGGCAACGTGTGACGTAGAAATCCGTCAGGCGGCAGTCGCCTTCGGAGCACCCGTCGTGATGACCGCGGACACTCACGAGCGAGCATCGGACCGTGTTGCCGAGGCTGCCCAATATCTCGATGCCGACATTGTTGTCCTGGTCCAGGGCGACGAACCGATGATATCGCCCGACGCTGTAGCGGCATCGCTGCGGCCGTTCCAAGGAAATCCCGCGGTGCAGTGCGTCAACCTGACCAAGCGGATCGAATCGGAAGACGAGTTCCGTTCACCCAACACCATAAAAGTCGTTATCGATCGCGCGGGTGACGCGCTTTTCATGTCGCGCCAGCCGATTCCCACCATGGCCAAGCTTGGATTCTCCCACACGACGGCATTCAAACAAGTCTGCATTATTCCGTTCACACGCCCGGCGTTGGAGGACTATAGCCAGCTATCGCCCACGCCCCTGGAAGTCGCCGAGTTCGATCGATATGCTTCGCTTCCTCGAACATGGCCGCAAGGTCCGCATGGTGGAAACCGACTTCGACACTTATGCCGTCGATACACCCGAGGATCGGGTTAAGGTGGAAAAGACCATGCAAAGTGATCCACTCGTGCGGCAGTATTGAGTGGGACGCCTAGACGACAGAAATTCCATCTGAGGACGAATTATATGACTTGGCGGGTGTTGATCTCGGCCCCCTATATGCTCCCGGTACTAGACCGGTTTGGAGACCTCTTTCGTCAGCACGACATTGCGCTGGTTATCGCGCCCGTAGTGGAGCGACTTGAAGAAGACGAATTGCTGCGGCTTGTTCCGGGCATTCACGGAGTGATATGCGGCGACGACCGGTTTACGGCCCGCGTCATGAATGCGGCCGACCAGTTGCGGGTCATCTGCAAATGGGGTACCGGAGTCGATTCCATCGACGTTGGTGCCGCCAAGGCGCAGGGAATCCGCGTATGTCGTACGCCCAACGCATTCTCAGAACCCGTGGCGGACTTTGTCATCGGATATTTCTTGGCGTTCGCGCGCAACATTCCCTTCATGGACAAGCAACTGAAGTCGGGAAAGTGGGAAAAAATTCCAGGCCGAGCGCTCAATGAGTCGACAATTGGAGTGATTGGGGTTGGTGATGTCGGGAAGGCCGTGTTGCGTAGAGCCAAGCCGTTCGGTGCAGTGTTGCTCGGCACCGACATACGGGAAGTGGATCAGGGCTTCATAGAAGAGGTCGGTGTCACAATGACCAACCTGGAAGAGCTGCTGAGGAAGTCCGATTTCGTGAGCATCAACTGCGATCTCAACCCAGCTTCATATCACCTCATGAACGATGAGACGCTCGCTTTGTTGAAACGCGGAGCGGTCCTGGTCAACACAGCGCGCGGCCCGATTGTTGAAGAACAGGCGCTGGCGCGCGCGTTGGAATCGGGTCACCTTCTTGGCGCAGGACTGGATGTTTTTGAAAGCGAACCTCTACCGGCGCATAGCCCTCTGCGTAAGTTCGACAATTGCCTGATTGCGCCGCACAATTCCAACAGCAGCCCAAGAGCGTGGGATCATGTTCACAAAAACACGCTGGCTATGCTGATTCGAGAATTGAACACAGTTGGGGAAAGATAGTTGTCCGAGGACACGGAGGAAACCTCTATCGTTGTACGTGCGTACAATGAAGCCAAATACCTGCCGGCGCTGTTCGAGGCGCTTAAGCGGCAATCGTACCGCAAGTTTAGCGTGTTGTTGGTTGATTCCGGCTCGATCGATGGCAGTCGGGAGATCGCCGTTCGGTATGGCTATCGTGTTATCCGCATCCGAAGTCAAGATTTCAGTTTCGGCTATTCCCTCAATGTCGGAATCCGCGCCGCTGCAGGCCGTTTCATAGCTATTGTTTCCGCGCACACGATTCCCTGCGATGAATTTTGGCTTGAGCGCCTGATCGGTCCGTTGTCTGAAGAGAAAGTGGCGATGGTGTATGGTCGCCAGTGCGGTGTCGCGGCTTCGAAATTCAGCGAATGCGAAGATTTTCGCCGAACCTTTGGCGACGTAAGACTGGTTCGCAGGCATGACGACTATTTTGCCAACAACGCGAATTCCGCGATTCGCAAGGAGCTATGGCACAGCCGCGCATTTGACGAAACGCTGCCCGGTCTGGAGGATATTCAGTGGGCAAGGTATTGGACGGAACGCGGCTATGAGATCGTTTATGAACCGCACGCTGCACTCCATCATGTCCACGAGGAAAGCTGGCACCAAGTACGTCACCGCTACTACCGTGAGGCCGTGGCCGCGCGCACGCTCGGGATTCTGGGGCCTGGGCATGCGTTGACCGGACCGTTGCGCGAATGCGCATGGGCCCTGGCCGACATGGGAAGGGCACTGCGCCCGCGCGACAATCCTGCGGCTAGCCGTTTGACGACATCGCAGCGGTTCCGCGAAATTGCGTTCTTCAGATTTAACAAGGCCGTTGGTACGTTGCGCGGTGCAGTGGAAAGACCCGATATGTCAAATGCCAAACGCCGCCGAGAGCTGTTCTTCGACGGAAGCAACTGCGCCGTCGTGGTCACCGGCCCGCACCAAGCGGCCCTCAAGGAGCTGCCAATTCCGCAACTGACGCCTAGCGAGGTTCTCGTCCATGTACACAGCGTCGCGGTTTGCGCCACCGATTTGGAAATCTTCGAGGGGAAACTCGGTTATTACCGCGAGGGGACGGCGAAATACCCCATTACACCCGGACACGAATTCAGCGGAGAAATCGCCGCTGTAGGGACGAATGTCACGCACCTGCGGGAGGGTGACCCCGTTGTCGCCGAATGCATTCAGAGCTGCGGCGTTTGCGGCGAGTGCAGACGGGGCAACGCGATAGGCTGCGCAGAGCGGACGGAATTGGGCGTTCTCGGTCGTAATGGCGCCTACGCAAGATATGTGGTCGTACCGAGCCGGTTTGTTCACAAACTTCCGGCCGGACTTGATTTGGCGAGTGCGGCCCTTGTCGAGCCCGCAGCGGTAATCCTCAAGGGGTTGAGACGGCTGCGAGAAGCTGATGGTGCGGGCAATGGTTCAAGCTGTGCCATTATCGGTGCGGGTCCGCTCGGTCACATGTGCGCCCTGATCTTGAAGCACTACGGATATCAGGTCCGAGTGTTCGACCGTGCCCCCGAGCGCTTGGCGTTTCTGAGCCGAGCGGGGATCGAAACATCGATTGATCTTGATGAACTGAATGGGTTCGATCTGGTCGTAGAACTGACAGGCAACGTGGAGGCACTCGCCCAGCTTTTGCGCCAGACGCCAGCCGGCGCAAGAGTTCTCCTCCTTGGTTTTCCGTATGGTGAGCGTCCTTTCAATTTCGAAACCATTACGGCGTACGACAAGTCCATCATAGGTTCGGTTGGCAGCACGAAGGCCGATTTCGAAACCGCGATTTCGCTGTTGCCCAAGCTGAGTCTTGATGCCTTCCATCAGGTGCGAATGCCCTTGGGGCGCTTCCGCGAGGCTTGGGAGAGATCACGCAAGCCAACAACACTCAAAGTCATGCTCGACCCGCGGGCCGAACTGGCGGCGAAGGTAGTGGCGGTCGGAACCACATCATGACGGGGCGCCGTGGAATCGTTTTGGCAGGGGGTAGTGGGACACGCCTCTACCCGCTGACGAAAGCAGTGAGCAAGCAGCTCATGCCGGTCTACGACAAGCCGATGATTTACTATCCGCTATCCGTCCTCATGCTGGCGGGCATCCGTGAGATTTTGATCATCACCACACCCCATGAACAGCCAGCTTTCCAAGCACTCCTCGGCGACGGCTCGCAATGGGGTATGCGGCTCGAGTATGCCGTCCAGCCTGAGCCCAGAGGGCTCGCGCAAGCCTATCAAATTGGCAAAGACTTCGTTGGCAACCATCCATCGGCGCTCATCCTGGGAGACAATATCTTTTACGGACACGGTCTGACGGATCTTCTCGCCCGGGCGTCCGGACGCGAGGATGGCGCTACAATCTTCGGCTACTATGTTTCCAATCCTGAACGTTATGGTGTGATCTCCTTCGACCGAAGCGGAATAGCTCAGACGATCGAAGAGAAACCGCGCAATCCGAAATCCAATTGCGCTGTGACGGGTCTGTACTTCTACGATCACCATGTCGTGGAGTATGCGCACGTCATCGAACCGTCGGCGCGCAACGAGTATGAGATAACCGATATCAATCGCATGTACTTGCAAGCCGGGAGATTGCAGGTAGAGCTCATGGGGCGCGGATTCACCTGGCTGGATACGGGCACGCATGGATCGCTGCTGGATGCGTCGCTTTTCGCGAGAGTGATCGAAGACCGCCAGGGGCTTAAGATCTGCTGTCCGGAAGAGGTCGCTTGGCGCATGAATTTCATTTCGTCCGACGATCTGGCGCGACTGGCTCATCCGCTGCGCAGCAGCGGTTATGGAGATTATCTGCTGCGGATACTCGAGAGTGCTCACTCGCAATGAACGTGACCGATACCGCCCTTCCGGGTCTCAAACTTTTCACGCCCCGGGTCTTCGGCGACGAACGCGGCTTCTTCATGGAAAGCTGGAATGCACGCACTTTTAGTGAGATCGGACTAGACGTTCAATTTGTTCAGGACAATCACAGCCGGTCGGCAAGAGGCGTCCTTCGCGGCTTGCACTATCAAATCCGGCAGCCGCAGGGGAAACTCGTCCGTGTCAGCGCGGGCGCTGCGTTCGATGTGGCCGTGGATCTGCGCCGCTCGTCGCAACACTTCGGACAATCGTTCACCTGCGAGCTGTCGGCCGGCAACAAGCAGATGCTTTGGATTCCGCCAGGTTTTGCACACGGCTTTCTCAGCCTGGAGGACGGCACGGAACTCCTATACAAGTGCACGGACTACTACGCGGCCGAACACGAGAGATCCGTTCTGTGGAACGATCCTGATCTTGGCATTCGGTGGCCCCTGAACCGGATCGGGACGCCAATTCTCAAGGAGAAGGATGCCAAGGCGCCTCCTCTCGCCGCTGCGGAGGTTTTCCCGTGAGGGCGCTTGTCGTCGGGGCTGGCGGCCAAGTTGGCCTTGCCCTCGCGGCGACGGCGCCATCGAACGTAGAGCTCATCCTCGTGCCGCACGCGGTGCTGGATATTACCGACAGACAGGCGGTGACGGCCCGCGTCGCCGAGATTGCGCCGGATATTGTCTTTAATGCCGCGGCTTATACTGCCGTGGACAAGGCCGAAACCGAGCCGCAAACGGCCCATCTGATCAATGAGGAGGCGGCCGGATGGCTTGCGGGCGCGGCCCGTCAGCAGCGAGCGCGGTTTGTGCACCTGTCAACTGATTTCGTGTTCGACGGAACGTTGGGGCGGCCCTACGTGACGGGTGATACACCCAATCCGCTCAATGTCTATGGCCGAAGCAAGTGGCAAGGGGAAAGGGCGGTCAACGCATCCGAGGGCAATGCGCTTATTGTGCGCACCGCTTGGGTGTACTCCACCGCCGGACGAAATTTCGTGCTGACGATGTTGCGTCTGATGGCACAGCGCGACAGGATTGAGGTCGTTTGCGACCAGATAGGATCGCCTACCTATGCCCTGAATCTGGCGAACGCGCTGTGGACGCTAACGGACGATGGCGCGACGGGCACGTTCCACTACACGGATAGCGGCGTAGCCAGTTGGTACGACTTTGCGGTTGCTATTCAGGAAGAAGCACTGGCTCTCAGTCTGGTCGAGCGCACAGTCCCAATTCTGCCGATCCGGACGGAGGACTACCCTACGCCCGCAAGACGGCCATCCTACAGCGTCCTCGACTGCACGCCCACGTGGCGGCTGTTGGGAGAACCGGCACCACACTGGCGTGTGAGTTCTTCGGCGCATGCTCCGGGAGTTGCGTACCAATGGCTGATCTTTTGATTACGGGCGGCGCCGGTTTTATCGGGTGCAATTTCGTGCGCTATTGGCGACAGAACCATCCGAACGACTCTATTGTCGTGTTGGACGCGCTCACCTACGCGGGAGACCGGGCCAATCTTGACGGGATTCCCGATGTCGAATTCATACACGGCGACGTCCGCGATTACGATTTGGCGGTCCGGCTGCTGCACGAGCGGCGCATAAACACCATTGTGCACTTCGCCGCCGAGAATGACGTGGATCGCTCGATCCATGGACCGGATATTTTCATCGATACCAACATCAACGGCACGCATGGCTTGCTGAAAGCGGCAAAAGCCGTGTGGCTGGACAGCGGCACCGGCAAGCCACACCGTTTCCATCACATCTCGACCGATGAAGTGTATGGGAGCCTCGGCCTCTCCGACCCTCGTTTTCGCGAGGACACGCCCTATACGCCGAATTCACCTTATTCGGCGTCCAAAGCGGCATCCGACCACTTGGTCCGTGCCTACCGCCATACGTTTGGGCTGCAAACGACGATAAGCAACTGCTCGAACAACTACGGTCCTTATCAGTTTCCGGAAAAGCTGATCCCTCTCGTAGTGACCAATGCGCTCCTGGGGAAGCCCCTGCCCGTTTACGGCGACGGAATGAATATCCGGGACTGGCTGCATGTCGAAGATCACTGCCGGGGCATCGAATCAATTCTGCAAAGGGGAGCAATCGGGGAAACGTATAATATCGGCGGCAATACCGAATTGACCAACAAGGACGTCGTCTATCGTATCTGCGACATCATCGATGCGGAGTTCGCAAAGACTTCGGACCTTCAGTCGCGCTTCCGCAACTGTCCTGCGGCACGGCAAAGTCCGGTGGCCGGCCTGTTGAATTTTGTTCCCGACCGGCCCGGCCATGACCTGCGTTATGCGATCGATACAACGAAAATCACGAAAGAGCTGGATTTCTCGTGGAAGTATTCGTTCGAGTCAGGAACTCCAGACGGTCCTCGCATGGTACGTAAACAATAAATCATGGTGGCTCTCGAAATTGCCGGAGAACGTTTTGCGCCCACGAATCCGTCATGGAGCGCCGTGATTGTCTTGTGGGATTACTTGGTGAACCGTACTTCCGGAACGCCGCGTACGCCGAGACCATGCACGGCGAACAAGGCGCCCGCTAGCGGGTCACGATCCGGTTCGCCGAAATGGCTTTCCTTGATCGATGTCACGAAAAGCACATCGAGGGCCTCTCCGCCGAACATGGCGGCTGAAACGTAGCGTGTCGGCATTTCGATGACACGATCAACTCGTCCGTCCGGCGCATAACGCACGATACGGCCTACGAACGGACAGGCGCTCCAGAGAAAACCGTCGCCATCCACGGTGCAGCCGTCCGGCCTGAAGCCGTGATGGCTTGTATCGACGAGGAGGCGCCGGTTGGCCAAGTCTCCAGTGTCGGCATCATGATCATAGGCCCAAATGACCTGCCGCGGCGTGTCGCAGAAATACAAGATACAACCGTCGGGGCTGACACAGGTCCCATTGCCGATCGTGACGCCGCGTTCCACTACGTGATAGGAGAAGTCGGGATCCAGGCGATACAAGTTGCCGACCCGTCGTTGAGCCTTCATATCCATGGTCGTGGCATAAAAGCGCCCCTGTCGGTCTGTCTTGCCGTCGTTGAAGCGCATTTGGGGATCGGCGTGAACAGCAGCACCTATGCAACGGGTTTCCCCCGTCTCAAAATCCAGCGTGTGGAACAAGTCCTGCAACGTTACGATGGCGCCGCTTTCCTTGCGCAACGCGATGCACCCAACCATCGATGGTAAGGTCCAACTGCGTATGGTGCGCGCTGGCCACGCGAGACGGTGTATCTGCTTTCCTTCTATGTCGACGAGAAATAGGGCCTGCTCAATGACATCCCAAACCGGCCCTTCGCCGAGCTGGCAACGAAGTCCGTTTATATGCTCAATCTCCACAGCCATCGATGTTCCTTGACCCCTCGGGGCGAGGCCGATTGCGAGCTGCCGAGCCGTTGGTCAAGCCGCGACTACGCGTGCAGGAAGCAAGGATGCTACGGCAAGGATTTGTCAAGAACCGATGAGCTGGCCGACATGATTTCGTCCCGAAACCGGTATCGCGCAGCCGGTGGTGATGCTTTAAGAGGTCCAGTGATGAGGACAAAGATCTGCAAACCTTTACCGGGATGACTGTTCGCAGCATGGCTGCGCTCGATAAGCGTTGGCCTGCCGCGTTTATCGAAACGGCGACCGCCCGACCCGAAACGTATGTCCGTATACGAGTGAAGTCGTCTGAAATTGCATTTCACTGCCCGACGAGGCTGTGCCGCTACCGGGCTGAGACGATCCTGACCAAGGAACCAGAGACGATAGAATGGATAAACAGCTTCGGGCGGGGTGAAGTGCTGTGGGATATCGGAGCCAATATCGGCGTGTACTCGCTATACGCGGCGATCGTGAGAGGCGCGAAAGTCCTGGCTTTCGAGCCGTCACCTTTCAACACGGCAATGTTGGTCAAGAACGTTTCCATCAACAGAGCGGACGAGATGGTGTGGACGTTTCCGATAGCATTGAGCGATCGAACCCGAGCAGACTACCTTATGATGCAGAATATCGACGCCGGCGGAGCCCTCTCGTCATTCGGCACCGATATCGATCTTCGCGGTGAGAAATTCATACCCACCCATCGCAATATGACATTGGGCTATTCGATCGATGACTTTGTCTCGGTGTTCGGTATGCCACGACCGAACCACATCAAGATCGACGTCGATGGCACCGAAATGCAGGTGACCGCGGGGATGGCTAGAACGTTGTCTCACCCGGATCTGAAATCCGTGGCAATCGAACTGGACGATGCTCGCGCCGAAGAAACGGCCGCTATTGCCGAGCGCATCGAAGCCTGTGGTTTTCAGCGGGTCTGGAAGCGACAAGGCCCGCGGCGCGCGGGGTCGCCGTTCGTCACCAGTTTCAACTGGTTGTTTCGGCGTAGCTAAGTCTGCCCGCACAAAGCTCGGGTTGTGAAGTTGGGAGGAGCCGAAACCGTGACTTCCTGCGCAGAGGGTCTTAGTTCGACGGCCACTTCCAGATCCATCAAGATGAGCCAGACATTGTATGTTGACGCCGCCCTGACAACGGGCGTTCCCAGTAGTATCTGGACTTCTCAACGAGCCGATCGTGTTCAGGCCAACGATATCAGCTGAGCCATACGATGCCGAAATATGACCGCTACCAGGATTACGTAATTCGCGGGGGCAAGCTTGTCGGGGAATTCGACCAGATGTATCAGGATTTTGAGGATCCGTGGCATCAGTCGAAGAAGGAGCTGTGGGCCACCGACAAGATCGTGGGTATCCACTTGCTGGAAAAGGCTCGCGCGGTAGGCGGCCGCAGGCGTGTTGTCGAATTTGGATGCGGTCTCGGCCATTATACAAAGCGTATCCATCAGCATGATTTCGACGTCCTCGGTATCGATATCTCCCGTACGGCGATCGAGCGCGCCAAAGCCGCCAATATCGGTCCGGAATTCCTCGTGGCCGATATTTTGGACCTCGAGCGGTATAAGGGGTTCGGCCCGGAGATATTGGTCTTGCCGGAGGTCACGTGGTACGTGCTCGACAAGTTGAAAGACTTCGTCCAGCTCGCACGCACCGAAATGCCGGAGGCGTGGATTCTGCACCTGTTGACCACCTACCCCCCGGGCGTGCAGCAATACGGACGAGAATACTTCACGGACTTGGACGGTATCCTCGAGTTTTTCGGTATGACGTATCTGGAATGCGGTGAGGTGCGGCAACCGGACCTGTCTCGGCGCACGTGGTTTCTCGGCACCTGGAGCCCCACTGATCTTGAACTTTGGAATAACTGATCTTGTTCGAGCGACCGTACGGGGACACACAAGATATCTCGCATAGGCGCGAACCCTCGCGCCCTTCTGCGTCTTGCAATCGCTCCGCTTTATGCGCCATGTGTTCTTGTCATCTCTAGGTGCGCCGACGATGCCTTGTGTCACCCTTGACAGGAAGACTCTCGCGCCGGGCTGCCGGCCATATGTGATCGCCGAAATCGGTGTCAATCACGAAGGCTCATTCGAGACGGCGATCCGGCTGATCGATGCCGCCAAGGAAGCCGGGGCCGATGCCGCCAAATTCCAGACCTACAAGGCTGAAAAGCTCGCTATGAGCAACAGCCCCGCTTACTGGGATTTGACATCTGAGCCCACAACCAGTCAGCGCGCTCTGTTCAAGAAATATGATGCGTTCGAGGTCCACCAGTACGAAGCTCTCGCACGCCACTGCGTCAAAGTCGGAATCGAGTTTCTCTCGACCCCCTTTGACGAGGAGGCCGTCGATTTTCTCGATCCTATTATGGGTTACTTCAAAATTGCGTCCGCCGACATTACGAACGTGCCGCTCTTGCGCCGGGTGGGAGCCAAGCGAAAACCGGTCGTGCTTTCGACAGGAGCATCCGCGCTCTGGGAAATCGCCCATGCTGTCGATATCCTCAAGTCAGCGGGCAGCGGCGATATCGTGTTGATGCAATGCATCCTCAATTACCCGTGCGACTACTCAAACGCCAATCTGAATATGATAACGGGCTTGGCGCAGACTTTCCCCGACCACGTGATCGGTTACTCCGATCACACTCGGCCTGATCCGGGCATGTACGTCCTGACAACCGCATGGCTCAAGGGAGCGCTTGTGCTCGAAAAGCACTTCACGCTCGATAAGACGTTGCCCGGCAATGACCACTACCACGCGATGGACCCGGCTGATTTGACCGCCTTCCGACGGAACGTCGCGTTTCTGATGCCCGCATTGGGCTCAGTGCACAAGACGTTTCTCGAGAGCGAAAACGGTTCACGCAAGCAGGCGCGACGGAGTGTCGTGCCGACGCGACCGCTCAAGGCAGGCGAGATCCTCTCAGCGGATGTTCTGACGTGCAAACGTCCGGCCTCAGGCATCTCTCCCGTTCATTGGGACGAGATCATCGGGCGGAGGGTCCGACGCGACGTGCCTGAGGACGTTGCGCTGACCTGGGCTGATCTCGATGAGTGAGCTCGGTTCGAAAACCGCTCCTGGCGAGCAGAGGCCCGGCGAGTTATATCGGCGGGAAAGCTGGTTCTCGGCCGAGGAAGAGAAATCCATTCCTTCGTACGAGTACTGGAATGACGCGGAAAGCGAGGAGTCCAAAGAGTGGAATGTCTCGCAGGGCGATTTCTCACGGATGGAAGAATATCTTGAGAGAAACGGTCTGTGGCGGCAGCTCGAGGGACTGATCGGTTTGCTCGATCGCCCGCTCGCGGGGCGTGGCCTGAGCCTGGCCAGCGGCACGTGTTGGCTTGAGGCAAGACTGCTAAATCGAATTCCAACAATTCAATCCATTGAATGTGTCGAGCTGTCGCGTCATCGGATTTTTGCGCTTGCGCCGCTCGTTCTTCAACACTACGGCGTGGATGCTTCGCGCATTAAGCTCTGTTGGGGCAATTTCTCCAAACTGAAGCTGCGTGATGGCGAAATCGATTTCGTCGTCATGTGTCAGGCTTTTCACCATGCCTTCGAGCCCGTCCTGCTTCTCAACGAGGTGCGGCGCGTGCTCAGCCCACAGGGGCAGATCGTCATTCTGGGTGAACATTACTTTGGGATGGGCAGGCGGGCCGACAAGGCCGCCCGCCACATCGCAAAATGGGCGCTGAACTGGCACGGATACCGTGCCGGCGCACCCCTTATTCCGCGCTTCTCGAATCTGTTTCCCGGCGATCCGATTAAAGGGGATCACCACTACAGCCCATCGCAGTACCAGCGGATGTTCGCCACGGCAGGACTGCGCTCTCGCCATCGGACGGATGGGAATTCTGGACTGCAGGGGTTTGTGCTGACCCCATGCACTGGTGTCTCGGCCGCATCATAACGAAGCGCTCCAGGCCTGGATTTCTGTCTGTCTTGGCAGCAGTTCGCATCCCGCAGAGGAAACGACTGTCGAGAATGCACAGTTTGAGTCGGTGCGAGTGTAGGACATTGAGCGCGTCTGCCGCCTAAGGCAGGTGCGGGCGCTTGGGTCCACGATAGGAACTGACAATGATTTCGGCCGCAGTCGCGAAAGGCCGGAGCCTGCGCTCCATCATCAACAAAACAGGGCTGTAAAATACGGCGAACAAAATGGTTTTGAGAGTCGCATCCAGCCAGCCGATTCCGGGAAGAAGCCAATTGCATAGAAGCACGCATATGATCGCCCACACCATCGGGGCGATAAGCACAGCTAATGTCTGAATGGCCTGGGACGATTTCATTCGCATACGGGAAAATGACAACGCCAGCGACGTAACCAGCACCCAGGCCAGCGATATGCCGCGCGCTATCGTGGCCGCCTCCAGGGGTGGCATGATCGACCAGAGCAGGATGCACGCGCAGCCGAAGAGGGCAATTTCACCGGTCCGTATGGCTATGAGCGGGTATTGCGCATCGATTTGGCGTGTGAGCACGACGGCAAGCAGGATCGACGGCGTGATCGACAGCCACAAATTGACGGCGACGATGCCGGTAACATCGCTCAGCGCCCGATAAGCCGGAAGAAACGCCCCAAGCAATGGATCGAGCCATATCCAAAGCATCGTCGCGGCTATCGGCGAGATCGTGGCCGCGACCGCAGTCGGGTCAAGAACGAAACGCTCGAAATCCCCTTCGTTTGCGGCTCCCGAGAATCGCTCGTAGAGATGCACGCTGATCGCTTGAAGGGCGATACGTATGGCGATACTGCCATTCTCCAGCGCGAGCATTGAGATGGAGTACAGCCCCAGCACTTCAAGCCCGCCAAGCCACCCGACGACTGCGCGCTCTGTCCATCCCACTGCGCCAAAGACGAGCGTGACAAGCGTTAATGGCGCGGCGATTCTCGTTTGACGCACGAGTTCTCGGCGATCGAACTGCAGCGCGAAGCCTAAGCCCCTGCGCAAAACCAGAATGACGATAACGACGCTCGCCGAAGCCAGCGCAGCGATAAGCGGAGCGAAGATCCCGATAGCTCCGATCAATACAACCGAGACAATGGCTTCGATGACGCCTTGGCTGGTCTCCGCGAACGCGATCAGGCGGAAGTCTTTGACGAGCCGCGCATTTGTGAGCAGGAGTTGAAGCAGACTGACCGCCGACAACGTAAACGCCGTCAAGCATGCTGCTATTGCAACGATGCCGTCGAATATAAGGAGGCTTGCGACGCTTACTGCGACCGAGAGGCACACACTTAAGATCAATGTAGAAGAGTACGCTACGTTCCGCGACAGAGTTGGCTTGAGCTCACCGTTTTCATCCACGTGATCCGCGATTTCCCGCACCGTCACCGAGCCGTAGTTGAGAACACCGAATTTGGCCAGCGATGGGATCATATTGATGAGGCGCAGAAGGCCGAAACTCTGCGGACCCAGAACTGCCGCTACGTATATTTGAACTGGGAGTTGAATAGCCTTGACAACAATGGTGCGCACGCCCAGCGCCATTGTGTCGGCAATTATCTTTCGGCGTCTGGCCACGACTGCTATCCAATGAAACGCAAGCGCAATCACCTGATACTATAGCGGTCTGGTGCGGGCAATGCGTACAGCTTTTCAGGCGCGATACGGCTTGATTTCGCCGACTATGAGAACTACGAATTTCCGCGCCCGGCGGGCGTCTTTTATGAGGGGGGCATGGCGCAACTTCCAGCATACCCAATCACCCGATCGGTGCCTGCAATGATCTTGGGCGCCCGTGCTTTGCGGCAACTCCCTGAGCTGTTGCAAGTCCGTCGTGGCCACGACTCGAAACGCGTCGCGTTTATCATTGACCACTACTTCGAGCGCACGTGGCCGATCGACGGTTTCAGCATGGAAACAGGCGACGAAGTGTTTTTCGCCGATACGACGAGCGAACCGACAACGGACGGGGTGGATGAGCTGACGGAACAGCTGCGTGAGCGGTTCTCCAGGTGCTTGCCGTCGGCCATTGTGGGGATAGGCGGCGGGAGCGTTCTCGACACGGCAAAGGCGGTCTCCAACCTGCTGACGAACAACGGTCGGGCGCAAGACTATCAGGGCTGGGATCTCGTCCGGGTACCCGGTGTTTACAAGATAGGTATTCCCACGCTCTCAGGAACTGGAGCCGAGTTGTCACGCACCTGCGTCATGTTGAACCATGCAAAAAATGTGAAGCTCGGGATGAACAGCGGGCATTCGATCTTCGACCTTCTCATCCTTGATCCCGAACTCACAAGAACAGTCCCCCGCGAGCAGTATTGCTACACGGGAATGGACTGCTACATCCACTGCATTGAATCGCTCCACGGCCGGCACCGGCACAGCATGTCGGATGCTTATGCGCGCGAAGCTCTACGTCTCTGTGAAGAGGTTTTCCTGCACGGGGATATGCGTGACGACGGTGCCCGCGAGAAGCTGATGGTGGCCTCCTATCTGGGAGGTGCCGCGATCGCGAACAGCTTTGTCGGCGTCGTGCATCCTGTCTCCGCGGCGCTCAGCGTGGTTTACGGCGTTCATCATTGCGAGGCCAACTGCTTGGCGTTGAACGCGCTTGGCGAGTTTTATCCCGCTGAACATCAAATGCTTCAGACCATTCTCGAACGCCAGCGGGTAAGTCTCCGCGGCGACATTTGCGCCCAAGCGGACGAGTTGACGCTTAGGCGGCTTTATGATTCGACGATCGTTCACGAAAAGCCGCTGCGCAACGCGCTGGGTGACAACTTCAAGTCCGTGCTGACGTTTGATCGTCTTAGTGACGTGTTCCGCAGCATTTAACTGCCCGTGCAAATTATTGGGGTGAACGTGGCTCACGGACAACTTCTCTCTATCGTGATTGCCGTGCACAATGAAGAGCGGCACATCGCAAGAGCAATTCGGTCGCTTCTGAATCAGACAATGGATCGTAGTCGTTTTGAGATCATCGTCGTTGATGATGGAAGCACCGATGGTACGCCGCAGGTTCTTGACCTGTTTGTGGATGATATCGTGCTGCGTCGCCATGCAAGCAACAACGGCCTGCCCGCGGCCTTGAATACCGGGATCAAGGCAGCTCGCGGCAAATACGTGGTGAGAGTTGATGGGGACGATTACGTCCATGCCGAATACCTCCATACCTTGTACATGTTCATGGAGATGAACACCTATATGGACGCGGTGGCATGTGACTATCTTCTGATCGATGACAACGAGAACGTCATACGTCGCTGTGACCCTCTGACCGACCCCATCGGTTGTGCGATCATGTTCCGTACAGCCCAGTTGGTCGAGCTCGGACTCTACGACGAGTTGTTTCGGCTGTGTGAGGATCAGGATTTGCGCCGGCGGTTCCTGCAGCGCTTCAAAATCCACAGACTGGAGTTGCCTCTCTATCGATATCGCCAGCATGACGGAAACATGACTCGCAACGAGGACCTTATGGCCGCCTATCGCCGCAAGCTTGAGGAAAAGCACGGTGAGCGCTGATGAAAAGCCATCGAGCCTGAACTCATACCCGCTGAAGGTAGATTGGAGCGGACGCGGCCTCAAATACGAGCGCGCCGAGATCGACGCTGTCGTCGAGGCAATGACGAACGCCGCGACTCTCACGCAGGGGGCGTACCAGACTGCGTTCGAAGCAGCCTGTCGCGAGTATTCCGGAGCCCATCACGCCTTTGCCGTGTCGTCTGCAACAGCCGCATTGGAGCTCGCTGCAACGGTGCTGCGTCTTCAGCCTGGGGATGAAGTGGTCGTTCCCGCCCATACGTTCTGTGCGTCAGTCATTCCGTTCGCCCGCCGAGGTGCGACGATCGTTTGGGCGGACATCAATCCAAAGACTTGGGTCGTGACAGCCGAAACAATGTCTCGGTGCATCACGGCGCGAACAAGGGCAATCGTTCCTGTGCATCTGTACGGTCTGGTGTGCGACATGGACCCGATCATGGATCTGGCGCAACGCAATGGTGTCGCCGTTGTGGAAGACGCAGCTCAAGCGATCGGCGCCCGGTACCGCGATAAGATGGCCGGCACGATTGGCGATCTGGGCTGCTACAGCTTTCATTCGCACAAGAACATGTCGCTTCTCGGCGAAGGGGGCATGTTGACGGTTCGCAATAGCCAGTGGGCGAGCCTGATCCCGGGTCTTCGGCACAACGGCTTGCGCAGCTTCCCCGGAGAACGGACCGACTACTGGGTTCCGGCGATGAGCAACGTGGATTTCGACATTGAAGGTGTCTGGCCCCACAATTTTTGTATCGGAGAGGTCCAGTGCGCGCTTGGGATCCAATTGCTCCGCCGTATCGATCGCATCAACGCGGAACGGACAGCCCGAGCCCGTCGCGCTAGAGACGTGCTGGCTGGCGTGCCGGAGCTCGTTTTTCAGGAGCAACCGGAGCATTGTGGCCACTCGCACCATCTATTGCCCCTTCGCTACGATGGCTCCCGCCATGGCAGGACCAGGGACGATCTGATCCGCACGCTGTTCTACCAGTACGGCGTAAAGGCGGTGGTCCAGTATTATCCTCTGTATCGGTATCCTCTTTTTCAGCGCGCCGGCTTTGGGAGCGCGGACTGTCCGAACACAGACGACTTCTTTGATAATATGCTTTCCTTGCCATTCCAGCATTGGATGACCGCGGACGAGTTCGAGTATATGCTTAGTGCGGTCGTTCAGGCGGCGAACCAGCTTCGTTCCGGGAGCGGCCTGCTCTGAGCGGGAGAGGTGTCAAGCATTCCAGGTGACGCCGATACCCTCGAAGGGCATCGGTGGAGGTGAGACTGGCGGAGGAGAACGTCGTTCGAGCATTTCGTAGCCCTGGTGACCAGGCCCGTCTGGGGGCACCGCACAGTTTTCCGACACGTCCATCGCTCATGATCTTCTGTGCGACAGACGAAGGGACGGGCAATTTTCGCTCCTGTTGCATCTCCGGCGCGTTGCGTGCCCCGATACGTCTGGAGCACGTCATAACCGATGGGAGTAAAGGTTGAACGTCATCGCTTCTATACAGGTCCGGATGGGATCCTCGCGTTTACCCGGCAAGGTCCTTCACGACATTTGCGGCAAACCGCTTCTTGGGCACCTTCTCGACCGTTTGCTCTTGTGCAACGCTCTCAACGGAATTGTGGTTGCAACATCGGTTCAGCCCGAGAATGACTTGATCGAATCATACTGTAGAAACCGTGGCGTCCCGTGTTACCGGGGAAGCGAAGACGATGTCCTGGATCGCATGGTAGGGGCGCTGAGGTCTCAGCACGCGGATGTGGGCGTACAAGTGTTCGGCGATGGCCCTTTGATAGACCCCCGCATAGTCGACGATTGCGTTGACCGTTTCAGACAGGCCGATGGAAGCTACGATTTCGTCGGCAACGACTTGGGAACAACCTACCCTCCGGGAATGGAGGTGGAGGTATTCTCGGTCGCGGCGCTCTTGGATTCGCACGAACGTGCGCTTGATCCGGCGGTCCGCGAACATAGCACACTTTTCATCCGGCAGAATCCGGGTCGATACCGCCTCTTGAATGTTGAAGCGCCAGACCACCTGCGTCGTCCGGAACTCGAGATTGAGGTCGATATGGCGGAAGATTTGGAGGTCGTCGAAGCCATTCTGCGACACTTCCACCCGCGAAATGACATGTCGCTTGCGGAAATTATCGCCTTCTTGGACGACCGGCCGGAGATTGCCAGTGTAAACCGTGATATTCCTCGCCGCTGGAAAACCCATCGCGATACGATCGGGTCTGGGTGATCTATTGCGCGTGAATTGCAAACACCACCGATCGGCATACGTGCGAGATTGGCGGCGGCAGCACCGAGCTCGCTCGGGCTGCAGCACGACACGGCGGTAGCGTGCACCTCATGCGCGTTGTTGAGCAAATCGATTCTGCGAGCTTGTCGGCTTATGCATTGCTGAAAGATGCGGTGGCGGAACTCGGTTCAGAGGTGCCGCCATATCAGAACATCGCCGCGCTGTTTTTTCACGACATTCTTTCCATTCTCAGTTCGTATGCGTATAGACGCGTAGAATGCGCGAACGGCCTCATGCGGAGGGACTTGAGTAGCGTCAAATTGCGCACGTTTCCGTATGTTGACTATCAAGACGTGCAAACAGGGATCGATGTCTCAGCCAAAACGTTCGCCCGCCGAGAACGAGACACTTTACCTCCTCCAAACCCGCTGCTCAGAATATTGAGTCTTGCCTCCGGTATAGGCTCAAAAAAGGCCACGGTCGGTGTACTACCCAATGTCATTCCGCGGCGGGCAGCGTTCAAACATCTCCATCGCGCGGGCTATACGGTCGTCTGGCCGAGGTTTGCACCGATAGGGGCGGTGAACGTGCCGGCGCAATGGCGGCTGCTGCATGCGCGGCTTATGGAATTGGCCGCACCTCTGGGAGCAACGCCTACGGAGATGGAAAGGCTAGCCGATCTGGTCCACCGTCACGTCAGTTCGCATGTTCGTTCCGAGCCCTCCCCACTCAAGTGCGATATTCTCGTGAGCGGATCGCATACAACTCGCTCGCACCGACTGATGGCTGCCCAAGCCCGCTCGCAAGGCATGCCCGTTCTGACCGTACGCCACGGCGAAGCCGACGGTATGCTGGACGAACCGGTGTTCGGCTACGGTGAATACACGTTTGCGACCCACATTCTGAGTTACGGTCAGGCTGCTGCGCACGAACAGCGGAGCAATACGTACCGAGCCGCACTGTACGAAGACCAAGACCCTCCGCGTGTTGTACCAAGCAATTCCGATGTGGTGCTTGCATGTCTTAAGCCCGGTCCAATCGAGGCCATCAAGCCCGGAGCCCGTTTGTTTTACGTCCCCACCATGTATTCCGGCTTTGAGACTTATGGTCCCTTCCGCTCCCTACCAGATGAGCTTTATCGGAGATGGCAGGAGAACGTGCTTCGTCAATTTCCGGAAGCGATTCTAAAGCTCCATCCGAAGGGCAATAACTGGTTTCCTCACTCTCTGCCTGTGGAACGAGTGGAGAACCGGGATTTGCGTGAGCTCTTGGACAACGCCGATGGTTTCTTGTTCGATTACATCTCGACCGCCTTCACGTTGGCAGCCGCCACCGACAAGCCAATTGTCTATTTTGATGTCGGAGTGCGCAACCCTACTGCTGGCGCATCTCGTGCCATCGGTCGGCGCTGCACCGTGATTTGCGTGACGGACCTGTTGGACCCCTTCTTACGGGAAAGGACATTCTCTGCCGCGGCGACTGGAAACGTGCCAGAAAATACCTTGCCCACCCTCTATTCCCTGGATGGAACGCCGCGCAGCAGGCTGGATACGTTCATCGAAACAATAGACGAGCTCTGTAAGCAGGGCTTCAGGTCCGGAACACAAATATAAGTTATCCGGACAGTATCTGCTGGCACGAGGGAAGGCCGTCCCTGGGGATTCTACGGCAACTGGCAGCAAACTTTTACTGGCCCCCTGGAAGGGAAACGGTCAAGAATGATCGTCCCGTCGGCGGGAAAACCGGGCGCGTTCAGGAGTTCGCGCATCATGGCCGGCCACCTGCTCATGGAGCTGATCCAGGACGTGTTTCTGGAGAAGGGCTTTGGCGCTATGCGAGAGTCATTATACGACCGGGGGGCACAACATCCTTAGCTATCTTGAACTGCACTATCTGGCGATTCTCTTTGCCGTGGCGGCGGCTCCCTATTTCTTTCACGCGGGAGATAGGGTGGATCGTCCGGAAATGCGCGCAGCCGTTGCCATTGCACTGTCCGGCGTTTTTCTCCTGGCGACGCTCCGCACGACCGGACCCGATTTGGCGACCTACCGTTACGCTTACGAGACGAACCACACCGTCATCCCCGATCGCGGTTACCAAATGATGATGGAATTTGGCCAGTTGGTCGGCATTCCATTCAATGGGTTCCTCTTCCTTATGGGCCTTGTCAGTCTCTTGGCGCTGAAGAGGCTGTCAGGGTATTTCGGGGTCAGCTACGGTTTGCTTTTGCTGTTCTGGCTCGCTCATCTCGCGGTTGGTCGCGAAATTACGCAGCTGAGAGTTGGATTTGCGATCGCTATCGTTTCTATCGCGGTTACGATCCGCCCATCGTGGTTGCGAGTTCCGGTTTACGTTCTTGGCGCCAGCGTTCATCTCTCGGTCGTCGCTTTGATCGGCGCCTACGAGGCAAGCCGCTTGATTGCGCGCCTCTCGACAAATCGGTTGCGCGTTCTTGGGACTATCGCGGTTGCGGGAGGCATTATTGGCGCCGGCCAACTCCTATCGTATCTCGCTTTCATCGATCCCCGAATAGCAATCTACATCGAGTGGGAGCAGGAACTGTATGGCGCCGCGGTCGAAAATTACACGACACTGGCGCTGCATGGTTTTGTTCTGATCCTTGCAGTGTTTGGGCGCTCGGCTTGGCTGCACTCCGAAAAACTCTTCACTCTGTTTCTCCTGCAACTGTTCGGCGTTGTCACCTTCATAGCGTTCTCCGAAACAGCGATTTTTGCCTATCGTCTCTCGAACGTGGTGCTGTCGTTCTACCCGATTTTACTGTTGTATTCGCTTAGCGCGCTCCCGCTCCGTTTCAATGGTCGCCCGGTCAACAAGCTTGCAGCCGCGGTGATCGTCTGCCTGTTGGTCCTGGTTTTCGTAACCCGTCCAGGCCCGATGAATGATATTGCGCAGATTTCTTTCAACTAGCGTTACTTCATGAAGCGCGAGCTTTTCATTCTGGTTCCTGCATTGAACCCTACGGGCCCCATAAAGGGCGCGATAGCGCTCGCCAATGCGCTGGCACACCGATGCACGGTGACGTTGGTCACGGTCAAGGACGGCGCAGGCGCACACACACCCATCGATTCGCGAGTGCGTCTACAATCTCTCCACAACGAAAGCACATTGGCCCACAAGGTCAGCGCGTACCGATCCTTGCTGGAAAGGGCGGGAGGGCGCGCCCATGTTGCATCAGTTTCAATGTGCTTTTCTGCAGACATGGTAAATCTTTCATGCCGAAACGCGGCGGTGACATTTGCAAGCGTGCGGGGAAACTTGCTCGAAAATTACCGAAGCGATTATGGCCTGCCCGGCTTCGCCTTCGCGGCTATCCATCTCATGGCTTTGAGCCGCTTCGATCACGTTGTCGCCATGACCACGTCGATGGCGAACCAGATTTGCCGTTTTTCTGGAAGAACGCCGGCCATCATCGGCAATTTTGTCGATGAGGTGGAACTCGAAAGCCATAGACGGCAAGTGAAGCGGGAGGGCGCGTACAGATTCGTATTTTTGGGATCGCTAACCAAGCGCAAGCAACCGGTCCTTGCCGTTGATGCGATCTATAGGCTTAGGCAGCGCGGTGAGAGCGTTAGTTTGGACATTGTCGGCAGCGGTCCATTAAGGGCAGAGACTGAGTCAAGAATAAGCGCCCGCCGCTTGCAGGACATCGTGCGGCTTCGGGATTTCCAGGATTCCCCTTATGCAGCTCTAGGCGAAGCAGATGCGTTGCTGTTGCCTTCTAAATCCGAAGGCGTCTCGCGGTCAGCGCTGGAGGCTTTGCATCTCGGCGTACCCTGCGTGCTTCGCGATACCGATGGCAACGATGAACTCATCACACACGGCGTGAATGGGGCCTTGTTTCGCGATGACCAGGAGTTGGTCGACGCCATGATCTGCGCCGCCAAGCTATCGCGCGGGCTGAAGGCGCGGGATAGTCTCCTTCCCGCCGCCTTCCGGCAAGACGAGGCCGCGAGGCGATATCTCGAACTGATCGACGCATCATGATCTCGCACGAAGCCTATTTCGAGTATTTGGGGGACCGAAGCCAGCTGGCCCTTTGGTACAGGAGGTATTTTCTTTACCCGCGACTGTGTACGCACTTGAAAGGACGCGCGTTGGATATCGGCTGCGGGATAGGCGACATGCTGCGCTTTCGCCGGAATACGGTCGGGGTCGACGTGAATCCGAATGCGGTAAAATGGTGCCGTTCCATCGGGCTCGACGCGGTGCACATGGATACTGACCATCTACCGTTTCCGGATGGCAGCTTTGACAGCGCCTTGCTCGACAATGTGCTCGAGCACGTCGCAAGGCCGATCCCCCTTCTGATCGAAGCCAGGCGGATTCTGGCGCCCGCCGGTACGCTTGTCGCAGGCGTTCCCGGCGTAAAGGGATATGCCTCAGATCCCGATCACAAAGTATTCTATGACGAGGCATCGCTCAAACTGCTGCTCGTCAATGCGGGTTTTCACGCACGATCGATCTTTCATATGCCGATGAGGTCACGTTGGGCTGATCGTCACATTCGACAATATGTCGTGTACGGGGTGTTCTTTCGTGCGTAGTACGGACAAGATCACTGTATCCGTCGTCAGTCACGGACAGGCATCGCTGGTCTCGGCGCTTCTGACCGATCTTGTGCACTGTGCTGAGGTCGAAACGATAATAATCACGTACAACGTTCCTGAAGAACGTGTCGCCGCACCGCCCTCATTGGAAAATCGAATAACGCATTTGTTCAATCCGAGCCCACATGGATTCGGCGCGAATCACAACGGAGCCTTCCGGCGCTGCGAAACGGCTTACTTTTGTGTCCTCAATCCGGACATTCGTCTTCCCGAAAATCCGTTTTTCGATCTGTTGCGCTGCCTCAAGGAGACAGATGCCGTCTTCGTTGCGCCAACAATCGTAAACCCTCGCGGGGAAATCGAGGACAGTGCACGGCTCTATCCCACACCGTTTGCGTTGCTACAGCGGGCGTTCTTCCGGCGGGGGGGCAAGTATCCGCTCTCAAGCACTCGGGATCTGGTTCAGCCCGATTGGATCGCCGGCATGTTCATGCTGTTCCGGACGGGCAGCTATGCTGCATTCGGCGGTTTCGACGAGGGTTACTTTCTGTACTGCGAGGATACCGACCTATGTGCGCGCATTCGCCGCGCCGGCTCTGATTTTCTTCTGTGTCCGAACGTATCGGCCATACACGATGCACGGCGCGCCAGTCGACGCAGCTTCCGCCATATGTATTGGCATACTCAAAGCATGTTTCGCTTTTTTCTGAAACATACCGGCAGACTGAGCCGGCGCGAAGGCACGATCAAGTCTCGCGCGGCAACTGAAAATCCCTCCGTATAGCTCCTCGGGCCGAGCGATTCCAAAATCGAAAATCACGGTCGCCCAGGACCAACGCCAGGACTGTTCCGAGAAGCATCGAGATTGCGGCACTTAGCGCCATCACAACGAGTGCGCGCGGGCTCGTTGGACCGAGGGACGACACAGGACCGTCGAAAGGTTCCGCGGCATAAGGTGTGTTGGCACTCGCCATCATCCGAAACTGCTCCTGCTCACTCAAAGACTGTGTAATGGCAAGTCGATGCTCGGCGACGTTCACTGTTGCAAGCTGGTTCGACAGGTACTGAATGTACAGCGTCGATCTTTCGAGTGCCCGCTTTCGAACCATACTGTCGGCCGCCTCATGCAATGCACGCAAGAGCCCCACGGCAAATTCGGGACGCGTATGGTCGTATGTGACGGAAACCACCGGAACGGTTGACAATCGCACGATCCGTATTGAACCTACCAAGTACTCCTGGAGCCGTGCGCCGTTTGGCGGTTGCCAGGCAAGAAGCGGCAACCCCAGCATCCTGCGCCCACGCCTGTTGATGCTTCGATCCCAATCCGCCGGTGCCTGCCATTGCTTGCTCTCTTGATCCCAATCGCCCGCAAATAAAGTCGTCATGATGTCGTCCCGCTTGCTCAGCTCATCTGCCACTTGCCTCGATTGAAGCGCCTGCAGATAGAGCTCGAACGGGAGCGCGGTTTCTCCGGCACCGATGCTGAGACCGGCAAGAGAGGCCATTGCCCTCAGTCCGGCAGACTGTTCCACCGACGATCTACTTTGCGCCGCGACGACTTTGAGGGTCGCAGTATAGGAGAATCTCGCGTTCTGCAAAAAGTAGACGGCCCACGACACCCCGGCGACGACGCAAAGCAGTATCACCAGACGCCGTTTCCATAGGCGATGAAGAATTCTCT
This sequence comes from uncultured Alphaproteobacteria bacterium, assembly GCA_963708555.1. Taxonomy (GTDB): domain Bacteria; phylum Pseudomonadota; class Alphaproteobacteria; order Micropepsales; family Micropepsaceae; genus CAIYRG01. Next base: position 326,493 of record CAVPTF010000002.1, on the reverse strand, counting down.
GCAAGATCGATTTCCGGCCCCCCAGGGATGTCGCTTTTCCTGATATTTTCGGGACGATTCATTGCACCTAACCAGTTCCGCCGAGAACGGTCCGCAGCCCGCCATTCTGTATCTAGTATCGAGCTGGGAAGCGTTTCTGCAAGCTACTGCATCGCTCTGACGGCGTCCAGATAGCATGCCACAACGACGTGAGCAGCAAGCGGCAAAATGGAGCCCCTCAACCCCACGGAGCCATCGCGAATGGGTCTCCGGTAAACCGCACGTCGGGAACATCGGATTGCTTTTGACATCAGACGCCATGGTAGTGCTTGTACGAGGTAACCTAGCCCGATCAGATGCCGTGATAGCTCCTGTACCAGGAGACAAACTGGGGGATTCCAATATCGATAGGTGTCGCGGGCTGAAAACCCAGATCGTTCTGTATCGCGGTGATATCCGCAAAGGTGTCCTTCACGTCACCGGCCCGCATGGGTTGGAAGTCTTTAATAGCTGTCTTGCCGATCGCTTGCTCGAGCAACGCGACCATGCGCATGAGGGGTTCTGAACGGTGATTGCCAATATTGTAGATCCGGTGCGGTGCGAACGATCCACCCGCCTTCTCCTTCCCATCGTCTGAAGGCGGATTGTCGAGGCAAGCAACGACGCCGTCGACGATATCATCGATATACGTGAAGTCGCGGCGCATCTCCCCGTGATTGAAGATTGGGATCGGCTCGCCGGTCAAAATGGCCTTGGTAAAGATCCACATCGCCATGTCGGGCCTCCCCCAGGGACCGTACACTGTGAAGAACCGAAGCCCGGTCTGACGCATCCGATAGAGATGGCTGTAGGATTCGCTCATCAGTTCGGCGGATTTCTTCGTCGCCGCATAGAGCGAAACGGGGTGATCCACCCGATCCTCTACCGCGAACGGCAGTTTTTCGTTGGAGCCGTAAACGGACGATGATGAGCCGTAGACCAGGTGATCGCAAATTTCATTGTGGCGGCAGAACTCGAGCAGGTTCATATGGCCCACGACATTCGAGAGGACATACGCGTGGGGGTTCAGTAGTGAATAGCGCACGCCTGCTTGCGCGCCCAGATGCACGACGCGATCAATCCTGTGGGGCTTCAGCGCATCCAGAAGTGCTGTGAGGTCCGAAAAGTCGACGCGGTGGAACGTGAACCCCTCGGGAAATCGCGACGACAGAAATGCCAGTCGATCCTTCTTCAGCTCTACCGAGTAGTAGTCGTTGAGGTTGTCAATCCCGACAACCAAGTCTCCCCGCGCCAACAGATGCGCTGCAACGTGAAACCCGATAAAACCGGCTACACCAGTCACCAAGACCGCCAATTGAAGCCTTCCTTTCGCCCGGCGAAACAATCGCTGCGGATGCCTCGTCTACAAACGTTGCAGACTACGAGGCCATCCCGCAAGCCTGTTGCTCTTGCACCCTCCGCGGCAGTCGCGCGCCTTTCTTCTCTTTACAGACCGTTCGCAACGCTCAATGAATAGGCAAGTGACATTGGGGGTAGTTCCGCTTGGTTTGTCGACACCGCAACCGGCGACTGCTGCGGTGCCTGGCGGCCGCGGCTTCGAGCTTCGTTCCGCTAAGAACGGCAGATGCGCAGGACCTTTTCCATCTCCTCGATAACAACACCAATATTCCAACGTTGTCACAGTATGGCGGGGTTGGGCTGCTCGACACGCGCACGGCTCGAGTCCTCCCCGATGGCTATCTCGCGGGCACCGTCTCGATCAAGAATCCCGATGACCGCATTGCCTTCACGTTCCAGGCTTTCCCGTGGCTGGAAACCACCTTTCGCTGGTCCAACAACTACGCCATTCGCCAGGAAGTCGGAGCTGGTCAGGGCGCCGACCGCAGTTTCGATCTGAAGATCCGCCTGACGCAGGAGTCCGCCTACGTTCCTGAGCTCGCCATCGGGCTGCAGGATTTTCTCGGCACAGGCACATATAGCGGCGAATACATTGTCGGTTCGAAGCGCTTCGGGCGATTCGATTTCTCGCTCGGATTGGGCTGGGGCCGGCTTGCCTCGCGCGGCACGTTGAAGAATCCCATCGGTGGTATTCGCGAGAATGATTTCGGTTTGGGAGGAAAATTCACCTGGGATTATTTCCAGGGACCTGATCTCGGTGTCTTCGGCGGATTCGAATACCAGCCGCGAATCCACAATCTGAAAATTCAAGTCGAGTACAGCTCGGACTCCTATAAACAAGAGTTGCAGGCCAGCGGGAGGGATTACGGGTTTCCGCTCAATATCGGCCTGAGTTATCGCCCCTGGTCTGGCGTCGATTTCGGCTTGTCGCTGATGCACGGTCATCAGATCGGAGTCAGGCTGTCGTTGTTCACCGACCTTGCCGCCGACAACACGATCAACCGGGTCGATCCATTGCCGCCGATCCGGACAAGGGAAGACGCACCTGCTACGGCGCCCACCGCGCCCCCTGCCCCCGCAGTACCTGCAGTACCTGCAGTACCTGCAGTACCCGCAGCGCCGCCACGACTTCCCGCGCCGGGCTCGGAAGCGAGCATCGCGCTGATGCGCCAGGCTCTCGCCAATCAGTCGCTGATCGTGCGAGGACTGACGATCGGGGGGAACCGGATCGAGCTTGGCATCGTGAACGAAGCATATCTGCGCGATATCGAGGCGGTGTCGCGCGCAGCACGCGTGCTGTCGGCGACCGCGCCCGCGAATATCGAGGAGTTCCATATCGTCACGATCGCCAACGGCGTTGCAGTCGGCGACATCCTGATCCGCCGCAACGCGCTCGAGAAACTCGCGAACCAGGCAAGCTCGCCTGTGGAGCTTTTCAGGTCCTCCGAGGTGAATCCCGCGCCTTCGTCGATCGCACAGTACAGCGACCCCAATTACCGGCGCTTCACGTGGAACATCCACCCCGAGATGCAGCAGAGCCTTTTCGATCCGGACAATCCGTTCTTTGTCGGCATCGGCATCGGCGCCGAGCAGTCGCTCGAGATCGGTCGTGGATGGTGGCTTGGGGCTTCGGAATCCATACTCTTGTACGACACCTTCGATGATATCGATCGGGAATCCGACAGCACGCTGCCCCATGTCCGCTCCGACATCGCGCGTTACTTGCAGGACGGCAAATACGGTTTCGACTCGCTCCGCACGAGCTATTACTTCAAGTTGGGGCGCGAGGTTTACGGTCGCGGCTCTGCAGGCTATCTCGAACAAATGTTTGCCGGCGTAGGTGGGGAAATCCTGTATCGCCCGTTCCAGCAGCGCTGGGCGATCGGTCTCAACCTATGGGCGGTTCAGCAGCGCGACTATAATCGCCTCTTCGATCTGATCGACTATCAGACCGTCACGGGCCACGCGACGTTCTATTATGAGACGCCTTGGAACGACATTTCGCTCCGCTTCCATGTCGGGCGTTACTTGGCGAAGGACTACGGCTACACCTTCGAGGCCGTGCGCACATTCAGAACCGGCGTTCAGGTCGGCGCCTGGTTCACGATCACAAACGTCTCCGCCGAGCAATTCGGCGAGGGCAGCTTCGACAAGGGCATCATGATCCGTATCCCGATGGAATGGGCCCTTCCTTTCGGCTCGCGGAGCGTGTTCGATCTCAGCCTTCGTCCAATCCAACGCGACGGCGGTCAGATGCTGCGCGGCAATGCGCAACTATATGACATGACTCAGCCGTCGAGTTACGGTGAGACGATGCGGCAATGGGACTCGGTGTTCCGGCCATGAGGCGAGGAGCTCGCGCAGCGTTCGTGACAGGGCTCGCGAGCCTGGTTCTGGGTTGCGGCACCAACTCGGATCAGTACCGCTATGCGAGCTTGGCGTGGCGTCTGGTGTCTGGCCAAAGGGGGGAAGTGTCCCGCGAACAGGCCGGTGCCATTCCCTTCGCTTCGCTCGGGGTCGCCATCGGTCGGAACGACGAGGGCCTCATGGTGCTCGGCCTCGCCGAGGGCGAGCGCCAGGAGTGGTATGCACGGACCCAAATGCTGGCGATGAACAATGGACGCATCGTTCAGTCCCAAGGATTTCCCTACAATCTCAGTCGGCTGGAGGTCAGGCGCGGAGACGGGGGCACCATACCGACAGGCGGCCCGCCCCCCATCGGGGCCGACTATTCGCTGGTGGCCGACTATAGCGACTTGAGCCTGGTCGGCGCGGGCGCGGCCTGCCGCTCAACCGATACGGGCGAAGAATCCATCGAGATTCTCGGTACTTCGCTCATCACCCGTCACGTCGTTGAGGACTGCCGGATTGCCGTGATCGACTGGTCGTTCGAGAACGAATTCTGGGTCGATCCCGAGACCGGCTTCGTGTGGCAGAGCAGCCAGTATGTCCACCCCAAGCTGCCCCGCGTCACGTTCCGTGTGCTCAGGCCCCCACAGTCGTCGTAAACTTGTCACGATTTTGCATGGTTGTGTTGTGGAACTCTTAATTCGCAACAGTCAAAGAATTCGTGCAAGCATTGTGTCGTACGAATTGCTTTCGCAACACACATCGGCAATCTGCCGCACGAGCTCCAGCGGAAGCTGGAAAATTAGAATTCGATCATCTATGATTTTTCTCGCTCCACACGGGGGACAGGGGGGGCGGGCCAGTTCGGCTTGAAGGAGTACGCATGGCTCCGCATTTCCCCGGAGCGCATCAAGTTATTGCGCTCGCTGCTCTAGCATTGTCCTTGGTCATTTGCCTCAACGCACAATGGCTTGGGCGCCATCTATCCGTGATGGACGTTCCGGATTCCGATCGAAAACGGCACGCCGAACCCACGCCCTTGGTCGGCGGGATTGCGATTCTCATTGCACTGATGATCTGGCAGGTGGGGGAGCTCTATCTCTTTCCGACCGGCAACGCCGCCGTTCAGAAGGTTTTGCTGTTCTGCGGCGCGGGCGTCGCGGCGATGGGCTTCATCGACGATCAGACGCCGACCTATCCGCTGGTGCGCCTTCTGTCGCTGCTGATCTTCGTCGGTATCGCTTTCACCATCGATCCCAGTCTCATAACGATGGGGTTGAACTGGACGAGCGGCATCGCGACCGCCCTGCCGGTTTGGGCTTATCTCGCGCTGATGTCGGTGTCCGTCGTTGGCCTCGTCAACGCGGCCAACATGGCCGATGGCCTGAACGGACTGCTGACGGGCCTGTTCCTGATCTGGGCGCTCTGCCTGACCCTCGTATCGAGCGGAGAGAGCTATTGTCCGCTCATCCTCTTGGGCGCAGCGGCGATCGTATTTTCATTCAATCTCCCGGGGCGCCTCTTCTTGGGCGATTGCGGCAGCTACGGCGTCACCTTCGTGATCGCGATCCTGTCGATCCGCGCGCATGCGAGCGGTGCGATCACCGTCGCTACGGTCATCGTGTGGTTTTTCATTCCGATCACCGACTGCCTGCGATTGATGATCACGCGCTGGATGAGTGGACGGTCGCCGCTCAGCGCTGATCGCGACCACTTCCATCATCGGCTTGAAGCGCGATTTGGTACCCAGTCCGCGGTTGGAATCTATCTCGGCTCGGTTGCCGCTACCTCGATTGTGGCTTCGGTGCTGCCCGGTTTCGCGCCCGCATGTATCGCGGCGCTTGTCCTGTTCTATTGCGCTGCGATCTGGCTGACCGCCGAACGTCCTCAAGACCAGATCGTGTTCCGGTTCGACCGTCTGCCGAGCCAACCGTCCTCGTCCACGGGAAGCGTTGTGAAGCTTGCGAAGGCGGGTGCCGATACCGACGAGCGGTCCGACTTCGCGGACGGGACATACGGCGTGCCCGGACAGGACTCCGCCCTGCCCTACGCCGAGCGCAAATCAGCCCGTCAGGCTGGGTAATACAGTTATCGCAGAGGCCTTGATTTGACGGTCTATCTCGGCGGTTTATAGCGCTGGAGATTATGCCTGCGCCACGTTTAGTATGATTCCATAGGATATCGGGCGACCCGTCAGACAGCGTGTGACTGGCGCGGAACCGCGCCATGGGCCCCCTGTCGGACTGGCGCTGGCTGAAATCAGCCCGGTGAAGTAAGTCGAAGAGGAGTTGCTTGACTTCAACCCCGTGCTTTAAGGGAGAGGATGCTCTCGCGCGCTGATGGTCGAAGGCATGGACCGATGATTGAAACCATTGCTTGCCGCGGCCAGGTCCTGGCGATCCTCGTGCGCGCCAACTACAGCGGCAGCGGAATTCAGTTTTTCACGCCCGCTAACTTTTCCCAACAGCTTGCCTACATGAATCGTGCGACGGGTTACGTCATCCCGCCTCATGTCCACAATGCCCAGCGCCGCGAGGTCCAACTCACGAACGAGGTGTTGTTCATAAAGAGCGGCCGGGTTCGCGTGGACCTCTATGACAGCGACAAGGTCTACGCCGAGAGTTCGCGTTCTCGAAGCGGGCGATGTGATTTTGCTCGTTTCCGGCGGGCATGGCTTCGAGATGCTGGAAGACTCCGAGATGATCGAGGTGAAGCAGGGCCCCTATACCGGTGATAGCGACAAGACACGGTTTGAGCCCGTCAGCTCCGCGCAAATCGTGGTGCGAGGACCCCGCAATGAATGACGGCTTCATTCCCGTAAACAAGCCGCTCTTGGATGGTAACGAGAAAAAATATCTGAATGAGTGCATCGATTCCGGCTGGATTTCTTCGGAAGGCCCCTTCGTCGACCGCTTCGAGAAGGAATTCGCGGCACGCGTTGGATGCAAATATGGAGTCGCGGTAGCCAACGGGTCCGCGGCACTCGACGCAGCGGTATCGGCTTGTGGCATCCGGCCGGGTGACGAAGTTATCTTGCCGACGTTTACGATCGTGTCGTGCGCGGCGGCGATCGTCCGGGCCGGCGCGACGCCGGTCCTGGTCGATTCCGATCCGGCGACATGGAACATGCTTCCGTCTCAAGTGGAGGCGCGCATCACGTCGCGCACGCGGGCGATCATGGTGGTCCACATCTACGGGCTCCCGGTCGACATGGCCCCGATCCAGGCCTTGGCTCGTAAGCACGGCATCACGATCATCGAGGATGCCGCGGAAATGCATGGGCAAACCTATCGGCAGAGACCGTGCGGCAGCCTCGGCGACATCGCCACGTTCAGCTTCTATGCGAACAAGCACGTAACCACCGGTGAAGGCGGCATGATCGTCACGGACGATGCCAACCTCGCCGAAAAGTGCCGCTCGCTGCGCAACCTGTGCTTCGACCCCAAGAAGCGCTTTGTGCACGATGAGCTCGGCTGGAATTTCCGAATGTCAAACCTGCAGGCCGCTGTCGGTCTGGCGCAGCTCGAGCGGCTGGATGAGTTTGTGGCCCGCAAGCGCGCGATGGGTGCGCTGTACGATCGGCTCCTTGGGGACATTGCCGGGATACAGCGTCCGATGAAAAGCACGGAAGCGGCGAGCAACATCTACTGGGTGTACGGCGTCGTGCTCGACGAGTCGGTCGCTTTCGACGCGGAAGAAGCGATGCGACGCCTCTCGGCGAAGGGGATCGGAACCCGGGCGTTCTTCTGGCCGATGCACGAGCAGCCCGTCTTCAGACGAATGGGCTTGTTCGCGGGCGAACGTTACCCGGCGGCTGAGCGCATGGCGCGTCGCGGATTCTACCTGCCTTCGGGCTTGGGCCTCTCGAACGCGGAGATCGAGCGCTCGGCGCAAGCGCTTCGAGCGATACTGGCGTGAGCACGTTCGAGCTCTATGCCGCATATTACGACCTCCTCTATGAGGACAAACGCTATGACGACGAGGCTCAGTTCGTCGCCCGGCTCCTCCGTGAGCACGCGCCGCACGCGCGTTCGATTCTCGAACTTGGGTGCGGAACCGGCAGACACGCGCTGGCGCTGGCGCGGCAAGGCTTCAGTCTCACTTGTGTAGACGTCAGTCCCGGGATGGTCGATCGTGCGAATGCGCGCCTTAGCGGTGCAAACCTGCCGCCGGACTTGAGGGTGAGCTTCGACATTGGCGACGTGCGTACCGTCCGTTTCGATCAGACGTTCGATGCCGTCGCCGCCCTCTTTCACGTGATGAGCTATCAGGTCACGGACAGCGACTTGACCGAGGCGATCCGTACGGCGTCCAGCCACCTAGCCGTGGGCGGCGTGTTTCTATTCGACTGCTGGTACGGTCCAGCGGTCGTGACGTCCCGCCCGGAAGTGCGCGTCAAGCGGCGTGAGAATTCGGAGCTTCGGGTGTTTCGCGTGGCAGAGCCGCTGATGCACCCCGATCGGAACGTCGTTGACGTTCATTACACCGTTTGGATCGAACAAAAGCCCACAGGCGCGATCACCCACCTAAGCGAGGTGCATCCGATGAGATATCTGTTCTACCCGGAAATGGAAACGATGCTCGCCTCCGCCGGATTGAGGATTCAGCACGCGTGCGAATGGATGTCGGGCAGGACGCTCGATTCCTCGACTTGGTCGGCAACGATCATCGCCATCAAGCAATGACCGAAGGCGCGCTCGCGGGCTTACTTCTTGCGTGGTGAAGGGATCAACCGGATTGCGAACGGCGCCAGCTGCTGCGCATAGCGGTACGTGTTCGCGAGGCGGACCAAGGCCGTCATGCTGACGCGCCGGTTGTTGCACCAATAGGCCTTCATGTCGCCCGGCAGGTATTTCGCCGTAATCCCGCTGCTCGCGAGGAAGTCGATGACTTCCTGTTCGGTCGCGGTCACCGGATCCTTCACCCTTGCGATCCGGCCGCCGCCATTGAGGAACTCCGCAATCGCTTTTGCGTCGATCGGGTTCAGCCTCGGCCTGTTCGGGTCCGCGGGTATGAGCGTCGTTGGGGTAGCCCGCTCGATATCGCCGGCGAGCTTCATCCATTCCTCCGCAATACACGTGTAGGAGAGCCTCAGATCCGCAGAGGCGCCGGTGGCAAGAGCCTGAACCTCCTCGGCCATCAGGTGGCAGCGCCGAACCCTCTGTTCCGGCGTGAGAGTTCTTCCACTCGTCTGATCTGAACCGGTATTCCATGCGAGCAATCCGCCCAGCTATGTAAGCGGAAGGTCGCGAATTCCGTCAAGACTCTGCCAGGACACACTCGCTCAGGATTTTATGGCTGAGCCGAGAAGCGCTCCATAGCGCCGCGTTCCCTGAAGGAAAATTTCTGAACAGTGTTGCGCGCCCGGATCAGCCGGGAGCCGAAGTCACCATCAAAACACTGAGCGGTATCGACCGAATTGCTTGCGCAAGCCAGTTGTAACGGTGCTAGATACTACCTCGGGGGTGGGTAAGAAGGCGACGCGCCGACACTGTCGGGAGGCCGACTTAAAGGCAGGCCAATGCCGCAAAACCACGTCCTTCGTTCGCTTCCGGCGGACGAATGCGCGCGCATCATCGAGTGTTCAGCTCCGGTAAAACTCCAACAACACAGCGTCATCTACGGACCCAAGACGCCGATCGACTTTGTATATTTTCTGGAGTCCGGAATGGTGTCGCTGCTCACGAGTGATCGCGACGGTCGGGCCATAGAAACAGCAGTCGTGGGCCGCGAAGGACTTTTGGGCAGCACGATCGTGCTCGGCTCCCACGCGAGCGGCCAGGCCGTCGTTCAACTGAGCGGACAGGGGCTCAGGACACCGACGGCGCAATTTTTGCGATGCTATCGCCAATTGCCCACCTTGTTCGATCTGACCAATCAGCAGATCGGTTTGCTGTTGTTTCAAGCCGAGCAGAACGCCTTGTGTCACGCGCTGCACACGATCGAGGCGAGGTTTTGCCGCTGGGTTCTTCAGGCGAGCGATCGGCTCGACAGCAACGTGCTGGAGCTGACTCAGGAGACCTGTTCACAAAATCTAGGCGTGCAGCGGACGTCCGTTTCCATGGTCGCGCACACGCTGCAGCGCGCAGGCATTATCCGGACGCGTCGAGGCAAGATCGAGATCTTGGATCGGGCGAGACTGCAGAATGCGGCTTGCAAATGTTGTCAGCAGGTCAAGCAGCGCTTCGAGACCGCCTACGCAAAGGCCGCTTGAATCCCGGTAGCTTCTCCACCGATCGGCCGCCTCCCTCGCCACCCATCAAAACGACTCGACCCGCGTGCCGTGTTCGGGACCCCGCTTGTGCCACAGGCAGAACCCGGAAAACCCAAGTTAAACAGCGCTGTAGCCGCACACCGGGCCGTGGCTTGCATCGCGCGCGAAAGCCCCGCATCGTAATCATTCTGTCAAAAAGGCGCCGGGGGCGCGCTCAGGACCAGGGATGGCAAGAACAGCGCGATCAGGCAGCGGGCGGTTCAAACGCGCGCTTCAAACCGTGCACCTGTGGTTGGGGCTGCTGCTCGCGATCCCGATCATCATCATCGGGCTGTCGGGCAGTGGTCTTCTGCTCCAGCGTGAGATCCTCGCCTTTTCGGTCCCGAGCGCGACGGCCGACGGCGAGCACGCGCCTCTGGTTGAGATCATCGCTGCGGCGGGGAAAGCCGCGCCTGAGAACGCAACCGCGAGAAGCGTGGTACCGCCGCCTTATGCCGGCTATCCCACGACGGTGAATTTCGACACCAACGGCCGGCCGCCGCGGCATCAGGTCCATATCGATCCGGTGTCGCTGGACGTGCTGAGGCTGTCGACCTCGGTGGTCAACCGCGGACCGATCCTGGATTTCCTGATCTGGAGCCACGCGTTCCTGATGCTGCCCGCGTGGATCGGATTTCCGATCGTCGGATGGATGGCGGTCGTCATGACGTTCATGGCGGTGAGCGGCATCATCCTGTGGTGGCCGCGCAAAACCATGTGGAAGCACGCGTTCTGGGTCCGGAAGGGCGCGCGCGGCTTGCGCTTCCACGTCGAATTCCATCACGTGGTCGGCTTCTGGGGATCGGTCATCCTGTTCGTGATGGGGGTGAGCGGCATCTACCTCGTCTATCCCGAGACGTTCCGCGAGTCGGTCGAGGCGGTGATGCCGACCGGAAACAGTTTCAGCGCTGGGAACCGCGAGTATGCGGGAGGCCCAGCGCCTCTCCATGCCGACGGCGCGGTGGCGGCGGCTCTCGCCGCGGTGCCGGGAACGCGGCCCATCAACATCCAATTGCCGCCCACGCCCGATATGCCGTTCGTAGTGCATCTGGAGACGACGGAATTCCGCCCCAAGCTGCCGCCGATCCTGGTGGCCCTGAATGCGCGCAGCGGCGAGATCAATTTCGTCGACGATCCGAGAAACTATTCGCTCGGCGACAAGTTCCTGAACCTCCAGCACGCGCTCCATTTCGGCATCGGCATGGGCTGGCTCTGGAAGATCCTGGTGTTCATCTCCGGCATATTGCCGCTCGCGCTCGCGATCACGGGCTTGATGATCTACGTCAAGCGGCGCGCGGCAAAGCGGCCCCTATCCGAAGTCGGAGGGGCGGTCACCCAGCCGGCGGAGTAGCCGATGCGTGCAACGCACTCCGACACCGGCCTTCTCGATGTGAAGGTGACGCCGCTGTCGCCGGCGCTCGGCGCGGAGATTTCCGGCGTCGATCTGAAACAGCCGCTCTCCGCAGCGCGAGGTCGCCGCGATCAAGGACGCATGGGACAAGCATCTGGTGCTGGTGTTCCGCGACCAGGAGCTCAGCCAGGACGATCAGCTTCGCTTTGCGTCGTATTTCGGCGAGCTCGGAAGCCGCAGGAAGGCGCCGGCCAAGCTCGCAAACCGCGCCGAAGGCGTCCTGCAGGATCACGAGAAGATCCTGCTCGTCTCCAACATCAAGATCGACGGCGAGGCGATCGGCGCGTTCGGCGACGGCGAGTTCTGGTTCCACATCGATTCCGGCTACACACAGCGCCCCTACAAATACACGTTCCTGTTCGCGCTCGAGCTGCCGAGCGAAGGCGGCCACACGCTGTTCTCGAACATGTACAAGGCCTATGACGCGGTGCCCGCCGCGCTGAAGCGCAAACTCAAAGGCAAGCGCGCGCTGCACATCCACGAATACAACCGGAACCGGCAGGCGAGCCACGCGGGCGACATCAGCAGCGTGCCGCATTGCTACCATCCGGTGTTCACGAGGCATCCCGATACGCGCCGCAAGAGCCTGTTCGTCGACCGCCTGATGACGACGAGCATCGAGGGCTTCAGCGAGGAGGAAAGTGCTGCAATCCTGAGCCAGCTCTACGACATCGGCGAGCGGCGCGAGTTCATCTACGAGCATGTCTGGCGCTTGGGCGACTTCCTGATGTGGGACAATCGCTGCACCATTCATGCGCGGACCGATTTCCCCAAAGACGAACATCGGCTGCTGAGACGCTGCGCGGTCGAAGGCGGCGAGCTGAGGGAATAACGCAGATGGCTGAGCGTCTGCCGGCGTTCGAGAGCTTCATCCGCGAGCTGCGTGCGGTGTGGGCGGCCGAGGCTGACGATCGTGCGCGGATGGAGCGCGCAAAGCCGCTGCTGGAACGCCTCGTGATGGACCCGGCCATCAAGGTGCATTCCGCGGATTGGCCCTCGACCGAAGGACGCAAGAACCTCAGGCTCTATGTCGATCCGGACTACGGCTTCGTCATCAACGCCGTGGTGCGCGTGCCGGGACGAAGAGGCAGCGTGCACGATCACGCGGATGCATGGGTGCTCTACGGCGTGCTCGACGGCCAGGAGAGTCTCGAGCGTTACGACCGGATCGATGACGGACGCACGCCCGGACACGCCGAGGTGCGGCTCTCCTCCGTAACCACAGGCACGCAAGGCAAGGTCGACCTCGTCGCCCCGCACGCGATCCACGCCGAGCAAGGCGGACCGGTGCGCTCGGTCGCGATCATCGTGCGCAGCAAACCGCTCGGCGAAGGCACCGTGCTGCAGAACGGCTACGATCTCGACGCGAAGACGGTCGTGGCGCGCTACGGCCCGACGCAGAATTCCGTACGACGTCGACGGCGTAAACACCATTAACCCGGATTGCGCGCCGTCACTTTCCACGAGCTCGAGTCCATCACGATGCCTTCCGGCGTCTGGTAGCGCGCGAGCGCCGCCTTCAGATCGGCCGCGATCTCATCATGGTGGCGGCGGCGCCAGCTCCCCGGCTTCGCGATACACCTCGCCGGCCGGGCCCAGCGCCAGCTGGAAATCCACGGCATCGTCAGGACTGTTTCCGACCAGCACCGGGACGTCGATCCGCTCGAATTCGACATCGGTGTAGCCCGCGATCTGAAGCTGCTTTGTCACCATCTCCTGATTGGCCATCGAGAACGGGCCTGGGCCGCAGCGTCCTCGCGTCGTCGCCCGGCGGCGGCAGATGGCGCAGCACGATCTTCTTTGCCATCGCAAGCCAAGGGTTGTCGTCCGACGTTCGCCACACGATCATCGTCATGATGCCGCCCGGTCTGAGCGACATCCGCATGTTGCGCAGAGCCGCGACCGGATTCTCGAAGAACTGCGTGCCGAAGCGCGAGAAGCAGAAGTCGAAATCGTGCTTGAACGGATAGGTCTGCACATCGGCGTCGATGAAGTCGACATTCTTGAGCCCGGCGGCCGCAGCATCCGTTCGGCCGAATTCGAGAAAGCCGTCGCAACAATCGAGCCCAAGAACATAGCCGCGCGGACCCGACAAGGTTCGCGAGCTGCATCGCCGTGTCGCCGAACCCGCATCCCACATCAACAGCGCGGTCACCCTCCTTCACCTCGAGCGACGGAAAGACCTTGTCGCTGTGATGCGTCAGTCCGCCGACGAGGACGTGCTTGAAGCGCACGAATTTCGGCACCAGGATCTCGTTCCAGAACTCCACATACGGCGTCGCCTGCTCGGCGGCTGTTGTGTTCAATTCGGTCGCCATCTTCGTCTTCTCCTGTGGGCTCTACAGGTCCTACTCTTGTATCTGCTGCCCGGACCCGCCAAGTTCGGCGGGGATGTCCTTGAGCTTCGGCAAGCCATCGCGCATCGGTAGGACCGTCTCGGCGTAGTTGATGTGAACGCCCGGCTTGAAGTGTAGCGTGGGTATGGTCGCCGCGTACACGTCGATCAGACCGATCGGCGGATGCTTGGTCATCACATGACCGCCGCATTTCTTGCAGTATTGCCGCTCGCTGAAGGCGGTTTTGCTGAACATCGCGACGTGCTCCGCACCTTCCACGACGCGGACGCTCTCCGGCTTCCAGAGGCTGAACGCGTTGACGGGGCCTGCGGACCACGACCGGCAGGAATTGCAATGGCAATAGCCCATGGCTTCAGGTTCGCCGGTGACTTGGATCTGGACCGCGCCGCAGAAGCAGGCGCCTCTATACATTTTACTCATTCTCATTCTCCTGGAGTCAGAACGTGGTTCAGCGCTTCACGATGACGGCTTCGAGGTATTCGCTCGGAACAACCATCGTGCCGTCGTGTGCGGTGTTGAACCGGGCGATCAGGGCTTTGAGGTCGGCGGTCAGCGCCGCACGCGCTTCCGTGTCGAGCGCCTCGAACGCTTTGAGGACCGGGCCGTAATAGGTTCTGAAAATGTCGATCCAGTGGTCGTCCGACCGGTAGCGGAACATAAAGGTCTTCGTCGCCGCGGCTGATCGAGGACGCCTCCCGACCGAACAAGTCGGACAGATGAGCCTTCGTGCCCCAAAGCGCGGGCGACTTCATGTCCGCGGGCGGCGGGATGAACCTACCGATCGTCTTGAACAGGTGCCCGATGAAGCCATCGGGCGTCCAGTTGGCGAGCCCGATCTTTCCTTGAGGCCGGCAGACGCGCAGCATCTCTTTGGCCGGCTTCTCGTGGTCGGGCGTGAACATCGCTCCGAACGTCGACATGACGACGTCGAAGGACGCATCCTCGTAAGGCAGCGCTTCCGCATCCGCGATGTCGAACTCGATGGGTAGACGCTCGGCAACCGCACGCTCGGCCGCGCGGTCGAGAAGCGAGGGCACGTAGTCGGTCGGCTGTCACGTTGCACCACCGGCGGGCCGCGGCGAGCGCCGCGTTTCCGTTGCCCGCCGCCACGTCGAGCACGCGCTGGCCGGCCCGAAGATCGAGCGCCTCGCACAGGTCCTCGCCGACGATCTGCAGCGTGGTTCCGATCACGGCAAAGTCCCCTGCGGCCCAGGTCGCCTGCTGGCGCGCCTTCAGGGGACTGAGGGGGGACAGGCTGCGGCCACGCACCATCCGGGCGCCGGGTTCGCAGATGATTTGGTTGAGCATGACTTGGTCCTCCGATCTTGTATGGATTGCGATGGTGATGTTTGTTCCGGTTTAGGATCGTGCAGCACCATCGACGATCGAACTGTAGTGAAAGGCCTTCTGACGATGAATGATCGGGTTACCGCGTGTTTTGATCGAAAATCCAAATCGCGGCCGCGCCATGTCCGATCGTCCAGCGGACTTGATCGAACGTCCAAAGGCCCGCCGCCCGTGAGCATCGACACGCTGTCCGATGTCCTGCGCGCGGTCCGGCTGAAAGGGCGCCGTCTTTTTCGACGTCGATGCCGCGGCGCCCTGGGTCGCCGAGACCGGACCGGCGAGGCTCGTGGCGCCCACGGTCATGCCGGACGCCGACCACGTCATCGAATATCACGTGATCACCAGCGGCTCCGCCTGGGCGTCCGTGATCGGCCACGATGTCGAACCGGTCCAGATGTCGGCGGGCGACGTCGTCGCCTTTCCGCAAGGCGATGCGCACGTCCTCTCCAGTGCGCGCGGCATGAGAGGCACGCAGGACATGAGCGTCTTCGAGCGCCCGGAGATCGCTGCCCGGATACCGCTGCTTCTCAATCTCGATGGCGGCGGAGAGGACAAGGCGCATTTCGTCTGCGGCTTCCTCGGTTGCGATTCGCGACCGTTCAATCCGCTGCTGGAAGCCTTGCCGCGCATCCTGCATGTCCACAATCCCGACGCGGACCGGAGCGGCTGGATCGATCAGTTCACGCGCTTCGCGGTCATGGAGGCCAAAGAAAAGCGCGCGGGCGGAAGCGGCATACTCGCCAAGCTCGGAGAGCTCATGTTCGCCGAGCTCGTGCGCCACTATGTCGAGGCATTGCCCGAAGAGAGCAAGGGATGGCTCGCGGGCTTGCGCGACCGTCACGTCGGCCGCGCCCTGAACCTGCTGCACGAGCAGCCGATGCGCGACTGGACGCTCGATCGGCTCGCGAAAGACGTCGGTGTGTCGCGCTCGTCGCTTGCGGAGCGGTTCACCTCGTTCGTGGGAACGCCGCCGATGCAGTACCTTCAGAAATGGCGTCTGCAGATCGCCGCATCGAAGCTCTCGGACGGCGTCTCCAGCATCGCTGCGATCGGCGCGGAAATCGGTTACGAGTTGGAGGCCGCCTTCAGCCGCGCGTTCAAGAAGGCCGTCGGGATGCCGCCCGCCGAATGGCGCAACAAGAGAGTGATGTCGTCGCCGTAAGCGACCGACGATCGCTACGGCGTCGGCGTCCTGCCATCTGGTGGTTTCGGCTGCGCGCTCTCCGGCGTGTGCTCGACGAGACCGCGCTTGATCAGCGTCGTCCAAAGCTCCTCGTAGTCATCCGCGAAAGAGAAGAGCAACAGATCCTTCGCCTCGATCATGCCTTCTTCGACCAGGAACTCGAAATTGATCAGCTTCGACCAATAGGCGCGATCGAACAGAACGACGGGCACCGAGGACACTTTGCCGGTCTGGTGCAGAGTGAGCATCTCGAACATCTCGTCCATCGTGCCGAACCCGCCCGGGAAAACGACAAGCGCGTTCGCCCGCATGGCGAGATGCATCTTTCGCATCGCGAAGTAGTGGAAGTTGAACGTCAGGTCCGGCGTCAGATAGGCGTTCGGTTCCTGCTCGTGCGGTAGCATGATGTTGAAACCGATCGCAGGGGCTCCCACCTCCCACGCGCCGCGGCTGACGGCCTCCATGATCCCGCTGCCGCCGCCCGTGGCGATGACGTTGTCGCGCTGGCCGTTCATCGGATAGAGCGAACCGCCCTTCTCCGACGCGAGCCTCCCGAAGCGCCGCGCCTGATCGTACCAACGGGCGCGATGATCGCCTCTCACCGAGCCGTCATTCGCTTCCGTGGTGCGCGCACTTCCGAACACCACGATCGTCGAACGCACCCCCCAGGCTCTCAGCCGCTCCTCGGCTTTGGCGTATTCGAGAAGAAAGCGCACGCCCCGCATGCTGTCCCCAAGGAGAAAGTCCTGGTCGAGCGCGGCAAGCCGGTAGCTCGCGGAGTGAACTTGGTCGTGGTTATTGGGGTCTGTCATTGTGTGGGGATTCTCTGGGACGTTGGTGGCGCACAGATTAAGATGGGCCCCACGACCATCTCAATCAACTAGGACGACGCGACCCATGACGCGCATGCTGCCGACGGATCGCATCCCCTACTCCGCCATCACCGAACGGCCGCGCCTTTCATTGCCCGACGGCGCGCGCATGGCCGTGTGGGTGATCGTCAATATCGAGGAATGGAATCCGCAGGAGGCAATGCCGCGCACGGTGCTGACACCGCCTGCGGGTGGACCGTCCATACCCGACATTCCGAACTGGGCGTGGCACGAATACGGCAACCGCGTTGGATTCTGGCGTCTCATCGAGGTGCTCGATGAGCTGAAGGTGACCCCTTCGCTTGCGATCAACGGCTCGGCCATTCGCAGTTATGAGCCCATATCGCGCGCGGCTCTTGAGCGCGGTTGGGAATTCATGGGGCACGGGTTCACCCAGAAGAACATGCAGAAGGTGGAGAACGAGCGCGAAGACATCATCAAGACGCGCGAGGCGATCCGTGCCTTCACCGGCAAGCCGCCGCGCGGATGGCTCGGACCCGGACTGACCGAGACCTGGGAAACGCCGGACCTCTTGGTGGAGGAAGGCTTCGAATATGTGGCCGACTGGGTGCTCGACGATCAGCCCGTGCGGCTGAAAACGCGGACAAAGCCGATCGTCAGCGTTCCCTATACGCAGGAATGCAACGATGTGGCGATGATGCTGATCCAGCATCACGTCGCCGCCGAGTATCGCAACCGCGCGATCGATCAGTTCGAACAGATCTACAAAGACTCGGCACAGTCCGCGCGCGTGATGGCGCTGGTCGTGCATCCCTACATCATGGGTGCACCGCACCGATTCCGTTACTTCCGCGAGGCGCTGCAGCACATGCGCGCGCGCAACGACGTCGCGTTCTGGACGGGCGAGCGCATCTGCGATTGGTACATGGCGAACAGCAAAACGGAATGAGCGTCGCGATCGCTGCGCCGGGGCTAAGCGGGAGAGATCAAATGAAAGGTGGGTCGTGGTCGATCAGGGTGGCTTCCGCTCTCATCGTTGCCTTCGGAGCGTTGGTCATTCTGTTCAATTTTTTCTCCCCTGCCTTTCCACGGGTTCGAGCGGCTGGGGCCGCCTCCGCCATCGACTGCCATTACACTGCCAGCAACTTCAAAGTGAGCACTGCCCGTCCGTGACACTATCGTCCGAATTCTGTATAAGAACAGACCATGAACTTGGAGCGGTCGGAACGATGGCAAACGGCGATTTCATTGGAGGGGACGTAACCGGCCAGGGCGCTCGGGAGCCGGCCTCCTTCCGGTGAAGAACCAGCAGGATCAAGCACTTGGCTGTGCGCGAAAAAATTCGAGCGAGCACACTATTGATAACGGAAATCACCGAGTATTTTCAATGACTTGCCTGGGCGCTTGCTCGTGACCCAGGCGACCGCTGCCCGGACGGTCGACAAGGCCGATATCCGGGCGGAAAAGGCTCTGGCCGTCGCGGGCATCGCGATCCTGCTTGGCTCCTATGTGATCAATGCGATGGACCGGCAGCTGTTTCCGCTGATCCTGCCGGAGGTGAGGCGCGAATTCGGGTTCGACTTGCCGGAAGCCGGCCTGATGTCGACCGTCTTCACCATCGGCATGGCGCTCGCGGGTCTGCCGACCGGCTATCTGATGTCGCGCTATGCGCGCAAATCCGTGACGCAGATCGGCACCTTCATCTTTTCGGCAGCGACGTTGGTGACGGTGCTGGCGGTGGGCTTCGCCGATATGCTGATCTACCGCGCGCTCACGGGCGTCGGCGAAGCGATGCAGCTGACCGCTCTGCTCGCGATTCTCTCGAGCTTCTTTGTGCGCTATCGGTCGGCCGGCGTCGGTGCCGTCAATTTCACCTTCGGCGTGGGCGCCATTCTCGGCCCGATGCTGGGCGCAACGATCCTCTCCGCCTACGGCACATGGCGAGCGCCGATGATCGTCTTTGGCCTGCTCGGTTTCGTGGCGATGGCGTTCGTCGCGCTCTTCGTGCGCAGATCCGTAAGCGAGGTGAAGCTCGCCGACGGGACGGCCGATGCGGCCGTGATCGGCGGCGCCAAGACCTTGCGCAATCCCAACACGGCGATCCTGGTGATCTTGAGCTGCATCGCAGGGCTCGCGGCGTACGGCTTTCTCGGGATGTATCCGACCTATTTGCGCGAACAATTGGGCTTCACGCCCGCGGACACCGGCACGGTCATGAGCATCTTCGGCCTGGGTGCGCTGGCGTCCATCGGCGGCGGTTTCCTCGGCGACAGATTTCCGATGCGCGCCGTGCTCGTGACGTGCTTCCTTGCACAGGCCCTCGTCGGGTGGCTGCTGTTCAACGGGCCTGTCAGTTTCGCGGCGCAGGGGGTACTGGCATTCGCCTGGGGCGTCGTCGCCGCCGGCACGATCTACGTCAACATGGCCGGATATCACGTGAAGGCGGTAAGCGGCGAGCTCGCGGGACGCGCGTCCGGCGTCTTCGTCACGAGCTTCTACACGGCCGCATCGGTCGCCGGGTACTCGATCGGGTGGATGGCCCGCGAATTCAGCTGGACACTCGCCGGCAGCGTACAGCTTTCGCTGATTTGCGTTGTCGGCGCGGTCCTCGCTCTCGCGCTCAAACCCGAGCTGATGTCGCGGGACGTGGCGCGGGGCGCTGACATTGGCGGGGCTCCGCAAGGTTGATATGATGGACACAGACAGCTCGGGGGTGCTCGCATGACAAACCCGATTTCCGCGTCCCTCATCATCCGTGCGGTTGTTGTATTCGCGCTTGCGCCCATGGCCGTCGGGCCGATCCTGCGCGCGGAGAGCGCCGAGACCATTCCCAATCTCACGGGCGCCTGGGCGCGAACAACGTTCGCGCTGGAGCAACCGGTGTCGGGGCCTGGTCCTCTGCGCAATCCCGGCAACGTCTATAAGGGGCCACCTGCCTACGCGAGCCCGAACCTGAAACCCGAGGCGGCGAGGATCGTACGGGAGCGCTACGAGTTCGACGCGTGCCGGCAAGCCGTTCCCGACACCGTCGAGCACGTGCTGGCCGATGGTGGCACCCCTGATCTTCCGCGTGCAGGGCATGCAGCTCTTGCAGCAGAAGGACCAGGTCACGATCGTTTACATGCAGGACCACGAAGTTCGCCGCGTGCGCCTGAACTCGCGGCACCCTGAGAAGATCACGCCATCCTGGCATGGCGATTCGATCGGCCACTACGAAGGCGACACGCTGGTGATCGACACGATCGGCGTGAAGGTGGGACCCGTCGCCCTCGTCGATCAGGCCGGCACGCCCTACAGCGAAGCGCTGCATGTGATCGAGCGCTATCGCCTGATCTCCTACGAAGAGGCAAAAGAAGCGCGCGAGCGCAACGTGGCCGTGAACGGCCCGCCGGCGACCAATCAGGCCGCCTCGATCGATCCCGACTATAGGGGCAAAGGACTGCAGGTGGCGTTCACCGTGGTGGATCCCAACGTGTTCAACGCTCCGTGGTCGGGGTTCGCGACCTACAGCAAGGCCGACGATCTCTGGACCGAGAATGTCTGCGCGGAGAACACGTTCGAGTACTACAACGACCGCGACACGGCGGTGCCGCAGGCCGACAAGCCGGATTTCTGAGACCCACGGCTGACAACCAACAGCGGTTTAGGCTACATAAAGGTGCCCCGTGCGATCCGCGCGGGGCGTTCTTTAACGGGGTGACCATGCGGGCGGGTTTTTTCATTTTTGCGGCAGCAGCGGCGGTCTTCGCATCGCCCGTTCTCGGGCAGGGCTCCGTGCCGGATTTCTCCGGCGTGTGGCGCCATCCCTCCCTCCCCGGCTTCGAGCCGCCCATGAAGGGACCCGGTCCCGTCACCAACACCAAGCGCCGCACTCAGGACGGCGCGAGCGATTGGAACATGCTGGTCGGCGACCACACGAACCCGATCCTGAAGCCCCAGGCGGCCGCCGCGGTGAAGAAGTATGGCGAGGTATCGCTCTCCGGCGTCACGCCGCCGACACCGGCGTTCCTGTGCTGGCCGATGCCGGTCCCCTACATCTTCGGCTCGTTCAACATGCAGATGATCCAAGAGAAGGACAAGGTCACGATCCTCTACGGCAATCCCGACCACGAAATCCGCCGTGTACGGATGAACCAGCAGCATCCCAAGGACGTGACGCCGTCGTGGTACGGGGATTCGGTCGGCCATTACGAAGGCGACACGCTGGTGATCGACACCATAGGCATCAGGACCGACCGGCCCTATGCGATGGTCGATGCGTACGGCACGCCTTACACGAAGGCGCTCCATGTCGTGGAACGCTACCGCCTGCTCGACTACGACAAGGCGAAAGAGGGCCTGGATCGCGACGCGAAAGAGAACATGCGCCTTCCGCAAGGCGATATCGACCGCGCCTATAGGGGCAGGCACCTGCAGCTCGAATTCACGGTCCGCGACGACGGCATGTTCACCACGCCCTGGACGGCGACCATCACCTATGGTCGCGGCTCGGACGCATGGGACGAGCAGGTCTGCGCCGAAAACCCGACGGAGCAATACTCCAACCGGAACTACGACGTTCCGACCTCGGCGAAGCCCGATTTCTGACGACTACACCGTCCGCGAGATTTCTCGCTCGATCTCATTGGCGAGCGCCGTCCACTGTTTCGCCAGCTCGACATAGGCGGTGCGAACGGGCGGGCTCGCCGCCGCTTCGGCCAGACACTCGGCCTCGGCGGCCATCCGGCGGCACCAGGTCACCCTCTCGGCGGGCGTAAGTCGGGAAAACTCATCGGCCTTGAAATTCGGCTCCATCGGTCCAAAAACCCTCGCGAGTCAGCGCGCGCACGGTCCCGTCCTCATGCGCGACGCAAGCGTTCCGTGGAAAAGCGGTCCCGCGTGGCCCCCTGAGCAAGCCTGACGGACCCTTCTGATCGCTGAAGCTAGCCTAGACCGTAACCGCTGTCGGTCATGTAGATGACTCGCGCGGGGTTCAGCCCAGTACGGGCTCTGGGACGCTGAACCCTAGCCGCTCGTGCAGGCGGTGGTAGCATTCGCACGAACTCCTCAGAGAGCCCGGCGCGGTCCAGAACCGTGATCTGGCGACGCGCGCCGGCGATCAAGCCCGCACGCTCGAACTCGCCGAGCGCAGTGGTCATGGTCGGCCGCTGCACGCCCAGCATCTCGGCGAGAAGGCTCTGCGTGACCGGCAGGATGTCGCTGTCGCTGCGGTCGCGCGTGGTAAGAAGCCACCGCGCGAGGCGCTGGTTCAACTGGTGCGCCGCGTTGCACGCGCCCGACACGAGCGCCTGATCGAGAAACGCCTGCGCGTAGTCGTACATCAGCGCTTTGAAGTCCGGCAGCGCGTTCATCGCCGACGCAAACGCACGGCGCGACATCCGCATCGCCGTTCCGGGAATCTGCGTGAGCAGACGCACGGAGGAGATCTTGGCTCCAAGGACCGCCTGCACACCGGTGCAGCCTTCGCACCCGATCGTCGCCATGTCGACGGCGGTGCCGTCGGCAAAGACCGTGCTCAGCGAAACCACCGCGCTCTCCGGGAAATAGACCTGGTCGAGCGAGGCGTCCGCATCGATAAGCACCTGATCGCGCGCGCACTCTATTGTGTCGAGCGTCGGTCTCAGCCTCTCGAAGCTGAGCCGGACGGAAAGCGCGGAGAGCAGCCGATTGCGTGGCCTATGCAATGGATCGAGCATAGGCAAAGAACGGTGCTCAACCGCGTTTGTTTCCCGCACAAATTTACGACGCCGCGGGAACGATCCGATCGGTTGTGAAAAACCTAATTGCCGGCGCGACTTGAATCGCGAATGCGGCGGAACTCGTTTCCTTCGCGCCAATTCGGCCACATTTCGCCGTTTGCGAGTCGTTCGCCGAACGCAAACAGCACGATCGCATCGTCGAGCGGGCCGGACATGTTCCAACTCGGATCGAATTCGTCCGTCGGCTGGTGATAGAACTCGTCAAGATAGCGCTTCTTCACCGCAAGACCTGCAGCCGTACCGCCGGCGCGCAGATCGAAGCCGCCGCCCGGATAAAGCATCGGCACACCGACCTTGGCGAGACTGATGTGATCGGAGCGATAGAAGAAGCCCTTCTCCGGCTCGGGATCGGGCGTGATGACGCGGTTCTGCAAACGCAAGACCTGAGCGAACATGTCCTCGAGCTCGGAAGCGCCGGAACCCACGATCACCATGTCGCGCGCACCGCCTTGCGGAAGCGTGCCGTCCTGATTGATGCCGGCGACAATATTCTTCAGCGGCCATAACGGATTCTTGGCGAAATACTCCGATCCGAGAAGGCCCTGCTCCTCCAGCGTCCAACAGAGAAACGCGACCGAGCGCGCGGGCGGCGTGTCGGACTGCACGAACGCTTCGGCGATTTCGAGGATGGTGGAGACGCCGATGCCGTTGTCGATGGCGCCGTTGTAGATCTTGTCCGCACCCGGAAGATCGGGCTTCAAGCCGAGATGATCCCAGTGCGCCGTGTAGAGCAGATATTCATCCGGGCGTGTGCGGCCTTCGACCACGCCGACGATATTGCGCGTCGTGATGCGCGAAACGGTCGACTGCATGGACGCTGACGCCGTGAGCTGGCCGAGCGGCGCGCCTTTGAAGCCACGACGGTTCGCCGCGAGCTTGACCTCGTCATAGTTGAGTCCCGCGCGGCGGAAGAGTGCTTGCGCG
Organism: uncultured Alphaproteobacteria bacterium; assembly: GCA_963708555.1. Classification (GTDB taxonomy): domain Bacteria; phylum Pseudomonadota; class Alphaproteobacteria; order Micropepsales; family Micropepsaceae; genus CAIYRG01. The sequence goes on along the minus strand of CAVPTF010000002.1, from coordinate 302,700 downwards.
GACTCCTGCGTGATCCACGCGCGCAAGGGGATCATGGATTTGTTCTTGTCGGGCGCATCGAGATACGAAAGCCCGCCGGAGTTCGAATTGCGCACGACCTGCCAGCCATAGGCCGCGGGTTCGGTCTCGTGGACGATGATGACGCCGGCAGCGCCCTGACGCGCAGCTTCTTCGAACTTGTAGGTCCAGCGGCCGTAATAGGTCATCGTCCGGCCCTTGAAGAGCGCGTCGTCATTGGTGAGGAAGCCCGGGATCGTTGATGAGCACAACGACGACCTTCCCTTTGACATCGAGCCCCGCGTAGTCGTTCCAATTCTCTTCCGGCGCGACCACGCCATAGCCGGCGAAGACGAGCGGCGCGCGCTCGACCCTCACGTTCTGTTGCTCGTATTGGGGCGTCCACCACACGGCTTCATCGGCAAAAGCGAAACGCTTCTCGCCGTCAGGACCGGCGATGGAGAAGGAGGATTTCGCGGCGTCGAGCGCGATGGTCACCGCAGGCACGGTCTGGAAATAGCTTCCATTGTTGCCGGGCTTGAGGCCGATGCGCTTCATCTCATCGGCGATCCATTGCGCCGCGCGTTCGCCTGCAGGCGTCCCTGGGCCGCGACCCTCGAAGCGGTCATCGGCAATGGCGCGCGTGCGAGCGTTGAGGTCGGCGGTGTTGAGCGAGCCCGTCGTTTCGGGATGAGGCGGCGCCTCGATCGGCGCCGCGGCGATGGCTCCCCATGCGAGCGCCGCGGCGAGAACGGTGGCAATCCGAATGCGCAAAACCTACCGGCCTTCGTTCAGGGCGGCGTCGAGGCCCTCGCCTGCGGCCACGAATTCGCGCTGGCCGACCACGCGCAGGAAGTCCGCGATCGGAACCTCGCCGGAATGGATCGAGACCATCCGCGTCGGCTTGATGCTGACGCGCTGGATGGTGCGCAGCAGCGCCATGTTGCGCTCGGTCGGCGCTGGCGTGGCGCCGGCGGGCGGCGGCTCGAACAGGTCCGCCTGGATGAGGATCCCCTCGTTCGGCAGGAACACGATCATCATGTCGGTCGCGTGAAGCTGGTCCTTCACGTGATAGAGCTGCACCGAGCGACGGCCATCGGTGATGGTGCGGCGATCCTGCACGCGAACATAGTGCACCTGGCGCGGCGCGCGGGCGAGCGCGTCAGGCTCGATCGTCTGGGGATGCAGGGCCGTGCCCAGACTTTCGTAGAAGTCGAAATTCTGCTCCTGGGTCACGATCAGGACGTCTTCGGCCGCATAGCCGCGAAGCCCGCCTGCGTGATCGAAGTGATGATGCGTGTTGACGACGTAGCGCAACGGCTTGGTCGGAACGAGCCGGCGCACTTCCCTCATCACGGCCTGCGAGCGCTGTTCGTTCAACGGCGCTTCGACGACAAGGGAGAATTCGGCGAACTCGATGGCGACCGAATTGTAGTTGTTGCCGCCGATGAGCCAGACGCCGGGGCTGAGCTCCCTGGTCGTCACCTGTGCGGAATTGTCCGTGGCCTGACGGACGGAAGCGGGAATCTCGAGCGCCGCGTTCGGCACGTTGATCGCGAGATTGGCGGCGGTGAAGTCGTAGCTCGGATGCGGCGGTGTGCCGATGCTCTGGTGCACCTCCGTCCCGAAGGAGAAGCCGTCGAACTGGCGGTACTGCGCATAGCGGGTCTCGACGAACTGATCGCCGACCACGGGATTGGGATGCCAACTCTGGATCTTGGTCACATGGTTGGCTTCGTCGATCCATCCGGTGAGCGGATATCTGTCCATGTACCTGAAGGACACGGTGCGGATGCGCTTGGTGCTGCGGAAGCTCTCGGCGCGGTCCTCCAGCTTCAAGTCCTTGGCTTGGAGTGCCGCGCGGATGAAACCGTGCGGAGTCATGAGAATCTCAAGCCGCCGGATGAGAACGTCCTGCGGGCGTGCAACGATCGAGCCGTCGGCGTTCTCGTTCCAGGCATAGCCGTCGCGATAGAACGAAACCGATTTGCGCTCACCGATGATCGGACGCTGGCCGCCGCCGACTTCGGTCGGGTTATCGCCCTGGGTGCGCACCTGCTCTTCGCGCATCGAGTTGGTTTCGTAGTCGATCACGCGCGAAAAGGATCTCAGGTGGAAGCGCGGCCAGCCGTCACCATTGATATCCGGCGAGGAACTTTGTCCGATGACCGCCACGTAGCCATCCGTGCCGGTGTAGCGGATGGATTTCGCGGCGCTGGCGCCCATCGCCATGTCGGCGGCCTTGATCACGGCCATCGCATTTTGCGCCCCGTTGGCCGCGTTCTGTGCGTTCTGCGCACCTACCGGCGCGCAGACAAGCGCGGCCAGAGCGACCGAGATTGCAACTTTACGGAGCATTCTTACCCTCCAACCCTCAAGCCCGACCCATCTAGAGAGCCCGGAAGTTAGCATCTTTCTCCCGCAAGGGCAGTCGATTCTGGCAGAGTTGAGCGCGGTCAATCCCGCGTGAGCGGGTGCCTGATTGTATGTAGAACGCCGGAAACATTCGAGATCAGCGAGGAGGAGACGGGACTTGGCCGATTAACATTTGGAGAGGCTCGCATTCTCCAGGCCAAGTCGACATTGCGTATCGTCTCCTCCTCGCGTTCGGGTCAGTGCGCCATGGCGGGATTGGCGACGCGCGTGGGTCTCGGCGCGAGCCAGATCGCGGCGGCCGCGACGAGGAAGCACGCGGCGGCCGCCAGGAACACCTGATTGGTCGAGAGCATGACGGCCTGCCCGTAGGTGATGTTGGTCAGTGTACCGACCGCCTGGTCGTGGCTCATCCCGTACTGCATCAGGCCGTCGATGGAGGACTGCGCGCCGTTGAGCTCTCCTGAGAGCTCGCTCTGATTGTAGCTCGCGCCGTTCTCCCAGACGGTGTTGACGATCGATGTCGCCACGGCGCTCGACAGCGTGCGGATGAAGCTCATCACGCCGGCCGCGCCCGCGGTCTCCTCCGGATCGACGCTCGCGAGCGCGATCTGGGTCAGCGGGAGGAAGAACAGCGGCAGACCGAGACCGCCGAGGAACACCCAGGTCGTAATCGACCAGTAATCCATATCGCTGGTCGAGGACGCGCGCATGTAGAGTGTGAAGGCGAGCCAGAGGATGCCGACGAAGATGATGCGGCGTGGATCGATCTTGGTGGAGAGGACGGCAGCTATGGGCGCAGCGAAGACGGCGAGGATACCGATCGTACCGCTGACGTAACCTGCCCAGGTCGCGGTGTAACCCATATTGCTCTGGAGCCAGAGCGGCGTGAGCACATTGCCGGCGAAGAAGGCGCCGAATGCGAGCGGCAGCGCAACCATCGACGCGGCGAAGCCGCGGTGCCGGAAGACTTTGAGCGACACGATCGGATTGGCATCGGTCAGCTCCCAGATCAGGAACGCGAGAAAGCCGATGATGGCGACGACCGCGAGCCACACGACCATCGTGGACTCGAACCAATCATGTTCCTTGCCGAGATCGAGCATGATCTGAAGCGCGCCGACCCAGATGACGAGCAGCACGAGGCCGATGCCATCGACGCGCGCTTTGGTCGTGGGCGTTTCCTTCGCCCTCAGCAACCAGAAGGCCAGCGGCGCGCCGACAAACGCGATCGGCACGTTGACGTAGAAGATCGAAGGCCAGCCGAGATTGTCGCACAACTGACCGCCGAGGATCGGGCCGACGATCGGTGCGATCAATGTCGTCATGCTCCACAGCGCGAGCGCGATCGGCTGCTGCTTCTTGGGAAAGATCAGCAGCAGAAGCGTTTGCGACAGCGGAATGAGCGGGCCGCCGGCCATGCCTTGCAGCACGCGAAAAAGCACGAGCATTTCGAGCGACGTCGAGAAACCGCAGAGCGCGGAGAACAGACCAAATCCGGCCATCGCGGTGGAGAAGACGCGAAGCGCCCCGAACCGGCCGGCAAGCCAGCCGGTCAACGGCACGGTGATCGCCTCGGCGACCGCGTAGGAAGTGATGACCCACAGCCCCTGACTGCTCGACACGCCGAGATTGCCCGCGATGTTGGGCACCGAAACGTTGGCGATGGTGATGTCGAGCACGGCCAGGAAGTTGGCAGTGGCGAGAAGCCCTGCCGCACTCCACAGCAGGAGCTGGCTTTGAACGGGACCGCTCGAGGCGGATGGCGTGGCGGCAAGGGCGGTCATCGGAGTGGCCTTTCGGAAGGGCGATTGATCTCAGCGACCGGTGTTGATGGTGGCTTCCATCGACAGGCCGACGCGGAGCGGATGTTTCAGGAGATCCTCGCGATCGATGGCGATGCGCACGGGCACGCGCTGGACGACCTTGATCCAGTTGCCCGTCGCGTTCTGCGCCGGGATCAGCGCAAACGCCGAGCCGGTGCCGCCCGCAAGGCCGGTGACGCGGCCGTGAAACACCACATCGGAGCCGTAAAGGTCGGAGGTGAGCTCGACCTCCTGGCCTTCGCGCACCTTGGTCAACTGCATCTCCTTGAAGTTCGCATCGACATAGGCTTCGCCGACCGGGACGATGCTCATGAGCGATGCACCGGACTGCACGCGCTGACCGACATGGACCGCGCGCTGGACGACGACGCCGTCGACCGGTGCGCGGATGACGGTGCGTTCGAGATCGACCTTCGCCTGCTCGAAGCGGGCGCGTGCGGCAGCGACTTCGGGATTGGTGTCGACCGTCGTGTTGCTGACGAGCACGGCGTTGGCCTTGAGCGCACCGATGGCCGCTTCACGGTTGGCGGCGGCCTGGGCCTGTGCGGCGCGCGCGGCGTCGAACGCCGCACTCGCCTGACGGAACGCGTTCTCGGACGCGGTGAGTTCTTCGCCCGAGACGGAGCCCGTGGATGCGAGCGCCTGACGGCGTCCGAAGTCGATGCGGGCGCGGTCGAGTGCGGATTGCGCGGCAATGACATCGGCGGCGGCCCGTGCCTGATCGGCGCCGCGGGCCAAGACCTGAGCCGAAAGGCCCTCGTCGTTCGCGAAATAGCCGCGGACGCGCCGCTCGGCTTGCGCGAGCGCCGCCTCCGCCTGTGTCAGAGCGAGCCGCGCGTCCGTGCCGTCGAGCACGACGAGGACGTCGCCGGCTTTGACGGTATCGGTGTCGCTGACGCGCACCTCTTTCACCGGGCCGCCAACGAGCGGCGTCACGTGAGCGGTCTCGGCGCCGACATAGGCGTTGTCCGTCGTCACGTAGCGCGAACCGACGAAGTAGTCATAGGCGTAGTAACCGGCGCCGCAGAGCGTTACGCCCGCAAGCAGCGCGACGAAGAGCTTCTTGCGCAGCGCTTTCTTCTTGCTTTGCGCGTTGATGTTCGGAACCAGCGCGCCTGCGTTTCGATCTCGGACTGGGTGATGGGCTTGTTCATGGCGGTTCTCCTTGGAGAGCTGAGTTGGTTGAGTGGATCACTTGACGAAGGGAGCGGCTCTGAAGACCACTGGCGCATCGGCGGCGCTTGCGTCGTGCACGTCGATCAATCCCGCGATGCCGACATAGAGGACCGCAAGGATCTTCGGGATCGCGAGCAACGCGATGATGATGAGTCGCCGGCGGGATTTCTTTTTCTTGAGCGCCATGACGGCGTGGGACGAGAAGTACTCGACGATCGTTTCGTTGTCGGACGAGTGCGGGGGTCTTGTGCATGGCAGGCTCCTGCGTGCTGGTCGGTTGTGGTGGGTGGATCAGGGTTGGAAGCCGCCGCCGAGCGCGCGGACGAGCGCGACATCGAGCGCGAACGCGCGCGTTTCGAGGTCGGCCACCGCTTGCCTGTTGGCGATCAGTGTTTCTTCGACGGAGAGAACTTCGAGATAGTTGGATAGGCCGCCGCGATAGCGCATATCGATGATGCGATACGCGACTTCCGAAGCGGCGAGCGCTTCGCGCGTCTTTGCGAGACGCGCGACGAGCGCGCGTTCGCTGACCGCGACATCGGCGACATCGTGCAGCGCTTGTGTGACCGCGGCGTCATAGGCGGCGACAGAGGCGTCGTATTCCGCGCGCGCCTCGCGATAAGCGCCTTGCAGCGCGCCGCCGGTAAAGATCGGCAGCGAGATCGCCGGGCCGACGCTGCCGAAATCGGAGCCGCTCTTCGTGAGTGCGTCGAGACCGAACGATTGCAGTCCGATGACGGCGGAGAGATTGATGTTGGGATAGAAGTCGCCGCGTGCGACATCGATGCGCTGGGCCGACGCTTCGGCGCGAAGGCGCGAGGCCAAGACGTCGGGTCTGCGGCCGATCAGATCGGCCTGAAGGTTCGCAGGCAGTCCGAACGGTTTCAGCGAGGGGGACTGCGGGGGTTCGATCCTGAACCCGCGATCCGGCCCCTGACCGATAAGCGCCGCGATCGCGGTCTTGGTCAGCGCGATCGCTTCGGCGACAGCGGCGAGCTTCGCTTCCTCCGCTGCACGGCCGGCTTCTGCCTGGCTGACCGCGCCTTGGTTCTCCAAGCCCTGCGCGCGCCGTTGAGAGAGAAGCTCGACCGTGCGCGTCCGGACCTCGATCGCGCGCTCGGTCGAGGCGCTCTCGGCATAAAGCTGGACGAGGTCGGCATAGGCGGATGCGACCGAGGTCGAGAGCGTGAGGCGGGCCTGGGCGAGATCGGCGCGCGCGGCTTCCGCATCCGAGGTCGCCGCGGCGACGGCCGCGCGGTTCTTGCCCCAGAAGTCGAACTCGTAGGAGAAGTTGAGCGCGGCGCTGCCCGTGTCGTTCCAGCCCTTGGGGACGAACGCGGCCGGGACGCCGTTGTTGTAGCTCTGCTTCACCGCGGCGACGGACGCGTCGGCGGAGACCTGCGGCAGCCGCGACGCGCCGACCTGCTGGGCGATCGCCTCGGCCTGGCGGAGCCGTGCTTCGGCCTGCGCGAGGCTCGGCGCACCCGCCAGCGCTTCGGCGATCAGGGCGTCGAGCTGCGGGTCGGCGTATGACGTCCACCACGTCGACTGGGGCCATTCGGCGGCGGGCGCCTGGAAGGCCTGCTCGGCCACATAGGTCTGGACTTCTTTGGCCTGGGGCGCCGGCCCGAGATCGGGGATCGCGGCGCAGCCGGAGGTGAGAAGAGCGCTGGAAAGACAGCAGAGCCTGGACGGTCCTGCGGCCTAAGCCCTTGATCTGAGCGATTGATCGTGTTCATCGGTTATCCCCTTGTAAACCGTACTGTACGGTTTATTTATAAGGGGGCTTGCCGGCTGTCAAGTATAAATGTACAGTACGGTATGAAAAAGGAGTCGTGTGTATGCGGGTAAAGACCGAGGAGCGCCGTCAGGGGATCATCGACAAGGCAGGAGAAGTGTTTCGGGAACTGGGGTTCGACCGCGCGAGCATGTCGGATATCGCGGCGCGGGTCGGAGGTTCAAAGGCGACGCTCTATTCCTACTTCCCGTCCAAGGAAGAGCTGTTCGTCGCGGTGATGAAGCAATCGACCGAGGTCGGCAGTGTCTACAACGTCTTCCTCGACCCCTTGGCGGGGCCCAAGGTCTCTTCGTTCGAAGAATTGCGCCAAGTGCTGGAGACGTTCGGTCTGCGGCTATCTGAGGCTCCAGACATCCGACAATGCGCTGTCGGTCCGGCGCAGCCTGATCTCGCATGGCGACCGTTCGGATATGGCGAAGACCGCTTTCGAAAGCGGCCCGCTGCTGCATCTGACGAACCTTGCAACGTTCCTGCAGCGCATGATGCACGAGGGCTATCTGCGCCAGGAGGTGCCATGGGTGGCGATGGGACACCTGACCCATCTGCTCGAGGTCGGGGATCATCCTTCCGCGCCTGCTCGGCCTCATCAAGGCGATCCCTCCGGCGATGATCGAACAGATGGTGCCCCGCGCGGTGGACGTGTTCCTGAGAGGCTACGGCACGCCGGAGCACATCGCGAAATTGAACCAGAAGGCCGCCTGACCCGCTCGGCGAAAGTCGGCTAGAGTCCGCCATCTTGAGCGATGGAGGGCCTGATGGCGGACGATCCGGTCAATCTCACGCGCCGGACAATGGTTGCAGCCTGCGCAAGCGCCGGAGCAATCGGGATCGCGGATCAGGCCTCTGCGCAAAGGCTCCCTGCCCCGCCGCGCGCCAAAGGTCCGCTCGTCTGGCGCGACATGGATCAGCAAGAGCTGGACGAAGCCTACGATCAACGCGTCTACGCGCCCAACCAGCCGAACATCACCGAGCGCCGCACGTGGAACAGCGAGAAGGCGCGCGAGGTTCTCGGCGAGCCGGTGCGGCTCGCCTACGGCGCGGCCGAGATCGAGAAGATCGAGGTCTACAAAACGAACCGCCCGAATGCGCCGGTGAACGTCTACCTCCATGGCGGCGCCTGGCGCGGCGGGCGCGCGCCGCAGAACGCCTACATGGCGGAGACCTACGTCAAGGCGGGCGCGCATTTCGCGGCGGTCGATTTCTACAATGTGGGCGAGACCGACGGCGATCTGTTCCCGATGGTCGAGCAATGCCGGCGCGCGGTCGCGTGGGTGTACCGGAACGCCGCGAGCTTCGGCGCGGATCGCGAGCGGATCTATCTCTGCGGACATTCATCGGGCGCGCATCTCGGCGGATGCGTGCTTCTGACCGATTGGGCGCGTGAGGGCTTGCCGCAGGACATCATCAAGGCCGCACTTCTCGGCAGCGGAATGTACGACCTGAAAGCCGTACGGCTGTCGCAACGGTCGAGCTATGTGAAGTTCACCGATCGGATGGAGCACGAGCTGAGCCCGCAGCGTCATCTCGATCGCATCCGCACACCGCTGACGCTGACGCACGGCGCGCTCGAGACCCCGGAATTCCAGCGCCAGACGCGTGAATTCCACGCCGCGCTTGCGGCGGCCGGTAAGCCGGCACAGCTCATCGTCGGGAAAGGCTATAATCACTACGAGACCCAGGAGACGATGGGCAATCCCTACGGCTTCATGGGCCGCGCCGCGTTGGAGATGATGAAGCTCGCGTGACCGCGGGCGGTACAGCGTTCAACGCGTGCTGGAGCGTTCAGCCATGCGTGATCCGGAGTCCGGCTTGAGACGGCGCATAGGGGCGCGCGTTTTGCTGTGCCTGGTGCTCATCTCGCTGTGGCCCGCCGCGCTGCTGCGCTCAACCGCAGCGGAGTCGTCCGCCACGGCCCTTGTGCTCGACATCAAGGGCGCGATCGGGCCTGCGACGGCGGACTATGTGGTGCGCGGGCTTGAGCGTGCGGATGCCGACAAAGCGGGGCTCGTGATCCTGCGCATGGACACGCCGGGCGGGCTCGACACGTCGATGCGCGAGATCATCCGCGCGATCCTGTCGTCGAGCGTTCCGGTCGCGACCTACGTGGCGCCGAGCGGCGCGCGCGCCGCAAGCGCGGGCACGTATATCGCCTATGCGAGCCATATCGCCGCGATGGCGCCGGGCACCAATCTCGGCGCGGCGACGCCGGTGGCGATCGGAGGGATCGGCGGAGGCGGCGGCGAGGAGAAGGACAAGACCGGCAAGAGCGACGACAAGAACGGCGAGGCGAAACAGTCGCCGCCGACGGTGGAGATCAAGGCGATGAACGATGCGATCGCCTATATCCGCTCGCTCGCCGATCTCAGGGGCCGCAACGCCGAATGGGCGGAGCGCGCTGTGCGCGAAGCAGCGAGTCTATCGTCCACACAAGCGGCCGCTGAGAATGTGATCGATTTCATCGCGCCCGATATCGAATCCCTGCTCCGGCAGGCCGACGGCAGGCGGGTGAGCGTGGCGGGGATGCCGATGACGCTCATGACGCGCGATCTCACGCCTAGCGAGCTGGCGCCGGATTGGCGGACGCAGATCCTGAGCGTGATCACCGATCCCAACGTGGCGCTGATCTTCATGATGATCGGGGTCTACGGATTGCTCTTCGAGTTCATGAGTCCGGGCGCCGTGTTCCCCGGGATTGCGGGCTCGATCTCGCTGCTCATCGGGCTCTACGCGCTTGCCGTGCTGCCGGTGACGATCGCGGGCGTGGGGCTGATCCTCCTGGGCATCGGGCTGATGACGGCGGAGGCCTTCATGCCGACGGTCGGCGCGTTCGCTGTCGGGGGTGTGATCGCGTTCCTCGTGGGTGCGGCGATCCTGATCGATCCCGATGCGGTGGGTTTCGAGATCAACTGGGCCGTCGTGGGCGGGATGGCCGCGGCAAGTGTTGCGCTTAGCGTACTCGTGCTGCGGCTGGCAGTGAAATCGCGCAAGCGGCCCGTCGTCACCGGCGTCGAAGAGATGGTCGGCATGGCGGGGACGGTCGAGGACTGGTCGGGCACGCGCGGCCACGTCTTCGTGCATGGCGAATCGTGGAACGCGGTCTCGGCTCTTCCCCTTGCGCCAGGCGCGCTCGTGCGGGTGAGCCGCGTGGATGGCCTGACGCTGACTGTCGCCCCGGCGAAACCGGAAAACGCCTGATGGAGGGAATCGACATGCCTATCGGCCCCGTGTTTCTTGCCGTGGTGCTTATCATCGCCGTGATCATCCTGTTCGCGGCGATCAAGATTCTGAACGAATACGAGCGCGGGGTCGTGTTCACGCTCGGGCGCTTCACCGGCGTCAAGGGACCAGGGCTGATCCTGCTGGTTCCGTTCGTGCAGCTGATGCAGCGCGTCGATCTCCGGGTGCGCGTTGATGACGTGCCGCCGCAGGACGTGATCTCGCGCGACAACGTGTCGGTGAAGGTGAACGCGGTGCTCTATTTCCGCATCATCGATCCCGAGCGCGCCATCATCCAGGTGGCGAATTTCCTCCAGGCGACCAGCCAGCTCGCGCAGGTGACGCTGCGCTCGGTGCTCGGCAAGCACGATCTCGACGAGATGCTGTCGGAGCGCGACAAGCTCAACCGCGACATCCAGGAGATCCTCGACCGGCAGACCGACGCCTGGGGCATCAAGGTCACCAATGTCGAGATCAAGCACGTCGATCTGAACGAAACGATGATCCGCGCGATCGCCCGCCAGGCCGAAGCCGAGCGCGAGCGGCGCGCCAAGGTGATCAACGCCGAGGGCGAGCAGCAGGCGGCGCAGAAGCTGGCGGAGGCGGCCGAGATTCTCGCCTCGCGGCCCGAAGCCATGCAGCTGCGCTATCTGAGCTCGCTCAACTCGATCGCGAGCGAGCGGACGTCGACGATCGTGTTTCCGTTCCCGATCGATTTCGGACGGCTGCTCGGCACAATGCAGAAGGCCGCGGAGTAGTTCGCGGGCCGCCTGATCCTGCGGAATGCAGGATCAGGCGTCGAGCTGTCGGTCAGATCACTTGGAAATCGCTGGCGGTCAAACCAAGACCCGTCGAAAGCAGCGCGAACTGAATGGGCGCGGCCGATCCGGTGCCGTCGGGATCGAAGAAAACGGCTCCGGTGGCCGAGTTGTAGATGACGCGGTCCGTCGCATCGTGCGCAGCCGCCCCGATATAGAACTGCGAGGGACCGAGATACCCCGTGCCGAGACCGGTGAACACCGCGTTCTCGAGCCTGATCGTATCGTAGGTGTGAGAGAAGTCGGTAATGCGATCGACACCGCTGCTGCCAGGGCCGTGTCGAATACGAACTTGTCGTAGCCGCTGCTGCCGGTGAGCGTGTCCGCGCCTGCTCTGCCGTAGATGTGGTCGCTGCCCGCGCCGCCATTGATCGTGTCCGCGCCGGCTTCGCCATAAAGCCTGTCTACGCCGTCGAGCCCGCTGATCACGTCGTTGCCCGAGGTGCCGTGGATCGTATCGTCCGATGACGTTCCGGTGAGGGATCCAGACGGCGGTGGCGGGGCGGTGGCGGTGGCGGCGGTGGAGGTGGTGGCGGTGGCGGCGGGCTCGACGTCAGCGTGGGATCGACGAGGTCGACCTTCACATTGAGCGAGCCGATGGTGATCGTCTTGGCCGCAGGTGCGACGATACTCGAGCCCGAAAACGCGACCGAATACGTGCCCGGCGCGAGCACCATGTCGTAGCCGCCCGCGGGCTCGGTCGTGGTGGTGAACTTGACGCCACTCGTATTGGTCGCCGTGACGGTCAGACCGCTCATACCCTCGCCCGGATCGTAGAACTTGTCTCCGTCCTTATCGTCGAACGCCACGCCGGTCAGGAACAGCGACGTACCGCTCTTGACGAAATCCTCTGTAACCATGGCGGCCTGCCAGGTGCCGTACTGGCCGACGACGAAACCGAGCCCGACTTCACGATAGGTCGGGCTGAGAAGGTTCGCGCGGTGGCCCGACGAATTCATCAGATTGACGTGGAGGAGCAGCACTTCATCCTGATATCCGGGATCGCCGCGCAGGCTGGCCCAGCCGATGTTCTCGCCGGCGCCCCAGGGACCGACGAAGGTGTAGCCGGCGTTCGCCATCCGCGTCGTGAAGCTCGAACCGCCGGCGCCCGTGTGGGAGAACGTATCGGTGTTGATCATCCATTGGCTGTGGAGCTCGGCAGCCGTATTGATGTTGTCGTTGAGCGCAAGCGGCTGTGCGCCCACCTTCGCGCGCTCGGCGTTGATGAGCTCGAGCAAGTATTGTTCGAACGCGCTGGCTTGCGACATCGCTCCTCCTTCGCGGATGTAGATTGAAACGGTGCGTAGCCCCCGAGGCGATCACGCCCGAAATCTTATGCTGAATTCGTAACTCAGCGCGCGCGTCCACGGGTGTGACCTTTGTGGGACGCGATGATGAGACAATGTTTTCTAAAATTGCGCGCAGCGCTGCGAGCGCACGCGCATCGCTGCACTCGGCTTAATAAATTCTTTCAGCGAGGTCGCACGAGCTGATTGATCGTGTTCGACATGCCGCCTTCGGGCGGCGGATTGAACACGCGCACGGAAAGCGCGCGATAGCCCAGAACGTCGATTTTCTGTGCCGGCCCTGGCGCGACATAGGGATTGGGCGTTGCCCGTTCGATCAGGCGCGCCGGCAGGTCGAACTCGACGCGCTTGGGATCGCGGAAGATCGTCTTGACCGAGACGCCGTCGATCTGGACGAGCGACGTGGTGGTGAAGCCGCTGCCTTCGAGTGTCACTCGCGTCTGCGGTGCGCCGGCTTCGACGAACGAGGGCGTGATCGCGCTGATCACGGGCGCAAAGACCGAACCCGCGATCGAACGCGCCGGCGTCGTGAAGGAATAATATTCCGGGTGGTAGCCGAGCTCGATCCAACGGCCGGCTTTCATCACGCGTTCGATTCGCTTCGTGTTGGCGATGTTGACCATCGGATCGGCGCTGACGACGACGAGGTCGGCGAAATTCCCGGGCCTGATCGAGCCGACCTTCGGATTGCCGCGCGCGCCGCTCTTGCCCGCGAGCAATTCCGCCGACCATGATGTGGCCGCTTTCAGCGCCTGCATCGGGGTGAGACCCGCTTCGACCAGCATCTCCATTTCGTGGTGGAGGCTCGCGCCCGGCACGCCGCCCGTGATCGTGTCGGTGCCGGCCTGGATCTTCCCGCCCAGCTGGACGAATCGCTTGGTGAACTCGAGCACGTTCTTGTAGCCCGCCTCGAATTCCTTGCGGTCCTCTTGAGGCAGCCGATTCGACCCAGACCATGTTCTCGTAGCGGCTGGAGAAATTCTTGATCTGGCGATGCTTGTAGAGAAGGCTCCCCATGATGTTCTTCGGGAAATAGATGAGCTCGGGGCTGCTCAGAAGCATGTAGTCCTCGAGCTCGCGCTCTTTCGCGCGCACGCTCATCCCGCCCCATTCGTAGTGCAGCGTAGGATTGAGATAGCCGCCGCGCGCGATCGTATCGCGGATCATCTCATCCTGACCGCTCCAGTCCGAGACGAAGGTCGCCCAGGTGAGATGCTTGCCCTGCTGGAAGTCGCGCAGGTCCTGGGGCGACATGGCGGCCTGGGTGTAACCCCAGACATGCTCGACGACATCGAGGCCGTCGCGCAGCGCCGCGGGCGCATTCTCGGCATGGCCGAAGATCATGATGCCCGCCTTGTGCGTTTCATCCGCGGCGACCGCATAGGCGCGCGCAATCGCGTCGTTGTGCGTCGGAAAATTCGCCATGTCGGGCTCGTTCTTGAGCCAGTCGCGCACCGCCTGCCGCACTTCGGCTTCGCTCGATGTTTCGGTGAAGAGCGGGCGATTGCCGCTGTGGAACACGCGCGGCAGATCGGGGACCGTCTGGCTTCGGGTGCGCAAACGCCTTCGCAACATTGCTGAGCGCCACGACCGACGTGACGCCGTGATTGACGTAGAGCTCGCCCATCCACTCTTCCCAGTGGACATGGGAATCGATGAGACCGGGAAGGATGAACTTGCCGTTGAGATCGATCACCTGGGCGCCCGCGGGTGCCGGCGCGTTCGCCGGCAGAATATCGCGAACCACGCCGCCTTCGATCAGGAGGGCGCGTCCGGTGAGCGGAGCATCGGCTATGCCGTCGATGATCGTGGCGCCGCGGATCAGGACGGAGGAAGGCGCCTGCGCGCTGCCCGGCGCCAATGCGCCAATCGCGAGCACGAACGCAACGAGACCGACGAGAATAACGCGCCACGTAGCCCATTTCGCCCTCCGCCGAAGCAAATGGAATGACCGCTGGCGCATTTATACACCCGACCGCCAACACAGGCTAAGATGGCGGCAAGACCAAAGCGAACGTGAAGTCCGTCCTCGTTCTCAGGCCGCAGGTCCTTACAGACGTCGTCAGGAATGGCGTCTACTGCAGGATCAAGCGCTGCTCTGCCGCTGCTCGCCGAGCCATCCGCCAAGGACGCCCGCCGCGAAAGGCACGAGGCCTCCGACGATCAGGTTGCCGGCCGACAGCTGGCGCGAGACGACAAGCACGATGAGCACGGCGGCCAGGGCGGAGATACCCGGCTCGATGATGGTACGGCCCGCGGACTTGATGCCGACGATGAAGCCGCCGATCAGAAACGACAGGACGTTGATGAGAAGGGCGAGCCACATTTGCGCGTTGCTCAGGGTGATCTGCTCCGGGCTGGTCACTCCCCTGAGCTGCGGGCCCAAGATAAGTCCCAGGACTAGGACGGCCACGAAATTGAGTGACGATCATGGTCACGACGCCGATCCCGATCCACTTCCAGTCCAACCGTTCCGTCATGTGAAAGCCCTTTCATCGTGAGCGTCAGTGAGTTCTTGAAATCGCGGATGGCTTGAGCAACCTTGGTCGCCTGCGAAATACTGCCGATCGTGCTCGGCGGAACTTTGGTCCGCCTGCGGGCACTCGGCCGCGGCTGCATGCCGTCACGAGGCGTGTCACCGGATGCAGGATGGTGCACAAATTTTGCCGCGCGGTGCAGCGCGAGAGCCGCTCGGGCAGCCTCGACGTGAGCCGTGTGCGCCTCCAGCTTGCGCAAGCGATCGATCTCGTTGTTGACCCGCTTGAGGGCCGCAGTGAAAATTTGCTTGCGCTTTAGCGGTTGCTCGACTGCTCCCGGGAAATCCCTTTCCACGCGGTTCGGCCTTGCCTCGGGTCTCCCGTTGCCTTTGCCTCGCAAGTGTCCGCGCTTTGTCGCGCTGTTCCCGCAGTCGCAGCTTCAGGGCGCGCAATTCCTCGCCGGCGAGATCGTAGATGGCGGGATGGTGCGTCAGACGGACGGTTTCGAACTCCTCGTGACTGAGCTGACTGCGCTCAGCCTTGCAGGCGATCGACATTCTTCCTCCGGAGCGGGTTGCCGCTGTCATCCTTGAAGGGCGCGATGCGCCCTAATCGAGTGCAGCAACCGACGCAGAACCCCGCAATGGGACGATAGTCCCACAGCCAAGCGCAGACCGGTCAAGCCGGAGCCAGCGCCTGCAAATGGACTCGTGCGCGAATACGGGCGTTGCAGGGCGGCGTGGGCCGCCCCGCAGGCGGATACCGCCGTCTAGGCCGTCGCGGGCCGATGCGCCTTCATGAACGAACGTATCTGGCGCACCGCGAGCGGAACCCGTTCCTTCGGCTGCTTCCACGGAAAGATGCTCACTTCGGCCTTCGGCGCGAGCATCGCGGCTTCCATCGCGACCGCATAGGGATGCGCGGGGATATCGTCCGGCAGGATCAGGACCGGCGTCTGGCAATTGCGCACGAAATCGCGCGACACCGTAATGACGAAGTCCGGATTGCTGCGGTACATCCGCGTCAGGAACTTGTCGACCGTGTCCATCGTGATCTCGGGACGCCGCTTGACCAGATCCGGACCCCAACCCTTGATGTTGCCTTCGTAGAAGAGGTCGCGCATCTCCGGACGCGAGCCGCTCGGTTGCGCCAGAACGGCGGCGACAACGCGATTGGGCGCGCGCTCGATCAGGTTCCAGACGAGCGGGCCGCCGATGCAGAAGCCCATCACCATGAACTTGTCGATGCCCAGATGATCCATCAGGCCGATATGGTCATCGGTGTAGGAGTCCCACGGCCGCTCGACCTCGAGCGGACCGGAGGATTGCCCGGTATTGGCGTTGCGCAAATCCGACGCAATGGTGCGGTACTCGCCCTTGAACTCGTCGATCGGGTTGAACGGATCGCCGCGTTTCAAGCCCGCGATCGTCGAGTTCAATCCGCCGCCCGCGATCAGCAGCAACGGGAAGCCGGAGCCGGCCTCCTCGTAATAGATGCGGACGGGCCCTTTCTCATAGAATTTGCCCGGCCCATTCGGGCGGGCCTGCTGTGCGGCACGCCCGGGCGGCGTTGCGGCCATCGCCGCGGTCGCGGCGCCTGCTGCCAAGATGTTACGTCTGATCTGATCAACCATCGGCGTCCTCCTCGATCGTTTGGCCGATACTGTCGGCTCTCAGCAGCACTGTTTCAGCGGTTGGCGGGCTCCACGTGGGTCTTGCGCAGCAACGGCGCGGCCTCCGGCGAGACCATGAACCGGATCATCTCGCGCGCCGCATCCTGCTGCTTCGAAGCGGTCAGTACGCCGACGCTCGATCCGCACGGCTTGTTCAAGGAACCCGGCAGCGGCCCGACATAGTCCGTTCCCGGCACGCCGACCATGATGTTGGTCTGCTGAATGCCGATCTCGAAATCGCCGCGCGCGAGGTAATCGGTGACGGGACCGCCGCCGGTGAATTTCGTCTTGTCCTTCAGCTGCTCGGTCAGGCCGAGCTCCGCAATCCCCTGCCCGACATTCGTGCCGCTGCATCCGCGCGAGTAGCCGATCGATTTCGCGCGAAGCAGAGTCGCCTTGTAGGCGTCGACCGTGCTGATGTCGGGTTTCGGCGCACCGGCCCTCACCGAAAGACCGAGGCCTGCGAGCACAAACGGCGTGACCGTGTTGCCCACGACTTTGCCGTCCTTAGACGAGCGCATCGATCGGGCCGGGATTTCCCGGTGATCAAGTCCGCCGTGCCGGCGTTGAGCCGCTGCTTCAGCTCCGCGTCCTCCGCCTGGATCACGGTGACCTTGTGTCCGCTCTTCTTGGCGAACGCCGTAGCAAGCTCTTTCACGCCGGGCGTTGCACCCTGATTGGTCAGGACGATGAGGTCGGCCGCGAGAGCCGCGCCTGATACCGAGGCTCCCAAAATGCACGCAGCGGCAAATGTAGTGGCTCTCACGGCTTCCTCCTCTGTTGTCTCCGGTTTAGCTGGCCTTCCCGGCCGCCTGAACTAGAGCAAGCGGTGCAGCGACTCTGGCACAACCGCAGGAATAGGAAACGGCGTGCGCATGGAGGGCACTCCGGCTCACGATCCTGTGATCCCGACCAAGTAAACGCCCGCGCCATGGCCGTTGCAAGCGGTCAAGGCGCGCCCATGCGCGGGCGTGTTTTTTCAGCCCGGGGCGGCGCCCTGGGTGTTGACGTAGACGGCGTAGAGCGACTGCCCGGCCGTCATGAACAGCCGATTCCGCTTGGGTCCGCCGAAGCAGACATTGGCGCAGGTCTCGGGCAGGCGGATGCGCCCGAGCAGCTTGCCGTCCGGATTCCAGACCGTGACGCCGCTATAGCCGACGCCGAAGGCGCCCGCATTGCTGCTGCACCACAGGTTTCCATAGATGTCGCAGCGTATGCCGTCGGTGTTGCAGCGGACGCCGTCGATGGTGAAATCGGCGAACTGCTTCTGGTTGCGGATCGACTTGCCGTCCGCGCCGATATCGAAGCTCCACACGACCTGACGGCTGACGATGTAGACCTTCTTGTAGTCGGGCGAGAAGGTGATGCCGTTGCCGCCGCCGCCGAAGGCCTCTTCGCTGATCAGCATATCGACCCGTCCGCTCGGATCGGCGCGGTAGATGTTCGAGGGCAGCTCGCCCTTCAGCACGCCGGATCCGACCGGCTGGCCGACCTTGCCGTTCAGAAGACCGGTCGGATTGCGCAGGCCGCCCGGCGCGTCGGGCATGCCTTCGTACAGCGAGGCGCCCGGCGGCGGATCGGTGAACCAATAGCTGCCGTCGCTATGGCACGCGACGTCGTTCGGCGAATTGAGGTGCTTGCCCTCGAAGAATTCGGCGATCACGCTGACCGAGCCGTCATGTTCGTAACGGACGACGCGGCGCCCGCGATGCTCGCACGAGAGCTGACGCCCCTGGTGATCGAACGTGTTGCCGTTGCTGTTGTTCGACGGCTGGCGGAACACCGTGATACGGCCATCATCCTCGATATAGCGGAGCTGGCGGTCGTTCGGGATGTCGCTCCAGACGAGATAGCGCCCCTGCGAGCACCACGCCGGGCCTTCGTCCCACATGCCGCCGGTGAAGAGCCGCTGGATCGCCGTGTTGTTGACCCGGAGCTGCGCGAAGGCAGGATCGATCGTGACGATGTCGGGATCGGGATAGGAGACGGGGCTGCCCGGATTGTAATCGCGGCGCGGGTTCGAGATCACGCTCGGCGAAGCCGTGAGAGCCGCGTTCGGAGAGGGCTGCGCGGAAGCGGCGGTGTCGGTTGCGCCAGTGCGCTGGGCGCAAGAGCGGCAACGCCCGCCGCCGTCCCGATGCTTCGGAGCGCGCTGCGGCGCGAGAGCGCCGTGCTGCCTGCCTCGGTGAATGTCTCGTTCTTCATGTCGTCCCCTCCAAAATCTGCGCCGGAACACTACTCACGATCGGGATCGCGATCCAGCGGAGGAGAGGAGGAGGGTTCAAACTAGCCGTTGCCGGACGCAGCCGCACGGTCGTCGCGGTGCAGCCTGACAGAAGGCGTAGAAGTAGCTGACCCAAAGAACGAGCGAGAGCGCGTAGAAAACGATCGTCCGCACCGACCACAGCGGCCAGGAACCGGGCGGTCCGACCGCGATCGCGTTCGGGTACCAAGAGAACAATGTCGAGCGCCAGCGATACCACATGATGGTGACGTCGGTCCTTCGTGTCTGCGCCGTCGTGGCGTCGTTGAAGACGCGCGAGCTGTTGCGCTTCAACCACCACCAGGAATCCTCATTGATGAGCTCAAGACCCCGATCGGCCTGGTTTCGCATGTAGATGTATTCGACATCTCTTGTGTTGCCGCCGGCGTCAGGATCGCTGCGTCGCACTTCGGTGCCGGTGACGGTGCCGGTGGTCCAGGTCGGACGTGCGTATTCCCATCCAAACCAGAGCGGGATACCCACGACCAGTGCAGCGATGGCCGGAACGAAACCTCCCCTACGCCACAAGAGAAAAGCGAGCAGCAGAATCGCGAGCAGAACGATGTAACCGACAGACAGCCAAGCCTGGAGCATGGCTCAAGCCTCACCGCAGATGAGCTCGAAACGGTCGAGCCACCGCATCGTCGATTGTCCTGCTCTTGCTCAAACCCGAGGAATTGGACCTTAGGTCCAATGCCATCATGTCATCAACGTGCCGCGCGCCTTTTCGTTCGGCCGTGAGAGTCCGAGATGAGCGTAAGAAGCGCCTCGGCGGCGCGGCCATGCGCGCGCTCGCGATGGCGCAGCACGTAGAAGGCGCGCTCCGGCAGGTCGAGCTTCACGCGGTGGAGCAAGCCGGCCTCGATCGCCGAAGCCACGACAGAGGCCGAGATCACGGTCGCCCCCATGCCGGCTTCGACCGCGGCGCGCACGGCATCGTTCGAGGGCAGCTCCATGGTCACACGCAACAAGTCGGGCGAGAGGCCGGCCCTGCGGATCGCGGCTTCGAACACCGAACGCGTGCCGGAGCCCTTCTCGCGGAGCACCCATTCGCTCGCCGCGAGATCGGCGGCAACGACCTGCTTGCGCGATAGCCACGGGTGGCCGTGGCCGACGACGAGCACCATCGAATCCTTCGCAACCGGTTCGGCGAGGATCTTCTCGTCCTCGATGTCGCCCTCGACAAAGCCGAGATCGGCAATGCCCTCGCGTACGGCCAGAGCCACTTGCGCGCTGTTTGCGATGGACAGGCGGATGTCGATATCGGGATAGGCGCGCCGGAAGGCAAGCAGATGGCGCGGCAGCCAATAGCCGGCGATGGTCTGGCTCGCCTGCACGTGCAGCGCGCCGCGACGAAGACCGGCGAGCTCCATCATCGCCTGTTCGGCGCTCTCGGTGCGCGCGAGGACGGCGGTCGCTTCGGCGAGCAGGAGACGGCCGGCTTCGGTGAGCACGACACGCCGGCCGACGCGATCGAACAGACGGGTCGAGAAATGCGCCTCGAGATGGGCGATCGCCGCACTCGCAGCGGATTGCGCGAGATTGAGCGATTTGGCGCCGCGCGTGACGTGCTGCTCGCGGGCGACAGCGGCGAACACGCGCAATTGTTCGAGCGTCAGGCGCATGTCAGGCCCAGAGCTTGACGAGGAGAAGACTGAGCACGGCGATGAAGAGCGAGGACAGCGCGCCGAGGACGAGCGGACGCGCGCCCTTGGGCGCGAGCTTGCGCATGTCGGTGGAAAGCCCCATTGCGGCAAGAGCGAGTGCGAGAAGGAACGTCGTGGCCGCGACGATCAGGTCTTTGAGAATGGGTCCGATCTCGATCGTGCTGTTGGCCGCGATGGCGGCGATGAACCCGAGCGCGAAATAGGGAAGTGGCGCGCGCGCCTGCCCTCCCCCGCCATCCGCGCGGCGCGTCGCGAGAGCACCGAGCACCATCATCATGGGCGCGAGCATGATCACACGCGTGAGCTTGGTGATGGTGGCGTAATCGCCGGCCTCCCTGCCCGCCTGATAAGACGCGGCGACGACCTGCGCCACTTCGTGGACCGACGCGCCGGTCCACAGACCATAGTCGCGCGGGCTTAGCCCGAGCAACGCGGGCAGAAGTGGATAGAGCACCATCGCGACCATGCCGCAGAGCGTCACGCAGGCGACCGCATAGGCGCAGTCTTCTTCCGGCGCCTTGGTGACGGTGTTCGCAGCGATCACGGCGGACGCGCCGCAGATGGACGTGCCGGCCGCGATCAGCTCGGTGAGCTTGGCATCGACGCCGAGCGCCGCCCCGAGCGGCTTGGTGACGACAAAGCACGCGACCAGCGAGACAGCGATGACCGCAAACCCCGTCACGCCGACATCGAGCACCTGCTGCGTCGTGAGCTGGAAGCCCAAGAGCACGATCCCGAGACGCAGGATCCAGCGCAGCGAGAACGCGACGCCCGGTTTGGCGACCGCAGGCGTGCCGAGCGTGTTGTGGACGAGCGCGCCGAGCGCGATCGAGACGATCATCGGGCTGAGAACCGCAAGACCGGATACCTGGCGCAGCAGAAGGGCTGCGGCCGCGATCAACCCGCAAAGAACGATGCCGGGAACGAGCGTGCCGAGCCATGCGATGGGGCTCTCCGCGTCGGAGACCCCGGACAAGGGGGCGATCTCCGCAGGATCACGAGACATGGCGCTTTTCCGATTCCGGCACGCGCCAGCGTCGGAAACGCCAAGCCATACATCCAACAGATTATACGGATGGTATCAATCGCAAAAGGCAATCACTGTGCCGACGTGCGCTTGGGGCGGCGCCCACGCTTCCCTGAAGCGTTGCGTGCGCTTCTCGAGTTCGGTCGAGAGCAGCGCGAAATTGCCCTTGTTCTGCTGCAGGAACGAGGTGAAATCCGAGCGCTGATTCAACGCAAGCCATACGCCTTCGAACTGGAAGTCCGTGACGATGTTCTTCCCTGCCGAGTCCTTGCGCACGCGGAAGCCGACCTTGAATTGGGGTGCGCCATTGGGACCGATTACGTCGGCATAGACGACGACATCGTCCGCGGCGCGCGCGGCGGAATTGACGACACGAAGGCTCTGGCCCGTATACCAGTCGAAATAGCCCTGATACATCGCGGCCGCGAATTCGTCATAGGTGGCGAAGAAGCGATCGATATCGGCCTGTGACGCGTTGCGCGCAAAGGTGCCGAGCGTGAAGAGCGCCACGCGCTTCGTGTCTGTGATCGAATTGAGGAACGCGCGGAACTGGACCTGACGCTCGGTGACGCTGAGCCCCTTGTTGTTCAGGATCTGATAGCCGCGATCGATGCTCGTCTGCACGAAGACTTCCGCGTCGTTCGCGGGCGCCGCCGTGGCGACGCCGGCTGCCACGCTGAACAGCGCGAGCAGAACGAAGAGGTACAGGGCTCGAACGCGCAATATACCCGAACGACATGACTGGCTCCTTGCGACGCGGAGGATAGCGGCACAGGAACGGTAAAATCCAGCCTAACGGAACGTTACAAACGGGTTGCGCTGCGGCGAATTTCCATTTGCCGTTGAGGATTTTGTAGTGCTCGACCGATTCGCGGTGGACGAAAATGAGACACTCATCCCCGGCCGGACGCGCGCGAGGGGGAGCACGCACGCGTCCGGCCGCTTGCGGCCCACCAAATTCAATTCTGATGCGGCGCTGCCGTCGTCATCTTCTCCATGACTCCGCTAAGGCTGAAGCTCGCGGGTTTCTGCCGCGGCGGAAATTCCTTGAAGCTCTCGAGCCATTTCGCCGCAATCGCCTGGGCCGGGACGATCAGGAACGCCCGCTCCACCATCCACTTGCCGTATTCCAAACTTTCCGGACCGCGCTCGAACGGATCGCTGCGCACGTTGAACAGGTCGGGGGCGCGCAGCTCGGTGAACGTGCGCTTCCATACGTCCATGCCGGTATGATCCTGTCTCAGGAACGTGGCCTTCCAGTTGCGCACGCGGATCGCCATCAGGTCTCCATCGTCGCTCCAGTAGAGGAAGCCTTCGCGTGGGCTCTCCTTCTCATCGCCCTTGAGGAACGGCATCAGGTTGTGGCCGTCGAGATGCACCTTGAACGTCCGCGTCGCCCATCTTGTGGCCCTTACGCACCTTCTGGACGATGTCTGCCTCGCCTGCTGCCGCCGCGAACGTGGGAATGAAGTCCTCATGCGCGCACATGTCGTTGACGATGGTGCCGGGCTTGATGACTCCGGGCCAGCGCATCACGCAGGGGACGCGGAAGCCGCCTTCCCAGTTGGTTGCCTTCTCGCCCTTGAAGGGCGTTGAGCCGCCGTCCGGCCAGGTCATCACTTCTGCACCGTTGTCCGTCGTGTAGACGACGATCGTGTTGTCGGCGACGCCGAGATCGTCGACCAGCTTCAGCAACTGCCCGACATGGCCGTCGGTCTCGACCATGCCGTCGGGATAGACGCCAAGCCCGGTCTTGCCTTGCGATTCCTTTTTCAGATGCGTGAACACGTGCATCCGCGTGGTGTTCATGTAGCAGAACCACGGCGTGCCTTCGCCGTTCTTGCGCTTGATGAAATCCATCGCACCGGCGAGGAATTCTTCGTCGACCGTCTCCATGCGCTTCTTCGTGAGCGGCCCGGTGTCCTGGATGGTCTGGCCGCCTTTGCCGTCGGCCTTGCACTTGAGCACGCCGCGCGGGCCGAAGCGCTTCTTGAAATTGGGATCCTTCGGATAGTCCGGATTCTCCGGCTCTTCCTCGGCGTTCAAGTGATAGAGATTGCCGAAGAACTCATCGAAGCCGTGCATCGTCGGAAGAAACTCGTCCTTGTCGCCGAGATGGTTCTTGCCGAACTGCCCCGTGGCATAGCCGAGCGATTTCATGACATCCGCAACCGTCGGATCCTCGGCGCGCAAGCCGATATCGGCGCCCGGCAATCCCACTTTCGTCAGCCCCGTGCGGATCGGCGACTGTCCGGTGATGAACGCGGCGCGTCCCGCGGTGCAGCTCTGCTGTCCATACCAATCGGTGAACAGCGCTCCCTCTTTCGCGATGCGATCGATGTTGGGCGTGCGATAGCCCATGATGCCAAGATTGTACGCGCTGATGTTGAACCAGCCGATGTCGTCACCCATGATGAACAGGATGTTCGGCTTCTTTGCCGCCATGATTCGAGTCCCTCGACGCGGATCGTGCGGGATTCTTCCCGCATCAAAGCTACGCGCGCGCGAAGGTTCCCGCGATTGGACCTAGGTCCAATTGCGACGCTGACGCTCATCGTTCCAACTCGCAAATGTGCCGCGTGTGTTCAGCGTCCGGCGGCTGAAAGAGCGAGGGAACAACAATGCGATCGCGTACTCGGCGGCCGCGCGTCGCGCGGCTGGCAACATTCTTGTGCCCGTTTGCGCTCGCACTCCTCTCGAGCAACGGCGCACAAGCGTTCGAACAGGGCATGAGCATCTATCCGAAAGGATTTGCCGGTGTCATGTCCGGATTCATTCCCCCGCAACCCGGTCTCTTTATTCTCAATCCCTATTACTACCACTTCAGCGGCACGACCGACGCCATCGTACGCGACGGAGAAGTGGAACTCGGCGTCGACATGAGGATGGACGCCATATTCGTGCAGGGTTTCTATGTGACGGACTGGAAACTCTTCGGCGGCAACTACTCGTTCGGTGGCGCGGTCGCGTATGCATGGGCCGACATCTCCGCGACCGCCACTGGACCGCTCGGAAACACCGTCGACATTTCCGCGGCCAACAGCGATGTCGCCAATTCCATCATCATGCCGCTCAATCTGAGCTGGCACAGCGGCAATTGGCACACGAACGCGGGGTTGTCGATCTACGTCCCCACAGGTCTGTACAGCCGAGGGAACCTCAACATCGGCCGGAACATGTGGGCCCTCATACCGACACTTGCGGTGACCTGGTTCGACATGGCGAACGGTTGGGATGTATCGGGATCGTTTGCGTTCGTGATCCCCGGTGAAAACGACGCGACCGACTACCAATCGGGCGTTGTGTTCCAGGCGGATTGGTGCGATGGGCAAGCATTTGGGTGCATGGGAAATCGGCGTTTCCGGGAACATCGTGCAACAGATAACCGACGACAGTGGGTCGGGCGCCAAGCTTGGCGCGTTCCGGTTGCAAAGTTTCGGTATTGGGCCAGCGATAGCCTACACCGCGATGCTTGGCCAAGCGCCACTGACCTTCAGTGCGAAGTGGCAGCCCGACATCTCGGCCACGAACACGATCAAAGGCGATGTGGTTACGGCGTCACTCGCGTTCGTGTTCTGACGCCGATTGGACCTAAGTCCAATTCCGCAGGCGCAAACGGGACCAAATAATCCAGCTCAAGCTATTGCGGCGGCGCGGCCATTTTCGGGCGCGCGTTCGCGCGCGCAATCGGAGATTCACAAAATGTCGATGCCATCGGGCAAGCCGGAATCGAAGAGTACGAGCTCGGCCAAAGCCGCCGTGCAGACAGCTCCAAGACTTGTCGGCGAGAGAGCTCAACCAACGCATGATCGAGCGCCGCGCCATCGAGGCGATCATCTGGGGCATGCCGGCGGTGAATTTCGAGTTGATGTATCAGGCCATGGTTCGGGAGACCAAAGGCGGCTTCAACCAGATTGTCTATTGGTCGCGCCTGCCGGACTGGAAAAACCAGACGCTCACGCCGAACCCGGACACGATCTACCTGATGCCGTTTTTCGACACGAAGGATGGGCCGATCGTCATCGAAATCCCGCCGGCCGACGACGGCGTGATCAACGGCACGATCATGGATTCCTGGCAGACGCCGCTCGAGGACGTTGGACCCGCCGGCGCGGACAACGGCAAGGGCGGCAAATACCTGATCGTCCCGCCAGACTACGGAAGCAAATTGCCGGCCGGATATATCGTGCTCGCGTCGAGCACGCATCAGGGCTACGCGCTGCTGCGGTCGATCTTGAAGAGCGGCAGCGATGCCGACATCGCAAAGGCCGTGAGCTACGGCCAGCGCATCAAGCTCTACCCGCTGGCGCAAGCCGCCAAGCCGCCCGAGACGACATTCCGCGATGCCGTCGACGTCGTCTACGACGCGACGATCCCCTACGACTGGCGCTTCTTCCAGGCGCTCGACCGGTTCGTCGAGCGCGAGCTGTGGCTCACGCGCGACAAGGCGATGATCGATCCGCTCAAATCGATCGGCATCGAGAAGGGCAAGCCGTTCAATCCCGACGACTTGATGAAACTCGCCCTGAACGATGCCGCCGCGGAAGCGCGCGCGGTGCTCGACATGAAATACGAGACGCTGTTCTCTACCCTATTTCGAGAATGCCCGCTGGGTGTTGCCTGCGGTGACCGACTACATCGAGTGCCGCGCTAACGGCCTATGCCGATCCGGATGTCTATCCGCTCGACAGTCGCGGTGTCCTCTTCTCGTTTGCGTTCTTCACGCGCGAAGCACCTGGGCCAGGGCCAGTTCTATCTGATGACGATCAAGGACAAGGACGGCGAGGCCTTCCACGGCGGCGACACGTATCGGCTGATCGTGCCCGCGAATGCGCCGGTCAATCAGTATTGGTCGGCAACCGCGTATGATCGCACGACGCATGCGCTTATCCGCGGGCTGTCGCGATCGAGCCGCTCGTCACAGAGCCCGGGGCTTCTGAAAAACGCCGATGGGTCGGTAGAAATCTACTTCGCCCCCAAGGCGCCAGCCGGCAAAGAATCGAACTGGGTGCCGACGAGCGCCAGCGGAATGTTCGAAGTGCTTTTCCGCTTCTACGGTCCCGAAAAGCCGCTCTTCGACAAGACCTGGGTCCTGCCGGATATCGAGAAGCTGAAATGACGCTCGCGCGCTATGTCTGCCAGGGACGCGCGGGCGGGAAGGACGTCGCGGTGAACTGGATGTCCGTGATCGCCTTCATGCTGCGCGCGCCGTAGCGGAACGGAACGATCAGGCGCAGCGGTGCGCCGTGTTCCGGCGGGATCGGCGCATCGTTCATCATCCACGCGAGCATCACTTGGGGATGCATCAGCGTCTTCATGTCCTCTTCGAGGTAGTAGAGATCCGAGCCGATGGTGCGGACATGGTTGGCGAAGGACTGCGCGCCGACCATCTTTGCGAAATCGGAGAAGCGGACGCCCGTCCATTTGACGATGCCGGTCGGCTGAGGCGCGCCGCATTGCAGCTTATAGATCGCCGACATGCGCGGCAGCTTCTCGAGATCGGAGAAGGTGAGCGTGCCGGCCAGCGTTGAGGTGCCGCGGCCGTCGATCTTCACCTTCATCTTGCGAGGGTCGAACTCGATGTCGGGCGTCCCCTGCGTCTTCCAGAACGGCCGTCCTTGGATCGTCCCGACATCGGCCTGCGTAAACTCGACGGCGGAGCCATCGGGCCGGAGCGGCAGATCGGCGATGGTGCGGAGCTGGGCCGGCGCCAGTGTATCCGGCGTGGGCGCCGCAGGGGCACCCTGCGCTGCAGCCGGCGTTGTGCGCGCGGCAGCGCCGACGGAGAGCGCGGCAAGCGCGGTGGCGGACAGTTCAAGCGTCTTGCGGCGGGACAAATCCATGGCGCACCTCCGGTCGGCTTTGTGTCGATAGGAACGGCACTCGAGCGGAGCTTAGGCCCGTTCGGGCGCGCTGTCGTTAGGCTCAACCGGACATCACGAGGATGCAGCGGCCACGATCGCGTCGTGCTGGGGATCGAAGCCGTAGCGCGGGATGCGGTCGAGGTCGGTGCCCGTGACGCGGATCACGAACGCGTTTTCGGGATGCGCCGTCGAATGGATGAGATACGGGGGATAGGCGCGCGAGTCGCCGGGGCCCAAGCGATAATGCGAAGACGGCTCGAGCACGGCGTGAGGCTCGCCGTCCGGATTGACGCGGCGCCACTCCGTCATCTCGGTGACGCCAGCGACATTCCCGTAGACCGCCCACGATGCGCCGTGGCTGTGCGGCTTGCCGCGCTTTCCCGCCTCGTGAATGTGCGCGAGCACATAGACGTCGGTGTCCGCATCGTGAAACAGCACGCGCTTGCGGATCGTGCGGTCGGCGAAGGCGAGCGCAGCGAACTCCGGATCGCGCAGCAGCGGTCTCAGCGCTTCGGCGATGTCGGAAAGACCGGCGACGCCCTTCGCCTTCAGCGTGGCGACGAGATTGGCAGTGAAGCGGTCGAAGGCGGCGTTCATCTCGACAGAAATAACACGGAAAACCGCGGCTTTGCAGGCCCGAACCTGACATCGGGCTGATATCCCCGTTCAGGCCGAGTTCAAAGCCGCTCCGCCATTATCGCAACCGGATTGGGGCTTTTCCCCTGATGGAGACCAAGATGAACACTCTGACCAAGACACTCGTTGGCGCCGCGCTAATCGCGGGTTCCGTGCTGACGGTTTCGGCGCCTGCAAGCGCGCAGCCGGCCTATCGCGGCGATGGAGTCTACGGGCGCTCGTATGACGGCTACGGCTATGGCAACGGCAGGTACAACGATCGCTACGGCAGCGGCCCGATCTGGCGCGACACGCGTCATTGCACGTCGCCTCGTTTCGGCCAGTGGCGCTACGATACGTTGATGCACCGGCGCGTGTTCGTGCCCTATCGCTGGGCGGTGCGCAGCGGACATCTGCGGAACTGCATGTACACTCAGAGCCGCAACGGCGGCGTCTGGTACCGCTTCTAACCGGAAAGAATAATGAAGGAACGCGCCGGCTCGGAGAAATCCGGGCCGGCCGTGTTTTAGGGCTGCCCTGGCGTTGTCTGCGGCGCCGGCATGGGGAGCGGCGCTCCGGACGGATCGACAATCGTCGCGGAGCGAATTATGGCCGGGATCAGCGGCGCGTTCTGAGGAAACGGCCCGTACCCGCCGCCG
The DNA here is from genome assembly GCA_963708555.1 of uncultured Alphaproteobacteria bacterium. Taxonomy (GTDB): domain Bacteria; phylum Pseudomonadota; class Alphaproteobacteria; order Micropepsales; family Micropepsaceae; genus CAIYRG01. Next base: position 273,945 of record CAVPTF010000002.1, on the reverse strand, counting down.
AGCGGGAGCTGCGTGATGAGATCGACCGTCTCCATGCCGGTGACGACGCGGCCGAAGACGGCATAGCCCGTCCGGTTTTCCGTATCGTTCGGATCCTGATTGAGACCCGGATTGTCGACGAGGTTGATGAAGAACTCCGCGGTGGCGGACGCCGGCTCGCTCGACCGCGCCATGGTGATGGTGCCGCGCATATTGGAGAGACCGTTATTGGCTTCGAGCGGGATGGGCTCGTGCACGGGCTTGCCGTTGCCGTTCGAACCGATCGAGCCGCCCTGAATCACAAAGCGCGGCACGACGCGGTAGATGACCGTGTTGTTGAAGTGCCCTTCCGTGACGTAGCGCAGGAAATTCGCAACCGTGAGCGGCGCGCGCTCGCGATTGAGCTCCAGCACGATCTGGCCCATCGAGGTCTGGAGGGAAACCCGCGGCGGCGGTTCCTGGGGCGCGGCCGGTGCGGCCTCCGGTGCTGCGGCAGGCGGGGCTTCTTGGGCGAACGCGGAGGCGGACAGCAGGAACGCCGCGCCGACGACGACCGGGAGAAATGCGGCCCTGGCAGGGGACAACCGAAGAAAGCCAATCATGGATGGAGATGCTCCGTTTCCGACACAACAGCTTAACACGAATGCAACCATATGAGCGTTCACGCGCCCTTAAACACCTTGCCGCAGAATTCGGCAGCCAGACCATTGGGTGCCGACCATGACCGAAGAACGCCGCCTGACCTCACGCGTGCATGCCGTCTGGAAAAAGCTCGCCGGCACGGGGTTACCCCGACGCTCGCAGATCGATTCGGCCGATTTCGGCCTCGACTGGGCGAACTGCCTGATGATCGATGTCGATCAGGTGCCGCAACGGTCGCGATTCTCGTATGTCGGCATCGCGCTGCGCGATCCCACATGGCCGACCTTCGACCGCCAGTCCATTTCCGAGTGCCTGGACGGCAGTCTCCTGGAGCTCGTGACACGCCACATTCCGCGCGTCGCGGTGACCCGTAACCCGATCAGCTTCGGTGGCACGGCCGTGCACGACGAGGTGTCGATCCTCTACCGCACCGTGTTGCTGCCGCTGTCGGAAACCGGTGACCGCGTGGACGGCGTGCTCGGCGCCATCGCCATGCGCGAGGTCTCTCTCTCGACCGCCGATCGGGCAGAGCATCCGACCGCCAACGGACATGGTCGCGTGCCGCACCCGTCCAACGGCCAGCGCACGACCCGGCTCAAGCACTAAGTCGATCGATATCGAATTCGCGTCTGCCGTCACGCCGACGCGAGCGCCGGGACCTTCCTCGGCACAACGCGCGCACGCGGCAGCACGATCGTGACGGTCGTGCCGACACCAAGCGCGCTCTCCACCGTGAGCGTGCCCCCGTGCAACTCGACAAGGCGTTTGGCGAGGGGGAGCCCGAGCCCCGTGCCCTCGTATTTGCGGCTGATCTTGCTGTCGATCTGGCCGAACGGTTCCATGGCCTTTGGGATTTCCCCAGGCGCGATCCCGATGCCGGTGTCGCTGACGACGATGATGAGGCCATCGCTTCGAAGCGAGCTCTGCACGCGAACCTGTCCGCCCTCCGGCGTGAACTTGACCGCGTTCGACAGGATGTTGATCAGCACCTGGCGGATCCGGCGTTCGTCCGCGCGGATCAGCGGCAGATCGTTTTCGGCGGCCTCCGAAAGCTGCACTTTTCCTTTTTCGGCCAAGGGCTCGACGAGACGCCTGCTCGTCTGGATGACGCTCGCAATGTCGACATTTTCCTCATGGAGCTCGAAATGTCCCGCTTCGAGCTTGGACAGATCGAGAATCTCGTTGATGAGATTGAGCAGATGCGTGCCGCTTTCGTGGATGTCGCCGCCATAGGAGCAGTAGCGCGCGCTCAAGGGGCCGAACATGCCCTTCTTGATGACCTCGGAGAACCCGATGATCGCATTGAGCGGCGTGCGCAATTCGTGGCTCATATTGGCGAGGAATTCCGACTTCGCGCGGTTGGCGGTCTCCGCGCCCATTTTCGCGATATGGAGCTGTTGACGTTCGATCGCATTGTCGCGGAACACGCGAAGCGAGCGCGACAGCGAGCCGATCTCGTCGGTGCGGTGCTCGAACGGGATCTCGCTGGACAGATTGCCGCCGACGACGAGCCGCATCGCGTCGGTGATCTTGTTGATCGGCCGCACCACGCGCCTCAGCACGTACCATGTCGTGAGCGTGCCCAAACCCAGGAACACCAGCATCAACGCGACGGCGCTGTAGAGGGAGCGTTCGGCCTCCGCGAACTGCTCGCCCGCGTGACTGCTGGCGAGGTCGAACGCGGTCTTTGGCACCACGTACATCGCCTGCCGACCGGCCGCGGTTAGGCGCAGCCAATTGGTAAGGTCGACATCGACGGTACGACCGGCGGCGAGCTCGTCCACAACCTGGTTTCTGAGGGGGCGGAACTGCGTGAAATAGAGGTCGTCGGCAGCAGCAATCGCCTCTTTCAATGGTAGCGGCGTCAAGTCCTGACGGCCAATATCCTGGATCAGCCTCCACACGCCTGCGATGCGCCCCGACAGCGCATCAAGCTCGCGGAGCTCGCGTCGGCCGAAAGCTGTTTCCCGCTCGTCATGGCCTCGCGGACGAGGAGACGGTCATCGCCGGAATCGGCGCGCGCAGGCCAGACAATCTGCTTGATCCGGATCATCTCGGCGACAAACGAGTCCGCCTGGCTGAGCTCGCTCTCCAGTTGGCTGGATAGCGCCTCGATCGCACGGACGAGGCGGCCGTTCACTTCGAGCCAGTTCAGCGGCAAATCTTCGCGGCCGCCCGCGACGGGATTCTTCAACGCCTCATCGGCGGCAGCGCGCAATGCCACAAAGGCTTGGCGGCTGGATTCAATCTCTTCGATGGTGGGACCGACGCCCTCCAGCTTGAAGTTGGAGAGCTTCGCCAGCGCGGTATCCAGCGACTTCGCGGACGACTCTCGCAGAGCGGCAACCTCAGCCTGCGCTGCGCTACGGGCATTTCCGGCAAGTGCAATGGCGCGGTTCACCGCGCCACGCTCCAGGCGGAAGTCCTGGATCGCCGCAAACAGGTCGTAGGAGATGTCCACGATGATCGGGATGCGCCGGACTTCTTCGCGGCGCTCGAATGCTTGTAGCGCGAGAATCGCGAAAATCGTCACGAGCGCCAAGGTCATCAGGCCGGTGACCGTCGGCAGGAGCACTCTTATGGTGAAGTAGCGCTTCACAGTAAGGGGAGAACTCCCCGGCAGTATGCGGCCCATCCTCGTGCTCTTGGATGATGAGCCGGTTTTATGAACCGCTGGTTGATACCCAGGGTTAAGCGAAATTAGCGCTTGAGCCGCGGATCGCGTCGCCAAGACCGCGATTGTGCAGTCCATCCAACCACTTGCGGTGCGGTCACCCTCTCCGAAGAGGTTTACAAATCGTTCGACTTCGAACGGGTGCGTGTCGTAGAAAGCGCGTCCCGAAAGCATTACGCGCGCGGTTTCATGCAACTCCATCATCACCGTCAGCAACCTTTCGAAGACCTACAAGTCCGGGTTCAAGGCGCTGAAGAACGTCGATCTTCAGATCCGCGAGCGGGAGATTTTCGCGCTCTTGGGTCCCAACGGCGCGGGCAAGACGACACTCATCAGCATCATCTGCGGGATCGTCACCGCGAGCGAAGGCAGCGTCACGGTTGCAGGCCACGACATCGTCCGCGACTACCGCAAGACGCGCGAGATGATCGGCCTGGTTCCGCAGGAGCTGACCACGGACGCGTTCGAGACCGTATGGGCGACCGTGAGCTTCAGCCGCGGATTGTTCGGCAAGCCCACCAACCCGGACTATGTCGCCAAGGTGCTGAAGCAGTTGTCGCTCTACGACCGCAAGGACAGCACGATCAGGACGCTGTCGGGCGGCATGAAGCGCCGCGTGCTGATCGCGAAAGCGCTCGCCGCACGAGCCGAAGATCCTGTTCCTCGACGAGCCGACCGCAGGCGTCGATGTCGCGCTGCGCAAGGACATGTGGGCGGTGGTGCGCGGGCTCAGGGATTCGGGCGTCACGATCATCCTCACCACGCACTATATCGACGAAGCCGAGGAGATGGCCGACCGCATCGGCGTGATCAACCACGGCGAGCTCGTACTGGTCGAGGAAAAGCGACGAGCTGATGCGCAAGCTCGGCAAGAAGCAGCTGACGCTCGAGCTGCACACGAAGCTGGACACCATTCCTCCCGCGCTCGCACCCTACCGTTTGGAGCTGGGCAATAGCGGAAGCCAGCTCGTGTACACCTATGATACCCAGGCCGAGCGCACCGGCATTACCTCGCTGCTGCAGGATTTGGCCGCATCCGGCATCCGCTTCAGGGATCTGGATACGAACCAGAGCTCGCTCGAGGAGATTTTCGTCAACCTTGTGAAGGGACACAAATGAACTGGCGCGCGGTTGCAGCGATCTACAAATTCGAGATGGCGCGTGCGGGCCGCACGATCGCGCAGAGCATCATCGCGCCCGTGCTCTCGACATCGCTCTATTTCATCGTGTTCGGCGCCGCCATCGGCTCACGCTTCACCGAGGTCGGCGGGATCAGCTACGGCTCGTTCATCGTGCCGGGCCTGATCATGCTGTCGCTGATCACACAGAGCACGATGAATGCCTCATTCGGCATCTACTTCCCGCGCTTCACCGGGACCATCTACGAGCTGCTGTCGGCGCCGGTCTCGCCGCTCGAGATCATCATCGGCTATGTGGGCGCGGCGGCGTCCAAGTCGATCATTCTCGGCACGATCATTCTGCTGACGGCGGGGTTGTTCGTGCCGCTCCACATCGCGCATCCGATTTGGATGGCGGTGTTCCTGATACTGACGTCGGTCGCCTTCAGCCTGCTCGGCTTCATACTGGGCCTGTGGGCCGACGGCTTCGAGAAGCTCCAGATCGTGCCTCTGCTGATCCTGACGCCGCTGACGTTCCTCGGCGGCAGCTTCTACTCGATCAACATGCTGCCGCCGTTCTGGCAGGGCGTCACGCTGCTCAACCCGGTCGTCTATCTGGTGAGCGGCTTCCGCTGGAGCTTCTACGAAATCGCGGATGTGAATATCGCCTTCTCGGCGGCGATGATTGCCCTGTTCCTCGGCGTCTGCGTCCTCATCATCAGCTGGATGTTCAAGACCGGCTATCGGCTGAAGAACTAGCTACTCCGCCAGCACTTGCCCGGAGCCGCCCATCTCCTTGGGGATGTCCTTCTGCTTGGGCAGCCCGTCGCGGATCTTCAGCACGCTCTCCTGATAATGCACGTGCACGCCGGGCTTGAACGGGAAGGATGGGATCGTCGCCGCGTAGACATCGGTCAAGCCCCATTGCGGATGTTCGGTCAGGAGATGGCCGCCGCAGGTCTTGCACCATTTGCGCACGCTGTTCGGCGTCTTGGCGTAGCTGCCGATGCTGTCCGTGCCGCGTGTGATGCGGACCGAGTCCGGCTTCCACAACGAGAACGCATTGATCGGACCCGCCGACCATTCGCGGCACGAGGTGCAATGGCAGTAGCCCATCGCGACGGGCTCACCCGTCACCTTCAGCGCCACGTCGCCGCAAAAGCATTTGCCGTCATAGGTCTTCTCGCCCGCCATGTGCGTCTCCTTGTGCCAGCATCTTGAAAGGGGCAATCTGCGCCTGCCCAAGAGGCAGAACAAGATGGCCGAGGATGACGACGCCTTAATCTGCAACACCGATGGGTGCGCCGTTCCCGCGCGGGGCGAACGCGGACGCCGCGGCAGCAACCTTTACCGGCGAGCTGTCGATCGTCTCCGATGCGATCTGTCCCTGGTGCTATGTCGGCAAGCGGCGTCTGGAGCAGGCGTTTGCGCTGATGGATGGGGCTCCCCGCCCTCGCGTGACCTGGCGGCCCTTCGAGCTCAATCCGCAGATGCCCAAGGCCGGGATCGAGCGGCGCGAATACCGGATGCGCAAATTCGGCTCGTGGGAGCGCTCGCTTCAGCTCGACGCGCAGCTGACCGAAGTGGGCAAAAGCGTCGGGATCACGTTCCGCTACGACTTGATGAAGCGCACGCCCAACACCTTCGACGCGCATCGGCTGATCTGGCTCGCGGGCCAGATGGGTGTGCAGGACGCGATGGTGGAGACGCTGTTCCGCGCCTATTTCAGCGAAGGGCGCAACATCGGCGACGCGAATGTGCTTGCCGAGCTCGCAGCAGTTGCGGGCATTGAACGGGCGCGCGCCGAAGCAATGCTCGCCGGCACCGAGGGTTCGGCCGAAGTCGCAGGCGAGGAGGAGGTCGCGATGCGCGCAGGATTGTCCGGCGTGCCGACCTTCGTCCTCGACGGCCGCGTGCTGTTCTCAGGCGCTCAGTCGCCCGAGCTGATCGCGCAGGCACTGAGCCAATAGCGGCACATTTTGGACTGTATTGCGTTTTCTACGCCGAACCGCTGGCATTTCGCCGTTTCCCCCTCACCCCGCAGGAGATTCGTCATGCAGATCGACGTGATCACTCTTCAGCCCCTGGTCGCGCTCATCTTCGGCATCCTGATCCTCGTCATGCCGAGGCTGCTCAACTACCTGATCGCGATCTATCTGATCGTGGTGGGACTCGTCGGCCTGTGGCCGCGGCTCTTCTCCACGACGACAACGGTGCTTGCGCTCGTCAGCTCTTGAGTGCTGCGAGCACGATGGATTCGGTGAGGATCTGCGGCAGCACGACGGGCGCTTGCGCACCCGGCGCATAGTAGAGATAGAGCGGCACGCCGGAGCGCTGCTGGGCCGTGAGCAGCGCGGTGATTTCGGGATTCTGGTTGGTCCAGTCGGCCTTCAGCGCGGCGACCTTCTTCTGCTCGAACTCGGTCTTGAGACCGTCGCCCGAGAGCGCCACGCGGTCGTTCACGAGACAGGTGATGCACCACGCGGCCGTCGCGTTGATGAACACCGGCCGGCCCTCGGCGCGCAGCGCTTCGAGGCGCGCCGCCGTGTACGGCTCGTACGGGATGGCGCTTTCGGCGGTCGCTTGCGGGGCCGCGGCGGCGGGCGGCGAGAACGAAGCCGCGTAAGACGTGAGCCCGACCGCGCCGAGCAGCGCGATCGCCGCGGTGGCGAACCCTGCCCTGCGGCCGAAGCCATCGGACATTTGCGCGCGGCCAAGCGCCCATAGGCCGAAGGCAAGCGCGAGCGCGGACGCAAGCGCAACGAGGAGGCCGTCGGAGCCCGCTTGCAGGCTCAGCACCCAGACAAGCCAGATCGCGGCGCCGTACATCGGGAAGGCGAGGATCTGCCGCAGGCTCGTCATCCAGGCGCCGGGCTTGGGCAGGAAGCCGAGCGCGCGCGGGAAGAAGCCGAGCAGCACGAAGGGCAGCGCGAAACCGATGCCGAGCGCCAAGAACACCGCGAGCGCGAACGCGGCGTTCTGGGTGAGCGCATAACCCATCGCCGCGCCCATGAACGGCGCGGTGCAGGGCGTCGCCACGACGACCGCCAGCACGCCGGTGAAGAAGCTTCCCGCCGCTCCCGACGCGTGCGTGAGCTTGTCGCCCGCGCCCGCGAGCGCGCCTCCGCCGACCTCGTAGAGCGCCGGAGAGGTTGAGGCCGACGGCGAACATCAGAAGCGCGAGCAGCATCACGAACAGCGGCTGCTGCAGCTGGAAGCCCCAGCCGACCGCGGCGCCACCCGCCTGCAGCGCGATCAGGAGACCGGCGAGCGCCACGAAGCTCACCAGCACGCCCGCGCCATAGGCGAGCGCGGAGGCGCGCGCGCGCTTCAGGCGCATCGCGCTTGGCGGCAAGTGCGAGCGCCTTCATCGACAGCACCGGGAACACACAGGGCATCAGATTGAGGATGAGGCCGCCCAGCACCGCGAACAGCATCGCGGTGAGAAGCCCGAGATCGGACTCGCCCGCGAGCGCCACGGCGGCGGCGGGAACCGGTCCCGGCACGGCCTCGAGATCGAGCGCGTCCACGCGTCCGTCGGCACCCGTGAGCACGAGGATGCCCTTGATGCTGTCGACGGCCGAGCGCTTCTCGGCGGTCGTCATCTTCCAGCCGGGTGCGGAGTGCAGCACGAGACCGGAAGATGCCGTGCCCGCGTCTTGCGGCGCGGCCGGCTGGACCATTCCATCCGTGTACGGATAGAACACCGCGCTCTTCGGGCGCGCCGACGCCAGCTCCGGGCGCTTCGAGCAGAAGACCGAAGCGCGTATCGCTCGCCTCGTAGCGCGCCTTCCACGGCGAGGCGTGCGGCAGCTTCGTGCGCGCGGCGGCGAACAGCTCGGCGTTCTCGGCCGAAGGCGGCGGAGCATCGGCGGCGACGGGAAGCGGCAGCGAGAGATGCGTCTCCTCCGGAATGCACACATCCGAACACACGAGCCACATCACGTCGGCTTCGAGCATCACCGTCTGTCCCGGCGCGGCATTCGCGGGCGCCGTGATCTCGCTCAAGAGAACGACCTCGTTCTCGTAGCCGAAATTCATCAGCGGCCCGACAGGGATGCGCTCAGGGTAGGGGAATTGCGGCGCGGCCGCCGTCCAGCCCTCGGGCAACTGCCAGTTGATGATGGTCGGCGCGCCGGAATCGCCGGGATTGACCCAATAGGTGTGCCAGTTCTCGCGGATGAGCTCGCGCAGCGCGACGGTGACCTTGCCGCCCGGCGTGACCGCGCCGTGCTCGGCGATGAAGCTCGCCTGGACCTTGGGCGCGGCATCGGGAAGCGCGCCCGATTGGGCGAACGCAGGCGCACCCTGGGCCAGAAGCCCCAGGCCCAAGCCGAAAAGGAACCGCGCAAGTCTTGCCATTTGGAGTCTAGATATAGTCCTTCGGGGAAGCCCAAGAAAGCGTCACCGCCCGGCCCTCTCAGGGACGTGACGGCTCCTTCGAGGCTCGCCAGAGGGGGAGCTAAGCGGTTGAAATTGCTATGCGTATAGTCTCAGGCCGATTCAAGGGCCGCACCCTCAAGACGCCCGGCGACGCGGCGCTGCGCCCGACCTCGGACAAGGTGCGCCAGGCGATTTTCAACATCCTGGAGCACGCGGGATTCGCCGCCGGCTTTTCGCTCGAGGGCGCGCGCGTGGTCGACCTCTTCGCGGGAACCGGCGCGCTCGGGCTCGAAGCGCTCTCGCGCGGCGCGAAATACTGCCTGTTCATCGAGGACGCAGCCGAGTCGCGCGCGATCATCCGCGAGAATGTCGAAGCGCTGGGCCTGACCGGCGCGAGCAAGATCTGGCGGCGCGATGCGACGAACCTTGGCGCGCTCGACACGCTCGCCCCCTTCGATCTCGCATTCCTCGATCCGCCCTATCGCAAGGGCCTGATCGCGCCCGCGCTCACGGGCCTCGCATCCGGCGGCTGGCTCAATCCGAACGCGCTCGTCGATCGCCGAAGCCGCCGAGGATGAGACGATGCCCGTTGTCGATGGTTTCGAAATTCTCGACGACCGCGTCTACGGCGACACCCGCATCGCCTTCATGCGCGCGATGGAACGCTAAATGGGGCTGAATACCATCGAACTTGTCATGACGTTCGAGGACGAGTTTGGAATTGAGTTTCCCGACGCGGTCGCAGACGTATAGGCACTCCGAACGCTTGGTCATGGACGAGTTCCAGGGTTAGAGGCCAAGAGCGGATAGCCCCGGATGATCGTCCGGGCGCGGGCCGAGCGGCCAGTGATATTTGCGCTCGCTTTCCTTGATGGGAAGATCGTTGATGGAGGCGATGCGCAGCCGCATCAGGCCGTGCTCGTCGAATTCCCAATTCTCGTTGCCGTAGCTGCGGAACCAGTTGCCGCTATCGTCGTGCCATTCATAGGCAAAGCGCACGGCGATGCGATTGTCGCGGAAGGCCCAGACCTCCTTGATCAGACGGTAGTCGAGCTCCTTGGTCCATTTGCGCGTGAGGAACGCCTCGATCGCTTCACGGCCCTGTAGGAACTCGGAGCGATTGCGCCATTTGCTGTCGGCCGTGTAAGCGAGCGCGACCTTCTGCGGATCGCGCGTGTTCCACGCGTTCTCGGCCATGCGCGCCTTTTGCGCGGCGGTCTCGTCGTTAAACGGCGGAAGTGGTGGGCGGATCATGGATGCTGGTTCCTTGCTCACGATATCTATCGCGACCGGGAGAGCCGTTCTGGCCCAATTCGCAATAGAGTTTCCGGGCGAAGTATTTCGCCGAGCAGAAGCTGTCTGGCGAGTGCATCCTCTTCGGTGCCGGCTTCCACCACGCGAGCTCGACCCTCGTACGTCGTGGCGGAGCTTCGCACGGTCACCATGGGATCGCGCTGTAGATTGCGAACCCAATTGGAACGGTCGCGTCCTCCGGAGAGCATGTACACGGTGTCGCCGTTGAGCCCGAACCAAATCTCGATCGTACGAGGAATGCCCGTTCGCCGTCCGCGCGTGGTCAGATAGCAATATTGCTCGGACGCCAGCGCAGGATCGACGATCATCTTCAGTCACATACTTGCTCAATTGAAGCGCGGCGTCTTGTTCAGATAGAGGCGACGCATGGCGGCGCGGTGCTTCTCCATCTCCGCGCGGTTGGCCTCGATGTCGGGCTTCGCGTCGGCGGGCAGCAGCGAGAAATAGGGCGTCTTCTTCGAACTCGACGTCGAACTCGGCCTTCGCGTTGCGCAACAAGTCGGGCGAGGTCATGAGATCGAGGATCGAAGCGGCAAGCACCTTCGCGCCCGCGACCTGGCCCTTGTGCGAGATCGAGCTCACCGGCGTCACGGCCGCGTGCCATTCGTGAAACTCGACGCCCGGCACGGAAGCGGGAAAATTGAAGATGCCCGCCGGCACGACCCACGAGACATCGCCGTTGTCGTTCGATGAGGTCGCCTGCTGCCGGCCGCCGAGCGGAATGGGCGCCGTCCGCAGCCCCGTGACGGGCTTGCCCGCCGATTTCTGGAAGTCGCGCGCGAATTGCTGCTCCTGCTCGGTCCATCGCGGCATGCCGACGGCATCGATGTTCTTCTGGATCGCTTCGGCGATCGCCTTGTTGGCGAGCTGCGGCCATGCGGACGCCGCATAACGCACGTCATAGGTCGTGCCTGTCATCAGCGCCGCACCTTCGGCGATCTTGACGAGCCGGTCGTAGGTCGCCTTCGCAGCCGGCATGTTGGCGTCACGCACGAACCACCAGATTTCGCCGGTGTCGGCGATGATGTTGGGCTGGACGCCGCCATTGGTGATCGTGCGGTGCGCGCGATAGGTCGGCTGCAGATGCTCGCGCAACTTGTCGAAGCCGAGATCCATCAGCTCGACCGCATCGACGGCGTCGCGCCCATCCCACGGATTGACCGCGCCATGCGCGGTCTTGCCGTGGAACGTGAAACGCGAGCTGATCGCGGCGTAATTCTGCACGCCGTAGCCCGTCGAGAGTGCGTCACGGAGGTGCAGATAGATGATCGCATCGACGTCCTTGAAATAACCCGCGCGCACGATGAAGGGACGGCTCGCCAACTGCTCCTCGTTCGGACCGAAGGAGAGCGCGACCGTGCCCTTGATGCCGTAGCGCTGCATCGCCTGCTTGACCGCGAACGCCGCGGCCGACGCGACGCCGCCATGCGTGTTGTGTCCCTCCATGTGGCCGGGGCCGCCTTCGACCAGCGGCTTGCGATCGAACGCACCTGGCGTCTGCGAGCCGCCGGGGAGTGCATCGAGCTCGGTGACGACCGCGATCTTCGGTCTCCCTTCGCCGTACTCGGCCCAGAGATTGGTCGGCATGCCCGCGCCGCCGAGCTCGACCCTGAAGCCCGCCGCTTTCAGCGTGTCCTGGACGAGCTTGGTGCTCTCGACTTCCTGCATGCCGAGCTCGCCGAAGTAGAAGATCGAGTCGCTGATGTCCGTGATGGTTTGCACGTTGCGGTCGACGGTCTCGAACGCGAGCTGCTTCTGCTCGGCCGTCGCAGCAAGTGCGATCGGGTGCGGCGAAGCGAGCGGCAGAAGCAACGTTGGCAGCGAAAGCTTTCTCATCGAAGCCTCCCAAACTATAACTCTCTGATCACGCTAGCACATTTCCGTTTTCATCAGTCTGGTCGTCGAAATTTGAAAATTTTCCTGCTTGGCTTGGCGCCGAGCGAGATCGTTCCGAGAGTGTCCTGAAACCGTTGAAGATGAGACGGAATTCCCGTCTCCATCAGTTTGCTCGTCGAAATTCGAGAAAATTTACCTGCGTTCGTCATCTCAGGCACCACCCGCAATCTCCACAGCTTTGGTCGGGCATGATTTGATCGTAGGCCTATTCCTACGTCAATAGGAATTCCATACCACCATGATAGACTTCGCCAGACTATGCTCGGGAGGCATCGGATGAGATCGCGCTTCACACGCCGCGAGGTGATGGCGGGCGGCGCCGGGGCGTTGGCGCTGGCGGCGGCGTCGGAGGGTGCGCGGGCGCAAGCTACGAAGCCCAACTTCGTCTTCATCATGGCTGATGATCTCGGCTACGCGGATGTGTCGTGCTACGGCCGGCGCGACTACACGACGGCGAACATCGATCGTCTCGCGCGCGAGGGCATGCGCTTCATGCAGGCCTACGCGAATTCGGCCGTGTGCTCGGCGACGCGCACCGCGCTGATCACCGGACGCTATCAATACCGCTATCCGATCGGGCTCGAAGAGCCGCTGAACACGCGAGACGTCGGCCTGTCGCCCGACGTGCCGACGCTGCCCTCGCTGCTCAAGAAAGCGGGCTACTCGACCGCGTTGATCGGCAAGTGGCATCTCGGTTCGCCGCCGAAATACGGCCCGGAGAAGAGCGGCTATGACCGCTTCTACGGGTTCGTTCCGGGCTCATCCGACTATTTCAACCACGCGAACTCGCTGTGGGACGGCGGCGAGAAGGCGAACGACAACGGCTACCTCACGGACCTGCTTGGCAACCGTGCCGTCAGCACGGTGGAGGATTTCGCGCGGGCGCGAACGCCCTTCCTCGTCAGCCTGCATTTCAACGCGCCGCACTGGCCGTGGGAGGGACCGGAAGACGAAGAGATATCGCGCCGCGTGACCGCGCCCGGCGGCACGCTGTTCCATCTCGACGGCGGCACGCTTGCGACCTACGCGAAGATGGTCTTGGCGATGGATGCCGCCATCGGCCGCGTGCTCACCGCGCTCGAGCGCGCGGGCGTCGCCGAGAACACGATCGTTATCTTCACCAGCGACAACGGCGGCGAGCGTTTCTCCGACACCTGGCCGTTCTCCGGAAAGAAGACGGAGCTGCTCGAAGGCGGCGTGCGCATACCCGCGATCGTGCGCTGGCCGGGCCGCGTACGCGCGAACACAACCTCGAACCAGACGATCATGTCGATGGACTGGCTGCCGACGTTCCTGGCGGCAGCGGGCGCCGCGCCCGATCCGTCGTCACCGCCCGACGGGATGAACCTGCTGCCGCAGCTCGGCAGCGCGGCGCCGGTCTCGCGCAAGCTCTACTGGCGCTACAAGCACAATCTTCAGGAAGCGATGCGCGACGGCGATTGGAAATATCTGAAGATCCTGGACAACAATTTCCTGTTCAACGTCGTCGACGATCCGCTCGAACGCGCCAATCTGAAAGAGCGCCGTCGCGACATCTATGACCGCCTCGCGAGCGAATGGCGCGCGTGGAACGCAACCATGCTGCCGCTCGATCCGATGTCGTCCACCGGCGGTTTCGGCTCGAACGAACTCGCCGACCATATGGGCGCGCCCGCACGCAACCGCGCGCCATTGCGATAGCCCGTTCCATCTCTTTCGGGTTTCAGCGCCCCTTGAGTATGCCGTCCTTGTAAGGGTCTTTGAGTTCCAGGACGTCAGAGGCCGGCGCTCGGTCCTGGATGTCAAACGAGGGGTCCCAAGTACCGGGCGCAGGGTCTTCAGGCCCCGGATCGGAGAGTAAGACACCACTGTCTTGGATGTCGCCCGGAGCGACAATGTTTGCAAGGAAGAACGGGATGCTGTCAGCCAAGAGGGCGGATTTGGGCTTTCCATCCAAAGTCGCCGGCTTGAACTTCCAGCGACGAACAATGGGGCACGCGGCCGCATCGAGGCGCGCGTGGCCGCTACTCGCCTCGATCGTGCATTCCGCTACGTCCCCCTTCTCATCGACGACATATTGTACGGCGACGACACCTTGCTCGTTCCGCTGCAGGGATTCCCAAGGATAGTCCTGGGGCAGCCGGGTCTGACGCGTGATCAATTCGGGCGGAGTGTCCGGCGTCGAAGCGACGGTTTAACTCGCGGCGGGCGCGAGCGGCGCCGAAACCGAGACAAGCAGCGCGAGAGAAGACGTCACGAAGACACGGCGCGCACGCATGATCCTGCCCCCAACGGAGTCAACGCAATGCACGCTTGAAAGACGATGTGAATGACCCGAGCCGCGGCGCCGATCATGCGACCGATCGCTCTTACCAGCAGCGCCAAGTAAAGACTAAAGCATAGCGGAGGTCCTTTCAATATCCGCTACATGCCTCGAGAAGGGCAGCCGCACCGGCTGAGCTCATGGCCGGCGCGAACGCAGCAGGGACGGCTCTGTCACGCTTGCGGGCGAGCGTGTAGCGTTCCTACGCGGTGTTCGCGGGAGGTGCGCACCATGAAACGCTGGCGGGTCATCGGATTTGCAACTCTCATCGCTGCATCGGCGCTCATCGGCCTGACGCCCGTTGAGCATCGCGCAAGCGCCGCAGCGCGGCGGATCGTTTCAAGTCGTGGAAGCCTCGATCGCCGACATTCACGCGGCCTACAAATCGGGCGCGCTGACCGCACGGCAATTGACGCAGGCCTATCTCGATCGCATCGAGGCCTATGACAAGAACGGACCGAAGATCAATTCGGTCATCGCCGTCAATCCGCGCGCGCTCGAAGAGGCCGACAGGCTGGATGCGGCGTACAAGAGCTCGGGCCCTGTCGGCCCGCTGCACGGCATTCCGATCCTCGTCAAAGACGAGATCGATACCGCCGGCATGGCGACGACGATGGGCACGCTGGTGATGAAGGACTACCGCCCGGCCAAGGACGCATTCGTCGTCGATCGCCTGCGCAAGGCGGGCGCCATCATTCTCGGCAAGACGACGCTGTCAGCGAATGGGCGCGCGGCGACACCTACGGCTCGATGTTCGGCGTCACGCGCAATCCTTACGATCCCGGAGCGCACGGTGGGCGGTTCTTCGGGCGGCTCGGGTGCCGCGCTCGCGGCGAACCTGTCGACCGTGTCGCTCGGCGAAGAGACGCTCGCCTCCATCCGCCGGCCCGGCGGCTGGAACGCGGTCGTCAGCATGCGCCCCACGCCCGGGCTGGTGAGCCGGAGCGGCATGTGGGACGGCTATCCGACGATCGCGGCGCAGATAGGCCCGATGGCGCGCAACGTGAGCGACCTCGCGAAACTGCTTGGACGTGATGGTGGCTTACGACCCTGAAGACCCGCTGACCGCCGCGGGCGTCGGAAAGACCGACGGAAGCTACACGCGGTTCCTCGATGCGAACGGATTGAAGGGCGCGCGCATCGGAATCCTGCGCGAATCCGTCGGCCAGAACTCCGAGCCCGGATCGGACGACTTCAAGAAGGTCGACGCGGTGTTCGCAAAGGCGATCGCGGAGCTGAAAGCGGCGGGCGCCGTCGTCGTCGATCCCGTCGTGATCCCGGACTTCAAGGCGCTGCTCGCGAAACGGGCCGGCGATCCGGCGCTGAACGACGAGGCGATACGGGTCTATTTCGCACGTGGGGCCAACCCGCAATTCAGGACGCGCGCCGACATCGTCAAGTCGCCGCTGCTGGATCAGAAGCTTCTTCAAGTCCACGATCGACCTCTGGCGCAACCCCGCGCCGCGCGATGCCGCACGCTACGGCGAGTACTCTGCAAGCGCGCGAGCAGCTGATGATCAACATCCTGAAGGTGATGGCCGACAATCGGCTCGATGCGATCGTGCACAAGACCGTCGAACATCAGCCGACGCTGATCAAGGACGGGGTCAATCCGCCGTTCGTGACCCAGAGAGGCGTGCCCTCGTTCAACACCTTCCTCGCCTATTCGTCGGTGATCACGGTGCCGTCGGGGTTCACGACGGACAACCTTCCGACCGGCATCACCTTCTTCGGCCGGCCCTACAGCGAGCCGGTGCTGCTCAAGCTCGCCTACGCCTACGAGCAGGCGACAAAACATCGCGTGCCGCCGAAAACGACGCCGCCGTTGCGTTAACGTCGCGGAGTCCTACTCGTAGTACTCCGGCGCCTTCTTCAGGCTCGCGATCAGCGCGGAGTCGTGCTGGATCCACAATTGCGCGCCTGACGTGGCCAGGAACGCTTCGGCCTTCTCGCGCGACACGGGCGTCAGTGTCGGGTCGAAGTCGAAGGTCGGCACGCGCTTCAAGTCGCGCGCTTCCTTGAAGTGGTAGAGGTCGCCCGAGAGCACGACATCGCCCGTCTGCGCAAGTTTCAGATAGAGCGTCTGATGGCCGGGCGTGTGGCCCGGGGCGTTCATGAGCACGACCGTGCCGTCGCCGAAGACGTCGTACGTCTCGCCTTCGATCTCGACGGTCTTTGCCTCCTTGAGCTGCGCGTACCAGGCGGGCATCGTGACCGGCGGCATCTCGGCAAACATCATATCGCGCTCGATCTTGCGCACGAGCCATGTCGCGTTCGCGAATGCATTCGCGTTGGCGACGTGGTCCCAGTGATAGTGCGACAGCGCGAGATAGTTGATGTCCTCAGGCCGATAGCCGGCCTCGGCCAGCTGCGACAGCAATGGCTTGTTCAGCATCAGGTCGCGCGTGCTCTGATCGGGAAGTGTGAGATGATGCGCGACGGGACTGCCGGTCGGCATCCAGTCCTGATCGGGCACAGCGCCCACATCCCACATCAGCGTGCCCCTCGGGTGCGCGACCATGAAGCACGGCGTCGCCAGCACGTTGGTCGCGACCTCGGACGGCCTCCAGCCGGAACCGCGACAGATCGGTCTGCATCGTGCCGCAATCGAAGACGTAGAGCCTCAACGACGACGGCGCCGGCGCCGACGCGGCTTGTGGTGGACGATGTCCCCTGTTGCGCCGCCTGTTCCTGGCCGCACGACGCGAGCACGCAGCGGCAACGACGGAAAGCGCGATACGCTTGCGATGGCCCATGATGAACCTCCTCGTTAGCGGCCCCAATACGGGGGATTGGTTTTGAACAAACGCTTCGGGATCACGCCATAGATCATGAGGTTGGAATCGACCGCTTCGCCGACGCGGAAATCGATGCCGACGCTCGAGAGCGAATAGGCATCGGCGTCATTCAAGCCATAGCGCGTTTTCAGGAACGCCATGGATTCCCGCACGGCTTCCTGCAGCGCCACGTCGAGATCGAGGTCCATACCCATCACGTAGTAATTGTTCGCATCCTCGGCGCGCGGCCAATTCATCGCGCGGCCAGCGCCCTTGTGGACGACGAATTGCAACGTCGCGGTGAGCGAGGCTTCGATCGCCGTGCCGTTGACCTCGCCGTCGCCCTGAACCGCATGCGGATCGCCGGTGAAGAACTGCGCGCCCCTGTTGAACACGGGCAAATAGAGCGTCGACCCCGGGCCGAGCTTGTTGAGATCCATGTTGCCGCCCCAGCGCGCGGGCGGACGCGAGCTCACCATCAGCATGTCGCGCGAAGGCGCCACCGCCATCGTGCCGAGGAACGGCGCAAGCGGCACTTCGATGTCGGACGAGAACAGCGCGACTTTGCGGTTGAGATCGAACTTGATGATCTTGGGCGTTGCGCCCGAGAGAACGTCCGTGAGCACGCCGGTCACGGGGCCCGCATTGTTCACGCCGTAAGGCACGCGGTGTTCCAACTGATGGATGCGGACCTCGAGCATGTCGCCCGGTTCAGCGCCTTCGACATAAATCGGACCGGTCAGCACATGCACGCCCGAGCCGCTCGGGTGCGGAGATTTCTCGTAGATGTCGATCGCGTCCTGGAGCACCTGTTCGCGAGGGATTCCGGCGCGAGCGAAAAAGCTGACCGGGTCGGTCATGTTGATGACGCCCTGATGCGAGACCGTGTCGATGCGAACCGTCTGGCCGGATCGGATCGTGAGCGCGGGCGGGACGTCGGCCGCGAGATAGCCCCAGACGATGGTTTGCGGCGTCGAGCGCAGCGTGTGATCGGGCGTGGCTTTGGGCGGCACGGGCTGCGCGTGTGCCGCGCCGAGGCAGGCGAAAAGCGCGGCTGCCATGAGCCCGCGCGTCAATTTGGACATGGAACTCCCCACTCAAGAGCGATGCGCAATCATCGCACCAAGGGTGGAGGAGGAACAATAGAGGGGCGCGCCGGCCGCTTCTGGAGCGCGCCGGCCGCGTCTATTTCAGCTCGACTTCGACGAGGTTGAGCGGTGTCGTGCCCGTGTTCTTCACCGCACGCGTGACGCCGGCGTCCTGCCAGAAGTACTGGCCGTCGCGGGGCTTCATGCCGCGGTCGGGCTGGCCGGGCACGGATTCGGTGAGCTCGCCGCCGCTCACGATCACCCGCAAGCCCGGCGCGCCCTGCTTGAACGCCGGGCACCGATTGTCCGGGCTGCAGCGCCAGCCGCCAGGCGCGGAAGCGCGCGTTGTCGGCGATCTGCTCGTAGCCGGCGGGACGCGTCGACGGCGTAAAGCCGTGCGGTGTGCGCGAGCTGAAGAGGAACGAGACGTTGTGAAAATGCGTGGGCCCGACATTCGTCGCCTTATGAGTGCGCTCGCCGTCCTTATAATAGGGCGTGAACAGAATGCGGCCCGTCTGCGCGCGGTTGGGCGCGCTCACCTGCGACGAGCCGAGATTCTGGTTCGTCATGTCGGCGGCTTCGATGTTCACCGAGAACGAGTCTTGCGAGTGGATGTGATAGCCGGTGTTGCGGCCGGGCGGGATGTTGATGATCAACACCGTCCCGTACTCGTTCTTCATCGCCGGCACGTGGAACGGCGCCTGGACGATCGGCACGCCTTTTTCTTCGCTTTGCGAGAAGGCCGGAACAGCCGCACAGACGAGCACCGCGAGCGATGCAGAAACCGCAAACCTCATAGACAACTCCTCCGCTTATCGGAGGTAATCATACAGAAAATTGGGCACCTGGTCGCCGTTGCGCCGATCAAGCTCGCGTGCGGCGTCGTAGATCAGCGAGCGGCCGCGCTGCTCGGTCTCGGCATCGCCGCTCTGCTGGAGCATGCGGATCGCAGCCGACAGATCGCGCCGGATCGGCTCGTACTGGTCGGTGGCGGTGCTCTCCGCCCACACGAGGATGAGACGCTGCAGAATGTAGTCGCTCACACTGCGCGCGGTATCGGGCGACAGCACCGTGACATCGACAAGCTGCTTCATTTGCGCCGGCCCGCGGAGCCACAGCGTCGCCAGATTGGGCGGCCGCACGAGACTCAGGAACCCGCGCGCCCTGAACGACAGCGGCGGAACCTCGAACGTCTCGCCGGACGGAGCGGTGACCGCGGTGCGCACGCCCATATTGGTGAGCAGCTCCTGGATCAGGTCGCGTTCATTGACGCTCAGCGAGCCGTCCTTGAACATCATCGGACCGAAGCGGCGCGCATCGGCGTCGCTGATCTCCGATTGCGCGCTCGTGCCCTTCAGGATGTCGGCGACCGCCGCGTCCTCGACGATCGCCTTCTGGTCCGTCACCGGCTGGCTTGAGACGGGCGCGGACGCGAGGAGAAGCGACGCGGTCAAGACCGCGACACAGCACCTGATGACTCTCACCTTGACCCTGCCCCTCCAACCGACCCGATCAGCGCCGCCCGAAGAGGCGCTCGATATCGGCGAGCTTCAGCTCGACATAGGTCGGACGGCCATGATTGCACTGTCCGGAGTGGGGCGTCGACTCCATCTCGCGCAAGAGCGCGTTCATTTCATCGGGATTGAGACGCCGTCCGGCCCGCACGCTGCCATGGCAAGCGAGCGTCGCCGAGACGTGATCGAGCCGTTCCTTCAAGGATTGCGCGGAGTCGGTCTCGGTGAGCTCATCGGCGATATCGCGGACAAGCGCTTTGGCATCGACCTTTCCGAGAAGGGCCGGCGTTTCGCGCACCAGGAGCGCGCCGGGACCGAAGCTCTCGACGACAAGGCCAAGGGCTAAAAGCTCGTCCGCGCGCGCGATCACGCGGGCGGCCTCGCCCTCGTCCAGCTCGACCACTTCGGGGATGAGGAGCGCCTGGCGCTTGACGCCGCCATTTGAGAGCGCGCGCTTCATGCGCTCGTAGACGAGCCGCTCGTGTGCTGCGTGCTGATCGACGATGACGATGCCGTCCGCCGTCTGGGCGACGATATAGGTGTCATGCACTTGCGCGCGGGCGACGCCCAAGGGCGGAGACTCGGAATGCGCCGCATGGTCGTGGCCGTCATGGCCCGCGTCATGGCCCGCATGGTCGGCGTGCGAAGGCGCAGCCGATGGCGCCGCGCTCGGCGCCAGAGGTGCGGCGAACGCGCGGGCGGCTTCCGAGAACCCCGTGAAGCGCGTCTGCTGCGGCGCGTATTCGCGATAGGCCGCGGGCGCGCCGCCGGGGCGGAGCGCGGCGAGGGTGGCGTCGGCAACCGTCGAGGAGGCGCGGTGGCTCTCCTGGTGCAGCGCAGCCTTCAGTGCACCGACGATCAGTCCACGGACGAGGCCGGAATCGCGGAAGCGGATCTCGGCCTTTGCCGGGTGCACGTTGACGTCGACGAATTCCGGATCGCAGGACAGGAACAGCGCAACCGCGGGATGGCGGTCGCGTGCGAGATAGTCGGCGTAAGCGCCCTTGACCGCGCCGAGCAGCAGGCGGTCGCGCACGGCGCGGCCGTTGACGAACAGGAACTGCGCTTGCGCGTTCGCGCGGTTGTAGGTGGGAAGCCCGGCAAATCCCGAGAGGCGCACATTCTCGCGCGCGGCCTCGATGGGGGCGGCGTTGTCGGCGAAGTCCCGGCCCATGAGCTTGGCGAGCCGCTTGAGCTGGCCCTCGAACAGGGTCTCCTCGGCGGCGAGCGACAGCACGATGCGCCCCTCGTCCGTGAGCACGAAGGCGACATCGGGGCGCGCCATGGCAAGCCGTTTGACGACGTCGATGACCGCCAGCGATTCCGCGCGCGGCGATTTCAGGAATTTCAGCCGCGCGGGCGTCGCGAAGAAGAGGCTGCGCACCTCGACCCGCGTGCCGCTCTGGCCGCCGGCCAGGAACCCGGCGGGCTTGGGACCATCGCTCGACGCCGCCTTCGACGGTGATGATGTGCGCCGGCGACGACTTCGTGCGGCTTTGGATCGCGAGCTTCGCCACCGCACCGATCGAGGGCAGCGCCTCCCCGCGAAAGCCGAGCGTCGCGATGTGCGTGAGATCGTCGGCGCCATGCGCGTCGGTCAAGAGCTTCGAGGTCGCGTGGCGCTCGATCGCGAGCTTCAGCGTCTCTTGCATCCATGCCCTCGCCGTCGTCTTCGACGATGATGAGCGACGTGCCGCCTTCGGCGATCGTCACTTGGATGCGCCGCGCACCCGCATCGAGCGCGTTCTCGACGAGCTCTTTGACGGCGCTCGCAGGACGCTCCACCACCTCGCCGGCCGCGATCCTGTTGATCGTGCCTTCTTCGAGCTTGCGGATCCGCGAAGCCGTCACGTCTGAAGTCCTTAGGGCGCTACCCGCCCTCGAGATATTTGCGCGCCAGCACTTTGCCTTCTTCGACCGCCGGCTGATCGAAGGGATCGACGCCCATGAGTTTCCCCATGAGAATCGTCTCCAGCATGTACTGCATAAAGAGCGCACCCAAGGCCCGCTCGTCCAGCGTGTCCACAGTTATCCGGCGCACGGGACGGCCCCTTCGGGCGAGGCTTTCGGCGGTCGCGCGCGCTTCGGCCGCGATCAGATCGCCGAGACGGCGGCCGGCGAGATAGTTGAGGCCGAGACGATTGGCGTCGTCGGCCGGCATCAAGGGCCCCTGCCCTTGGGTCGCGCAATCGATCAGCGTGAACAGCGCGCCGCCGGGACCATCCAGGAACAGTTGCAGCTGGCTGTGCTGGTCGACAGGACCCAAGACCGCCACCGGGGTCGTGCCCTTCCCGTCCTTGCCCAGGCTCTCGGCCCACAATTGGCGCCACCAGGGGCCAAAGGTCTTCAGCCGGTCGGCGTAACACCAGAGCACGCTTTCCCGTAGGCCTCCTTGCTGCGCGAGCGCCCAGTGCTGGGCGGCGCCGAGCGCGGGCGGGCTCTTCGCCGAGCGTGCGCGTTCGAGCACGGCGCGCGCGCCCGCGCGCAACGCCGCGGCGTCGAGGCCCATCAGAAGCGCCGGCAGCATGCCGACGACGGAAAGGACCGAATACCGGCCGCCGATCCCCAACGGATGATCGAGCACGGGACAGCCGATCGAGGTGGCGAATTTGCGCAGGGCCGAGTCGCGCGGCTCGGTGATGGCCGCGAAATGCTGTGCGAGATATTTCCCGCCGCCGGCGGACTTGAGCGCATCGGCCGCGATCAGCGTCTGTGCAAGCGTTTCCGGCGTGCCGCCCGATTTGGAAATCGCGACAAAACGCGTGGTCTTGAGATCGGCGGTCTTGAGCGCGCGCTCATAGGTGACCGGATCGGGATTGTCGAGGAAGTGGATTTCGGGCTTGCCCGCGACGGCAAGGTCCTTGAGCGCCTGTCCGCCGAGACTTGAGCCGCCAATCCCGAGGACGAAGATCGCGCTGGTGTCCTTTTTGAGCGCCTCTGCGAGCTTGCGCGCAGCCTCGAGGTCGTCGGTGCGCGCGACATTCTCGAAGAGCTCGAGACCGGGCTTGGCTGAGATCAGATCGGCAAGCGCACGCTCCGCTGCGGCAAGCGCGCTTCGTAAACGCAGGCGAAGACGGGGCGGCAGGACCACTCTCGGCGAGATCGAGGGAAACGCTGAAGGGAAACGCGGACGCCATGCGCCCGATGTTAGGCAGGAAGCGCGCTCAAGGCCAACCGGGAAAATGGGCCTCGTCACAGAAAGGCGAGGAGTTGCGCAAAAGAGGGGCGGTTCCCCGCCCCTTTGCTGAAGATTTAGGCTCTAGCGCCCGCCGAAGAACCAGTAGATCTGGACCGGCTTCGGGTTCGCGAAGTTCTTGCTCAAAACTTCAGGTTGGGTGCGGACAGGCTTGCGCTCGCTCTCGCTGCGCGAACTTGGCTGTATCCTGATCGCACTCGCTTCGAGGCGCGTGGGCGTGCCGTCTGGAACCGAGAGGGTCTCTGCAGTGGCCACCCTCTCGCCCGTCGGCGAGGCGAGTGCGGTCGAGGCCGAGGCCATGCCCTGAAGGGCAACCACGAGAAAGACGGTCCACAACACTGTACGCATGGCAAATCCCCCAGAAATCCTACGCGGCGCCATTCGAACACGTGGGGTCTTAACGCGAAGTGCCGTGTGCCTCTGCAAATTGCTGACAATTGGTTGCGAGTACGCTGCAAAATTGCGCGCCGGTCTTGGTTAAGAGCGGCAGCGGGCCCGCGAAATCCTGGGCATTTCCACAAAAGAAAAGGGCCGCGGCCTTTCGGTCGCGGCCCTTTTGCGCAAAGCCTATTCGGTTACCATTCCTTCGTGAGGATCAGCGAGATCGACCGGCCCTGCAGGCTGTTCAGGATATCGCAGGTGCACGGGTTACCGCCGCCGGTGGCGATGCGGTAGGCGTAAGCCGACTGCCGATCGAAGAGATTGTTCACCACGAGCTGGACGCCGATGTTGCGCAGATACTCGTTCGCGGGCGCGTCCATCGTGTTGTAACCGAGGGACAGGTCGAACGTGTAGTAGGACGGAACGATGTTGGTGTAGCCCTGGATGTCGCATCGGGTACGTCCCGCCACCGCCGAACTCGTCGAGACCGCCGTTCGCCGCGCAGAAATTGCCGTTGACGTTGGGCGGCGCCGTCTGCGTGTGGAAGAAGTGGGTCGCGACGTTCATGAAGCCGGTGAGCGACCACGGCCCGTTCGACCAGCCCACGCGAGCGCGGTACCGGAAGCGCGGCAGCGATTCCACGCCGTGCACCTCGTTCACCTGGCCGAGCTGCAAGTCCGTGTGGAACATGTCTTGTTCCAGACCTGCGATACCGAGCGGATTTTCCCAGCGGTGCAGGTAGTAGGTGCCCACCACGCCGATGTTGAACGCACCGACATCGCCCCAGTCCCAGTCGTAGCTGGCACTGAAGTCGATGCCGTCCATCTTGATGTAGCCTTTATTGAACGTACCGCCGTCGTTGATCCAGAAGATCAGCGTCTTCGCTTGCGGATCGACCGCGCTGCGCGGGTTGTTCAAGAGGCCCTGGACCGCGGCTTGGAACGGCGCGCACGTCGTCGGCAACAGGTTGGTCGTGCAGCCCGCGTAGCCCGGAAGGTTCGGGTTGTTGATAAAGTCGGTCGGCACCAGGAACGCGAACTGGCCGAGATCAGGATCGTTGAACGAGTTCGAGCTCGGGTTGCCGAAGCTCTGGAGCACGTTCGTCATCTTGATGACGTAGTAGGTGGCCTGGATGTTCAGACCGGTGAGGAAATTCCCCGTCGGCGTGTAGTCGAAGCCGATGCCCCAGTTGGTGGCGAGTTCGGGACTGTTGCCGTTCCAGCTCCCATCCCAGCCGCCGCCTGCGCGGATCGCTGCCGAGCCGCCCGAGCCGCCGTTCATCGAGATGCCGGGCAATGCCTGGAAGGCGGGGTTGAGGCCCCCCAGGTCGATGTTCCCGGTCGGGCAGACGCGTCTGCGCTGCCCGGCGTGCCGTTTCCGCCTGGGCCCATGGAGCTCATCAGCTTCCAGGCGCCCGAACCGACGGGCGGCAGGTCCGCTCGAGCAACCGGCGATGATGGGCTGAGGCGCGTCCGCGAACTGCGCGAGGTTCTGGCCTGCGATCGCGACGTTGGAGAGCGGCGAGAGCTCGCCGAACACCGGTGCGCGGAACGAGGTGCCCCATGTGCCGCGGATGGTGAGGTCGTCGATCGGCGCCCAGTTGAACGCCACCTTCGGATTGGAGGTGCCGCGGACGTCGCTGTACTGGTCGTGACGCCATGAGAATTCGAGGTCGACACGGCGCAAGCCGGGCAGCGCGTTCTGCTCGCTGAAGACCGGGATGTTGACCTGGGTGAACACGGCCCAAACTTGGCGGCCCTGAGCATCCTGCTGGTAAGGCACGATCAGGCTCGAGGCGCCCGTGTTGTCCAGCACGGTGGTTTGCAGCTTGAAGCTCGTGAAGGTACCGCCGATAGCGGCCTTGACTGCACCGCCCGGAAGATCGAACAGCGGGCCGTCGAACTGCACGCCCTTTTCGTTGATCCAGAACCGCTCGTTGAAGGTCCTGATGCCCTGGACATAGGCGATCGTGTTCGGCGAGTTACACTGGAACGCGGTGGGATCGCAGAGCAGGTTCAGGTAGGGAACGTTGGCCGGCTTTGTCCACGTGCCAATGCCGGGTGCCGAACCCGAGGGTCCGACCGTTCCGATCGTCCAGCCGAGGGCCGCGGAGACCGCGTTCCTGTTGGTGGCGCCGCGGACCAGATTGTAGTTCGCGTCCTGGGTCATCGAGTACCAGACGCGGCCGCTCCAATCGCCCGGAAGCGCGATGTTGAGGCCAAGCTGGTAGCGCTGCGCGAGCTCGTAGAACGTCGTGATGCCCGGGCTTTCCCAACCGATATTGTAGTACGCGCGCAGATTGTTCGGCGCGTTGCCCACCGGATAGTACGGGTTGAACGTCGGGATCGCGACGCCGGTGATGATGTTCGTTGCCACCGGGCTCAGGTTCGAAGGATTCAGGTAGTGACCGCGGCGAAGGCTGTAGAAGCCCGAGCCGTAGAAGCTGATGTTGCTCGTCAGACGCTGGTCGACGGTGATGGCGCCGCCGTTGCGTTCCTGGCGCGCGTCGTACCAAGCGATGTCGAACGGATCGAACTGGTTCCTGACGCCGTTGGTTCCGCGGACGTCCGACGTGTTGAAGTTCGACCAGTCGAGATTGTTGCCCGTGACATTGAGGTTCTGCTGGTCCAGCGGCTTTCCTGCTGGCCCGACGCCCGAGACACCGGGGTCCCAGTTCTGGCCGATGCCGTTCGGGAGCGCATAACAGTTCGTGCAGCCGCTGCCCAAGTTCGCGACGGTGTTGACATTGGGGCCGCCGCCTGGACGCCTTGCC
Source organism: uncultured Alphaproteobacteria bacterium (assembly GCA_963708555.1). Lineage (GTDB taxonomy): Bacteria > Pseudomonadota > Alphaproteobacteria > Micropepsales > Micropepsaceae > CAIYRG01. The sequence continues at coordinate 247,908 of CAVPTF010000002.1, read as the reverse complement.
GCGCCGGTCGACAAGGTCGCGGGTAGCGACGAGCCGAGCGGACGCCGGTCATCGAGGCCCCAGGGCCGATGATCCTGGCCGAACTTGCTCGTGAAGTTTCCGGGCAGTGGAGATTCCTGGTTCCACTCGTAGGAGAGGGTGATCTGACCGCCGTCCCATGTACGGCCCCAAACCGCCGACGCGAGGTAGCGTTGCTTGCCGCCTTCCGCCGTCGTCCAGCGCAACTGGGTGATCGCGCCATCCATGTTGCGCTTCAGGATGATGTTGATCACGCCGCCGATCGCGTCCGAGCCGTAAGTCGCCGACGCGCCGTCGACGAGGACGTCGATGTGGTCCAGCGAGAGCGCCGGAATGATCGAGGGATCGATCATGCACTGGCCGTTGCCTTGGCCCGGGAAGCGCATGCCGTCGATCATCATCAGCGACCGGGTGGCGTTGCCGGTGTCGAGGCCGCGCAGGTTCACCTTGGTGCCGCGCTCGATATTGGCGCCCGACATCGTCGCAACCGGACCCGGCGCCACGTTGGCGGCCGGGAAGGTGCGGAACAGATCGGCCGTGGTAAGTGCGCCCGAGACCGCAAAGTCCATCGGACTCAAATTCGTGACGGGTACGCCGACGGCGGCGGTGCCGCGGATGAGCGAACCGGTGATCAGCACCGTCTCGGGAATTTCGTCCGCCTGGGCGACTTCGCCCTGCGCAAAGGCGGAATTCGCATTCGCCATGGTCAACAACGACGCAGAGCCCATCAACGCGATGAGGCGCGAGCCATGGCGTGACGTAGTCCAACTCATCCGATTTCTCCCCCAGTTTGAAGGCAAGGCCGCGCACGGTCGCGCGCCGCCTGAGACCTGATTGAACCTTCGTTCCCCTCGCGAACCCGCCTCCCCCTCGCGGTATCGCGCTGTCTTCTCGTTACGCTCCCTGCCGATCGCGGCGCACAGCCTTGGGCCTTCCGCGATACAGCGGTCGGGACGTGCTTGTTATCCTTCCGGCCAGGAAGTCAGTGCACGTCGTGCCCTGGGGGAGACCCTTGGCACGACTGCTCCACCAACGCGCACGTCCCGACCAAGCAAAGTCTTAACGGGGGTTTACGTCCCCGAACTCTGACTGTTGTCAGAGATTCCGTTTTTTTGTTTTCGGAGTTTCAGCGACACTCGGCGCCGTATGTCGATCGATCGGGCGGCCCATCAGATCGGCCATAAATCACGACCCGGAAACGCAACGCTGCCGAGCAAAAACTCCGAACAGTGGCAAGCGCTTAGGTATAATACGTACACGGACGAGTGTCGCTTGCGCAGATCCGGAAACAGCAATGTCCGCACGTCGCGAAGCGCCCTCGAAAACACCGCTGAAACGGTAATATCGTCCGCGTCAAGGGCCTCTTCGACGTCCAAGTGTTGCAGCCAAGTGACAGATCGAACCGCGCTCGGCGACGCGTCAACGCCGGCACCCCGCAAAACAGGACGTTCCGCAAACACCTGTGGCCCTACCGCTCTTTCGTCACGATCAGCGATACCGTTGGCCCTGCAAACCCTTGTTGATTTCGCACGTACACGGATTACCGCCGCCCGCGCTGATTCCGATATTGGCGGGACGCCGTTCCGCCGCCGTGCGAACCTGAGCCGTTCGAGCGCGGCCAAGCCGGCCGGTCCTCCCGTGTGGATTGAGTGGGCAGCTGTGTCCAGCCGAATGGTCGGGGCGCGTGTGCTCCTTCCGGCCAGGAAGTCAGTGCTTGCCTACCGCCACGGGGGAGACCCTTGACTGTAGCGAACCACCAGACGCTCCGCGCCCCGACCTGGATCGAACTGTACGATCACTGTCAGTCATCATCTTTGATACTTGTTAGTTCGCATGCATTTATGTGGGTCGCTCCCGTCGAGAGGATCGCAGGCGCGAGAGTGATATAACCCTTATGTCTGTTACATTTTTTGTCACGATTCCCTGTAAGGCTGATGGATAGAACGACCTTTAGCGAAAGCGTCGTTCGCTGACTCTTGTTAGCTGTGGCGCCACAAATGTAGGTCACAGCCCTACACAATCATCAACTTCAGTAAGTTGTTCTCTTACAAAACTATTTTCCACATGAACGCGGCTGCAACGTGCGAGAAATCTTTTGGTTAGGTCCTTGCGGTTGTGTCTCAGAAGTGTATCGAATGCCGGGATATGGCACAGCTTCGCTATAGCGTTTTTGCGGGCTGACAGAGGATCAGTCCGAAGAGACGAACGGCCAGAGCGAGGGAGAAGACAAGACCAGCAGAGACCACACCAGCGTCGCGTGGGGAGGGAAATTCGATGAATTTCAACGCGTCCAGGTCTGGCACCACTTTCGAACAATCGGGGGAGGCGCCAAGCTCGCTATCGTTAAGGAACAACAAAAACGCCAGAGCGCGCTGGCCTGAACTTCGTGCGCGCACCTTTGACGGATCGCTCGAGCGTCCCGGTCAAATCGAGAATCTGTTGTCGCGCGACGAGCAGGAGCGGCTGCAGCGGCTCGCCACGCTGATCGAATACAAACGCGGCGGAACAACGATCTACTCCGAAGGCGAGGATGCGCAGTTCCTCTACTTCGTCGAGAAGGGCATCGTCAGGACGTGCCGCTGCGCTGAGAATGGGCACCGTCAGATTTTGGCGTTTCGCGGTCCGGGCGATCTGCTTGGGCTTCCCGACAGCGGACGATATGCGAACTCCGCCGAAACCGCGGGTCCTTCGCGAATCTATCGTATGCCCTGGCAGCGCATGCATCAGATGCTCGCAAGCGAACCGCATCTGCAACAGATATTCCTCGAGAAGGTGGCGTTCGACTTCCGTCAGGCGCAAGCGCGGATCATGGTGCTCGGCCAACAGAACATCTATCAGCGGCTCGCCTCGTTCATCCTCGAGTTCCTCTATCACTCCGAATATTTCGACCCGAAGACGTCGCGGCTGAAGCTGCCGGTGAACCGCTTCGACATCGCCGATTATCTCGGCACCGCACCCGAAATCGGCGGCGCGGGCGTTTGCGCGTCTGGAGGCGGAGGGACTGGTGAAGCGCGTCACCTCGCGCGCGGTCGACATTCTCGACCTCGACGGACTGATCGAGATGCAGCGTGGGCGGCGGCGCAGTCACAACCGCACGCCGGCAAGCGTCGACGCCTAAGGGTCTCGCCTGCAAGTCCGCGGACGTTGCAGTTCGCGCACGTCTGCGGGAAAACGCTCCCGAAACTCTCTTCGGGAAATCCCATGCTGCTGATCGGCAACGACGACGTCAGCCGGGTGCTCGATATGCGCTCCACACTCGGCGCGCTCGAAGGCGCCTTCAAGGAAATCGCAGCGGGAGACGCCGTCGGCATGGGACGCATCGATCTCTACGTTCCATCGGGAGAGACGAGCGCTCCCTTCTATCGCTGGGCGGTGATGACCGGAGGGAGCCGCAAGGACGGCTATGTCTGCGCCCGTATGCTGTCGGACATGGTGAGCTGGCCGCGCGAGCACGGGCGCATCCGCGAGAACAAATACGCACGAGCGCCGGGGACGTTCTGCGGTCTCCTGTTCCTGTTCAGCGTGAAAGATGCAACGCCGGTTGCCATGATCAATGACGGCGTGCTTCAGCACATGCGGGTCGGCGGCGGCGCCGGTCTTGGCGCGAAGTATCTTTCGCGCCGTGATGCAAGCGTCGTCGGCATGATCGGATCGGGCGGCATGGCGCGAACCTATCTCGATGCACTGTGCTGCGTGCGCGGGATCGAAAAGGTGAAGGCTTACAGTCCAAACCGCGAGAACCTGCGGAGCTACGCACGCGATGTGAGAGCGCGCCACGGGATCGAAGTGATCGAAACAGGATCGGCGAAGGAGGCCGCCCAAGGAACGGATATCGTCGCGATCTGCACCTCGTCGAACGAGCCGGTGTTCTTCAATTCGTGGCTCGAGCCGGGACAGCATGTGACCAATCTGACCTCGGCCGATATCGAACCGACGCTCGCCAAAGCTGTCGATGTGGCCGTCCGCGCGGGCGAAGCGACGCCAAGGCTCAAATCGTATTCCGACCAGACCTTCCACGCGCGTGCGGGATTCCTGAGCTATGTCGCCGGCACCGGCGAGGAGCGTTCGAGCGTTCCCCATGTCGATCTGCCGGACGACATCCTCACCATGCCTCGGCTCGCCGATGTCATCGCGGAAACCGCGAAGGGGCGCACCGATGCGAAGCAGACGAGCTTCTTCTTGAATGTCGGCGCGATCGGCGTGCAATTCGAAGCGGTGGCCGCATTCGTCTACGAACGCGCGCGACAGCTTGGGTTGGGACACGAAATTCCAACCGAGTGGTTTCTGCAAAACGTGCGGGACTAGGCCGGCTTCTTCTTCGTCTTTGCGGACGCCGAGGGTAGCTTTGGCAGCGGCGGATTTTCGCTGAAGGCGATTGTCGTCCCGGCCGGACGGCGCAGCACGAGGCCGGGTTTCGCCAGCGCCGCTTTGACCTTCACCGGATCGTCGGTGATGCGCGCGATCCCCATGCGGAAGAGATCGGTGCTCGAGCCCCACGCCGCGAGCGCGGATTTCTGCGAGAACGCCGCGACGACGGTGTCGTAAAACCCGAGATGCGCTTCGTAGACTTTGCGGGATTGTGCCATGGCGTTTCAGATCTGCACGATGCTGTCGCCGTCAGGAAGCGCAAACTCCCTGACCGCGTGCACGAGGCCATAGATCACCGCTTCATGCGGCGTGATGTAGACATCCTTGAAACGGCGCGCGGTGAGGATTTCTTCCGGAATGGCGGCGCGCTCGCGCAGGATCTTTTCCGTCCGGCGGTCATCGGCCAGCGCCGAATCGAGCGAACTCTGCAGGCGCTGCGCGGTCATCCCGTCTTTCGACGACATCACGGTCGGGTGGATCATGAACATGCCGAGCGAGGAGCAATAGCGCTCTTCGGCGGCGAGAAACACCGCAACCGCGATCGACGTGACGCTGCCGGTGTTGTGCGCGACGACACGCAGCGGCAGACCGCGAATGTGGTTGTAAAGAAACATTCCATCCGACACGTAGCCGCCGTAGGAGCTGATGCAGAGCTGCACTTCATCGCAGCGATCCTTCACCGCCTGGTTGAGCGCCGCTGCGACGCGGCTCGCGCCCGTCGAATCGATCGCGCCCGTGTAACCGTAATAGGCGACTTTGCGGCCGTTGTGTTGAGCCATGCGAACTGTCCTCTCCCGTTGCGCCGGGCGCGGTTTGAGAACGATTTTCCCACCGGAATCTCGCTCTCCATTGCAACAAAATTTCAGTCTGATCCCAAGCATTTGCTGCGTCAAAATGAGGAACCAATCCACGTCCGAGAGGTTCTGAGGTGGGGGCGCACCCACGATCCACCAAAGCGGAGCATTCTCTATGGGAACTGACACGAATCGTCCCGGACAGCAGGGCGGCCAAGGCGGCCAGCAAGGCGGCCAACAGGGACAGCGCGGCGGCCAGGGCCAGCAGAGCGGCCAGGGAAGCCAGCAGGGCCAGCAGAAGCCGGGCCAGCAAGGCGGCCAGCCGCAGCAGAAGCCCGGCCAGCAGCAGGGCGGTCAGAAGAAAGACATGGACGAATAAAGCTGGAGCTCGGCCGCAAGGCTGAGTTCAGTTTCGTCTTACAGCCCCGGTTTCGCTAACGCGGCCGGGGCTGTTTTTGTTTTGGCTTGAGCGAAGCCGGCGCGGCGAAAATCGGGACGCTGCGGACCGAGCACTGCGGAACGTAAGAGCGCCTTGCGCGCGTCCCATTGGTCTTTCGCTTCGAGCGTTTCCAAGAACTGCACTTCCTGGCCCGCGAAAACCGCGAGCGGAATTCCATCGCGATAGACCACACGGTTGCCGGTTAGCGCCGCGAGCTTGGGACCCGGCGTGACGATGCCGACGAGATTGAGCGGATCGGCGCCCGAGAGCGAGACGAGTTCGGAGGAGTCCTTCTCGCGGCGAACTTCACGCAGCTTGCCGATCGCTTCGGGCAGCGCGAACTGCTCGCCGGAAAATCCGGCGACGAACCGTCCGCCGCGGATCTCGCCGCGCGCTTCGAGACGACGATAGACGCGCAGCAGATCGCGCCATGGCGGAAGCCACGGCGCTTCGCGTTCGAGCAATCGCCAGAACACGACGCCGTAACGCGCAAGCAACGTGCGCGCGACATGCTCGGTTGCCTCTTCGCGGTTGACGGTCTCGGTCCGCGCACGGTGCGCAAGCGCCCAGCGGCCGGCATCTTCCATGCCGGCATTCGCGCCACGACGGCGCCGGTAGGGCGAACGCAAGTCGATCGGCTTGCGCTCGTTCACGGGAACAAGCAGCGCGCGCAAACCTGCGAAACTGTCGGAGGCCACCTGCCCCAGCGCGACGAGCTCGGACAAAGCTTCTTCGACTTTGGTGCGCAGAAGCGATGAGCCGACCACCAGCTCATCGAAGAACGACGCGCCGTGCTCACGGATATACGAGGCGACGGCCTGGGCTGAGGGACTCTGCGCGACACCTTCGGGCTTCGGCGAGAGCGACGCCCATAACGCGGCGTGACGGCGGGATAAGAGCGTGATCGGCGTCGAGCGGACCGGAGAAGGTTTGGACTCGCTCCCGTTGACGCGCACGTGGAGCGGACGCAGACGCGCCCAGGTCGCACGGCCCGCGAGACAAAGATCATCCAGCCAATCGGACTCGTAGCGCTTTAGACGTGCGGGGAGGATTTCGCTTTCCCACGCACCGGCCGCGGCCTCGAACCCTTCGAGCTGCGCGATGATGACGCCGAGCGCATCGGTGCCCTCCATGCGCGCGGAGGCCACGCGCTGCCACGCGAAGAGGAAACGCATGAAGTCGCGCGCCGAGACGGGCTCGATCTCCGCGCGCAGGCGCTTGACCGTGTAGTGGTGGATGCGCGCGAGCAGACGGCGCTCGCACCATTCCTCAGCTCCGGCAGGATCGGAGAAGCGGCCGCGCATCGCGAAGCCTTCGGACTGGAGCGCAGCGAGCGCGGCGGCGATGTCGCTCGTGGGAAGCCCGAGCGGGAGAGCGAGCGCGGATTCGGCGACGGGTCCCTGCCCTTCCAGCCGGCCGCGCAGGATTTCGACCAGCGCGTCTTCGCGCGTCCAGGTCTGATCGCGTTGGGCTTGTGGCGCTTCGATCGCCGGATCGAGCGTCGCGTCGGGAAACAGCGCGCGGAATTGAGGCAGGCGTTCGGCGGCGATCCAGAGACGGACACCTAGCTTTACCGAAGCGCGAGTAGTCCCCCCTCCGTCGCTTCGCGACACCTCCCCCGTAAACGGGGGAGGAAAGGAAGCGGGTGCTTGCAAAATGGCGGTGCGCTTCTGGTGCGCGAGCGCGTCCAGCCACGGCGCCCACTCGGCCTGTTTCGCCGCTTCGTCTTCGGTGAGGAAGCCGAGCCAGACGAGCGAGTCGTGCAATTCGTCCGTGTTCTGAGGATCGGGCCAGGCCTCCGCGCGCACGCGGGCGATCGCCTCGGGATCGAGGCGGCCGAGATCGGAAGCCTCCTCCGGCGCCATGAAGCGGCGCGTCATCACCGCCCGCGCGCGGCGCTCTTCGAGCGGCGCATCGTCGAGATAGGCGTAAGGACGCGCCGAGAGCACTTCGTGCGCAAGCGGCGACGGCTCGGTCAGATCGCAGCAGACGAGTCGGATGTCACCCGACAACAGACGCGTCAGCAGTCTTTCGAATCCGCCGAAGTCCATCCCCTCATTGAGGCAATCGTCGATGGTCTGATTGACCAGCGGATGATCGGGGACCTCGCGTTCGCCGACAAGGTTCTCGCCGCAGGCGACCTGATCGGGGAAGACGGTGGCGAGCAAGTCCTCGGCGTTCATGCGTGCGAGCGGCGCCGGCACTTTCTTTCCGCCTCTGAAGCGCGGCAGCGCGAGCGATGTGCCCGCGACCCAGCGCCAGCGCGTGGTGAACATCGGCGCGTCGAGCAGCGCCTGGATCAGGAGTGGCCTTACCGTTGCCGGATGGAGATAGCGCGAGACCTCGGCGAGATCGAAACTGTGCGCGGTCGTGAGCGACAGGATGATGTTGTCTTCGGTCGCCGCCGCCTGGAGCTCGAAGTTGAACTGGCGGCAGAAGCGCTTGCGCAGCGCAAGACCCCAGGCGCGGTTGATGCGGCTGCCGAACGGCGAATGGATCACGAGCTGCATGCCGCCCGCTTCGTCGAAGAAGCGCTCGAAGACGATCGTGTCCTGTGTCGGCAGCGTGCCAAGCGCGGCGTAGCCTGCGCGCAAATAGTCGACCACCTCGCGCGCAGCCGCATCGGAGAGACCCATGCGGCCCGAAAGCGCGGGCAGCGTGCTCTCACCGCTCGGATCCTGTTTGAAGCTCTCCACCATCTGCGCGCGGAAGCGCGAGACCGCATACGACAGCTCGTTGCTGCGCCCCGGTGCTTCACCAAGCCAGAACGGAAGTGTCGGCGGCTGGCCGTGCGCGTCCTCGACACGGACCGCGCTCTTTTCCACCCGGATGATGCGATAGGAGTGATTGCCCAGCTGGAAGATGTCGCCGGACATGCTCTCGACCGCGAAATCCTCGTTCACGGTGCCGATGAAGATGTTCTGGGGATCGAGCAGCACCTGATAGTCGGCATTGTCCGGGATCGCGCCGCCCGACGTGATCGCGGTGAGCCTCGCGCCGCGGCGCGGGCGCAGCATGTGGTTGACGCCGTCATGATGGATCAGCGCGCCACGCCGTCCGCGCCGCGTGGTGAAGCCGTCGGCGAGCATTGTGACAACGGCATCGAAATCCTTGCGCTCGAGATTGCGATAGGGCCAGGCGCGACGGATGAGCGCGAACATCTCATCTTCGCCGATCTCGCGCGCGGCGGTCTCGGCGACGATCTGCTGCGACAGCACATCGAGCGGACGCATCGGCACCGTGAGCTTATCGAGCTCGCCGCGATTGACACTGTCGAGCAGAGCGGTGCTCTCGACAAGCTCGTCGCGCGACAGCGGGAACAGCCGCCCTTTGGGTGTGCCATCGACCGCGTGACCCGAACGGCCGACGCGCTGAAGGAAGGTGGCGATGGCGCGTGGCGACCCAAGCTGGCAGACGAGATCGACGTCACCGATATCGATGCCGAGCTCGAGCGATGCGGTGGCAACGAGCGCTTTCAGCTTGCCGTATTTCAAGCGCTGCTCGGCATCGAAGCGCTTCTCTTTCGAGAGACTGCCGTGATGCGCGCCGACATGCTCTTCGCCCAAACGGTCGGCGAGCTGACGGCTGACGCGCTCGACCAGACGCCGCGTGTTGACGAAGACGAGCGTCGTGCGATGGCTCTCGATGAGCTGGACCAGGCGGTCATAGATAAGCGACCACGTCTCGTTCGACATCACGCTTTCGAGCGGCGCCGGCGGTATCTCGATTGCGAGATCGCGCTCGCGCGTATGGCCGGTGTCGACGATGGTGCATTCGGTTGCTGCTTCGTCGTTCGCGTTGGCGCCGACGAGGAAGCGCGCGACCTCTTCGATCGGCTTCTGCGTGGCGGACAAACCGATGCGCAACAAGGGATGGGGCACGAGCGCTGCGAGACGCTCGAGCGAGATCGCGAGATGCGAGCCGCGCTTGTTCGGCGCGAGCGCGTGGATTTCATCGACGATGATGGTGCGCGTCGTCGCCAGCATCGCGCGGCCGGATTCGGAGCCGAGCAGGATGTAGAGCGACTTGGGCGTGGTGACGACGATGTGCGGCGGGCGCTTGCGCGCGCGCTCGCGGTCGGACTGCGGCGTGTCGCCGGTGCGCACCCAGGTCCTGATCTCGACATCGGGGAGACCGCGCGCGGCAAGCGCCTCGCGGATGCCCTGGAGCGGCTCCTCCAGATTGCGCTGCACGTCGTTGGAGAGCGCCTTCAGCGGCGAGACGTAGACGATTTGGGTCTCGTCCTTGAGCCCGCCTTCGAGCCCCTGACGGACGAGCGAGTCGATGGCGGCGAGGAAGGCGGCGAGCGTCTTGCCCGAGCCGGTGGGCGCGGCAATCAGCACATGCTTGCCCGACTGGATCGCCGGCCAAGCCTGGGCCTGGGCGCCCGTAGGGGCGCGAAATTTGCGATCGAACCAATCGGCGACCGCAGGATGAAAAGACGCTGCGTTCATGGGTTTTTCAGGCGGCTTCAGGACCGGAACAAAACGTAAACTAGCACTGGATCAGGTGAAGGCAAGAGCGGTTTCAGCTCACACCCCCACAGATTGTGGAGGCCGTTGGCGCCAGCGCGATCGCCATTTCCGCCCCTTTCCAAGATATTGATATTGCTCATAAATTATAACTTTCAATACTCTCCTCGTTCGAATTTTGAATTTTTCTGCAAGTCCCTGTTCGACTGAGGCAATTCACTTAGAGATGGCTCGGACGGGTGGCCGCGCAAGTCCCTTTGATCCATCGCTCCCACGCACCATGCCGCCTCGCCATCACCTACCCGGGCACGGTATCGAAGTCCTATTCCTGTTTAAATAGGAAATACCCTATATGCCGTTGAGATCATCCAAACGGGGCAAACACTATGGAACATCGTTCCTGGAGCACTCGCGAAACGCAGTGACCGGCTCTTGGCGAACTAGCTGACATGCCTCGGCGCTGGGCGGATGGCCGGAAATGCATCCCAACCCGGACGTTCACCGTAACGGTTCGGAACGGTACCTCTACTCAGGCGGAAGACCGTATGTACAATCGTCTGTAACACCATAGAGCGGGTTACATCCGGATGAGCCTTGGGAAAGTAGGATTGCCATTGTAACTCCTAGGACCACTACGCCACCTAGCGCCCACCATACCCACGTCGGCGTACTCCCGCCCGTCGTCGCGCCAGCACCCTCATTGGCAGAGGCACGTAACTCCCTCAGTAGATCGATAGGGCCCAGTTGCAGAACAGGTTCGCCAGAAAGCGTGAAGCCTGCTTGCACGGACGGCACGAAACGATAGCCCGTGAAATTGCCCAAACCGGATGCGTCCTGCCATGAAGTGCCGAAACCGAGCGTGAGCCTCGGCGCCGGAGCGTATTGACTGTCGGCTCCGAACGCGGCGCGGAGACTTCAGCATCGCGGTAGGCCCCCTGAAAACTGCCTCTTGATTCACAAGCGGATCTCTAACCAGACCCTGCGCGTAACAGCTTTCTATATCCGCCCACAGCAACGCACCTATGGAAACGAGCCAAACAAGCGTTCTTGCGACAATATTCAGCCGATATTGCATCGCTTTCCCCAAAGTTGGAATGGACGGTAAAGTGGACTCCTGCTGCAGGGCTGCGCACTGCCCGGAATCGGCAAAGCCAGTCACTTTTCGCGAGGTTCAGGCCGGTCACGGCAAATAATTTGGGTTGTCGCGCATTGAGTCCACCATGGCCGCAACCCCTATGACGGCCAGGACACCCATTCCAATCCAGAAGAGTGTGTAACCTGTGCTCGGTCTCTGGTTTCTTTCGTCTTGGGCGTCTCCGGACTCTCCTTCGGCGGCGATTCGTACGGGTGTGGCGTTCATGAGATCAATGCCGCCGAATTTCGCCAGGGGTTGGCCAGACAACGAAAGCCCCAATTCGATGGCGGAAGCGCGAAAGATGGGGTTCGGTGAAATCGGTGCTCGACCCTCGTTGCGCCAAACGGGACCAACCGCCAATGCTACGGAACCATGATCTCCCGCACGGGCGCTCCCGCCAAATGGAACACGAAGCTGCAGCATCGCGCCCGCGCCGACCGGCACAACAGCTTGCCGATCAAGATGCTCAACTCCTGCGGCGTAACTCGAACCGATGTTGGTCAACATGAGGATGGATGCGGTTGCGGCGCATGACAGACGCAATGTCGTCCTGTGCAATCTTCGGCACCTCATACTGCGTTTCTCCAGCGACAGCACAAACGGCCAGGCGGCAGCATTCCAAATCAAGTTGTCGCAGCAACTCGAGCGACTGATCGCACTATTTCGGGGCGCACGGGCCGGGCATCCAGCTCCATCACAATGTGAAGTCGGTTGCCGTCAGACCTAAACCGGTGCCTAGCAGCGTGATCTGGAAGTCGGCGGTCGTGTCACCATTCACGTCGGCCTGGACTATTGTGTTGCCACCGCTCTCATACCAAGTGACGTGATGGGCTGAGACGCCGGGATCGACCGCCGGGGTCAAGTTATCGTCGAACGTTAAAACGCCCGGGTCGATAGCTGACAGGTCAACTTGGTCCGCATCACCACCCTGCTTGAAGTCGGTGATGGTGTCGCCTCCTCCCAAATCGCCCCCGAAGTTTTGATCTGGAGCGTAAAGGAAGGTATCAGCGCCGCCGTTTCCAGTCAGGATATCGTTTCCGCCCGAACCGATCAGGACATTTGCGCCGTCATCTCCGATGAATATATCGACGCCCGTATCGCCCGCGAGATTCTCGATGTCTATGAGAATGATGTGGTTCGTATAGAGGACGGCATTGTTCGTGTAGCTCGGGCCGCTGGTTGCGAAACCAAGGCTCAGATTGGCGTAAGTCCCATCTCCGATATTGGAGCTGCCGACCTTTAGGCCAGCAGTGTCGATTCCGTCCCCACCATTGAGGACATCGCCGCTCCCGCCTTGACCGGTCAGACTATCATTACCGGCACCACCCAACAGTACATCTTCGCCCTCTCTGCCGTGTAGGAAGTCATCGCTATCGCCACCGATCAGAAGGTCGTTGCCGAGGCCCCCGTCAAGTCTGTCGTCGCCGTCTCCGCCAAAGAGCTTGTCGTTGCCGGCTTCGCCCCAAAGGTGGTCGTTGCCGTTTCCGCCCCAAAGGTGGTCGTTCCCGTTTCCGCCCAAAAGTCCGAACATGGTGCCACTGGTGCCGAAGTTATCGTTGCCATCGCCGCCATAGAGTTTGTCGTTGCCATCGCCACCAACGAGCCAGTCGCGGCCATTGCCGCCGTAGAGCTTGTCGTTATCGCCAAGTCCGTTGATGGTATCGCTGAAGTCCGTGCCAACAAGGACATCTTTGCCAGGCGTGCCGTTGAAGGTTGCCATTGAATCCCCCTTGAAGAAAATCGTTGTAGAATTCATGCGAGCCCGCGTTTTTCACGGCACGAGCGCCACGCCATTCATCACTCTGCGATGCCGGAAATCGAAACGCCTAAGCAGTGCCTACTACCGCGACCCTTTACCGGTGCGGAGCGTCGCTTCCCTGCGATCTCGACAATGAACATCTGCCCTCTCGGCGCGCGGAATTCCTTTGAGCCCTGGGTGGTTCAAGGGCCACTAACGACGTTGGCCGTCGCACTCGTACAGCTTCAGGTGCCTGTGGCCGTGGACGGAACCTCATCGTCATCATCGTCATCGAGCAAGATCCACACGATGGCGACAACGCCTGCAACTAGAGCGATGGTGAGAAGCGGGTATTCCTGCACGAAGCCTTGCGCTTGCTTGATGCCGGCTGCCCCAGCCGCAGGCAGCGGCGCTTGGTTGTCCAGCGAATCGCCGGTCGCTACCGACCGAGCCTGAATTGCGCCAGACACATCGGTTGCGGACCAACCATTTGTGCTCACATTCCCGAAAACCAAAACGCCGGAGATCAGGACAGCCATCAACTTACGAGACATCAAGGGCCCCCTAACTTGCTAAGAGCGACAGCTTCGACAGACCTGTCTCGGGTCGGCGCGAATTTGGACAGGGGGTAGAGCCTGCTATCTCGAAATCCCCTTCGCGCCGACCCGAGGCAGCGCAAGTAATGAGAGTCGAGGGTCAAGCGCACGTCAGGGTTGCGTCAATCTAATGTCAGAAAGCCCCCAAATGCCGTGGTATTCTGCTTTTTAGGGGGCCTTGATGGAAAAATTTGCGGGTGGAAGCGCACCAGTGGTGCCGCCACGGTGGTCGCTTCAATTGTTCGGGGGCTTCAGGCTCAGCACGATCTCGGGCGCAAGCGTGACGCTTCCAGGGAAGCGCGAACGCCTCCTGCTAGCTTATCTTTTGCTCAGCCCGAATTGTCGGCAGTCGCGACGGAAGTTGGCAGCTCTGCTCTGGGGCGACACCACGGACGAAGCGGCGACTTCATAATCTGCGCACCTGCGTCTGGGGTCTGCGCAACGCTCTTTCAGATCCTGAACGCCAATTGCTGCAATCGGAGGGCGACGAGATTGCCCTCGAAGCGCGCCTGTTCGAGGTTGACGCATGGACGTTCTGCCGCCTTGCACTACAACCTGGAGCGGCAATCGTTGCAGGCGGCAGCCAGTCTGTACCCCGGCCCCTTCCTTGAAGGGCTGGATATCGATAGCGAGGAGTTCGAAATCCTGGCGCCGGGCCGAGGCGATCCGCTATCGCGATCAGGCCATCGACGTCCTCGCACGCCTGATGACGAAGTTGAGCGGTGATGACGAGGCTGAAAACGCAATCCGAATTGGACAACGCATCCTGGCCCTCGATCCGATGCATGAATTGGCCGTGCGCCAGATGATGCGCCTCTATGCAGACATTGGACGGCGCGGTGCGGCGGTTCAACTTTATCAATCGCTCGACCGCGTGTTGCGTGCCGAGCTGAACACCGAGCCGGAGCCCGAGACGCAATCGCTATTTGCAGAGTTGTCGAATGCCAAAAGACACGGTGTGCTAGCCGCGGCGCGAGAGAACCGGCCTGCAGTTTCCACTGGAACACTTCCACCGATGCCTGCGTCTAGCGATGGCGTTTCGCAACACACCGCGTCAGTGCTGCCTTGGTCTCGATTCACGGTTCCGCGTTGGATTGCATTCACCGCAGCGATAGTCGCAATCGTATTTTTTTCTTTTCAGTGGCTTTGGCCGCCGCAACGGCCCGAGACATCCCGGCCTCTCGGTTTGTCGGTCAGCGACAGCTCGGTCTCCAGTCGCGATATTGATTCTGCGACATACGAGCAATTTCTTTACGCCAAGTCTCTGGTGCTGGGTCAAATGGGAGTGTTCGGACCGCAGCCGATGGTCGATGCGGCCACTTCTCTCGAGCAGATAATCGCCCGCTATCCCAACTACGCGCCCGCTTGGGCGATGCTGGCGCAGGTTTACGATAACCTGCCTGGTTCAACCTGGAATCCGGCTTACGAATTCTTGCGGAACGGCGATGAGTTGCGGCGCAACATTCAAGAGACGCTGGCGAAAGCCGATCGCGCCGCACGAGAGGCGCTTCGGCTTGATCCTGAGAATGCGGATGCGTATCTGGCGCTCGGGCGGTTGCAGCAAAGTCGTGGAAAGCTGGTGGAAGCCGAAGAACTGCTTTCCAAGGCATTCCAATTGGACCCGAACAATTCAGGTGTGCTCAGGCAGTACGGCACGTTGCTTGGTGAAGTCGGACGGCCAGCAGAGGCTCTCGCGATGCAAGAGCAATTGATCGCCCAGGAAGCCTTTGTTCCCAATATCAGTATGAATAGAGCCCGCTACTTGTGGCTCAATGGAGAGAATGACGCCGCTATCGCGATTCTCAGAACTCTGCCCAACGGCCGCCCAAACAACAACATTGCGAGAATCTTGGCATCGATGGGCCGCTTCAGTGAAGCCGCCCGCCTTTTGGCCGAAGATGCCGCAACACCGAACCCTCCGGAATGGACGCAGGCCGCTGCGCGTCTTCTCCTCACAGCTCCTGCCAAGGCCGTTTCACCTGAAGACTTGCCGCGCCTGGGTCTCACGGAATCGTACATCTATGCCTATGTCGGCGCGCCCGACCGCGTCCTCGAACCCTATGAAGAAGTGGCCGAGACCGGCTATGCACCGAACGTCTACATTCAGTTCGTCGGGCTCCTTTGGCACCCGAGTTACACGGCGGTGAGACAGACCGAACGGTTCAAGGCGTTTGTCCGCAAGATCGGCCTTGTTGAATACTGGCGCGCAAAGGGTTGGCCGAAGCTTTGTCGGCCCCAGAGTGTCGACGATTTCGTCTGCGATTGATCAGCCCTCGCCAGGACTTTCACCAACAGGCGGGAGTACCGTTCGGTCAAAGAACGAAATCCACACCTGTCAGACCTAAGCCGGTACCCAACAATGTAATCTGGAAATCGGCGGTCGTGTCACCATTCACGGCGTCGATGTTCGAAAGATCGATCCGATCAAGCTCGCCACCGAGGACACCAGAGAAATCGATGATCGAGTCGCCGCCTTCTGAAATATTATTATAGCCGAAGGAATCGGCTCCCCCGTTTCCTGTAAGGGCGTCTGCACCGTCCCTGCCAGTCCGTAAGAGCGTCGTTGCCACTGGTTCCATGAATTCTGTCATTTCTAGAAGTGCCATTGAAGATTGCCATTGAACTCCCCCTAAAAAATCGGTTGTAGAATTTCATGTGAGCCCGTGTTTTTCACCGCACGAGCCCTATGCATTGATCACTCTGCGACGCTGGAAATCGAAACACCTAAGCAGTGCCACCGAAGCAATTTCAGTCCGTGCCCGGTGAAACGCGATCGAAGGCAGGGTAGACGGCGACGGCGGTTCCTCGCCATTTCCAGACATGGCGGTGGGCCAAGACTCCGTGCGGGTGTGGCTCAAGCATCAGTCTGGTGCAGCAGTTAGTAGCGTACGCTGTTTTTCTTTTCGAGTCCGACCAGTAACGCGATTCCGAAGAGAGCAACGACGCCGATTCCGATGCAGACTCGCAAATTCCTGCCGCAAAAGCTGCTTTCTCCTTGGGCTTTGTTGATATCAAGATTCGCGTTGCTCTGGCCTATGTCGAAAGAACCGAGTTTGAAAATCGGATCACCATTGAGTGTCATGCCTAATTCTGCCCGTGGCACAAAACGATAACCTGCAGGGTTTAGCGTGCCGGGCGCGTCTCGCCACGTTGAGCCGAAGCTCAAGCCCAACATTGTCTGCGACGCTGTTGTTGACGTACCACCAAACGGAATTCGCAGACTCAGCATAGCAGCGCTACCGCCGGAAACGACGGCGCTGTGCTGAAGTCCGTTAGAGGCATCTATTCCGTAAGCGTGGCTCATCTCGGTGGTCGCGGTAAACAACGTGAGCGCGGTCACGACGGCTGCCACGCGTTTGAGGCTAGTGCCGCGATTAAACATTTGGAAAAGTCGGAAGGCTCATAAGCGTTCCCCCTCGTAGCGATTGACTGATCGAAGTAAGCACGATCGTCGGACAGAAACAGCGTCGCACTGAAGTACCAACGCGGACAAACGCAACATCGTCACGGTCATCCCGCGCAAATCAAACGCCAGAAACAAACCTGCCTTCTTCCCCAGGGTTTCCCGCAGATTGATATTGCCACTTACGGGCCCGGAGGATGACAAGTGGAAGTCAGCCGGCCGTCAGGTCTACGTCAGTCAGCCGTCAAAACCGGGGGGATTGAGGGAAAAATAAGCCGGCCAAGGACGACATCGAGTGTGTCGCGCGCGGAGACGCAAGCGTTATCCCTTTGGAATTGGTGGAAGGGTGTGCGCCGAAGAGCGCTTCCCCATAGCGGCGCGCTGTGACAGCGGTCCTGGCCCTCCAAGGATCAACGTCAGCTTGCCGACACGCTCCCCGCCACGGTAAGCGGACAGCATCTCCTAGCGTTTCCCTTGAGCGCCGCACCATCTGAGGAGCGCCTTTCGCCGTAGAGTGGGCAGTAGGCAGTAAAACGCGCGTCAGACACACGTCGGGACGCCGTCAAGACCTCCCGCAAAATGTGTGCTCACGCTTTTCGGGGCGTTATGGACAGAATTCAGGAGGATCGCCGCAACTCGTTTGTCATGGACCAGCTGGATACGGGCCAACATAAGGGCACGCACCTGGGGGCAGCGGCGCCGGGGGCGGCGGCGGCAAGATCGCGATGCAGTCGTGGTCGGAGTTATCATCCGCTGCCAAGGCTGCGACTGTCGCGCCCACCCCGACTACGCCAAGGGCAACCCAAATAAGTCGCCTATTCACGCCACCCGTGGCTTCATCAGTCTGCGCATTAGCCCGATCGAAGAGAACTTGCACTACGTCGATTGCGCCCACTCGAAAGACAGCGCGCCCGCTGAGCATCCATCCGGCTTGCAGAGAACGCGTGAAGTAATTCTGCAACCCTGTGACCGGACCTGGTGAGAGACGCGAGTGAGAGCCAACGTTCAGGGTGAGGCTTGTCTGAGACGCCGCCGTCGAACGACCGCCGAACTGCATGTGCAGTCTCAACATCACTACGCTGCTATCAAGTGCAGGCATTTCCGCTCTCGCTGCGCCGCTCGAGTCGATGCTGGTCACCAATAGAAGCGACGCAGCCGCAGTCAATCGAAGAAGGTGTATGACCATCGCCCCCCCAAGGGTCGCGCCATCGTCATGCAGGGACATAAGCCGCTACAAAAATGCCCTGCCGTCTCACTCTGCTAGGTAACTCGGGAGCTGATTCGTTAGCTCCGCGCGTGCCATCACTGGGGGCACGCCGAAGATAGCTTCCCCAATCCGACCCGCCAACGTCTCCGATCCTTTGTCGATCTCTCCTCGCAAGAGACCGGAATCGGTCATGGTCCATAGAGAGAACGCAGCAGGCGGCGATTCATAACTGACCTCTGCGACATTCCAGAGCTCCCGTTTATCGGCTATCCGGAGCAAGCGGGCTCTTGCTGAGATGACCAAAGCTAGCGTGGGATCGCTGCCGCCCTCGCCTGTGAACGTAAGCTGCGTCAAGCTCAATTCCAGTACGGCGCCAACGCCGCGGTCAGCCATCGAGGCATAGTCGGGCGAGGCGATCGGTTCCGTTGCACCGGCACCGAGATCAAGACCCTTGGCCGTGCTGCCGGTGTGCTGCAAAACGCGCTGGCGCAAATCGGCCTGTCGATCGCGATCGGCAATTGCCTGGTTGAGCGCCGTTTGAATCTCTGCGGCCGTGCTCTCGGGAATAGCGTTCCTGCCCCTCCTGATACCGCCGTAGGTGCCTCCGCCGACAAGGCCTATGACCGCGCCTCCCAGCGCCGCGACGGGCGAACAAATGAATGCCCCAGGACCGCACAGGAGGCCAAGGGCGAAGCCCGCACCAAATCCGCCTGCCGTTCCTACTGCCGCCCCTCCAAGCGCGCCGACCGCCGCTTGTCCGCCGACGCCAACCGGTCCGTCGACCTCACCCCCGACTGCCGGCCCGACCGTGATGACACCGACAGTCCCGAGCGAGCTACGTGCATCATCGGTCAAAAGCGGGAGGGATTTTGTACCGGCACAGGCAGCAACGACGAACAGGGCAACAACGGTGACCAGGCTCTTAGCGAGATGCAATGCGAGCATCACAAACCCCCTGGATGTGAAACTGATGAAGTGCTCACGCCAAACGAAAAACCCTAACCGCGACTTTCAACTACCGTTGTGGCCGCGTCCATTTGACGAGTTCTGCAATGACCTTGGGCACATCGGTCCGCTGAAGAAGGATCGTATGAGCCCGACCATCATCGCGGCGAAAAGTGAGCTTCAGCTCTTGCTGATTGGAGGTGAGCACGGTCTCCAGCTCGTGCGGGCGAAATGCGTTGTTCATTGGCCGTCGCGCTCGTGCAGCTTCAGGTGCCCGTGGCCGTGGACGGAACCTCATCGTCATCATCGTCATCGAGCAAGATCCACACGATGGCGATAACGCCTGCGACTAGAGCGATGGTGAGAAGCGGGTATTCCTGCACGAAGCCTTGCGCTTGCTTGATGCCGGCTGCGCCAGCCGCAGGCAGCGGCGCTTGGCTGTTCACCGATTCATCGGTCTGTATCGGCTGAGCCTGGATTAAGGCAGACAAATCGGTTGCGGACCAAGCACTTGTGCTCGCATTCCCGAACATCAAAGCGCTGGAAATCAGGACAGCGATCAACTTACGAGACATCTAGAGCCCCAATCTTGCTAAGCGTGACACACAGAGCCTGTCTTGGGACGGCGCGAATGGAACGCGGGGGAGAGGGTCGTCTCAACTCGTCTTCGCGCCGACCCGAGGGACCTAAGAATGAGCGTCAAGGGTCAAGCGCGCGTCAGGGTTTGCGTCAATCTCCTGTCAAAAAGCCCCGAATAAGTGTGGTAACCTACTTTTTAGGGGGGGCCGATGGTAAAATTCGGGGGTGGAAGCGCAGCTGTGGTGCCGCCACGGTGGTCGCTTCAATTGTTCGGGGGCTTCAGGCTCAGCACGATCTCGGGCGCAAGTGTGACGCTTCCAGGGAAGCGCGAACGCCTCCTGCTATCTTATCTATTGCTAAGCCCGAATTGCCGGCAGCCGCGACGGAAGTTGGCAGATGTGCTGTGGAGCGATACCACGGACGACGCGGCACTTCATAATCTGCGCACCTGCATCTGGGGTCTGCGCAACTCTCTTTCAGATCCCGAACGCCGATTGCTGAAATCGGAGGGCGAAGAAATTGCCCTCGATGCAAGCCTGTTCGAGGTCGATGTATGGACGTTCCGCCGCCTTGCGCCACAACGAGAGCGCGAAGCGTTGCAGACGGCAGCAAGTCTATACACCGGCTCTTTCCTTGATGGACTGGGTATCGACAACGAGGAGTTCGAATCCTGGCGCCGGGCGGAGGCAATCCACTATCGCGATCAGGCTATCGACGTCCTCGCGCGCCTGATGACCAAGTTGAGCGGTGATGACGAGGCCGAAAGCGCGATCCGAATTGGCCAGCGCATCCTGGCCCTCGATCCAATGCACGAAGTGGCAGTTCGCCAGATGATGCGCCTTTATGCAGACATTGGACGGCGCAGTGCGGCGGTTCAACTTTATCAATCGCTCGGCCGCGTGCTGCGCACCGAGCTGAACACGGAACCAGAGCCGGAGACGCGGCGGGCTTTTCTTGAACTGTCGCGTTCCTCCCCGGAATCTGCACCAGGCGACAGTCCCGTCAACTTGGAGCCGCAAAGGCCAGCGCGCGCTCCCAACCCGCCGCCACTCGCCGCTTCCGATGATCGTCCGGCGTCTGCCGCGTCCCCGAGTGGAGTGTTTACATCGCACCGCGGGTTGGTCCTTTCGGCGACTGCTCTCATAGCTCTTGTCGGCTTCCTCTCCTACCGCCAGCTCGCGTTCCTGCCCTCGACACCAGTCGATCAAACAGACGTCCTCGGCGAAACTGCCGCTGTCGTCGAGCGGATTGCGATGTCGCCCCACCTGAGCGGCACGAGCGGCAACGATATGATCTTTGGTCTTAACGACGAGGACCACGAGATCCGCGGCCTTAATGGCGACGATGTGATCTATGGGGCGAACGGCAATGATTGGCTGTATGGCAACAATGGTAACGACATTCTATTTGGCGAGAACGGCGACGACATCCTCACCGGTAATGCTGGTGACGACTGGCTCTTCGGGGGTGCCGGGAGCGATACTACCAATCACGACACGAACAACATCCCGAGCGGCAGAGCTGTCGACCTGCGAATCCTAGGGCCACAGCTCGTAGGGCTGCAGGCCGATGGCATTACCGAGGACTGGGAAACTCTGACCTCAATCGAAAACGTCAACGGTTCAAGGTGGGACGACGCTCTAACGGGGGACGCTGGTGATAACATCCTCACCGGCAATGCAGGTGGCGACACACTGACAGGTGGAGAAGGCAACGATACGTTCGTCTACAAAGACGCTTCGCATGGGACGGGCGATAGGATCACCGACTTCGGCCACGGCAAGGACAAGATCGACGTGTCGACAATTAACTCGGGCGATAGCGGTGTCGGTGATTTCACCTTCAATGGTCTTACGCCCACGCCAAACGGTATTTGGTACATGGAGAGCGGCGGCAATACGATCGTTAAAGCTGACGTCAACGGAGACACAACCGCCGAGTTCCAGATTACGCTTGTGGGCACCAAACTAGGATTGAGAGCAGCGAATTTCGTCCTTTGAGATGGCAGCGCTCGATTCAACTTGGAGGATCGAGGACGCGTGAAACAGTATTTTCTGCACAATCTCGCCGTTCGGGAAATGCGATTCTCTTGCGGAATGTCGCGCACGCTCACTATCAGCGCCTCGAGGGAATGTCTCATAGTGGCGAATCTTTGCCGTTCCTGCGCGTCATCGTGACCGCAGGAATGCGATCCCCCCTCCTGACGTTCACCGCGACCGTCCATTGCGGTCGCGCTACCAGTATCAGACAGCCGCAGGTTGCCGTCGCAGAATGGGGCGGGAACCTACTTCCGTGCCACCATGATGCCGGCGGGCGTCGGCATCAATCCGCCCATCCTGTCTTGGATCAAGCCAAGCTCTACGAGCCGGGTTCGATGCGCGGACGGAATAGTCCGGGTCATGAATCCTGTGGCCACCAAGCGCAGCGACGAATACTCGGCTGCAGTCAAATCCGATCTGCTCGGCATCCTGCTCATTCGGGTCTCCGTGTGATCGGTGGTGTCGTGTTTCTTCGGGGAGCTCGTGTTCTCACAGCGTTGCGGCGCTTGCTGTGACGCTCACTTCCACCGTCATGACCCGGAATGCATCTGTCATCCCAACGAAACTGCCAGCAACCGGCACGACCTGTCTGATATCGCGGGCGACGGCGACAGGGATCAGATTGAACCCACCGATGTTGCGGTTGGTTGGATCGAAGGTGATCCAGCCGGCGCCGGGCAGAAAGATCTCCGCCCATGCATGCGTCGAGCCCGAACCGGAAACGCCCACAGAGGCTTCACCCGGATTGAAGAGGTAACCGGAGACGACGCGCGCGCCGAACCCGAGGCTGCGCGCCGCCTCCGCGAAGAGCACGGCGAAATCCCGACAAGCGCCCCATCCGCGGTCCAAGGTCTGGAGCGGTGTCTGCGTGCCCTCGTCGTCACGGCTCTGATATGAAATCCACGTCGAAACCCCCGCGCTGAGGTCTTTCAGCAACGCCAGCGTGTCCGTTCGACCGCCACGCACGAACGCACGCGTCCAGGCGCGCAGCCGGCCCTCGGAATCCGGATATTGTTGAATCGCCAGCGCCCCAAGGTCGATCCGCTCGTGATCGGCGTAGCGGAACGGATAAGAGGCGGCCGATGCAGCGACATCGAACACCGGCCAAGCAGACGCGTGCAATTCGAGGTGCACGTTGCTGTCGATGCACAACATGTCGGCGGCCGTATGGAAGGTGGCCATTGCCACCGCGCTGCCGTGGATGTCCTCCGCCCAAGTGACCGTTGCTTCCGGCGTGATGGTGAGTTCGCTCGAGATCAGCCGCAGATCGCGACTCTCCCGCGGCCGAAGCATCAGCCTGTGTGGCTGGAAGACGACCGGTTCGCGGTAGTGGTATGTCGTGCGGTGATGGATCCGAAGAGCGATACGAGACCCGCCTCTCTCATTGGACGCAAGAGCGGCCATCAGATGCGCCGCCGAGAAAGAATTCTCAGATCCTCACATTGCCGCCGCTCGTTCGCCGGATCGCGTGAGCTCGCTTCCCGGCGTCATCCGCTGCCGACGGTCCCGCGTGTGACTGAGCGTATACATGGACTCGCCCCCTTCAACGGCGTGGCGTCCCATGACCAGGAATTCCTCGGTTGTCGCCGGCCCCGAGCGCGAAGCGTTGGATACGCGAACGCGGTGACCCGCGGCGTATTCATGGCAGGACATGCTTGATCCTTCTGGGCTGAAGTTCGGCCTGTTGCCCGGCTCCGCCCAATCGTTCGACGGCAATTTCCCAAGAGTGAAACTCCTCGATCGTCAGCGCGTATCGCCAGCACGCATCTTCCATCGTGATCAGTCCGCTATGCACCGCGTCCACAACGTCGACCTTGCGACTCATGACCCAGCGCTCCGTGTCGGCGGCGGGTAAGTCGCCAAGACTAAAGACAGTGCGATCGCTGCGCGTGATGAATTTCGCTTTGGGCCACTGTCTCGTCATCGCGGTGGAGCCGATGCGGTCTCGAGGTGAAGACGATGAGCGACGATCTCTTCCCACGACGTCGTCTCGGGCAAGGCATATTCGCTCGCGCACCGCGTTCTCGCATCTTCGCTGGCCGAAAGGACCTTCAGCTCATGCAGAATTTGCACGGTCGAAGGAACCGGGAAGCGTCGCCCAAAACGCTGGAAATGACTCATGGTCGTCGCTCCGCGTGTGTGCGCCTCAGAAGTCCATGCCGTCCATGCCGCCGTGTCCACCATGTCCGCCGCCGGCCATGCCCGCGGTCTGCTTCTGCGGACGGTCGGCAATCATTGCTTCCGTGGTGATGAGGAGTGACGCGACCGATGATGCGTTCTGCAGCGCGATCCGCACGACCTTGGTGGGATCGACAATGCCCGCATCGATGAGGTCGACATAGCGTTCCGCCTGAGCGTCGAAGCCATAGGTGCTCGATTTCTGCTCGAGCAACTTGCCGACGACGAGCGAGCCTTCGACGCCGGAGTTCTCGACGATCTGCCGCAACGGCGTCTGGATCGCCTTTTGCACGATGGCAATACCGGCGTTCTCGTCTTCGTTCAGACCCACGAGCCCGATCAATACCTTTGTGGCATAGAGCAACGCCACGCCGCCGCCGGGAAGGATGCCTTCCTCGACCGCCGCCTTGGTCGCGTTGAGCGCATCGTCGATGCGATCCTTCTTTTCCTTGACCTCGACCTCGGTGGCGCCGCCGACGCGGATCACCGCAACCCCGCCCGCGAGCTTCGCCAGGCGTTCCTGCAGCTTTTCCTTGTCGTAGTCGGAGGTCGTCTCCTCGATCTGCTGCTTGAGCTGGCCGACGCGGGCGGCGATGTCGTTCTTCTTGCCGGCGCCGCCGATGATGGTGGTGTCGTCCTTGGTGATTCGTACTTTCTTCGCGGTGCCCAGCATGTCGAGCTTCACGTTCTCGAGCTTGATGCCGAGGTCTTCGCTGATCACCTGGCCGCCGGTGACGATGGCGATGTCTTCGAGCATCGCCTTCCTGCGGTCGCCGAAGCCCGGCGCCTTGACCGATGCGACCTTCAGCCCGCCGCGCAGCTTGTTGACGACGAGCGTGGCGAGCGCTTCGCCCTCGATCTCTTCGGCAATGATGACGAGCGAGCGGCCCGCCTGCACCACGGCTTCAAGGATGGGGAGCATCGGCTGCAGCGAGGAGAGCTTCTTCTCGTGGATGAGGATGTAAGGCTCTTCCAGCTCCGCCACCATCTTTTCGGCGTTGGTGATGAAATAGGGCGAGTTGTAGCCGCGGTCGAACTGCATGCCTTCGACCACGTCCAGCTCGGTTTCGAGCGACTTGGCTTCCTCGACCGTGATCACGCCCTCGTTGCCGACCTTGGCCATGGCTTGGGCGATCATCTTGCCGACTTCGGTGTCGCCATTGGCCGAGATCGTGCCGATCTGGCGAATCTCGTCGTTCGACTTCACCTTCTTGGAGCGCTTCTTCAGATCGGCGACGACGGCTTCGACCGCTTTCTGGATGCCGCGCTTGAGATCCATCGGGTTCATGCCCGCTGCGACGGACTTGGCCCCTTCGCGCACGATCGCGTGGGCGAGAACCGTCGCCGTTGTCGTGCCGTCGCCGGCGGTGTCGTTGGTCCTCTGCGCCACTTCGCGCACCATCTGCGCGCCCATGTTCTCGAACTTGTCGGCGAGCTCGATTTCCTTCGCCACCGTCACGCCGTCCTTGGTGGAACGCGGCGCTCCGTAGCTCTTGTCCAGGACCACGTTGCGGCCCTTGGGGCCGAGCGTGATCTTCACGGCTTCCGCCAGAATATCGACGCCGCGCAGCAATTTCTCGCGCGCGTCACTGCCGAATCTTACGTCTTTCGCTACCATGTTGTTTCTCCTGAATGCGGAATGCGGGGATCAGAGGGCGCTTGCGCGCCGTAGCGGGACTAGGCCGCCTTTTTGAGGGGCTTGCGGCCCTCGATGATGCCGTTGATGTCGGACTCCTTCATGATCAGGAGTTCCTCGCCGTCGATCTTGACTTCGGTGCCGGTCCATTTGCCGAACAGCACGAAGTCGCCCTCCTTCACCTCGGGCGGAATGCGCTTGCCGGACTCGTTTAGCGCGCCGGGTCCGACCGCGACGATGACGCCTTCCTGCGGCTTCTCCTGCGCGGTTTCGGGAATGATGATGCCGCCGGTTGTTTTTTGCTCTTCCTTGACGCGGCGGACGACGACGCGGTCGCCCAGAGGACGGAATTTCATGGTGTGACTCCTCAACGCAAAGAGGCGGTCGGGAGACCCCGTTGCGAGTTCTTGTTGAATTGTGCCGGCTGGTAAGCACTCAGAGGGAGCGAGTGCCAATCCTCAGTCTGAGTTGGGAAGCGGGACGGAGATATTCAAGAGGTGAGCGCCCATTCATTGGCACATCGAATGGATAGTTTGTGTCGCTCAGAGGGTCTAATGACCCTTCCCTTGCGGTGCGCTACGCCGCAGTAGGCGGTCCGAACCAAGTGGTCAGCGCGTCGGCGAGCCCCGGCTGGGCTAGGTCTCCCACCCAGGCCACTATCCGTCGGGCCGAATCAATATTGCGGTGGGAGCCGCCGTTCGAGTCCCCCGTCAGAACTTTGGGGAGTAAGGGGCGTCCAGAGTCTTGGCGTGGAATTGGTCCAGCATCGACTGAAGCAGGCCCGCCTTGATGGTGTTGAGCACGTTGCGCAGCTCGGCGATTTGGATGGGCTTGGGCAGGTCAGCCGTCACCCGCAATCCGCCGTGCAAGGCAAAGTCCGCGGCCTCTCTGCGATACCAGTCCGGCTGGCCGCTGATGATGATCAGATCGCCCGAGAACTGGACGGCGTTGAGCATCGAGATGGTCTCGAACCGCTTGACGTCGGGAAGGCAGAGATCGAGCGTGATCACATGGGGGCGCCAGTGCGGAACGATCCCACGCAGCGTGTGCGCATCGTAAACCGAAAAGCACTCATAGCCGCAGCGGAGCGCATTGCGGGTGATCAGCTCCGTGCTGTCCTTGTCGTCGTCCACAGCGAGCAACCGATACTTGCCGCCGTTCGAGGATGCCATGGCACTCCTCCTTTGGTCAGGTTCTCCGCAACGTCGCGGAGCGAATTCCTCCCCTTAGCTCTGGATTCTCCGCTCTATTTCCTAAAAATAGAAAGGCTTCACCGGCATAGGCTTTCGCATTCGTTTCGGCCGCGCAGCCAATTTTCCGCAATTGCGTGCGGTTCCGGGTCACGTTCCGCTGCGCAGCCAGGCGCAGGCCTTAGTTCACCGGCTGGGGCTCGGGGAATTTCCAGGTGCCGTTCAAGATCTCCGCGCGCGGCCGATACATGCGCATGATGCAATTCCAGCCCGCGGTGATGGGAAGACAGTTCGCCGCCTTGCCGTCGCAGCCGCCGAACTGGACATCGACCGAGCCGTCCGCGTTCTTCTTCGCCGTGACGTTGTTCACCGAATACGCGTTTTGCGGGTTCGGCTCGAAATAGCCGTCCTTGTTGTAGACGCTGATCGACCAGAAGCCGTCGACGGGCACGCCCGCCGGGACGTGGAGCCGATAGACGGTCTTGCCGTTGTTCTCGGCCGGCGTGACGTTGAGATAGAACGCGTCCTTCTCCGGATTGCCGCCCCACGCGATCGCCGCGCCGATGAGATGGCGCACGGGATCGACTTCGCTCTTCGGTCCGAAGGCGTGCCGCGAGTCGGGCATCGTCTCGCCGAGCGCCGACAGCGCCTTGCGCACCTTGTCCTGGCTCGTCTTGTCCCAGGTCGGAGGCTCGAAACGCGCCGGGGCTTTTCTGCTCGACCTTGATCGCGTCCTGCAGTGCATGAACCTGCTTCACGTCGTCGGGATTTGCCGGATCGACAAACGTGCGCACCGCGACCGCCATGTAGCGCGTGCCGATCTTGTCCCGCGTGAAGCGTGTGCCGGCCGGCGCCATAGGCCACCATCGGCGAATACTCGTCTTCATCGAAGACCTGCATCGACATGAAGCGTTTGCCCGGATCGGGCATCGTGATCGTCACCGGCCCTGCGTCGAGGTCGAACACGGCGCTCGAATAGAGCGTGTCGCGGTTCATGCGGATCACGGCCTGATGGTCGATGGGCGCCGGTTCGCGATAGTGAAGGAACTTCCCCAACGCGCCATCCTTGACGAGGTTGGAGAAGTAGAGATCGGTCTCGGCGCGGCAAAAATTGTCGGGCGTGACCGTGATGGGCTTGCGTTCCGTCTGTGTCGCTGTCGCCATTGCTCGTCTCCTCTATTGCCGCGCGAGATACATGCGCATCTGCGCCTGCTTGTCCTCGATGAGGTTCGCCCGAAACATCGACCAGCGCCTTCTTCACCGTGCCGCTGAACGGGAACGGGCCCTCGTAGTCTTCCGCCGTCATGACGGGTGAACCGGAGTCGCTGCCGATGCAGACGCCGGCGCCAAGGCCGAGATTGAGCGGGATCGTCACCGGCAAGTCGCCTTCGCCGACGGGCTTCCCGTCGATGAACAGCTCGATGTGCGCCGGCACGCCCTTGCCGTGGGCAATGTCGGGCTTGCCCGTCGGCGTGAATTCGAAGCTGAAGATGTGATCGCCTTCCGGCACGCCGCCGCCGTTCGACTGAACCTTGAAGCGCTTGTCGGCGACGTAATTGTAGCCGTAGGTCAGCTTCTTGTCCTTGATGTAGAAGACGAAGCCGCCGTCATTGCCGCCCATGGTGAAGAGCACGCCCTCGGCGCCACCCTTCGGCACGTTCGCGTGCACCGACACCGAGTGCTTCACGTTGAGGACGCGCGGCGCGGCATTCGTCGGCACGATCTGCGTGCCGGGATAGAAGATATACTTCTTGCGGTCGGGCGCGATCTGCGGCCGCTCAGTCCGCAATGCGCTCCACGCCGCGGGCATCGATCGGCAGCACGTTGTACTTGCCGGCTTCGGCGTACCACATGCCGATCATGGCGATCAGCCGGTCGCGTTCCGTGGCCGCGAGATTGTTGGTCTCGGCGAAATCTTCGTTGACGTTGTAGAGCTCCCAACCTTTCGCATCGAGCTCGATCAGCTTGTCGTAGGTCGAGCGGCGCGCCGAATCCGCGGCCCGATTCGCTGAACGATGTACCCGGCCATGGGCAAACCGCGCGCCACCCGTCGTGATAGAGCGAGCGGTGGCCGATCATCTCGAAATATTGGGTGACGTGCAGTGACGGCGCCTTCGCATCGTCGAAGGATGATTTGAGGCTGAAGCCTTGGATCGGCGATTGCGTGACGCCGCGGATTTGCGCGGGCGGCTCGATGCCGAGCGCATCGAGCACGGTCGGGACCATGTCGATCGCGTGACAGTACTGGCTGCGGATCTCGCCCTGCGCCTTGATCCCCTTCGGCCAGCAGACGATGAATGGATCAGACATGCCGCCGCGATAGGTCTCGCGCTTCCAGCGCTTGAACGGCGTGTTGCCGGCATGGGTCCAGCCCCACGGATAGTGATTGAAATATTTCGGTCCGCCGATGTCGTCGATGGCGGTGAGGTTCTGCTTCAGGATCGTCAGGCACATTGTTGAAGAACTTGTTCTCGTTCACCGACCCGTGCGGTCCGCCCTCGGCGCTCGCGCCGTTGTCGGAGACGAGCATGATCAAGCGTGTTCTCGTACTCGCCGATGTCCTTGAGGAACTTGATCAGCTCCCCGATGTGGTGGTCGGTGTGCTCGAGGAAGCCGGCGAACACTTCCATCATGCGCGCATAGAGACGCCGCTCGTCCGCGGAGAGCTTGTCCCAGTCCTGCACGTCGGGATCGTGACGCGAGAGCTTGGTGTTCGGCGGAATGATGCCGGTCTGTTTCTGATTGTTGAACACGCGCTCGCGATACGCGTCCCAGCCTTCGTCGAATTTGCCCTTGTATTTGTCGGCCCATTCCTTGGGCACGTGATGCGGCGCGTGCATCGCGCCGGGGCAGAAATACATGAAGAACGGCTTGTTGGGCGCGACCTGCTTGGCGTCGGCGATCATCGCCTTCGCCTTGTCCACCAGATCGGGCGTCAGGTGATAGCCTTCTTCCGGAGTCTTCTCCGGCTCGGTCTGCGAGTTGTCGCGCACGAGCTCCGGATAATATTGGTGCGTGTCGCCGCCAAGGAACCCGTAATAGCGCTCGAAGCCGCGGCCCAACGGCCAGCGATCGTACGGGCCCGCCGCCGAGGTCTGTTCGGCCGGCGTCAGATGCCACTTGCCGATGGCGTAGGTGTTGTAGCCGTTCTGCAGCAGGATCTCGGAGATCATGCCGTTCTCGAACGGCATGATGCCGTTGCCGCCGGGATAGCCGGTGGAGCCTTCGGTGATGCAGGCCATGCCGTTGGAGTGATGGTTGCGGCCCGTCATGAAACAGCAGCGCGAGGGCGAGCAGAGCGCGGTGGTGTGCATGTTGTTGTAGCGCAGGCCATCGGCGGCGAGCGCATCGATGTTCGGCGTGTGGATCGGGCTGCCGTAGCAGCCGAGATGCCCGAAGCCGGTGTCGTCGAGCACGATGAAGAGCACGTTCGGCGCGCCCTCCTTCGCGCGGTTGGGCGCGGGCCACGCGGGCTGCGACACATCGAAGGTGCGGCCGATGACGCCGGAGAAGGCCTGGCCCGGCTTGTATTCCTTCAGCGACATGAATGTCCTCCCTGGCGCGCGAGTCGCGCAAAGCGATTTGCGAGCGGCGAATGCGCAAGTTCTTCGGGATGGTTATGCGGCGCTCGAAAGAGCGGCAATCGGACTTAAGTCCACTGGTGCAAGAGGAGACAGCAAAGGCAGAGCTATTGGCGCCGATATGGTGTAAGATGCGGGTTGGTCAGTGGCTTCAGTCATGCGCAAGCGGAGGAGCCCGATGTCCAGACATTCCAGGATGTTCAGGCGTGGCGTCATCGCCGGTGCGGTGTTGCTCGGCGGCGTGAGTGTTTCGGCGCTGGCGCAACGCGCGGCAGCACCGCCCGATTTCGCGCCGAGCGCCGATATCGGCTGGTACAATTACGGCCGCCAGTTCATGCCGCCGTGAGCGGTCCCGGCCCGGTGCAGCAGGACCCCGAGCGTCCCTACGTGACGAACGACGAGTTCCGCGTGAGCGGACGTCAGCCGACCGAACAACTCGCCGATCTGAACAATCCCATCCTTCAGCCGTGGGCGCGCGAGGTCATCCGCAAGCGCAACGCGCTCGTGCTTGCGGGCAAGCCCGCGAACCCGCCGCATGCGAGCTGCTGGCCGGTGGGCGTTCCGGGATTTTTGCTGAGGCCGATGACCCAGGCGATGTATTTCATCCAGACGCCGAAGGAAGTGGTGATGATCCTCTCGAGCAAGCAGGAGATCCGCCGCATCTATCTTCAGGACAAGCATTCGGAGAACGCTGAAACCGTCCTGGTACGGAGAATCGATCGGCCACTACGAAGGCGACACGCTGGTCGTCGACACGATCGGGATCGACGAGCGGACCTGGGTGGACGGTTTCGGCACGCCGCACACGAAAGAGCTTCACGTGGTCGAGCGCTTCCGCCTGATCGAGGATGGGAAGGTGCTGGAGGCGACCGTTCACGTCGAGGACCCGGGCGCGTTCACGGCGCCGTGGACGGGCGTGCAACGCTTCCGGCAATACGAAGCGGCCGTGCGTCAGATGCAGGTCCAAGGCATCGCGCAGCTCGCGAGCGCGCCGGAAGGCCCGCTGCAGGAGCTGATCTGCGCGGACAATCCGAGCTCGTTCTTCGAGACCCAGGACGTGACGCCGATCCCGCAGGCGAGAGTGCCGGATTTTTGATCGTTTGGGCTAGCTCGGATTTTCGACCGAGAATGTGTGCGAGCAGAGGTGGCAGGTGACCAGGCCGGCCTCCTGCCGGAAGCCCGCAACATGCGCGCCGGTGACCTCGCCGTCGTCATCAGGAAGATCGGACACGATGCCGATCTGCCCGCAATTGGGGCACTTCACTTGCGTGGTGATCGAGAACGGCGTGTTGTGCATGGTGATCTATTTCGCGTTGCTTTGCTTTGCGTTGGGCTGAGCGCCTGCGGCGTCGGGCGTGCCGGCGATGACGACCACGAGCTTGGAGGGATCGTACCACTTCTTCGCCATCGCGTTGACTTGCTGGAGCGTCACCGCCTGGATCAGTCCGTTGCGCTTCTCGACATAGTCGGGCGTGAGCCCCTGACGCTGATAGGCATTGAGCGTGCGCGCGATCTTCACGTTGGAATCCAGACCAAGCGGGTAGGAGCCGGTGAGATAGGTCTTGGCGTCGGCCAATTCCTTCGCGGTGGCGCCGTCGCGGGCGAAGCGCGCGAGCTCGGCCTTGGTGACATCGAGCGCGGTCTGGATCTTGGCCTTGTCGCTTTGCACGGAGCCCACGATGAGGGCCGAGCTCTTGTAATCGGCGAGATAGGTCGAGATGCCGTAGGTGAGCCCGCGCTTGTCGCGGACCTCATCCATCAGGCGCGAGGAGAAGCCGCCGCCGCCCAGGATGTAATTGGCGACGAAGGTCGGAATGAAATCCGCATCGAGCCGCATGGGGCCGGCGAAGCCGAACATGGCGACGGGCGCGGGCTCGTTGCGCGGGATCGTGTTGGTGCTGGGCCGCGCATCCGCCGCGCGCGGCACGGCGGCGACCGTCTTCGTCGGGATCGAGGTGAAGAGCTGCTGCACATAGCGGCGAAGCTCCGCGTCCGTGATGTCGCCCGCGACCGACATCTTCACGCGGTCGCGCACCATGTGGTCGGCGGCAAACGCCTTGATGTCGTTGATCGTGATCGACTGCACGCCCGAGGCCGTGCCCGAATCGGAATGCGCGTAGGGATGCGTGCCGAAATAGGTGGCGAACCACGATTTCGACGCGACCTCGCTCGGCTGTTCGTCCTCCTGCTTCAGTGAGGAGAGAAGCGCCACGCGCATGCGTTCGACCGCTTCCTGGTCGAAACGCGGACGCGTGAGCACGAGACCCAACAGGCGGAACGCTTCATCCGCGTTCTCTTTGAGCGTCGTCATCGAGATCGTGAGGTAGTCGCGGTCGGCCGATGCGCCGATGCGGATCGCGCGCGCTTCGAGCGCCTGCTTGAAGGCCTCGGAGGGAAGATCGCCCGCGCCTTCGTCCATGAGCGAGGAGACGAATGTGGCCAAGCCCGGCTTGTCGGTCGGATCGTAAGCCGCGCCCGCGGGGAACGCGATGTTCACCGCGATCATCGGGACCGAGTGCTCCTCCGAGAGCCAGGTCTCGACGCCCGACGGGCTCTGCACGGCTTTCACCGTGATCGCGTTCGCGGCGGCGGGAATGGCGACGCTGATGAGGAGAGCAAGAAGAACGGGGCGAATCTTCATGGTCGTTGCCTCAAGGCCGGGGTTGCATGCGGCCGGTGACGGATTCTTCCTTGACGAGATGGGTCTGCGCGACGCGGCGGACATCGGTCGGTTGCACCGCCCTGATGCGGTTCGGCCAATCCTCGACATCGGCGATGGTCAGGCCGACCGAGAGCGCGGTGCCGTAGTCCTGCGCCATCTGCATCTGATTGTCCTGCTGATAGGTGTACTCGGCGACAAGGCGCGTCTTGGCGCGCTCGAACTCGCCCGATTCCGGCGGCGTCATGGTCATGCCGCGGATGATCTGGTCCATCGCGGTCTCGAGCGTGTCGAACGAGACGCCGTCGCGCGGGGTGGCGTAAACCGCGAACGTGCCGGGACCGCGCGAGTAGCCGCTGTAATACGAGCCCGCGTTGGAGGCGAGCTTCTTGTCGACGACGAGCGACTGATAGAGACGGCTGGTCGGCCCGCCGCCCAGGATCGCGGAGAGCATGTCCAGCAACTCGGCCGTGCCCTTCGGGCCGGTCACGTAAGACGGCATCCGATAGTAGCGGATGAGCTGAGGCACTCTTGTTCCCGGAATGGAGAACTCGAGCCGCGTTTCCGAGAGGCGCGGCGGCGACGGCACGTTCGGACGCGGCGCCAGTTCGCGGCGCTCGACCTTGCCGTATTTCTCCTGCGCGAGACGGCGGACTTCTTCGGGCGTCACGTCGCCCGCGACGACGAGCGTCGCGTTGTTCGGCGCATAATGCGTCCGGTAGAAATCGATCGCCTGCTGGCGCGTCATGGTGCTGATCTCGGCCATCCAGCCGATCACGGGGCGGCCATAGGGATGCGAGAGATGAAGTGCTGCCTGTATCTGCTCGACTGCGAGCGATCCCGGATCGGATTCGACGCGCAGGCGGCGCTCCTCGAGCACGACATCGCGCTCGGTCAGCACGTTCATTTCGGAGAGATCGAGATTGGCCATGCGGTCGGCCTCGAGCTCCATCATCAGCGGAAGGCGATCCTTGGCGATGCGCTGGAAGTAGGCCGTGTAGTCATGCGTGGTGAAGGCGTTGTCCTGGCCGCCGTTGCGCGCGACCGTCTTGGACAATTCGCCAGGGGCCACGGTCTTGGTGCCCTTGAACATCAGATGCTCGAAGAGATGCGCTGCGCCCGAGAGACCTGGCGGATCGTCGGTGCCGCCGACGCGGAACCACAGCATGTGCGTGACGACGGGCGAGCGGTGGTCTTCGACCACCACGATCTTCATGCCGTTCGAGAGCTCGAATTGAGTCGCCTTCTGTCCGGATTGCGGGGCGACGGAGACCGGCGTCGGCGCAGGTGCGGTTTCGCCCGCTGCGATATAGCCGAAGAAAACTGCGCCCGAGACGGCAAGCGCTGCCTTGTCTTCGTCATTCGCTCAGAACTTCACCGACCGCGGTGGCGAATCCGAATTCGCCGAGACAAGCGCTCGAGTGATTTTTCGCATCGCCGGGACCGTGGAGCTACGGCGCAGGCGTCGTGGCAGGCGTCGCCGTCGTCGCTCCCGCCTGGGCCTGCGCGGCCGCGGCGGCAGGCGTCGTGCCGGCGGGCTGGGTCAGGAGGCGGTTCGCGAAATCGGCCCCGAGGTCTTCCTGACCGACATCGGTGGTGACCCGGCGGCGGATGTTGGGATCGATGGCGAGCGCATTGGTGCGCGTGAGGAGGAACTTCTCGCCCTCGCTGTATTCGGCGCCGAGCGCTGCGGCCTGATTCGCGGCGTTCTGCGGGAAGAGCGCATCGCGGGCGAGCCCATCGGGATCGGGCTCGTTGCGGGCGGCGGCGCCGGGCTGCGGCGGGCGCAGGTTGAAATCCGGCGGGACAACGAGCGGCGCCTTGGTCAGGACGGTGAATTCATCGGGCGGGTTCTTGACGGAGCCGATCGCGGTGCGGAACGCGGTGCAGCCGGTGAGCGTGAGCCCAACCGCCGCGATCGCCACGACCTTCGTCGCATCCAGAGTGAATCTCGCCATGTCTATTTCCGGGTTGCCGGCTCCCTGTCCGAGTTCTTTGCTTCGGGTCGCGCAAAGGCGTCCACAAGAAGCGCCACGACACCGACCGTGATGGCGGCGTCGGCCACGTTGAATACATACCAGTCGTAGCCAAAGGCATGAAAGCGGAAAAAATCGACCACCGCGCCATAGATGGCGCGGTCGATCACATTTCCGAGGGCCCCCCCGATGATGAGGCCAAGCCCCCAGGCCAAAATCCGCCGGTCGGCGGTCCTGAGCCACCAGGAGAGCGCCACAACCGCCACGAGCGAAAAGACGATCAGGACGATGGTCCCGGTGAGCCCGCCGGCCTGGAAAAGCCCATAGGAAACGCCGCGATTCCAGACCATGACGAGGTCGAAGAAGGGGGTCACCACGATCTGCGGAAAGAGGTCGCGAAGCCCGCATTCGGGCAGGAAGGGGACGTTCGCGGGCCGGGGCTCCGCGCAGATGAACTTCAAGGGATAGAGCATCACGTTCTTGGAGATCTGGTCGGCGGCCAGGGCCGCTGCTGCGACGATTGCGCCTTCCCGGACGAAGCTCACAACGCCCCCCTCCGCCGCCTTTGGCGGCACCTCCCCCGCGAGCGGGGGAGGGAAACGAGCGGTGCCCAGGCGGTGAAGGTCATGGGCCGACGGCGTCGCTGCAGCGGCGGCAGAGGTCGGCGTGGCCGGGCACGGTGCCCACTTCGGGGAGCACCATCCAGCAGCGGCCGCATTTCTTGCCGTCGGCGAGCGCAAAGGCGACGGCTGCGCCCGCGACATCGGGAAGACGGAAGGCTTCAGACGGACCCTTGCCGATCTCGACCCGGGCGCCCGAGGTGATCGCGATCTCGGCGAGATCGACATGCGCGAAGAGGGCCGCGTCCTCGGCGGTCTCGACAAAAAGCGTGGGCTTCGCCTCGAGGCTCGAGCCGATCTCCTTTGCCGCACGGCGCAGTTCGAGCGCGCCGGTGACGACGCGGCGGAGATCGCGCACGCGCTCCCAGGTCTTCAGCAGCGCCTCGTTCTTCCACTCGGCGGGCGTCTTGGGGAAGCGATGGAGATGCACGGAGTTGATCCGCGCCGTAACGCGTGGTCCACGCCTCTTCCATCGTGAAACACAGAAGCGGCGCGAGCCAGGTGACGAGATGATTGAACAGCGCATCGGTCGTGGTGCGCGCGGCTCTGCGGCGAACGCTCGATTTCTTGTCGCAGTAGAGGACGTCCTTGCGGATGTCGAAATAGAACGCCGAAATATCGTTGGTGGCGAAATTGAACACCGTGCTGAAGACGCGCGTGAAATCGTAGCTCTCGTAATGCGCGCGGACATCGGCATCGAGGGCCGAGAGGCGCGCGAGCACGAAGCGCTCGAGCTCCGGCATCTTGTCGTGCGCGATGCGCTCGCTGTCATCGAAGCCCGCAGAGATTGGCGAGCATGAAGCGGATCGTGTTGCGCAGACGGCGATAGGATTCGACGGAGGCCTTGATGATCTCGGGCCCGATCCTGAGGTCTTCGGTGAAATCCGAGCTCGCGACCCAGAGGCGCAGGATCTCCGCGCCGTTCTGCTGCGTCACCTTCTGGGGTGCCACCACGTTGCCGAGCGACTTCGACATCTTGCGGCCCTGCTCGTCGAGCACGAAGCCGTGGGTCAGGACGGCGCCATAGGGCGCGCGGCCGCGCGTGCCGCAGGATTCGAGCAGCGAGGACTGGAACCAGCCGCGATGCTGATCGGAGCCTTCGAGATAGAGATCGGCGCGATCCTTCTGCGGCCACTGATCATCGATCGGTTTCTCGACGACGAAGGCGTGGGTCGATCCGGAGTCGAACCAGACATCGAGAATGTCGGTGACCTGCTCGTACTCGCCGACATCGCGTTCGCCCAAGAAACGCGACGGCGGCGAGCTGAACCAGGCATCCGCGCCTTCGGCTTCGAAGGCCTGCGCGATGCGCGTGTTGACGGCTTCATCGCGCAAGCAGCTCGCCCGTCTTCCTGTGGACGAAGACGGCGATCGGCACGCCCCAGGCGCGCTGGCGCGACAGCACCCAGTCGGGACGCTCGCGCACCATGGCGCCGATGCGGTTCTCGCCCGCGCGCGGATACCACTTCGTCGCCGCGACCGCGCCGAGCGCAAGCTCGCGCAAGGTGGAGTCGTTCGAACCCGAGAACGGCTTGTCGATGGCGGCGAACCATTGCGGCGTCGCGCGGAAGATGACGGGCGCCTTGGAGCGCCAGGAGTGCGGATATTGGTGACGCAGCGTGCCCTTCGAGAGCAGCATACCCCGCCCGATCAGCTCCTTGATGACCGCGCCGTTGGCGTCGCCGTCCTTGCCGTCGGGCAGGAGGATCTTCTTGCCGGCAAACAGCGGGACTTTGTCCGTATACGAACCATCGCCCGCCACCAGGTTGAAGGGGTCGGGGCTCGCCGCGAACAAGCTCCTGTTGGTGAGATACAGGTGGTGGTCGTCTTCGCCGTGACCGGGCGCGGTGTGGACAAAGCCCGTGCCGGTGTCGGCGGTGACGTGCTCGCCGGGAAGCAGCGGAACCGCGAAGTCGTAGCCCGCGCCGTGGAACGGATGCGCGCACATTCAGCCCTTCGGGATTCGACCTGCCAGACTTGCTTCAATGTGCATCTTTGCGTGTTTGGCAACCTGATCGAGCAGCGTCTTCGGCGAGCAAGAACTTCTCGCCACTTCGGCGCAACTGCCCTCCTCGACCTCCGTCACTTCATAAAGCGCCGTAGCGCAATCTCCGGCGAATAAGCGATCGCGCGATTGCCGGGATCGTCCACGGCGTTGTCGTCCAGATGACGACGACGTACACGAGCACCTTCACGGTCGAGATCTCTTGCGTCTTGCCAGCCGACGCCCAAATACCGGAAACTTCACGTAGATCTGCGGCGAGGATTTCTCGTGATACTCGACCTCGGCTTCGGCGAGCGCGGTCTTCTCGACCGGCGACCACATCACCGGTCGCGAGCCGCGATAGAGCAGCCCGTTCATGACGAATTTGTGCAGCTCGCGCACGATCTGCGCTTCGGCGGGAAACGCCATCGTCGTGTACGGGCGCTCCCACAGGCCCATGCAGCCGAGCCGCTTGAACTGCTCGCGCTGCACGTCGATCCATTTGAGCGCGAACGCGCGGCACTCGGCGCGCAGCTCGTTGACCGGAACCTCGTCCTTCGACTTGCCCTTCGCGCGGTACTCCTCCTCGATCTTCCATTCGATCGGGAGACCATGGCAGTCCCAGCCGGGGATGTAGGGCGCGTCGTAGCCCAGCATCTGGCGCGAGCGGACGACGAAATCCTTCAGGATCTTGTTGAGCGCGGTGCCGATATGGATGTCGCCGTTGGCATAGGGCGGGCCGTCGTGCAGCACGTAGAGCGGCGAGCCTTTCGCGCTCTCCCGCAGCTTCTTGTAGAGGCCCATCTCCTCCCAGCGCTTGAGCCATCTGGGCTCGGCGTCCGGGAGGCCCGCCTTCATCGGGAACTCGGTCGACGGCAGGAAGAGCGTGCTGCGGTAATCGTGCTTGGAATCGGGGTCTTTGGTGTCAGACATGGGGGCGCGAGGTCCTTGTTATTATGTGGATCGGAGAGACAGAATCCCGGCAGCGCCCGTAAGCGCTATGCCGGGCGGCGAATTCGGAAATTCTGTCCTCTGCTCGCGACCATGAATCGCTCCGTGAACCGGGCTTTTCTACCAAGAGGCCGCGCGCCGGTCCAGCAACCCGCGGGCATCGAAAAACCCAGGCGGTTCCAGTAAGATGAGGTTGCCTGGGAGGGCATCATGCGCAAGGGGATCGCTGCGCTCGCATGCGTTGTTCTTCTCACCGGCTGCGCATCCGCCAGCAGCACGATGCTGAGCGACGACACGGCGCTCATTTCCGCCGAAGGCAACGGAGCGAGCGACCGCGACAGGGTCGTCCGCCATGTGCTCGCGGAAGCCGCGCGGCTGACCAACGCGAACGGCTATCGCTATTTCGTCGTGCTGACCGCGGATGACCTGTCGCAGAGGGTCACTCTGCGCATTCCCGGCCGGGTCCTCTACAACCAGCCGCCGAGAGCGGCCGAAGCGTTCAGCACCTATGCCGGCCGCGCCTACGCCACAGGAGGCTCGACCTATCAGACGCCCGACCGGATCGAAGAGCGCGTGAGGCCCGCGATAGACATCATGATCCGGATGTATCGCGCTGGCGAAATCGAGCCCGCGGAAGGCGTCTTCGACGCCACGGCCATGTCGACGCCAGCAACGCGATAGGAAACGAGCGCAGCTCACACCAGCGCGGGAACCTTCTCGCTCGTCATGCCGAGGATGCGTTTCGCGTCGTCGCAATCGGCAGCGATCTGGGCCTTCAGCGCGTCGACGCTGTCGAATTTCTTCTCAGGCCGGAGATAGGCGATGAACTCGATTGCGATCAGCGCGCCGTAGAGATCGCCCGAGAAGCCGAACAGGTGCGCCTCCAGGAGCGGTGACTCCAACGCAAAGGTGGGCCGGATACCGAAGCTCGCCGCACCATCGAACACGCGTCCATCGGGAAGAAGCACGCGCACGGCATAGATGCCGAACGCAGGGAGCAGCGTGTGCTCGAGTTTCAGATTGG
The DNA here is from genome assembly GCA_963708555.1 of uncultured Alphaproteobacteria bacterium. Classification (GTDB taxonomy): domain Bacteria; phylum Pseudomonadota; class Alphaproteobacteria; order Micropepsales; family Micropepsaceae; genus CAIYRG01. Next base: position 208,376 of record CAVPTF010000002.1, on the reverse strand, counting down.
CGGTCGGGAATCCGAGCTCACGCCCGCGCTTCTCGCCTTGGGCGACATGGCCTTCGACCCGCCACCAATGGCCGAGCAGCCGCGCGGCTTCGTCCGGCTTGCCCGCCTTGAGCGCGACGCGGATATCGGACGATGAAATCTTCACGCTGCCGTCGGCGAACACAGGCGCGAACACGGTGGTGCCGAAGCCCTCCATCTCGCCCATATAGCCGAGCACGGCGACATCGCCCGCGCGTCCCTTGCCGAAGCGAAAATCCTTGCCGACGACGACATGGGTGACGGCGAGCTCTTTCACCAGCACGTCGAGCACGAAGTCCTGCGCGGACATCGAGGCCATCGGCTTGTCGAAGGTGAGCACGATCAGAAGATCGACGCCGAGCTCGGACAGAAGACGCGCCTTGGCGCGGAACGGCGTCAACCGGAACGGTTCGTCGTTCGGGCGGAAGAACTCGCGCGGATTGGGCTCGAACACGATCGCGCCGAAGGGGCGTTTCTGCTCGCGGGCGAGGCGCTTTGCTTCCAAAAGCAGCGCGCGATGGCCGAGATGCACGCCGTCGAAATTGCCCAGGGCCACCACGGCGCCCTTGGCGTCGGTGGGACAGTCACGATAGTGACGCAAGATTCTCATCAGGCCGTTTCGGCTGGCGCCTTTTCTTGCGCCTCCCTGGAGGGAACCTTCACCAACGCGTCGCCTTCGACGACGACCGTGTCGCCGACCATACAGACGCAATCGAACGTGACGCGGCCCTTGGGCGCATTGATCTCGCGCACGGTGCAGGTGGCAACGACGGTATCGCCGATGCGCACCGGCGCCTTGAAGCGGAAGCTCGCGCCCATGAAGATGGCGCCGGCGCCCGGCAGCCGCGTGCCGAGCACCGTCGACAGGAAGGTGACCGGCAGCATGCCGTGCACGATGCGGCCCTTGAAGCGCGTCGTCTGCGCATAAGCCTCGTCGAGATGGACGGGATTGAAGTCGCCGGACATCAGCGCGAACTCGCGCACATCGGCCTCGCTGATCGCGCGCTCGAAGCTCGCGCTCTGACCGACCGTAAGATCTTCGAGAAAGTGACTGAGGATTTCGCCTTCGCTCATGACCATTCCCCCGACCGGGGTTCTTCTATCGCGGCGCTACCACGCAAGCTGAGGCATGAGGGCCTTCGCGCGCGCGCCGCTTTCCGAGAGCAGTTTGGCAATTCCTGAGGGATCGTCAATGAGCGCGCGGTGGATTCCGCCGACAATAAACAGCGCATCGATATTCACCCGATTGGCGCCGACAATATCGGTCTCCAGCCCATCGCCGATGATCAGCGGACGCTTGGCCGCCCCATGTTTATGCAATTCCCTTGTCGCTGCTACAAAAATAGGCTCATACGGCTTGCCGTAATAGATCACCTCGCCGCCCATGCTCTCGTAAAGCTTCGCGATCGCGCCCGCGCAATAGATGAGCTTGTCGCCGCGCTGCACGACAATGTCGGGATTGGCGCAGAGGAACAGCAGGTTCCGCAGCCGGAAAGTATCCAAGATCTCCCGGTAGTCGTCCGGCGTTTCGGTCTCGTCGTCGTAGAAGCCCGGTGCACAGCACGACGTCGGCGATCTCCGCTTCGGTGAGCTCGATGTTCAGGCCCTCGAACAGGGGATGGTCGCGCGCCGGGCCGAGATAGAAAAGCTTCAGCCGCTTGCCGCCCGCCGTGCGCCGGATGAGGTCTTCGCGCGCCTCGCCGCCCGAGGTGACGATCGCGTCATAGAAATCGTGCGGAATGTCGAGCTTGTCGAAGAGCGCGATGACGCCTTCGGCCGGCCGCGGCGCGTTGGAGAGGAGCACGACCGGACCGCGCGCCGCGCGGAACCGGCGCATGGCGTCGATGGCCGGGTCGAACTTCTCGCGGCCGTTGTGCAGGACGCCCCAGACGTCGCAGATGGCGGCGTCGTGATCGGGGGCGATTTCGGAGAGGCCTGAAATGAGCGGGGGCGAGGATGCAGCGTGCATGGGCTGTGCTTGCACGGGTTGCGATGGATGGTCAACCGCGACGGTTCTATCGCGCAATCGATCTGCCGGCGAGGCGTTATGACTTAATCGCAGACGAAATCGGCGGCGCCGACGGGGCGGCAGCGGTCGGGCCAGCCGCGCGCGCGCCAGTACTCGACGTATCCCACGTTGCGCACGAATGCCTTGAAGCGCTCTGTCTTGCGGATCGGAGCGTACTCGGGAGACCATATATGTCGAACTCGCGGCATTATCAGGTGCTTACCTTCAGCAATCCCGCGCTCGGGATCCTCCAAGCCGCGACCCAGCGCGCCAATGTAGCCGTAGACGTAGGATAGCTCGTTCCGGAATACGGGCAGGGCTTCCGGCGCCTTGACCTTCGTCGGAGCGCTGCGCAGCAGGCGCGCTGCGTCTTCTTGCGGTCCGACAATCCGATTCCATTCCTTTGCGGCCAGAAGGGTGTCCGCCGCCTCCCCATACCGCCCTTCCGCCGCATAAGCGTGGGCGAGAGTTACGTTGAAGCGAGAGGCCGCAGGTAACGCTTCGAGGATCGCGATCGCGGCCTGGTTCTGCCCGTCGATCAGCATGAGGTTGGCGATGTGGTTGTTGTATTGAGGGATGAACGGTTCCACCGTCCGCAGTCTTTCCCGGATGCTCAAGGCTTCCTTGATGCGACCGGTGGACGTCAGAAGACTCGCTAGAAGGTTCAGAACTTCAGGTTCGTCGGGATCCAGCGCGAGCGCCTTCCTATACAAATCTTCGTAACTCGCGAAGTTGCCGAGTTCGAAAACTCCGCTCAGCGCCAGCGCGCCATAACCGGCGGCATTGCGGGGATCCAGTCGAAGGGCTTCTCGTGCGGCCGCTTCCTTCTTGCTGGGGTCCGACGTCATCATCGACAGCAATGCCCAGGCCGGCGCATAGCCCGGATCGCGAGCGACCACTTGCTCCAACATTGCCACTGCACTGGCGTACCTATCCTGTACCGTCGATTGTCGGTTGCCTTGGGGGCCTCGGTTGCGAAGTATCATCCTGGCGCGGAGAAATTGCTGATACGATTCCGGATCGATGTTGCGGTTGGCGACCAGACGCTCGCCGGGGGCCAAGCCGAGCGGCACGCGCAGCGCACGCGCGATGGCCGTTGCGATATCCTCTTGGATGGCAAAGATGGCAGTGAACTCGCGGTCGTAGTTCTCGGTCCAGAGATGCGTCCCGCTGTCAGCTTCGATGAGTTGCGCGCTGATGCGCAGGCGGTTGCCGTCTTTGCGCACCGAGCCTTCGAGCAGATGCGTTGCGCCCAACGACTGAGCAACCGTGCGAACGTCCTGACTCTGCCCCTTGAACTGGAATGCGGAGGTGCGCGCGACGACGCGCAAATTGGGCACCGTCGCCAACGCCGAGGTGATTTCCTCGGTCATGCCGTCGGAGAAGAATTCCTGGGTTGCATCTCCAGACAGGTTGGTGAAGGGAAGCACCACTATGGAGATGGCGCTTGCCTGCGGCGCAGAGATGGCCTGTTCCGCAACGACTGCCTGGTCTGCGGCGGTGCCGACGAGCACGAACTGCCGATAGGAAATGAACCCGGCCGCCACGATCAGCGCGCCGGCCAAAATGGCCAGAGGCGCGCGCAACCGAAAGGCGGGCCGCGCCGGTGGCTGTAGCGGTCCACCGGGCGCTTCGCTTGCGCGCGCCATAGTCGTGGAGTGAGGCGGCCGCTTGGCATCCGCGGCGGCCGGAGCGCTTGTTCGCTCCTCGCTGCCGCGAGCAATCTCCGCAAAAACAGCACGCGTCTCGGCCTCGGGCTTGGTATCGAGCTCTGTTCGCAGAACGTCGGCGAGCGCACGATAGAGCTGGACCGCAGCTCCGCGCCGCCCGCTCTCGCCATAGAGCCGCATCAGGCGGCGCGCGGCTGCCTCATGCAGCGGCTCAAGTCTCAAGATCCGCGCGCCCGCCTCGATCGCACGCTCGGTCTCGCCGCCCTCGGCCAATAGCGTCATCAGCCGGCTCAGGACGTCGATGGCCTGATGCCGGCAGCGAGCCGTCTCCTCGCGGCGCCAGGATTCAAGCTCCTCGTTCTCGATGCCGAGCCCATCCAGAAATTCACCGGAGTAGAGGTTCGCCGCAGCTTCCAGCGCTACCCTGCCCGATTGTGACGCAAGGCGGCGAAAGGCCAAAGCGTCGACGTCGAAGGCCGAAGCGTCGAGCACAATGTCTTCGCCTTCGGAAGCAATGAAGCGATGCTCAGCATCGCCAAGCGTTTTGCGGATGTTCCATACAGAGGTGCGCAAACTGTTGAGCGCGGCCTCGTCGGTGGCATCACCCCAAAGCAGCGTCGCCAATTTCCGGCGCGGCTGGCGACAATTTGGGCTGAGCGCGAGATAGGCAAGCAGCGCGCACTCGCGCTTTCCGAGCGATGTCACTCTCTGGCTGTCGAGGAGCATTCTAAGCTCGAAGCCGCCGAGCAGGCGAAGCGACCAGCGCGCTTGCCCTTCACTCCCGTTGCTCGAAGCTGGAGCCCTATCCATCGCCACCTGCACAAGGCCGCATCGGGTGGTCGCCGCCAGGTAAAACCCACCTTTTGATAAGTATAGCCCAATTTGACGGGATTTTGCCGCAGTTTTTGACATCGCCACAACGCTGGCGTGACGCGCGGTCCTCATTGTGTCGATCGTGGAGCATCGGAAGCGGAGACCGCGCAATGACGCTGCAAATCACGCCTGTTGCGCGTGGACTCGCGCTTGCGCGCCCACGCCACGGCGGGAATTTCGAGCAAATGCTTGAGCAATCCGGCCGGTTGAGCGAGTCGCGCCCTGAGGAACATTTCATGAAAACTGTCGGCGAGCGTCCGTTCGATTCGCTTCTCGCCAAAGTCAGTTGCCGGCGAAGCATATCGAAATACCGGAAGAGACAGGTTGTCTTCTCTCAGGGCGATGCTGCAGACGGCGTCTTCCTTGTTCAAAGCGGCAAGGTCAAAACGACTGTACTTTCCGAACATGGCAAGGAAGCCGTGATCGCAATTCTCGGAAGCGGAGACTTCTTCGGCGAGGGATGCTTGGCCGGCCAGTCGAAGCGCATGGCGACAGTCGCGGCGATTACGGAATGCGTTGTTGTGTGGATGGAGAAGGCAGACATCATCCGTGTCCTCCACGAGGAACCAACATTTTCCGAGACGTTCATTTCGCATCTCTTGGCTCGAAACATCCGAATTGAAGAGGACCTCGTCGACCAATTGTTCAATTCGAGTGAAATACGTCTGGCGCGTGCGCTTCTGCTCCTGGCGAACTTTGGAAAAGACGACCAATCAAGCGTGATCACACCAAAGATCACTCAGGACATGCTCGCTGATATGATCGGCACGACCCGAGCCCGTGTCTGCTTCTTCATGAACAAGTTTCGTAAGCTAGGCTTCATTAGTCACAAGGGTGAACTGGTGATTCACAGTTCGCTGTTGAACGTCGTTCTGAACGACAGACCGCAATCAAGACACAAGCGCACGCGACCTTCCTTTGAGCTGTGAGCGCCAAGGTCAGCGACAACTGACATTGCAAGGCGGGCATCATGCTGGTCGTTGCAAAGTCTCATCTCCGAGCGCGCGTGATAGTCCGGCAACGTCGGCGGCTATCACAGTCGTACGTCGGTTTTATTTTTTGACTTGTGCAGAACTGCATGTTTTCGCGATCGGTGCTCTGCTACTTCGCCAGCCGTGGAGAAGGTCGACTACGATAAATTGGAGGAACAGATGCATCCGACTCGAAAGCTCGTTGCGGTTACTAGCGCCATCCTGGCATTCACCGTCGTCGGCCCGTCGGCATCGCAGGCAGCGGATCCGGTGTTCAGTGCGTTCACAGTGGACAAGGAATGCGGCGCGTCAACCGGCTTCACCGGCATGGTCGTAAGTTCCTGCACCATCACGCGTTCGAGTTTTCAGGCGCTAAGAAAAGCGAAAGTCAACTACTACGGGCCCGAGCTCGGCGGCAATGGCCAGTTCGTCAGCAGCACGGTTGTCATCGACGCCACGACCGGGCCCAAAAACAGCACCGCGCTTGGCCATTGCATCGTCTATCGCACGGCGATGCCGCTGGCCGGAATGTGCACATTCAACGGGGGAAGCGGAACGTTGGCCGGGTTCCAAGCGGTCGTGAAGGTCACCTTCACGGGCCCCGGCACGGGCGTGAACAAATTCCACTGGGAGGGCGTGCAAACTCACACGGCGAGAAATGATGACGACGATTGAGGCGACATCACGAGCCGGTGCCGCAACTCGCATACAGGCAAAGAAAGCCCACTCGATAACTTAGGAGGAAGATATGCATTCGATCCGGAGTTCTCCTTTCCGTTACCTGCGCTATCATTGGATTCGCACTCCTCGCTCCGCCGGCGTCGCAGGCGGCAGCTCCGACGTTCACGACGTTCACACTGGACAAAGTCTGTAGCGCGGCCACCGGCTTCACCAACATGGTCCCGAGCTCCTGCAACATCACAGGTTCGAACATCGCTGCGCTTATTGGAGGTAAAGTCACCTATTACGGACCGACGATCAGTCCCACGTTCGTCAGCAGCACGGTCGTCCTCAATGCCGGTATCGGCAACACAGCGTCGGGCTTTTGCATGGTCTATCGCACGGCAGTGCCGCTAGCCGGAATGTGTGCGTTCCACGCGGGAACCGGTTCGCTAGCCGGGTTCCAGGCCGTTGTGAAGGTCACCGGCGCCGCGGGGGCTTTTCACTGGGAAGGCGTGGAAACCCCGCTCCCTACAAGCTGAGCTGAAACTACGACCTGGGGATGCAACCAGAGCGTTTCAGTGAATTGAGTGGGTGAAGCATCGGGCGGGTTTCGCGACGCGGGGGCGACGGCGTCAGGCGTGCAGTCGGCGGTCGGGAGCGATCAGCGTGCATGGGCTGGCTTGCACGGGTTGCGATGGATGGTCAACCGCCCCCCTCCGCTCGCTGCGCGAGCACCTCCCCCGCCAAGCGGGGGAGGAAATCGCGGATGGATGCTAACTTGCGATGCGGCGGGCGAGACCGGGCACGGACCGCGAGGCGGTCGCGGCGGTGAGTTCCTTCGTGCGGGCATCGTGGATTTCACCGACGTCGCGTACCGGCCTCGGCTCGCCGAACAGGAAACCCTGACCGTAGCCGACATTGAACTCGAGCAGCTGCACGACGGTCTTTTCCTCCTCGACGCGCTCGACGATGAGATCGATGCCGCAGCGCGCGAGCAGCTCCTTGAGATCCTCGGCGGCGACCGGCGCGTTCGCCTGTTTCATCCCGGCGATGAGCGTCTTGGCCTTCACCTTGATGAAGTGGAAGCCTTGAGCGCGCAGCCGCGAGAAATTGCAGTCGAGCCTTGTCACCTGATCGAGCGAGAGGCGGAAGCCGAGCTCATGCAGCGTCTTCAAGCCTTCCTCGACCGCCCTGCCCGCCTGGAGCACGGTGTCTTGCGCGAACTCGAACACGATCTGGCCGGAGAGGTCGCGGTTGTTGCGCAGGAACTCGAGGAACTGCGGGAAGAATTCCGCGTCCTTCAGCGTGTGCTCGGAGATGTTGCAGAACACGGCCACATCGCGGCTCCTCTGCGACAGGCGGCGCACGAGCTGGATGCAACGGAAGAGCAGCAGATTGTCGACCACCGACATGAGGCCGGCGGGTGCGGCGACCTTGATGTATTGCGACGGCATGACGATGCTGCCATCGGCGGAGCGCAACCGCGTCAACGCTTCATAGAAGCGCGCCTTGCGTTGCGGCAGGCTGACGATGGGTTGAAGGTAGAGATCGACGCGGTTCTCTTCGAGCGAACGGCGGATCAGATCGAGCATCGCAGGATCGCCGAGCGTGCGCGCGTGGACGGGTGCGGTGGGAACATCGCTCTTCACGGGCGACGCCGAGACGGGGAGCTGGTTCATCATCTGCTCGATGGTCTCGAGCTCGGCTGCGATCTTGCGCTCGTGCAGCTCGGCGCGCTTGGCCAGCGCCGATGTGATCTCGGTCACTTTGCGCCGCGTGTCGTCGAGCGATCCGCGTACGGACAGATTCGCCGCGCGGATGAAATTCAGATCCTCGGCGATCTCGCGCCGGTCGCGCGCGAGCGACAGCGTGTCGTAGATGTGCCGGAGGCAGAGGAACACGACGGCGCCCGAAAGCGCGCCGGCCAGCGGATCGATACCGGGATATTGAGTGAGCGCAAATCCGAAGATCACGGATGAAAGCGCGTGAGTGGCAAGGAGTGTCAGCCTGTCCAAAGGAGTGCCCCGCATGAAGTTGTCGAGGCAAAATTTACCCAGTGGCTCTTTCCATACGGTTAACCATCGCCGAGTCGCGAAACGCTGGTGACGGAGTCACGCGTTCAGGATTGATTAACTCTCGCGCGAGTCGGGGACGAGCGTGATCTCGACTCGACGGTTGCGCGGCTCGTTCACGCCGTCGCGAGTCGGCACGCGCGGAAAGCTCTCGCCGAAGCCTCGCGTCGTGATGCGCGGTGCGCCCACGCCCTCGGCCAAGAGCACATCGGCAACCACCTTGGCGCGCTGTTGCGACAGGCGGAGATTGAGCGCAGCGCCGCCGGCGGTATCGGTGTAACCCTCCACGTCGATATGCGTGGAGGAATAGCGCTTCAACACCGACGCCATCGCCTTCAGAAGATCGCGCGCTTTGGGATTGAGCTCGGAGGAGCCGATGGCAAAGAGAATATCGTTGCCCAGGATCATGACGATCGAGATGCCGTCATGCGCCGCGTCGAGCCCGTTCGAGCGCAGATCGCGAAACAGCGCGCTCTCTTCTTCACTGCCGAAATCGGCTTCGCGCGTGAACGGCCTGATGCCGGGGAGCCGGCGCGGGCCGGGCGCGTGCTGTCACGCGCGGCGGTGTGGGCGCGGGGCGCGGAGCGGCGGCTTTTGCGGTCTGCTGAGGCGGCGGCGGGCGATACGTGGACGTGATGGGTTGGCAGGCGGCGAGCGCAGAGGCGAGGATCGCGACAGCGACGAGCGCCATCATCGTCCGCATACGACCTAACCCCACGACTTGCCCCTTCGAACGCATCTTTCTCAGCAATGGCGATAGAACCGATAGTTACCCGCCGCAATCCGCAACGTTAATTAATGTTTAATGTAATTATTCCCCGCGCACCGGTCCACGGGTGCGCTTGAGGTTCGAGCGAATCTTTTTCCCTTCGAGCCGCCGCCGCTTGACCGCCCTGCTGGGCCTCGTCGCGCGCCGCGGTTTGGGCGGAACCGACGCCTGCCGGATGAGGTCCACGAGCCGCTCAAGCGCCTCGGCGCGGTTCCTCTCCTGGCTCCGATGAGCGCGCGCGGAGATGACGAGAACGCCCTCCTTGGTGAGCCGTTGACCGGCAAGGGCGGTGAGCCGCGCGCGGACGGTGTCGTCGAACGACGGCGAGCGGGCGACGTCGAAGCGGAGCTGCACCGCGCTCGACACCTTGTTGACGTTCTGTCCGCCGGGGCCGGAGGCGAGCACGAAGCTTTCCTGGAGCTCGTCTTCGTCGATCGAAATTTGGGGCGTGACGGCGATACGGGCCATCAGTAGGAGAGCCCGAGCACTTCTTCCGCGTGCTTGTAGGGCAGCTTCTGGGCCTCGGCGACGGCCTTGTAGGTCAGGCTTCCCTTGTAGACGTTGAGACCGGCCCGCAAGTGCGGGTTCTGCGCCATCGCCTTTTCCGGGCCCTGCTCGGCAAGCGCCACCGTGAAGGGCAGCGTCGCGTTGTTGAGCGCGAAGGTGGACGTGCGCGCGACCGCGCCCGGCATGTTGGCGACGCAGTAATGCACCACGCCGTGCAGCTTGTAGGTGGGATTGGCGTGCGTGGTCGGGCGCGACGTCTCCGAGCAGCCGCCCTGATCGATCGCGACATCGACGAGCACGGAGCCCTTCTTCATCCCCTTCACCATCGCTTCGGTGATGAGCTTGGGCGCTTCCGCGCCCGGCACGAGCACCGCGCCCACGACGAGATCGGCGGCGAGGATGTTCTCCTCGATCGAGTCGATGGTCGAATAGATCGTGTTCAGCATCGCGCCGAACTGGAGATCGAGCTCGTAGAGGCGCGGCAGCGAGATATCGAGCACGGTGACATGGGCCTCGAGCCCCATCGCCATGCGCGCGGCGTTCGTGCCGACGACGCCGCCGCCCAGGATCACGACGCGCGCGGCCGGAACGCCCGGCACACCGCCGAGCAGCTGCCCTCGCCCGCCCGCGTTCATCTCGAGGCACGTCGCGCCCGCCTGGATCGACATGCGGCCGGCGACCTCGCTCATCGGCGCGAGCAGCGGCAGGCCGCCGCGTCCATCGGTGACCGTCTCATAAGCGATGCCGATGACGCCCGCATCGAGCAGCGCCTTGGTCTGCTGCGGATCGGGCGCGAGATGGAGATAGGTGAAGAGCGTCTGGCCGGGCTTCATCAGCGCGATTTCCTGCGGCTGAGGCTCCTTCACCTTCACGATCATGTCGGCTTCGGCGAACACCGCGGCCGCGCTCGGAAGGATGCGCGCGCCGGCCTTCATGTAGATCGCATCGGACAAGTCGATCGCGTCCGCGGCCTTGGTCTCGACGAACACCGTGTGACCGCGCGCGGTCAGCTCGCGCACGGTCGCGGGCGTCATGCCGACACGGTACTCGTTGTTCTTGATCTCTTTCGGGACGCCGATCTTCATGGCGCGCCTCGTTCTCGTTGACTAGTTGAGCCTTCCGAGCACGGCGCGCACGCCCTCGACCATGCGCGCGATCTCGCTCTCGGATGCGATGAGCGCGGGAATGAGCACGATCGTGTCGCCGCTGATGCGCACGACGAGATCCTCTTCGAAGAAGAGCGCGTTCAACGCTTCGTAGCCGCGCTTGCCCGGCGCATCCTTGATCGGTTCCATTTCGATCGCGGCGGCAAGTCCGATGCTTCTGATGTCGATGACATGAGGCGCGCCTTCGAGCGCGTGAACGGCGGCGCGGAATTTCGGTTCCAGCGCGCGCCCGCGCTCGAACAATCCCTCGTCGCGATAGAGATCGAGCGTGGCAAGGCCCGCGGCGGCCGCGAGCGGATGGCCGGTGTAGGTGTAGCCGTGGAAGAAATCGATCGCGTAGGACGCCTTGGGCTCGAAGGCCTCGTAGAGCTCGTGCTTGACGACGACACCGCCCATCGGCACCGCGCCGTTGGTGACGCCCTTGGCGAACGTGATCATGTCGGGAACGACATCGTAGCGTTCGGCCGCGAACGCGTAGCCGAGACGGCCGAAGCCGGTGATCACCTCATCGAAGATCAAGAGGATGCCGTGCTTGTCGCACAGCGCGCGCAGGCGCTTGAGATAGTTCAGCGGCGACGCGAAGACGCCGCCCGAGCCGGTCATCGGCTCGACGATCACCGCGGCGATGGTCTCGGCGCCGAACTCGGCGACGATCTTCTCGAGCTCATCGGCGTAATTCTCGCCGCCCTGAAGCTCGCCCTTGGTGAAGCGGTCCTTCGCCGCATCGTAGGGGATCGGCAGGCGATGATCCGTACCCGGAAGAAGCGGGCCGAAGCCCTTCTGGTTGTTGGGAAGGCCGCCCAGCGACATGCCGCCGAAATTGACGCCGTGATACGAGCGCGCCCGGCTCACGAAGCGGAAGCGGCCGCTCTGGCCTTTGGCGGCGAAATAGCCGCGCGCGATCTTCATCGCGGTGTCGGCGGCTTCCGAGCCCGAATTGCAGAAGAAGACGTTGTCGAGCCCCTTGGGCGCGAGCGCAGAGACGCGGCCGGCGAGTTGCACGATCTTGGGATGGGCGAAGTGGAACGCCGGCGCGTAGTCGAGCTCGCCCGCCTGGGCGCGGATGGCCTCGACGATGGGTTTGCGCGCATGGCCCGCGTTGACGCACCAGAGACCGGAAATGGCGTCGAGAACCTTCCGGCCGTCCTGGTCGCGGTAGTACATGCCCTCGGCCTTGGCGAGCAGGCGCGGGCGCGACTTGAAGTCGGCGTTCGGCGTGAACGGCAGCCAGTATGGATTCGAGGTCGTTCGGCAGCGTGGGGGTATCGAGCACGAGGGCGCTCCGGCCTTTGAAGGGGTTTGGGTGCCTGAGTCGGTACGCCATGTCGGGACATCAAGCAACTTGGCAAAAAGCCCGCCGAGGGTTCCCTCGGCGGGCTTTTGTCATGGGCGCAGGTTCAGCCTGCGCGCGCTCGCACTAATAGTAATAGGGACGACGATAGCGGTAGGAGCCGCCGTAATAGGGCCGGTAGTAGGGCCGCGGCGGGTAGTAGTAGGAGCGGTAGTACGGCCGGTAGTAGGGTCGATAGCCGTAGTTGCCGCCGTAATACGGCCGGTAATAAGGACGCGGCGCGTAGTAGCCGCCGTAATATCCGCCGCCATAGGGACCCGTCCCGTACGAGAACCCGAACGACTGGGCGTTTGCCGGTGTTGCACTCCCGACCCCCAGCGCGGCCAGCGCCAGCACGCCCAATCCAGCTTTAGCGAACAATCTCATGACACTCTCCTCTACCAACCCCTCCTGGCTGACCCTTCGGCCGCCCTCACGCGACCGATCCCTAGAGAAAACGTTCCAAGGGTTGCGCCGTTGCTGTCTGGTTCGAGCTACGGCGCAACCCTTGGAGTGACCTAACGGTCCCGGCCGCGGTTGCCGCGCTCGCGGCCTCCGCCACCACCCGCGTTCCCGCGGCTGCTGCTGCTGTTGGTGAAGCTACGGCTGCTGCCGCCTCCGCCGCCGGAGGAGACGCGGGGTGAACCGCCACCGCCTCCGGAGAACGAGCGCTGACTGCCGCCGCCGCCGCGCGCTTCGAAGCGCTGACCGCCGCTCGGCGGCGCTACGCGCGGCGCGCTCTGCGGTGCCGTGAAGGAGCCGCGATTGCCGCCGCCGAAGCCACGGTTCTCCAGTCCGCGGGGCGCGGCTTTCGACGCGTGGCGCGCGCTGCGGCGCTGCGAAGCTGCGCTGTTGCGCGCCGCGGTCGAAACGCGGGCCGCGATCGGGAGGAGCAGCAAAGCTTCGCTGCTGCGCCCGGTTGTCGACGCGCGGTCCACGATCGACGCGCGGTCCCTGATTGGCGCCGCGAAGTTGCGCTCGAGACGACGATCGTTGCCGCCAAACCGCTGACCCTGATTGGGCGCCGCAAAGTTGCGCTGGTCGCGGCGATCCTGGCCCCGGAGTGCACGATTGTCGAACCGCTCGTTCGGGATCGCAACGTTCGGCCGGCGATCGTTGAGCTGCCGTTCCGCACGCGGATTGCCTCTCACGTCCGGCCGGCGGTCGTTGGGACGAACCAAATTGCTGCCGCCGTCGCGAAGCGCACGCCGGTCGAAGCCGTTGTTGTTGCGGCCGCGAGCGTCGTTGGTGAAGCCCGGACGGTTGTCGCGTCCACGCGCACCGGCAACGCCGCCGTTGCGTTCGCGGATGTTGCGAACGAACTCCTGGCGGAAATTCCGATCGCGTCCGCGGTCGAGAACGTTGCTGCGCGCTTCACGGAAATTGTCGCGATAGTTGCGGCCAACCCAGGTGTTGCGGCCCGCCCAGTTGCCGCGACGGTATTCGTCGCGCCAATTGTGCCGGTTGCCGTTCCAGCGGTGGTTGCGGCCCCAGTCGATGTAGGACGGCCGCGCTCCGCGCCATTCGTCGCGGCGCCAGCCGCCGTTCAGCCAGTACCAGGGTACGCCGCTGACGATGCGATGGTAGATCGGGCCGCCGTACCAAAAGCCGCCGTAATAGACCGGCTGGTTCCAGATCTGATAGCGGCAGTAGTCGAGCGGGAAGCCCCATGGCGGGGTGTAGTAGTCGCAATACGGATCGTAGAAGGGATCGTAAACCGGGGTGTAGGTCGGGGCGTAGTAGTAGTTCGGGTCGCTGTAGTCGTAGTCGTAATCGTAGTCGCCATGATCGTACGAGTCGCCGTAATACTGCTGATCGTACCCGTAGTTTTGATCGTAGCCGTAGTTGGGATCGTAGGCCGGGTCCTGATAACCCTGGGCATAGTTCGGGTCGTAGGCCGGGTCCTGATAATTTTGGGCGTAATTCGGGTCGTAGTTCGGATCGGCCCCATAGGAGGGATCGCTTCCGACATACCCCTGAATTGAAAAGTTTTGCGCCTTCGCAGGCGCCGATGCCGCGAGCGCGGTGCTCGCAAGCAGGACCGCGCCGAGAACGGCAGTTTTCACGCGTAGCATTCTTTCTACCTCTCAATCCCCCGAAGGGGCTCCCTGCGCGGAAACTCGCACCCGCCTGCTGAACCCAGTCTGAACGCCTCATTAATCAAGCGGCTGAAGGGCTTCCGGCCCTTTTTTGTCACATGGGCACCGAGAGAGCGCTGCACAAGAAGCGCATGAACGGCGCTGCGGCAGCGAAGGATTCGGCCGTCTCGGCGACGAAATGTGGTGAACGCGCCTGGCCTTCCGAGGAGTCGCGGCCGACGACAAAGCTCTTGCGGCGGATGTCGGCGATGAAAGGATGGTTGGCATCGAAGCCGCGCGGCGGGCGCTGAAGCTGCTCGCCTTCGACGCCGCCGAAGGTGCCGACGAAGCGCTTGTCGCCGACGATCTTCTTCCAGGCGGCGGGCTTGGCGGCGATTGCGGTTCGGATCTTCAGGAGCGCATCGGGATCGGGCATCCAGAGACCCGCGCCGACGAACACCTCCTTCGGCGCGAGATGGACATAGAAGCCCGGCGCGTGGACGTCGCGGCCCAGGCGGTGGCGGAACTGACACGCGCCATGCTCCTTGTACGGACGTTTGTCCTTCGAGAAACGGATGTCGCGGTGGATGCGGAACATCGAGCCGCCATTGGGGCGCGGATCGGCGACGAACTCCTTGCTGACGCGGGAGAGATGCGGCGCCATGGCCGCAATGAAATCCGACATCGGCGCCTGGACCGTTTCGCGGAAGCGGCTCTTGTTCAATTCGAACCACGCGCGATCGTTGTTCGCCTTGAGCTCGCGGAAGAACGCAAAGAACGCGCTTCTGAAACCCCTTGAACTCGGCCATCTGCCCCTCCTGATCAAACCGACTATAGCGAGTCGCGGAACCGGAGCGGCGGCCGGTGTTGTCTCGGACACAAACAAGGAGCACGCCATGGCCACCGAGACCCCGGAAACCCTCGTCGTCGTCTTCGATGGAGCCAAGGCGCGGTTCCTCAGGCGTGACACAAAGGGGCGGCTGACGCTCGAGAACGAGATCGAGTTGGGGCTCGCCCGCAAGACGAGCGAGATCGTCTCCGACAAGCAGGGGCGAACCTTTGCCTCGGCCGGCGGCGGTGTCCGGAGCGCCTACGAGCCCAAGCACGACCCGCACAAGATGGAGAAGCACAATTTCGTCCACGGGCTCGTGAAGACGCTCGACACTTCCTACGACCGGAACGAGTTCAAGCAGCTGATCGTGGTCGCGCCCGAGCGCAGCCTTGGCGAATTCCGCGCGCTCGCGCCCGACAAGATCCTGCGGGTCACGGCAGAAGTGCCCAAGGAGCTGACCCAGCTCACGGTTCACGAGCTGCAGCAGCGGCTTAACGAATTCGTCGGCCTCTAGCCGGTCGGCTCACGACATCAAAAATTCGCCGATCCCGGCTGGTCTGTCCCTTGACGGTCCGGCGCGCTCCGCCTATCTAGCCGTCGCGAAGGGTTGGCACTCTCCTATAGAGAGTGCTGCCAGCCCTGTCACCTATCTAACCAGTTGCAACCATTTATCTTTTTAGGAGAGGTCCATCATGAGATTTCGTCCCCTCGGCGACCGCGTGGTCGTCCGCCGCGTCAAGGAGGAGCAGAAAACCGCCGGCGGCATCATCATCCCGGAAACCGCCCAGGAGAAGCCCCAGGAAGGCGAGATTGTCGCCGTCGGACCGGGCGCGCTGGACGACAACGGCAAGCGCGTGCCGCCTGAAGTGAAGCCGGGCGACTTCGTGCTGTTCGGCAAGTGGTCGGGCACCGAAGTGAAGGTCGACGGCGAAGAGCTCCTGATCATGAAGGAGTCCGACATCATGGGCATCATCGAAGGCCGCGCCAAAGGCAAGAAGGCCGCCTAAGCCAGAATTCGTGACATTCAGACATAGGAAATCGGAGTAACCAACATGGCAGCGAAAGACGTCAAATTCGGCTCGGATGCCCGCGAGAAATTGCTCCGCGGCGTCGACATCCTGGCCGATGCAGTAAAGATCACGCTCGGTCCCAAGGGCCGCAACGTCGTGATCGACAAGAGCTTCGGCGCGCCGCGCACGACCAAGGACGGCGTGACGGTGGCGAAGGAAATCGAGCTCGCGGACAAGTTCGAGAACATGGGCGCGCAGATGGTGCGCGAAGTCGCCCAGAAGACCAACGACGCAGCCGGCGACGGCACGACCACGGCGACGGTTCTCGCCCAGGCGATCGTGCGCGAAGGCTCGAAGTCGGTCGCGGCCGGCATGAACCCGATGGACTTGAAGCGCGGCATTCAGAAGGCGGTCGAAGTCGTCGTCGCCGATCTGAAGAAGCGCTCCAAGAAGGTGAAGTCGAACGACGAAATCGGCCAGGTCGGCACGATCTCCGCCAACGGCGACACCGAAGTCGGCAAGATGATCGCGCAAGCGATGGCGAAGGTCGGCAACGAAGGCGTGATCACGGTCGAAGAAGCGAAGTCGCTCGAGACCGAGCTCGAAGTGGTCGAAGGCATGCAGTTCGACCGCGGCTACATCTCGCCGTACTTCATCACCAACGCCGACAAGATGCTGGTCGAGCTCGACGAGCCGTACATCCTGATCCACGAGAAGAAGCTCTCCTCGCTCCAGCCGATGCTGCCGATCCTCGAAGCGGTCGTGCAGGCGTCGCGTCCGCTCCTCATCATTGCCGAGGAAGTGGAAGGCGAGGCTCTGGCGACTCTCGTCGTCAACAAGCTCCGCGGCGGCCTCAAGGTTGCGGCCGTCAAGGCGCCGGGCTTCGGCGATCGTCGCAAGGCGATGCTCGAAGACATCGCCATCGTGACCGGCGGTCAGGTGATCAGCGAAGATCTCGGCATCAAGCTCGAGAACGTGAAGGTCAACATGCTCGGCACCGCGAAGAAGGTGCGCATCGACAAGGACAACACCACGATCATCGACGGCGCAGGCAAGAAGAACGACATCCAGGCCCGCGTCGGTCAGATCAAGCAGCAGATCGAGGAGACGACCTCCGACTACGATCGCGAAAAGCTGCAAGAGCGTCTGGCGAAGCTCGCCGGCGGTGTTGCGGTGATCCGCGTCGGCGGCGCCACCGAGATCGAGGTGAAGGAGAAGAAGGACCGCGTCGACGACGCGTTGAACGCCACGAAGGCGGCGGTCGAGGAAGGCATCCTTCCCGGCGGCGGCGCGGCGCTGCTCTACGCCACCAAGGCGTTGAACGGGCTGACCGGCGACAATGAAGACCAGACCGCGGGCATCGCGATCGTGCGCAAGGCGATCCAGACGCCGTTGCGTCAGATCGTCGAGAACTCGGGCGTCGAAGCCTCGATCGTGGTCGGCAAGCTGCTCGAGCAGAAGTCGATGACCTACGGGTTCGACGCGCAGCAGGAGAAGTATGTCGACCTGGTCGAAGCCGGCATCGTCGATCCGACCAAGGTGGTTCGGACCGCGCTGCAGGATGCGGCCTCGGTTGCCGCACTCCTCATCACGACCGAAGCGATGGTCGCCGACCGTCCGCGAAGCCGCTCCGGGCGGCGGCGGCGGCGGACACGGCCATGGCGGCGGCGGCATGGGCGACATGGACTTTTAAGCCCACGCATACAGCGAGTAAAAAAGGGCCGGGTTTCACCCGGCCCTTTTGTTTTGCGTTAACTCAACCGGGTGCAGGTTGCCTGAACCGCGTGTGTCTCTGCTAGGCTAACGTCATGCGTATCGCGATCGTTGCATTGATGTCCGCGTTCGTGCTCGCGGCGGCGGCTCCTTCACCGAGGCCGAGCCCCGCTTCGATGGCGCGCGCCATCGAACAGGCCGAGACCCTGATCGCCAAGGGCATCGATGACGCGCGCGCGGAGCTCGCGCCCGATGCGCCGAAGCTCGTGCGCAATGGCGAGCTCGACCGCATCGCGCGCATACGCTCGGAAGCGATGGCGAAAGGGATCGATCCGTTCGCGCATGAGGACTCGAAGGGAAATCCGGCGGCCACCGACATGATGCGCGATCGCATCAGCCCCTATGGCGCGTTCGGCGAGAACATCATGTTCGACTATCACAGCCGGGCGCAGTTCGATCCGGAGAGCTTTGCCCGGACCGCGGTCAAGGGCTGGCTCGACAGCCCGGGGCATCGCGCGAATATCCTGTCTCCGGATTTCGACCGCAGCGGCATCGGGGTCGCGATCAGCGGCGGATACACCTACGCGACGCAGGTGTTCATGGGCCCGCCGCGCACAGCACCTCGTCCCGCACGCGAGCGCTAAGCTCGAGCCTCACTTTTCGCCGTCATCCGGAACCGCGCGTCCGTCCCGCTTGTTGTTGCAACGGGGGCGAAACCTTGGAGGCGCGCCATGGCCCGATGCGAAACCTGCGGCAACGACTACGACAAGTCCTTCCAGATGATCATGAACGGCGAGACGCACACCTATGACAGCTTCGAGTGCGCGATCGAAGCTTTGGCGCCGCATTGCGCCGCGTGCGGCATCCGCATCATCGGCCACGGGCTGGAGGCGGGCGGGCAGTATTTCTGCTGCGATCATTGCGCCGAGAGGATGGGCGTCACCGGTCTCGCCGACCGCGCCTAGCTCGTCGCCCGACTTCGGCAACTGTGCGATAGTTCGGGGATGAAAGGTTTCATTCCTGCAATCGCCTGCGTGCTGGTGGCGGCCCTGTCCGGGGCGTCGTGGGCGCAAATGGCGCCTGACGTGCCGCCCGACCTTTCCGGCAAGAGTCCGTTCTGGATCCAGGACCGCATCAGCATGTGCTGGGCGGCCAATCCGCATCCACGCGACAACGAAAGCATCGCCTGGGACGGCGCCTGCATGGGCGGTCTCCTCAGTGGGCCGGGCACGCTGACGTGGATCAGCGAGGGCAAGATCACCGGACGCGACATCGGCACGTTCAAGGACGGGCGCTTGAGCGGCAAAGGCCGCATCGTCGCCTCGGACGGCACCTCGTATGAGGGCGACTTCCCCGGAAACGGCGTGCTGACGCTGCCCGATGGACGCAAGCTTCCGGCGCGCGCCGTGCGCGATGCGTCGGGCTGGGGGATCGAAGAGCCGATCCCGGGCCAGGAAGCGCCGACGGCGCCTCGCTAAGCCAGCGTTGCCGTCACGTCGTTGAAGAGCTCATCCACCGAGAACCGCCGCGGGATCATGCCCGTGCGGAACGCATAATCGATCACGATCTCGATGTTCTTGCGGTTCCGTTCGAGCCCCATCGGCGTGAACGCCGCTTCCGCCGGCCGGAGCTTGATCGCGAACATGCAAGCGCGGAGCGACGCGCGTCGAATCGTTCATCTCCAGTTCATCCGTTTACGGACGAATGAGCAAAAAAGCGCTGCGATTTCAAGGAGGAACCAAGCCAAATGGGGATCGTTTGCTTTTTGAGGCCAGCGCTGCGGTGAGGGCCGCGCCGGCCGCGCAGTGAACAGAGGAGATTGACATGACGAAGACCCGACTTCTGGCGCTCGCGGCAACGCTATGCGCGGGCGTCGCCGTACCGGCACTTGCACAGCCTGCGTATCGGCCCCTTCGATCGCCCCGGGTTCGATCGCATCGGTTCGGTCGATTTCTCGTTCCGTCCGGATCGCGAGACCGAGTACGGCACGTTCGGCGGCCGCGTGGACGCATTGAGCTTCCACGCGCGCAACGGCACCGTGACCTGCAATGAAATCACCGCGACGTTCAACAACGGCCGGACGCGATTGCTGTATCGCGGCACCCTGCCGCGCGATCGCGATGTCGTGGTCGACCTGCCCGGCCGTGATCGCATGATCCGGCGCATCGATTTCGATTGCCGGTCGCATCTTGCCGCGCGTGACGCGCGTCGACATCGCGGCGGACATCGGTCCGTATCGCGCGGAATGGCGCCGCAGCCCCGATTGGGACCGCATGTGGTCGCGCATGTTCAACTGGGACGATGACCGCTTCGCCGGCGGCTACGGCGTAACCGAGCCGCTGAATCCGGCCGGCTGGATCACGCTGGGCTCGGAAGTGTTCGACGGCGGCTTCGACCAGGAGACGACGATCACCGGCCTCGAAGGACGCGACGTGAATCGTATCGCGCTCCGTCCGGTGGACGACGATGCACGGTGCAGCCACGTGACGGCGACATTCGCCAACGGCGCGACGCGCGAGCTCGACATCGATGACCGCGACATACTCCAGGAAGATCGCGTGTTTGAGCTCGACCTTCCGGGCGCCCGGCGCGATGTGATGCGCATCGACATGGCCTGCCACGCCGAGAATGGCGGACAGGTTCGGATGATGGTGATGGCAAATCGTTAAATCGGAAGACCGTCACCAACGCATGGGGCCGGGAAAATTTCCCGGCCCTTTGCATTTTTGCCTGTTGGTGCAGCCGGAACGCGGCCTTTCGGGAACCGTTATTTCTCCGATGGTGTCGCGGCTGGAGTCTGCCGCGTTCACCATGAAACGAACATAGGAGATTGAGATGAACAAGACCCGACTTCTCGCGCTGACCGCGCTGCTTTGCGCGGGCGCCGCGTTGCCGGCGTCTGCACAGCCGGCCTATGGACCAAATGATCGGTCCTACGGCTACGATCGCCCTGGCGGGTGGGATCGCATCGGTTCGGTGACGTTTTCGTTCCGCCCCGATCGTGAAACCGAATACGGCAATTTCGGCGGCCGCGTGGAGCGTTTGAGCTTCCACGCGCGCAATGCCGACGTGCGCTGCAACCGGATCACCGCGACCTACGCCAACGGCCGCACCAGCGACGCTCTATCGCGGTCGGCTGCAGCAAGGCCGCAGCGTCGTCGTCGACATTCCGGGACAGAGCCGCATGATCCGCCGCATCGACTTCAACTGCCGCTCGCTCGAACGGCGTGAGCCGGCGCGCGTCGACATCGCGGCCGATATCGGCCAGTACCGCGCCGAATGGCGCCGCAGCCCCGATTGGGACCGCACGTGGTCGCGCATGTTCAACTGGGGCGATGAGCGTTACGGCGACAACCGCTACGGCCGCGATCGGTACGTCTCCGGTGGGCTCGCTCGACCGACGGGTTGGATCACGCTCGGCACGGAAGTGTTCAACGGCCGCATCGACCGCGAAACCACGTTCGCCGGCTTTGCCGGACGCAATGTCGAGCGTCTCGCCGTGCGCGCCGTCAACGATGACGCGCGCTGCAGCCGCGTGAGCGCGACATTCGCCAACGGCATGACTCGCGACCTCAACATCGGCGAAGGCAATCTGCTGCGCGAGGATCGCGTCTATCAGCTCGACCTTCCGGGCCGGAGCCGCGACGTGATGCGAGTCGACATGACCTGTCATGCCGAGAACGGCAGGCAGGTCACGATGCAGGTGATGGCAAACCGCTAGAGCCGAGACCGTCACCACGAACGCTTAGGGCCGGGAATGGCTTCCCGGCCCTTGGCGTTTATGGCTCAGCGATGGACGCGACGGCGCGGCTTCAGCGCCGGAATCCACAATACTCAGTACACTGACGGAACGGCGCTCAGATCGAGGTCTTCAATTCCTTGGAGGCGCGGAAAGCGACCTTCTTGCTCGCCTTGATCTTGATCGCTTCGCCGGTCGCCGGATTGCGTCCCATGCGCGCGGCGCGCTTGCGGACCTGCAGGATGCCGAGCCCGTTGAGGCGAATGCGAACGCCCTTCTTGAGCTGCTTGGTGACGAGGACGACGAGGTCGTCCATGATCTGATTGGCCTGCTTCTTGGTGAGGCCATGCTTCGTCGCCATTTGGACCGCGATTTGACGGTTGCTGATGGTCTCGGCCTTCGCCTTGGGAGCCTTCGCCGAAGTCGCCATTTCTGCCATTGGATTCCCCTTTTGGACTGCTGGGTTGAATGAAAACACGCATAAACACGAAGCGATTCGCGACAGCACGATACTGCGACACGAGAAAAACCGCCAACCACAATCGTTTTTAGCCACAGGCATTGCGCAAGGCACCTTCCGGGAAGGGCCGTCTTCCCGTATCCTTTCGAGCAATGGATCAATCGGGGTTCGCCCGGGAACTAAAGCTGGGAGGAAGCGATGACAGCCGGACGTAACGTGCGCGGAGTTGCCGCAGCCATGTCTTCTGCATTGGGTTCGACCGCGCTGGCGCTGTGCCTGGCGGCGCTGGCCGCCAGCGAAGCTGAAGCCCGCGTCACCCGGATCGAGATCAAGCGGACGGAACCCGCCTTCGAGGGCAAGACGTTCGGCAAGGCCGGCGCCTACGAGAAGCTGGTCGGCCGGGCCTATGGCGAGGTCGATCCCAAGGACCCGCGGAACGCCGTCATCGTCGATCTCGACAAGGCGCCGAAAAACGCCCGCGGCATGGTCGAATACGACACCGACATCTACATCCTGAAGCCGGTCAGTCTGGCCAACGGGAACCACCGGATCTGGTACGAGATCAACAACCGCGGCGGCATGAATGCCTACGCCCATCTCAACACCGCCCGTTTCGAGAACAACAACCCGACCAAGGCGGACGACGCCGGCAACGGCTTCCTGATGCGCCAGGGCTACACGATCCTCCATGTCGGCTGGGACGCCACGGCGGAAGTGGCGGACGGGAACTTCACGATCAAGGTCCCGGTCGCGGTCAACGCCGACGGCTCGCCGATCGTCGGTCCCTCGATGGAGGAGTTCGTCGTCGACGACGACAAGACGGTGAAGGGCGACCTCACCTACCCCGCGGCGACGATGGACAAGTCCAAAGCCACGCTGACCGTGCGCGCCCGCTACGACGACGCGCCGACCGTCGTTCCCGCCGACCAGTGGGAATACGCGGACGAAAAAGGCATGGCGATCCGGCTCAAGGGCGGCGCGCCGTTCAAGAAGGGCTCGCTCTACTATTTCACCTATCAGGCCAAGAACCCGATGGTGACAGGCCTTGGTTTCGCGGCCATCCGCGACGTCGGCTCGTTCTTCCGCAGCGCGGCGAAGGATGACCGCGGCACGGCAAACCCGCTCGCGGGCGATGCGCGCTTTGTCTACACGGGATGCTCCTCGCAGCCCTGCCGTACGCTGCACGACTATGTCTGGCTCGGCTTCAATGAAGACGAGAGCGGCAAGAAGGTCGTCGACGGCATGAACAACTGGATCGGCGGCTCGACCGGCATCTTCATGAACTTCCGCTTCGGTCAGCCGGGCCGGACCCATCGCCAGCACATCGCGCGCTGGTTCCCCGAGTTCCAGGGACCGTTCACCAACCAGGTCGTGATGGACCCGGTGACTGGCAAGCGCGATGGACGGCTCGCGCGCTGCAGCACCAACAACACCTGCCCGAGGATCTTCGAGTCGAACTCGGCCAACGAATATTGGTCGAAGAACATGGCGGTCGGCCTGGTCGACGCAAGCGGCAAGGACCGCACCGATGAGCCCGCCAATGTGCGCCAGTACTTCGTCTCGAGCATGCCGCACCAGAGCGCGTTCGGCGCGCAGGGCAAAGGCATCTGCCAGCAGGTCCGCTCTCCGATGGTTGCGGGCGGCGTGATCCGCGCGCTGCTCGTCGCGATGGACGAATGGGTCACCAACGGCACAGAGCCGCCGGCGAGCCGCATCCCGAAAGTCGCGGACGGTACGCTGGTCTCGCCGCTCCCTCAGGAAGGCCAGGGTTTCCCGAAGCTCAAGGGCGTCACCTATAACGGCCGCATGCACAATGGCGACCTGTTCGACTACGGGCCCGAGTTCTCCAAGGGCATCATGACCCAGCTGCCGCCGAAGCTCGTCGGCACGCCTTATCCGGCGCTCGTTCCCAAGACGGACGCGGACGGCAACGACATCGCCGGCGTCCGGCTGCCGGACGTGGTGGCCCCGATCGCGACCTATACGGGCTGGGCGCTGAGGGCCGAGCCCGCCGGCGCCAATGACGGCTGCGACGGCGCGGGCCAGATGATCCCGTTCGCCAAGACGAAGGCCGAGCGGACCGCCAACGACGATCCCCGGCCCTCGCTCGAGGAGCGCTATCCGACGCACGACGCCTATGTGAACGCGGTGCGGACGGCGGCGAACGGGCTCAGGACTCAGAGGCTGCTGCTGGACGAGGACGTCCAGGCCTATGTGCAGCGCGCCGAAGCGTCTCAGGTCGGACGGTAAAAGGCCAAATACCGCGCCTCCTTAGCCGCCCTCTCCTTCGCAGGGAGGGGGCGGCAGGAGAAAGCACGCATCTTCCTCCGTCTACGGTGGAACCAACGCGATATTGGGACGTTGGCCCTACTTGAGGGAGGGAACCGAGGTGAATGGATACTGAACGTCTGCTCGAAGCGCTGCCTGTCGCGGTCTATACGACCGACGCCGAAGGCAGCATCACATTCTACAATCAGGCCGCCGCAGAGTTTTGGGGCTATCGTCCCGAGCTAGGCATGAAGTGGTGCGGCTCTTTCCGGCTGTTTTGGCCTGACGGCAGTCCACTCCCCCACGACGAATGCCCGATGGCGATCGCCCTCAAAGAGGGCCGCGCCGTGCGCGGATACGAGGCCCTCGCTGAAAGGCCGGATGGGACGCGCGTGCCCTTCGTTCCCTACCCTACGCCGTTGCGGGACGCGTCCGGCCGGGTGACGGGCGCCATCAATGTGCTGGTCAGTTTGGGGGATCGCAAGGAAGCCGAAGGCCTCGCCGCGCGGCTGGCCGCCATCGTCACCTCGTCGGACGACGCGATCATCAGCAAGACGCTGGGCGGGATCGTCACCTCGTGGAATGCCGGAGCGGCACGCATTTTCGGCTACGAAGCCGACGAAATGATCGGGCAGCATATCACCCGGCTCATCCCGGCCGAGTTGCAGGACGAAGAGAACGTCATCATCTCCAAGCTGAGGGCGGGCGAGCGCATCGACCATTACGAGACCGTGCGCGTCGCCAAGGACGGCCGCCGGTTGGATATCTCACTGACCGTTTCGCCCATGCGCGGCGAGACCGGCGAGGTCATCGGCGCCTCCAAAGTGGCGCGCGACATCACCGACAAGAAGCAGGCCGAGAAGCTGCAGCAGCTCCTGGTCGAAGAGCTCAATCACCGGGTGAAGAACACGCTCGCCACCGTGCAGGCGATCGCAAACCAGTCACTGGTCCGCGCCAAGAGCCAGAAGGATTTCGTTACGAGCTTCAGCGGGCGGCTTCAGGCGCTGGCCAAGCTCCACACGCTGCTGACGCAAACGAATATGCGGGGGACAGAGCTTTCCGAGCTCATCGCGAGTCAGGTCCGTCTCGGCTCTCCCGACGAGGATCGCGTCTCGATCAACGGACCGTTCCTGTTCTTGGGCCCGCAGGAAGCCAATCACCTCGGCATGGTGCTGCACGAGCTGACGACGAACGCGCGCAAATACGGCGCGTTGTCGGTGACGGCCGGACGCCTCGCGGTGAGCTGGGAAGTCCGGACCAATGGCGGCCGCAGGTTGCTGCTGCAATGGACGGAAAGCAACGGACCGAGAGTGCGCGCGCCAGACTCGCGCGGCTTCGGCATGACGCTGATCGAGCAGACGGTGCGCGTGCATGGCGGTGAAGCCTCGATGCATTTCGCCGAGGACGGTCTGAAGTGCCGGATCGATTGGCCGCTGGCCGACGCACCGCAAGAAACTGTCTCGACGGCGACGATGCAGTTTGGCGACTCGTCGATCGTGCCAACCCGCGTTTGCCCGTCATTGACCGGCAAGCGCATCCTCATCGTCGAAGACGAGCCGCTGGTTGCGATGGATATGCAGTCCATGCTGAGCGGCGCGGGATGTGTGGCGGTGGGACCCGCAGGCACGCTGGCGGAGGCGAGACGTCTGTTGGCAACCGAAACGTGCGATGTGGCCCTCGTGGACGTCAATCTCAAAGGCCAGCCGATCGAGGATCTGTTGCCACTGCTGCGGCAAGCAGGCGTGCCGTTCGCCTTCGTCACCGGCTACGGGCCCAAGGTGCTGTCGAAGACCTTTGAAGAGACGGTCACGATCAGCAAGCCGTTCACCGCCGAGCAGCTGCTGGCCGTCACCGAAGTGCTCGTCTATTTGCGCGGCGCGGGCTCGGACGTCGTACCGCTCAGGAAGAAGCAGCGCTAGACACCGTGCGATGGTTTTCGATGCGGTGCATAGCTCGCTCGAAGCGAACATCAAATCCGTATACGGAGTGTAATGAAACTGCGCAACCGCGGTTGGTCAGAGGCGCGCGGGTGGTCAGTCCACGCGCAATGCTGCGACGGTGGCTGATATCAGATGGTCATGTATTTTGCTTTACAAACGGACGTGGTGTCCGAATGGATGGCCCAGGGCATGCTGGGGCCCCCGCCCGAGGCTCCCGTGAAGCTCGATAGCGCTGAGGCTTACCGTAAACTCGCAGAAGAAATGCGTGTGCTCGCGGAGTCCGTTCAAGACCTCTCTAACCGCGCGAAGCTCATCATGGCTGCCGAAAACTATGATCGGGTAGCGGCATCATTCGATACGATTGAAAGGTCGAAAGCTCGGGACCGCGCGCGGTAGCGAGGCGGTCGTCGCTTCAGACCCTAGCCCGAGCGACAAAGGGTGGAAGCTGCTGTGCGCGACGGTGGCTATTGGCCACTTCGACGAGCTTACTCAGCGGGACAAGCTGCCCCTTGCACAGATAAAGTCTCGAATGGCGCGGCGAAAAGTTCGCTCTGATACCACTGGCCAGAAGATACTCCACCACTTCTGGTGCCGTCACAGGGATCGATTCCTGTAGTCTTACAACTCGGCCGCCCTTCTCAAAAAAAGCAGCAATCGCATCCGTCGAATGCATATGTCCCCGCAACAATCGTAGACAATTGGACTTGCACGCGTCCCCAAAGAACCGGGGGGGTAGGTAGGAGGGGTGGGCCTCCGGTTCTTGGGTTTGTGCGCTCCGGCCAGGGAGCGCCAGGGAATTTTGACTGAGACTTCGCGGTGTGAAAATTGGACCAAAGACCTACTGCAAGTGCGTTGCAGACAGAGGAAGTTGGCCAGCCGCTTTTATCCTGCTCCCGAGGGCCTGGTACTTGATGAAAAGCAAACCGAAGCCGCATTCGGTCGCAAGGCTACGCGAACAATTCGCAGGGTTCACCCAACAAGAACAAATCAACAAGTGCCGGGAGATGGAAGGGAAAGCGCGGATCATGGCTTCCGGCGAAAGCCTTGAAAATCGGGAACGCCAGCTGCGTCTGGCACATGAATGGGCCAATCTGGCGGCTGAGATGGAGCGCGATTGCGTATTGCGTTCGCCCGGCAGGAAAACCGGCGATCGCGTTGCATAAAGCAACCCCGATACTTGGGTGTTTGCTTTAAGCAAACACGCGGCACTTTCTCAGGGCGTCGTCCAGATAGGCTACCCAACTCATCAATATGTGCACAAGGGACTGGAGGCGACGCGCTGGATGCGACTTCCGACGGGCGCATGAGGACTAGAAGTCCGGCCGGCGCGCTTCCGGCATCGGGTCGACGGTGTGATTGAAATAGTTGGCGTTGTTCTCCGCGCAGACGGCTTCGAGCAGCGGGCCGCGTTCGCTCAGCGCGAAACGTTGCGTGCCCCGCCAGGGGACGGTGAACGCGCCCGGGTCCTCGACATAGATGTCGACCTCGAGCGTCTTGCCCTCTTCGATCAGGCGGAAGCGTTCGATCACGTGCAGCTGTTCGGTGTGCAGCGTGCGGTAGATGTCGACATAGGTCTTGGCGTTCAGCCCGATCGTGTCGACGACCAGCGTGTCGCCTTCGTAGTGGCCGACGGATTCGCCGAACCACGACGGCGTCGGCAGCCGCGAATGCGGCACGTTCAAATACACGCGTCTGACCATGTGGTCGGCCGTCGAGATGATCGTCACCTGCTTCTCGGTCTGCACGAAGAACACGGGGTTCACGACCGCGAGGTCGAACGCCGGCACGCCCGAAGGCCAGCAGCTCGCGCGATGCTCGAACACCGGCTGTCCCGCGAGCACACGCTCGTTGAGCTTGCGCAGCTCGTCGCGGACCCAAGGCTGGAGGATCGGATTGGTGAGATCGGCGACCGGAAACGTCGATTGCTCGACGACCTTCAGGTTCGGACGCGCGCTCAGATACTCGATCGCGTTCGGCACGTAAGGATGCGCAGGATCGGCCGCGACCGGACGCGGCGCATTCTCGACCGGCATGTATTCCGGCCCGTACCCGATCCACCCGTGTGCTACTCGATGACCCGAAGTTCGGAATAGGCAACGTTCGCTCTGCGGCCAAGGCTGGCGCCAATAGCCTACACAGGCAGGCGGCGATGCCGACGCCAAGAAGCACACGCTTCAATTCAATTGATGCACTCTTGGACATCGCTCGACCCGATGGCCGCGGTCTCAGGACAACGATACACAATCGTCAAACCGGTTAGGATATCGGCGAACTTCATTTCGGCGTCAGCATCACGTCTTCTTGCCGACTCGATGTCTGCGTTTCCGGCCGCTTGGTCACCCAGCGCAACGCGAGCCGTTCCTCGGCCGTAGAGCGCCTGGACGTTTGTGGGGTTTAGTCGTAGCGCGGCATCGTAATCCGCTAGCGCATCCCTGAACTGTTCAAGCTTCAGGTTGACGTACGCCCGAGTGTTCAGCGTTTGATAGTCCCTGGGCTCGAGTTGCACGGCTCGATCGCACTCTTTGAACCCATTCTCGAGCTGGTTGGCCACGACGAAGATCCCACACTTGATTCTGTAGGACCGAGGATCGTCAGGCGCAATTCGGCTGATCGTCGAGGCGTCGGCTGCTGCCTGGTCCAGCTTGCCCTCCGCCAAATAGGAAACGGCGCGAGCCGTGATAGCCTCGATGTTCCTTGGCGTGCGACGGATCACCTCGTCATAGTCTGCGATCGCACGATCGTATCGGCCGAGGTACCGATAGGCGACGCCACGGCTGATGTACCGTCGGTGGTCGACGTCACGAAGATCGATGGCTTTGCTGTAATCTTCGATCGCCCGTGCGAATTGCCGCGTGAAGAGGTGCACCGCACCGCGATTGGCGTAATATTGATCGACCGTTGAATCCAATTCGATGGCGCGATCGAAATCCAGAATGGCCAGTGCAATCTGGCGTTTCATCAGATACGCGGTTCCACGAGTGAAATAGGCCTGCGCCGCGATCGCAGCACGAAGGTCTCCGGTTTGGATGGCAAGCGTCGCCTCTTGGATGGCCTGGTCGGGCCGACCCGCTCGAACCGCCTCCACTCCGAAGCTGATGTTTCGAGCTTGCTGCGTGCCCCGGGTCTGCGGTTCCGGCGCTCTGGCATCCTGACCGGACGAACCCGCACACGCCGCCATCAACACGGCGGAGCAGAGAACCGCTAGGCGACGACTGTAAGCCATGCTCCCCCCAAGAGATCGCGGCTACTGCGCTGCCTTTTGCAAATAGGCGATGAGGTCGGCGCGGTCGGTGGCGTTGGTCATCCCGGCGTACGGCATGCGGTTCGCGGGCACGATCATCTGCGGATCGGCGATGAACTTGTCGAGCTCTTCCGCCGTCCAGGTGATGTTCGAGCGCTTCATCGCCGGCGAGTAGCGGTAATCGTCGAACCCGCCCGCCTTGCGCTGGAAAAGCCCCGCGAGGCTCGGCCCGACATTGTGCACGCCCTTTTCCAGCGTGTGGCACGACGCGCATTCGACGAACAATTGCTCGCCGCGCGACGAGCTCGGCCGCCAAGCCCGGCGCCGCAGCGCCGATAACGACCGCGGCCAGAAATCGCAGGGATGTAAAACGCTCTCATGCCGACACCAGAGGTCCAGGATTCTTCACATAGCGCTGCGTGATCGCCTCCGCCGTCCAATACGCGAGCGCGCCCACAGGCCCGGTCGGATTGTAGGCCGAGTTGTGCGGGAACACGTTGGCGCCGATGACGAAGAGATTATGCGCCTGCCAGCTCTGCAGATATTTGTTCACCGCGCTGTTGCGCGGATTGGTGCCCATGATCGTGCCGCCGGTGTTGTGCGTGCTCTGATAGGGCACGATCGTCCACGGATCGGTGCGCGCGACGGCCGGGTTCATCTGCGTCGGGTTCAAGCTGCGTGCGACGTCGTTGATGAGATCGGCGGCGACACGGCCCATCTTGTGCTCGTTCTCCTTGTAGTCGAACGTCATGCGCATAAGAGGCAGGCCGAACGCGTTCTTATAGGTCGGATCGAGGTCGTAGTAATTGTAGCGGTTCGACATCACGCTGCCGGCCGAGCCGATGTTCATCGCCATCTGATAGTACTTGGCGGTGGCGGCCTTCCACTGCCTTGCCCCATTGCGGCGTTCCCGCCGGCACCGGGCGATAGCCGATCGGCAGCACGGTGTTGAAGCCCGAGCCGATGTTGAAGCCGCCGACGAACTTGCCGGGGCCGCGGTCGTAGTCCCAGTTGATGTTGAAATCGTCGCAAGAGATGTTCGATCCGCCCGCATTCATGAACGGATTGAAGCGCTTTCCTTCGAAGAACAGGTTCGCGGCGGCGCCCGTCTGGTAGGCGTAGTTCTTGCCGATGATGCCGCGCTGCGTGACCGGATCGTAAGGCTGGCCGATCTGCGAGAGCAGCATCAGGTGCACGTTGTTGACCGCATAGGCGCAGAGCAGGACCATGTCGGCGGGCTGCTCGAACTCCTCGCCGTTCATCAGGTTCGTGTACGCGACGCCGGTGACGCGGCGGCCGCTGGAATCCTTGATCACCCTCGTCACCCAGGCGTGGGTGCGCAGCTCGAAATTCGGATTGCGCATGGCGACGGGAATGATCGCGACATGCGGGCTGCCCTTTGCGTTCGCTTCGCAGCCGAAGCGCTGGCAATAGCCGCAATATTGGCAGGCGCCGAATTTCTGCCCTTCGGGATTGGTGTAGGCGCGCGAAGCATTGGCCGACGGCCGCGGGAACGGATTCCAGCCCTTGTTCTTGGCGGCCTGTTCGAATGTCAGGCTGGCGAGGATCGGCGTCAGCGCCGGCAGGGCGTATTCGTTGGCGCGCGGCGCTTCGAAGCGGTTGCCGCCCGGCTGGATCTGGCCCTTGATGTTGCCGGCCTTGCCGGACACCGCGGCGATGCGTTCGAACTTCTCGTAATAGGGCTCGAGCTCGTCATAGGTGATGCCCCAGTCCTGGATCGTCATGTCGGCGGGGATGAAATTCCGGCCGTAACGCTCCTCGTACATGGAGCGGATCTTGAACTCCATGTCGGTCCAGCGCCACGTGTGGCCGCTCCAATGCACGCCCGAACCGCCGACGACTTCGCCCGGCAGGAACGAGCCCAGACGGCGCATCGGCAGCGCCTCTTGCGTCGGGTTGTTGCGCACGGTGAGCGTGTCGCGCGCGGTGTTCTGCATCAGGTCGTGACGCACGACATAGCGCAGCTCGTCGCGGATGCGTCGGCACCGCATAGTCCTTGTCGGTGTCGCGAGGCGCCCCGCGTTCGAGGCCGACGACCTTCAAGCCCGCCTTCGCCAATTCCGCCGACATGATGCCGCCGGTCCAGCCCATGCCGACGACAACGGCGTCCACTTGAGGGAGTTTCGTGACCATGTCTGTCGCTCCCCTAGCTCATATCCGCGATGCCGACGCGGATTGTTCGGAAATTCCTTGTCGCGATAAGCGCTCGACATTCTCGCGATGCACGGCGATGGCGCCGGGGAAGCCGATCAGCTTCCAGCCCGCCTTGTTGCGATTGCCGCCATAGATCGGGTCGGAGAACATGCCTTCCATCACGCTCTGATAAACCGTGCGTCCAGAACGCGCGCACGGAGAGGCCGCTCTCGAAGGTGATCTGGGCCGAGGAGAGGCCGCGCAACACCTCTTCGCGCTGCGCCTCGGTCAGGCGGTCGAAGGTGCGGCCGCCATAGGTCTTGCGGCAATGGGCGTTGGTCGCCTCGATCCCGGCGCGATAGAGCTGGGCGGGCGTGAGCGGCAGCTGGTAGCCCTGGCTCGGCACGCCGATCTTCCACGGTCCCTGCATATAGAGACGGTCGCCCTTGCCCCAGGCGCTGGAGAGCGCGCGGTCGATATAGGTGTTGATGCCGATGTCGGTGCCCTTGGGCGACAGCTCGTCGGCCGGGACCATGTGGTCGACCAGCGTCTCGACGAAGGCCGCCTCTTCGAGATTGAGGAAGGAATAGCCGGCGGCCGATGGCGCCGCCGCGGCGGCTTGTTGCGCGCTCGCAGGCTCCGGCAGGATGGCGGGCGCGGACGCGACCGACGCGGCCCCCGCGACGGCCGCCCCCTTCAGGAACTCACGTCGCCCAACGCCTTGGTCTTTCATAGTGTCCTCCCTCGCGCAGTCCTCAAGCGGGACATGCGGCGCTGGCCCAAAATGGCCCATCCGAGGCTAACCGGCAAGCGGATAGCCGGGAGGACCGGGGCTGGCCGCATGATACAAGGCAGCGATTTTGCACGAAGAACCGAGCATGAACAACGAGCGTCGATTTAGGGCCTGGAACATCTTCGATACGGCCCTGAACCGGGAAGCCAACGGGCATCATTACTGGGAGGCGAAATCGCTCGTGGACGAACTCCGCAGCCGCGGCGAGACGGTGCGCCTTTTCACCCATCGGAATGCACCTGCTCAGGAACAATTTCCCGGTGTCGAGATCGTCCCGACCTTCTCCCTCACCCTGTGGGAAAGCGCCTCGAACGATCCCGTGTGGTCTTGGTTCGAGAATTTCATCGTCCATACAAGGAGCTTCCACAGGGATCTGTCGGCTCATGATCCCTCCCTCTTCCACCAATCGCTCGCACTTTTCCCAACC
Source organism: uncultured Alphaproteobacteria bacterium (assembly GCA_963708555.1). Classification (GTDB taxonomy): domain Bacteria; phylum Pseudomonadota; class Alphaproteobacteria; order Micropepsales; family Micropepsaceae; genus CAIYRG01. The sequence continues at coordinate 175,674 of CAVPTF010000002.1, read as the reverse complement.
CTCCAGGAGCAACAGCTCCTCGGACTCATCCGTTGGCTCACAGGCGTCCCGCGGAGATGAGCCCAAGACCGCAATCTGTCTGGTTTCAAAGCCGGCGTGGTCGCCGACCGATCCGTCCGTACAGCTCTACAAGAAGCTGTGGGATGGTTGTCCGCCCGCGATAAAAAAGGAGATTGCGCTGTTTTGCCGAACGCCCGGATCGCCGAGCGCTTCAAGAAACACACGGACATCGCCGTCGGCGTCCTTCCCTTCGCGCTGCCCGCGGATGTGCTGGCACCGAGGCCGAGTTCGGCAAAGTCGCCCGAGGCTTCCACTGCTGGTTTCATTCGTCGGCGGAGCAAGACGGGAAAGAGGCGGTGCGCTCATTGCCGATGTCGTCGAGCAATGCTCGGCGTCGGGAGTGCGCTTCTTCATTCAGGCGAAGCATGAATCCGTGGCCGGCACCGAGGCAGACGCTCTGGCCGGTCTCGCGCGCTGGCCTCATGTGCAGGTGCAGGAAGGCGTGCTCGAACGGGATGACTATTACCGTGCGATCGCGGACAGCGTGGTGCTGCTTGCCTATGACCCGAATGCCTATCGCTGGCGCGATTCCAGCGTCTATCACGAAGCCTTGATGCTGGGCGCACCGGTGCTGGTGACCGCAGGAACCTGGATGGCCGAAGAGGTCAAACAGTGCGGTAACGGCCTCATCATCGAGGACTTCTCCGCGGCCGCGATCGTGGACTGTATTGGGCGGGCGCAACGCGAGCTGCCCGCCTTGCGCGCCGCCGCGGCGCGGGTCGGACAGGAATTTCGCCGAACTCAAGGAGTTGCTCGCTACATCTCGACGGTCTTGGGAGCATTCGAAGGCGCCAGGGTGTAGCCCCTCCCGCATTAACCGGCAAGACGAATACCGGGAGGGAGCGGGCGGCCGGTGTGGTAGAAGGCCGCCGCCCTTAAGCGAAGCGATCTCCGACGGCACCGCATGAGCACGGCGCGGCCCATCAAGGCCTGGAACATCCTGGACTGCGCTCTGTCGCGGGGCGTCTCCGGGCACCACCATTGGGAAGCAAAAGCGTTCGTGGACGAGCTCGTTCGCCGCGGCGAGACGGTGCGTTTCTTCACCCAGCTGAACGCGCCCGACGCGACTCAATATCCCGGCGCGGAGATCATCCCGACATTCGCAATGTTCCTGTACCAGGAGATCTCGAACGATCCGATGTGGTCGGCGATCGAGAATTTCGTGGTCCATAACCGGTCGTTCCACCGCGACCTTTCGCGCCTCGACCCGTCGATGTTCGAGGACTCGGTGACGGTGTTTCCGACGCTGAGCGAGAATCAGGTTCTCGGCCTCGTCCGCTGGCTCGCGACGTTCCCGAAGGAGAAGAGGCCCCGCGTGGCCGTTGGGCTTGAGGGCGCCGCAGGAGTTCACGCCCAGCAACACCCGCCTGCAGTTCTACCGGAACGTATTCACGAAGTTCCAGTCCGAGCACGGCCCTGGTATCGCGGCGTTCTCCCGGACGGCGCAATGCGCGGCGATGATCGAGAAACATGTCGGCGTGAAGACGAATGTCTTTCCCTTTCTTGCGCCCGACGAGCTCCTCTCGCGCAGGCCACGTGCAGCGGCTGCAGGAGCGAGTCCCATGGTGGTTTCGTTCGTCGGCGGTGCAAGACGCGAACGGGGCGGCGCGCTTTTGCCCGAAATCGTCAAGCGCTGCGCGAGTCCCGGCGTGCAGTTCTTCATTCAGGTGCGCGGCGAAGCCGATCCCACATTCGACCCCAACGTCTTGCGCGCGCTGTCCGGCCACCCGCATGTGCGTCTTCAGAACGGCGCGATGACGCGGGAGGATTATTACGACGCCATCGCGAACAGCGTCGTTCTCCTCGCCTACGAGCCGGAATCGTATCGCTGGCGCGATTCGGGCGTCTATCACGAAGCCAAGCTCCTCGATGCGCCGGCGCTGGTGTCGGCCGGTACCTGGATGGAGCACGACGTGAAAGCGCTCGGCAACGGGCTCGTGATCGACGCCTTCACGGCCGACGCGGTCGTGGAGTGCATCATGAGAGCGCAACGCGAGCTTCCGGCACTCACGGCCGCCGCGGTGCGCGTGGGGCGGGACATGCGCGAAAAGAACGGCGTCGCCCGCTGTCTCGAGGTGTTCGAGAACGCGTGCTCAAGTCGGGCGTGATCTACGAGGCCAATGCGTTCCTGCTTGAAGCTTTCGGGCCACGTCGCTTCGCGCAATTCGACAATCCTATCCGGGTTGGGGAGCGCTCTGTCCGGCATGCGGCGCCGGCCGCGCCGCCCAGCTTGCGGCCTTGCCCGTGAGCTCGCGGAAGCGATGCGAGAAATTCGTCAATTTCGCATCCCATTCTGCATCGGGCTTCTGGCCTTCGATCACCTTGAAATAGACCTGCATCAAGGCCGTTATCGCGATCGGCTCGAGCACAGCAGCCTTCAGCGCCCACGCGAAGATGAACGCGAAGACGAAACCCCAGCCTCCGAGCGTACTGGGCGCGAAGGCGAGCAAAGCTGCCACAGGGCCGAGAAGCAGTATGAAGATCAGAATGGTCAGTCCCCACATGAACAGGGTCAACCACGCCGCGTTCTTCAGCATATGCCCATAGTTCTGCGCGTAGAGGATGATGCCGTCCTTTGCCGTCTCCCAGGGGTTAGTCGTCCGTGTACGAATCATATAGGCGAGAATGACCTCGTCGATGAAGGTCAGCGACATGCGCAACACGGAGTTGACGAGATTGATCAGGGTCTGCAGCGCCGGGATCGGGTATGAACGCCGCTATGCCCGTCAGCGTCCGGGTAATCACCTTGAGAACGGCCTTGATGATCTGGTCGACGCCGAACAGCACGGAAGACTCGGCGAAATGCGCCTTCACGAACTGGGCGCCGTACTGAAGCTGGTTCTGTCCGCCAGGAACGGACTTGCCGTCCAGCAATTCGACGAGGACGGCGATGTGCGCGGCCTTGACGAGATAGAGAATGTATTCCCGCGCGAGGTAGAGAACGGCACTCACCACGCCGAAGCCGCTCAAGCCGCCCCAGAAGGCCCCGGCCGCGGGCGTATCCGGATCCGCGCTCAAATTTCCGAAACCGAACCCGACCACCGCGCCGCCACCGGTCGCCACGAGATACGCGACAGCAACGCCCAAATAGACCAGCAGCCGAAGCACGACGAACGGCGCGGTTTGGACCACGAGAGTGATCGCTCTGATCAGACTGAAATTCCACATCGAAGCCGAGCCCCTTTCCGGCAATTTGCGGATGACGACGACGTGCCGCGATCATAAGCGCTCGGATCGAGAAACGTAATCGTGTCGGCGCTGCGGGGACGCGATTTGTTCACGACTCCTTTGATTGGCGGTTTTGTGACGATCCTGTCGGGGTGCTATCGCGGTTCGACCGCAGCGGTCCGCGGCGCGATCGTGCGGGAGAATGCGAGCACGATCACGCAGGTGCAGAGAAGACCGCACGCGAGCACGGCCATGCTGATGGAATAGCCACCGGTCGTTTCGCGGAAGTAGCCGATGACGGAAGGACCAATGAAACCGCCGGCGCCTGTTCCGAACGTGTTGATCAGCGCGATCCCGCCTGCGGCCGCCGGACCGCGCAGGAACGACGACGGCAGGCTCCAGAACGGCCCGATGACCGCGTCGAGCCCGATGATGACGAGCGTGATGCCGAGGAACACGACGATATCCGACGACGGCACAGCGGCTCCGATTGCAAAACCGAATGCGGCGAGCAGCACGGGGAGTACGACGTGCCAGATGCGCTCGCCTTTCCTGTCGCTCGAATGGCCCCACCAGATCATCGCGCCGACGGCGAGAAGATAGGGCAGCGCCACAACGAAGCCGTTGCTGAGATTCGAAAAGCCCATCGACTGGACGATCTGCGGCAGCCAGAGACGCATGCCATAGCCGCCGGCGCCGACAGCCATGTAGGCGATGCCGAGCGCATAGAGCCTTGGATCGCGCAGCGCGGGCCAGAAGCCCGGCTGGTCGATATTGGACTCTTGCGCGAGCCGTTCGGCGATGAGGCGCTTCTCATCCGCATTCAGCCACGTGGCGTGCTCGGGACCGTCGGGAACGAGCTTGAGCAGCGCAAACGCGAGAAGACACGCCGGCAGCCCCTCAATGATGAAGAGCCACTGCCAGCCCTTCAATCCGGCGAAACCGTCCATGGCGAGAAGCGGACCCGAGAGGGGACCGACGAGGATGAAGGCAAGCGGGCTCGCCGCCATGAAACTCGCGATGGCGCGGGCGCGGCGCTCCTGCGGAAACCAGTAGGTGAGGTAGAGCACGACGCCCGGAAACAATCCGGCTTCCGCAACGCCCAAAAGGAAGCGCAGGACATAGAAGCTCATCGGCCCCTGCACGAAGGCGCAAGCGGCCGAGATCGCCCCCCACACGATGAGGATCGCGAACACCCAGCGCCGCGCGCCGAAGCGCACGAGCATCAGATTGGCGGGAACCTGGAACAGAGAATAGCCGATGAAGAAGATGCCGGCGCCGAAGCCGAAGACAAACGGCGTGAAGCCGAGATCCGCGTTCATGGTGAGCGCGGCGAAACCGACATTCAACCGGTCGACGAGGCTGACGAGATAGAGCAGTCCCAAGAACGGGATGAGCCGCCGCTCGCATTTGGCGAAGACCTGGTCCTCGGTGATCGTCGGATTGGTCAAAGCGCGGGATCAGCGATCGTGGATCGGGCCGTAGATGCGGCCTCTGGAATCGGTGAAGCCGGTGAAGAGCCCGCCCGGCGCGCCGCTGCGCCTCGGATTGTAGCGCACCGTGATCGTGTCGCCCGTGCGTGCGCTCACGCGATTGAAGCCGCGCCCCATCATCCGCGACACGGTGGTGCTTTCGAACTCCCAGTCGGTGGTCGATCCATCGGGATTTGCGACGGCGATGGTCAACGTCACGTGCGGGTTCGCAAAGGTGTAGTCCTTGACCACACCCTCGATCGTCTTGGAGACGGTGCGATCGTAAGGAGCGAGCGAATGATGCGCGAGTGCCGGGAGCGCACTGAAGACCGAGCGCAGCGGAGACAGCGATCAGACGCGCCCTAACGCCTCGTGACATAGTTTTTGCCGTCCGGGGTCGTGAAGCTCACGAACAGGCCCCGCGCGCTGCCGTCACGCATCGGATTGTAGGAGACGGAGATCTTGTCGCCCTTCGCGATCGTGTTCACGGAAATTCCCCGCTCCGTCAGCCGCCGGATGCCGCCGCCTTCGAAATCCCACTCCTTCATCGCCCCATCCGCGGAGGCGACAAGCAGAAGGATCCGCGCGTGCGGATTGGCGAAGCGCCATTCCTTGACCACGCCTTCGACGGTCTTGGACTGGTTGCGGTCATAGATGCTCAGCGAATGATGCGCGGCGGCGGGAAGCGCGCCCAACAAGATGGAACACAGAATGAGACCGATCAGACGTGTCATCGTGCTCTCCTCTCCGTTCTATTCGATACGTGTGCCGCCACTCTTGAGCCGCTGATAGCGGTCCAGCTTGAGCGATCGCCCATCGGCGAGCGTGACCGCGAAGAACATGCCGCCCGGCTTGCCGTCGCGCCTCGGATTGTAGACCACCGAGACCGGGTCACCGGGCATCATCGTGTCCTTCTTGAAGCCTGCGTCGATGAGATTCGCAGTGCTGACCCCCTCGAAGGTCCATTCGGACGTCGTTCCGCCTTCGCCACGCACAACGATGGTCAGCCAAGTGTGCGGGTTGGTCCAGGAGAACTCCTTGACCCTGCCGATCAGAACTTCGGACCGGGTTTGGATATAGGACGCAAGGCTGTGATGCGCGGCAGCCGGTATCGAGGCCGCGCAGAGCGCAACAGCAGCAATCGCGAGAACGCGTTTCATCGCCCGTCCCTGGTCGAATAAGCCGCAGTATAGCGGGGCCGCAAGGCGGATCACAAATACCACTCGTGCTCTTCGGCGGTGATGATCTTGCGGAAGCGGGCAAGCTCTTCGGCCTTCGTCTCGCGGTAGAGACCGATGGCCTCGGCGCCGAAATAGCCCGGAAGAACGGGCGCTGCGGCGAGCCTTTTCAGGGCATCGTCGAGCGAGAACGGCAGCGCGAGGTCCGGCTCGCGGGAGACATTGCCGACGGCGACCGGGCCGGGATCGAGCTTGTTCGCGAGACCGTGATGAACGCCGGCCAGGATCGCCGCCAGCACGAAATAGGGATTGGCGTCGGCGCCCGCGCAGCGATGCTCGATGCGCCTGGCGGCGTTCGGCCCGACCGGCACGCGAAGACCGGCCGAGCGGTTGTTGACGCCCCACCGCCGATTGACGGGCGCGAACATGTCGGGCGCGAATCTGCCGATAGGAATTCACGTTGGGCGCAAAGAACGCCATGCTTTCGGCCATCAGCGCGGCAAGACCGCCCGCGGCGTAGCGCAGGAGCTCGCTTCCCTCGGGCGTGCCGTTGTCGAAGACGTTCCGGCCGGAGCGATCCACGAGGCTCAGATGCACGTGCTGGCCCGAGCCCGAACGTTCGGCGTAAGGCTTGGCCATGAACGTCGCCTGCAGGCCCTGGCTCGCGGCCGCGGCTCTCACGATCTGGCGCAGGAAGATCGCATGGTCGGACGCCATCACCGCGTTCGCCTGATGGCGCAGATTGGCCTCGAACTGGCCGGGTGCATACTCCTTGCTGGTCGCGCTGATGGGAACGCGCTGCAAGGCGGCGGCTTCGTTCAGGGCGGTCAAGAACGCCTGATAGTCGTCGAGGTCCTCCAATCCGTACACGGAGGGTGTGTTCTCGCGCTCACCCGTGCGGGGCGAGCGTGGCGGCAGCGGACGGCCGCGGTCGTCGCGTTTCTCGTCGACCAGATAGAACTCCAGCTCGTGCGCGCAGACGGGCGTGAGCTGAAGCTCATCGAAACGCGCGAGCACGCGCTCGAGCACGGCACGCGGATCGTAGGACAGCGGCGCACCGTTGGTGTCACGCAACGACGTCAGCATCTGCGCGCGCGGCGGATCGGCGCCCCAGATCTCCATCACCGTGCCGGGGATCGGCCACGCGGTGCCGTCGGGGTCTCCGTCCGTGTAGCCGCGGCCGGAAGGGTTCATCATCTCGCCCCGCACATCCATCAGATGAAGCGATTGCGGAATCTGCATCCCGGACTCGAAGAGCTTCAACGCATCGGCGACGGGCAGCCGCTTGCCGCGCAGCGTGCCGCAAATGTCGGCGATCGCCGCATCGACGAACTCGATCTTCGGATTGGCGGCAAGGATCGCGTCGAGCTCGGCGCGCGCCTCGATGCGGTCCTTGGGTGCTTGTACGTTCATGGCATCAGAATAACGCGCCAGACGCTTAAAAAGTATTTGCCTAGGCTCTTTGCAGCAGCGGCCTGAGCTCTGCGAGGGATTTCACGGTTTCCAGCCCGAAGACCTTCGCCGTGAGCTGCTCGAACTTCGCGAGCGCCGAGAATTGGGACCATCAGGTCGCGGGCCTTGGCGATGACTTCCTCGCGCGTCATCGGGTTGCCCGCGGTGCCGCGCACCGTCTCGACGCGTTCGGACACCACGCGTCCGTCGGCGAGCGTCACCTCGACAATGCCCACACGCCGGGGGAGCAGCTTCTCCAGTTCTACGTCTCCGACGAGAGAAATCTTGGCGCGCTGACGCAAGACGGCGGGATCGCGCATGCGGGATGCATCGTGCGAGGATTTGAACGTCACGGTCCCATCGACCAGCATCACCGCCAGGAGATGCTGGAGCGAGATGTCGGCGAGCTGGCGCGCGTTGACGACGCTTGCCTCGCGCGCGCCGACCGTGACGACCACCTTCTGCACGGCATCGGCGTTGAAGCGATGCTTCTTCAGAAGCGCGTCGAGCGCATCGAGCGGCGCCTGCACCGGCGAGCCGACCGTCCACTTCTTGATGTCGGTGCGCATCACCTCGTAGCGCTCGCCCAAGGCCTCGATCACCATCGATGGATCGTTGAGCGGCTTGAACGCCTGGAAGAAATTGTCGGCGCCCGACAACACGTCGTCGACACCCGTGCCGCCCGCCTGCACGAGGAGTGCGGCCGTCACGCCATTGCGCGCGGGCATTCCGGCGAAGTCGAAACCCTTCTCGATGTGGTCGGTGTCGCGCTGCCATGAGGCGATGCCCGAGCCCTGCTGTGCCGCGTAGGACAAAAGCCAGCGCATCTGCTGGGCGGTGAGACCCGCGCAACAGCCCGCGGCCGCGGCGGCGCCGAAGTTTCCCGCAAGCGCATGCGTGCTGCGCGAGGTGGTCGACTGGTATTGCTGACGGCCAAGCGTCGCGGTGAAACGCGGGCCGATGTCGTAGCCGAGCGCGACGGCGCGCAGGAAGCGTGTGCCATCGACGCCGAAGCGTTCGCCGGCGGCAAGTGCTGCGGGAACGACGGCCGCGCCTGGATGCGACAGCGACAACGGATGCGTGTCGTCGGTCTCATCCGAATGGGCGAGGATGCCGTTGACGAGGGCCGCTTCCATCGGCCCGACGACGAGGCTGGAGCCCGCAACGGTCGCGACCGGCTCGCCCTTGTAGATGCGCGCGAAATTGATCGCGAACTTGCCCGGCGGCAGGTCGGCGCCGGAGACCATCGCGCCCAGCGTATCGAGGATGTGCTGCTTGGCCTTCTCGGCCACCGCGTCCGGCAGGGGCTTGCCGCCCGCCTCCGCCATGTAGGTGCTGAGCCGCGCCATGACCGGGCTGATCTCAGGCGAGGCAGGGGCTGGAGCACCGAGTGCCGGCGAGGCGACGGCGGCGGCGAGCACCGCCCCGCTTCCCTGCAGCATATGGCGGCGCGTTATGGCCAGACGCGGGCGTCCCTGCTTCACGATCCTCTCCTCCTCAGATCGGGTATGACTTTACTCCCGCTCCTGCATCCCTTGCACGAGCATTAGGGGCAGATGACAGGTTCCTGCGGCGAGGAAGCCCAGGGCTAGTCCCCGACTTAGCTCTTGCATTGGGCGGGCGGGGCGGCCCTATAAAGTGAGCAGGGAACCACGGGGGCGAGTCCCCAGGGAGCCCCTTGAGGCGAAGCAAGAGGGAATTCGGAAACATGGGCCGTACATGGCAATTGCTTGCAGTGGCGGGTCTTCTCGGCGTGGTTGGCTGCGGAGAGGCGGGAGAGCCGGCGGCCGATGCGGTCCAGGGCGGTGAAGGCGTCACCGTGGAGACCGGCACACCGGCCCCAGCCGCGGCCGAAAGCGCGCCCGCGGAGCTGCCGCCCGAGATCGACGTCATCCCAACCAACGAATAGGACGCCGGCCGCAGCCGGCGCCTGGCTTCAACCATGAGCGCCGCTGACTTCCCATCGACGGTTCCGCGGAACGGCACGCGCCGTCCCGCAACCGCGCTCGATGCGGCGGCGCTGGTTCTCGGACTGCTGCTCGCGATTCCGATCGCCTCGGTGTGCGTGAGCATCTTCTCCGGCCCGAGCCCGACCTTCATCCACCTCGCGGAAACCGTGTTGTCCGAGTACGTCTTGAACACGCTCGCGATCGTCGTGCTCGTGATCATCGGCGTGCTGATCATCGGCGTCCCGGCCGCGTGGCTGACGTCATGCTGCGAGTTCCCCGGCCGGAGGTTGCTCGAAGCCGCACTGATCCTGCCGCTCGCAGCACCCGCTTATGTGCTCGCCTACGCCTATGCCGGGTTCCTGTCCGCCTACGGACCAGTGCAAACCGCGCTCCAGTCGCTGACCGGATGGGAGACCGGCGACTATTGGTTCCCCGATGTGCGCTCGCTTCCGGGCGCCGCACTGATGCTGACGCTCGTGCTCTATCCGTATGTGTATCTGCTTGCGCGCGCGCGGTTTCTGTCCGAATCCGCGACCGCGCGCGAAGCCGCGCGGCTGCTCGGGCGGGGACCGTGGGCGTCGTTCCTCGAAGTGTCGCTGCCGCTTGCGCGCCCGGCGATCGTGGCGGGCGCGACGCTCGCCGCGATGGAAGCCTTCGCCGACTATGGAACCGTGGCCTATTTCGGCGTGCCCGCATTCACCACCGGAATTTACAATGCGTGGTTCTCGTTCCAGGACCCACGCGCGGCAGCCCAGCTTGCCTCGATCCTGATCGGGTTCGTGGCGCTTGCGCTTCTTCTCGAACGCTTCGCGCGCGGCAAAGCGCGGTTCCACGAGACCGGACGGCGCGATATGCGGCCGCCGCGGTTTCATCTGCGCGGGGTGAAATCGCTTGGTGCGATCGTGGCTTGCGCGGTGCCGCCGCTGTTGGGTTTCGTCGTGCCGGCGCTCGTGCTGATCGAACTCTTGATCGAGTTGGGAGGTCCCACACGCGACTTCGATCGCCACCTCGTCAACAGCCTGACGCTCGCGGGCGTTGCCGCCATCGTGGTGACCGCCGGCGCGCTGCTGCTCGCCTATGCGCGCAAGGAACGGCCGAAGGCGCTCGCCGGCAAGGCGGCGCTGTTTGCGAGCTTGGGTTATGCCGTGCCGGGATCGGTGGTGGCGGTCGGCGTGCTGACGCCGTTCGCGGTGTTCGATAACACCTTGTCGGCGCTCTCGGAACGGCTGTTCGGCGTCCCCACCGGACTGGTGCTGACAGGCGGCATCGCGGCCCTGATCTTCGCGTATCTCGTGCTCTATCTCGCGGTCGCGCTGCAAAGTGTGGGATCCGGACTGGAACGCGTGACGCCCTCGATCAGCGCGGCGGCACGGCTGCTCGCGCGCGGGCCGTTCGATGCGCTCAAGCGCGTGCACCTGCCGCTGATTACACCGAGCGTGTTGACGGCGGCACTTCTCGTCTTCGTCGACGTGATGAAGGAGCTCCCGGCCACGCTCATGCTACGGCCGTTCAATTTCGACACGCTCGCCATCGCTGCGAACAACTACGCCTCCGACGAGCGGTTGTCGTGGGCGGCGGCGCCATCGCTCGCGATCGTTGCCGCCGGCATCATCCCGTGCATCCTTCTCATCCGCGGGATCGCCTCGTCCACGCACGGCGCGAACACATCCGCACCAGCGAACGCGGAACCCGCAACGTCAAGCAACTGAAGCGCGACTTCGCCGTTATCTTCGATCGGAGGTGCGTCGTACCACGCGATACGGCGCTCAGATCAGACAATGGAAATGGCTCAGTATCTCGGCCGGGCAGTCGCCCGGTTGCGGGCGCGGGGACTTGGCGACGTATCACGCTATTCGCTGCACGTGATCAAAGAACGCGCTTACGCATCGGCGATCGATCTCGCCTTCGGCGGCAAACTGTGCCGCACCGATCTGAACGAGAACATCTACAGCAATGGCCGGCACACGATGGTGCATACGGATTATCATGTGCTGCGCGATATCTTTGCCCGCGTGCCGCTCGCGCCTGAGCGATGTGCTCGTCGATGTCGGCTGCGGCGATGGCCGCGTGATCAATTTCTGGCTGAGCCGGCGTCTGAAAAATCCGATCATCGGGATCGAGGCGGTCGAAGCGGTCGCCGACGAAGCGCGGAAGCGCTACCGCAAATATCCGAATGTCTCGATCGTCACCGGAGACGCATTGGCGAACCTGCCCCGCAACGGAACGCTGTTCTATCTCTACAATCCGTTCGGAGACGAAGTCGTCGCTGCGTTCGAGAAGGCGATCCGGCCGCTCGACGCGCGCATCGTCTTCCACCAGAACAACTACATGGAGCCCTTCCAGTCCGATGACTGGCGGATCGAGCCGCTCAGTTCGAAGGGGACGGTCTACGAATTCAAGGCCGCGCTGATCAGCAAACGCGCGGCGTGAGGCGAGCTAACGCCAGCCGGCGCGATCGAAGATCGCCTGAGCCTGCGCCTGATTGACGCCGTAGGTGGCGACGTTCAGCGGATCGATCTTGAACTCACCGAGCGTCGCAAGCTCTTTCGAGCGCGGCGTCGAAGTCACGGCGGGGAATTCGTAATTGGCGTTGGCGACGATGTTCTGCGCCTTGTCGCTTGCCATGAACTCGAGGAACTTGATCGCGTTCGCTTTGTGCGGCGCAGACGCCATCATTCCCGCGCCGGAGATGTTGACATGCGTGCCGATGCTGTCCTGGTCCGGGAAGATCGGGGTGAGCTTCTTCGCCGCGTCCTGCTCGCCCCTCACTCTCGAGGTCTGCAGCCGGACATAGTAGTAGTGATTGGCGAGCGTCACCGCGCACTCGCCGGCGGCCACACTCTGAAGCAGCGTCGTGTCCGCGCCCTGCGGCGGGCGCGCGAAATTGGCGACGACGCCCTTCACCCATTGCTCGGCCTTCTGCGGTCCCCAATGCTCGATCAAGCGCACCCAGCAGCGACAGATTGTAGATCGCCGAGCTCGACCGCATGCAGATCTTGCCCTTGAGCCTCGGGTCGGCGAGCGACTCGTAGGTCTGCACAAGCTTGGGATCGACGCGCGACGGATTGACGAAAATCATCCGCGCCCGTGTCGAAAAGCCGAACCACAAATTCTTCGGATTCCTGAGCGAGGCGGGGATGCGGTCGTTCAGCGCTTTCGACTGCACGGGCTGGAAGAGGTTCTCCTTCTCCGCGAGCCAGAGATTGCCGGCATCGACGGTGAGGAAGACATCGGCGGGCGAGTTCTTGCCCTCGGCGCGCATCCGCGCGAGCAGCTCGGGCCCCTCGCCCTCGATCACGTTTACGGGAATTCCGGTCGCGTCCTGGAAGCCGTCATAGAGCAGGTCGTCCGACTCATAGTGCCGCGCCGAGTAGATGTTGATCGCATCGGCCGCGAGCGCGGAGCCTCCCTGAGCCAGCACTACAGCGATAATCGCGCAGGTCGCAGAAAGGGTTAGCCGCATGAAAATTCTTCCTATGTGCGAATGATTATCATAAGCATAGGTGCGCAGAAGGCAATCGTGAACCGATTTGGCTGTTTAATGTATCTGTCACAGACAGAAATCTGCGTTAAACGGTATTTACTGTGATCGAGGGGAGATTTGCTGCACCCCAGACCCCACCGTTTCGCCGCATTTTCGGGCGACAAGCGGTTCGTCACGCCGGGCTCGCCGCCCCCAAGCGCGCCCCAGGAGAAAGTAGCTGATGAATAGACGCCATATCATCATTGCTAGTGTTGTCGGGGCCCTCGGGCTCCTTTTGGCCGTACCCTTCCTGCTGCCCCTCGATACGTATCGCGCGCCGATCGAGCGCGCGGCGAGTTCCGCGCTCGGTCGCGAAGTCCATATCCGCGGTTCCATGGGACTCACGGTCTATCCGCAGATCGGTATTTCCCTTGGCGATGTTTCGATCGCGAACGCGCCAGGCTCACGTCACCCGCAGATGGTGGAAGTCAAATCCGTCGTCGTCGGCGCCAAGCTGATGCCGCTGCTTGTCCCGCCGGCTCGAGATCACCGAAGTGCTGCTCCAGAATCCGGTCATCCATCTCGAGGTGAATCAGGGCGGCAAGTCGAACTGGCAGCTCGGCGCCGAGAAGCAGGCGAAGCCCGGCGAAACCAACAGCCGCATCGCGAGCGTCGGCGTGGGACGACTTAAGATCGAAGGCGGCCAGGTCACCTATGACGACGTCGCGTCGGGCACGAGCCATGCGATCAAGGACGTTTCGTTCACGCTCGTCATGCCGCTGACGACAGCGACGAATGTTCGCGTTCCGTTGGTCTTCAACGGCGAGCTGACCTACAACAACCAGCCCCTGAGGCTGAGCGGCCGGCTCGAAGAATTTCGACGCGTTCATGCGTGCGCAGCCGGTCCAGGCCCGGCTCGCGGTCGGCATCCAATCTGATCAACGCCAAATTCACCGGCACGATCGGCAGCGACGGAAGCATCTCCGGACCGTTGAAGCTCGGCGCACACTCGATCCGTAGTCTCGCAGCATGGGCTCGGTCATCCTCTGCCTCCGGGCAACGGCTTCGGTCTGATGGCGCTCGAAGGACAGTTCATGGCGGCGGACGGCGTCTATTCGCTGCGTCAGACGCAGGTCCGCTTCAACTCGATGAGCATGAACGCCGATCTGTCGTTCGACACCAAGCCGGAAGTCATGGCGATCAAGGGCAAGGTCACGATCGACCGTCTCGATCTCCATCCCTATCTCGCGCCCGGTGCGGAGAGCGATACGGTCGAAGCGGCGAAAGCCAAAGCCGCCAATCCGGATGCGCCGCTTTCGCTCGGCGGCCTGAAGGCCGTGGACGCTGACGTCACGCTCATCGTCGGCCAAATGCTGCTGCCGGGCTTCAAGCTCGATCACGGCGTCGTGGAAGCCGGCGCTGAAAGGCGGCGTGCTGAAAGCCGAAATGCGCAATCTGTCCTTGTACGGAGGAAATGGCCGCGGAAGCCTGACCGTGGACGCGAGCGGCGATACGCCCTCGATCCGCAGCACGCTGGACCTCTCCGGTCTCAAAGTGCAGCCGTTCCTGAACCAGCTCATGCAGGTGAACAACGTCACGGGCACCGGCATGGTGCGCTTCGACGTCGCCGGCCGCGGCAAGACCCAGGCGCAGCTGATCAAAGCGCTCAACGGCAAGGGCGAGATGCGGTTCGCGGACGGCGCCGTCACCGGCGTCGATCTCAGCGCGGTCGCGCGGGTGATGCAGTCGGTGGTGACCGCGCAGGTGCTCACGGGCGCCGTCGGACCCAACGCCAAGACGCCGTTCGGCCAGATGGGCGGCACCTTCACCGTCAAGGAAGGCGTGCTGCACACGACGGATCTCAAGCTGACGAGCGACGCCGTGGACCTCAACGGCCAAGGCAATGTCGATCTCGGCGCCGAGACGGTCGATTTCCGGTTCGAGCCGGTCGCCAAACGCGGCATTCCCGGGCTTAAGCTTGTCGATATCGGCATCCCGTTCCTCGTGAAGGGACCCTGGACCAAGCCCAGCTATGGGCCCGATCCGCGCGGCCTGGCAAAGGCCGTGGTCAACAAGCTCGGACAGGGCGCGGCCGCCCCGGTGGACCTCGTCAAAGACCCCGCAGGGGCGTTGAAATCGCTGTTCGGCGGCAGGTAGTTTCCTCCCGCCGTCCATAAGGGAACAGCATGCGCATTCCGCGCTGGCTTATCGCTGTCGGGGTCGTACTGGCGGGCGCCGGCGGCGGCCTCTATTGGCTTAGCCTGCCGCCCGAGAGCCTGACGGTCGTAAGCTGGGGCGAATCCTACGGTCGGGCCCAGACGCTCGCGCTCTTTCATCCGTACACGGACACCTCAGGCGTGAACGTCGCGGTCAAGAACTACGGCGGCGGGCTGAAAGAGATCGCCCAGCAGGTCGAATCGCGCGCGTACGAATGGGACGTCGTCGACCTGGAGATCGAGGACGCCGCCGCGGGCTGCCGCCAGGGGCTGCTCGAACGGCTCGACGACATCCAGTTGCCCCCCGGCATCGACGGCGCAGCGGCGCGCCGCGATTTCGTGCCGGGCGCGCTCGGCCCGTGCTGGGTCGGCACCATGGTCTACAGCCAGGTGATTGCGTTCGATCCTCAGCGCTTCGGGGAGAACCGGCCGCGGACGCTCGCGGATTTCTTCGATCTCGCGCGGTTTCCCGGGCCCCGGGGCTTAAGGAACAGCGGCCCGAAATTCAATCTGGAGCTCGCGCTCCTCGCCGACGGCGTCCCAGCCTGGCGGGTCTATCCGGCGCTTGCGACGAAGAACGGCCTCGACCGCGCGTTCGCGAAGCTCGACACGATCAAATCCGCGATCGTCTGGTGGAGCCGCGTGAGCGAACCCATCGACATGCTCGAGCGCGGCGAGCTCGCGATGACGACGGGGCTGAACTCGCGCGTCTTCTCGATTGCGGCCGAGCCGCGCTTCGGCACGATCTGGGAAGGCCAGCTCTATCAGCTCGATGTGTTCGGCATCCCGATGGGGAATCCCAACAAGGAGCGTGGGCTCGACTTCATCCGCTTCGCCACCGGTGCGCGCCCGCTCGCGGGGCAGTCGGAGCTCCTGCCCTACGGCCCGGCGCGGCGGTCTTCCCTCAAGATTGTGGGGCGCAATCCCGAGATGCGCCGCCACCTGCCGACCGCGCCGGAGAACTTTGGCCGGGCGCTCGCGGTCGACCACGACTGGTGGGCCGCAAACGGCGCGCGCGATCGAAGCCCGCTGGGCCGAATGGCGCCAATCGGAACCGCCGGCCGACTCGCGCTGACGTGAAGTCGGCGGCGCATTGCCGTGTGCGCCTTGGCTTGATTGACATTACGGGCGGGGTCG
This sequence comes from uncultured Alphaproteobacteria bacterium, assembly GCA_963708555.1. Lineage (GTDB taxonomy): Bacteria > Pseudomonadota > Alphaproteobacteria > Micropepsales > Micropepsaceae > CAIYRG01. The sequence goes on along the minus strand of CAVPTF010000002.1, from coordinate 159,579 downwards.
ACAAGCTTGCGTCCCGCCCCTTCGGGCCAACGGGAGACTACAGCCAGTCCATGCTTTTCTACGCGATCCGGCGCGTGCTCGGCGCAATCCCGACCCTGTTCATCATCATCACGGTCGCGTTTTTCATGATGCGGCTGGCGCCAGGCGGCCCCTTCGATGGGGCGCGCCGCTTGCCGCCGGAGATCGAGCGCAATATCGCGGCGGCCTACGATCTCGATAAGCCGCTCTACGAGCAATTTTTCATCTACCTCGGAAAGCTCCTTCAGGGCGATTTCGGGCCGTCGTTCAAGATCCGCGACTTCACGGTCTCGGAGCTGATCATGCAGGGCTTCCCGGTCAGCCTGCGGCTCGGCGTGCTCGCGATGACGCTTGCGATGGTGGTGGGCACAACGCTCGGCGTGATCGCCGCGCTGAGACAGAACCGGCCGACGGATTACTCGGTGATGTCGCTCGCGATGATCGGCATCTGCATCCCGTCCTTCGTCACCGCGCCGTTGCTGCAGCTCGCGTTCGGCATCTACGGCATCAATCTGTTCGGACTCGACCTGTCGCTGCCCGTCGGTGGCTGGAACAATGGCGCGGCCGCGAACATGGTGTTGCCGGTGATCGTGCTGTCGCTCGCGCCGACCGCCGTGATCGCGCGGCTGACACGGGGCAGCATGGTCGAGGTGCTGCATTCCAACTTCGTCCGCACCGCGCGCGCGAAGGGCTTGTCCACATATCGCGTGGTCACTCGACACGCGCTGCACGCCGGTTTGCTGCCGCTGGTGAGCTATCTCGGGCCTGCGATCGCGGACATCATCAGCGGTTCGCTGGTCGTGGAGCAGATTTTCGGATTGCCGGGGATCGGCCGCTACTTCGTCCAAGGAGCGCTCAACCGCGACTACACGCTGGTGATGGGTGTCACGATCTTCTACGCGACGCTGATCATCTCGCTCAATCTCATCGCCGATCTGCTCTATGGCGTGCTCGACCCGCGCGTGAGGTACGACTGATGGTGCGCGCCTCGGCGACACACCCGACCGCGCAATTGATGGAGAAGGCGCAGGCCGTGAAGGGCCGCAGCCTGCTGGCCGATGCGCGGCGCCGGTTGTTCCGCAACAAGGCGGCAGTGGCCAGCATGGCGCTGCTGGCGCTCATCGCTCTGCTCGCGCTGTTCGCGCCATTCACCTCCCCCTACGCATTCACGGATCAGGACTACAGCGTCGTGTCCTGTGCGCCACAATGGTGGCCCGGGGAAACGACGCGATGCCGCGCCGGCGGCGCGCATTGGTTCGGCACCGATGGGGTCGGACGCGACCTCTTCGTGCGTACGCTCTACGGCGCCCGCGTGTCGCTCATGGTCGGCATCGTCGCCACGCTGGTGAGCCTGATCATCGGCGTGCTCTACGGCGCGATCTCCGGATTCATCGGCGGGCGCACGGATGCGATCATGATGCGCATCGTCGACATCCTCTATTCGCTGCCCTTCATCTTCATGGTCATCATCCTGATGGTCATCTTCAACCAGAACTTCGTGCTGCTGTTCGTGGCGATCGGCGCCGTCTCGTGGCTGACCATGGCGCGGATCGTGCGCGGACAGACGCTGTCGGCGAAGCAGAAGGAGTTCGTGGAAGCCGCGCGCGCGGCGGGCGTTGGTCCCTTTGGGATCATCCGGCGGCATATCGTGCCCAACGTGGTTGGGCCTGTGATCGTCTACGTCACGCTGACGATCCCAGGCGTCATCCTCGCGGAGAGCTTCCTGTCGTTCCTGGGTCTGGGCATCCGCGAGCCGTTCACGTCGTGGGGCGTGCTGATCTCAGAAGGCGCAGGCCAGATCGAAACCGCGCCCTGGGCTCTCATCTTCCCCGGCGCGTTCATGGCGCTAACCCTCTTCTGCTTCAACTTCATCGGCGACGGCTTGCGCGACGCCCTCGATCCAAAGGACCGGTAAGGCCTGATGTCGGTTCCGGTTCTCTCCGTCAAAGACCTGGACATCCGTTTCCGAACGCCCGATGGCGACGTCCACGCGGTCAAATCGGTCACGTTCGATATCGTTGAAGGCGAGTGCCTCGGCGTGGTGGGCGAGTCGGGATCGGGCAAGAGCCAATTGTTCCTCGGCGCCGTGGGATTGCTGGCGGGGAACGGCAAGGCAGCCGGCAGCGTCCTCTATCGCGGTCAGGAATTGGTGGGCGCGTCGGCGGCGCGACTGAACGACATTCGCGGGTCCAAGGTCACGATGATCTTCCAGGACCCGCTGACCTCGCTCACGCCGCATATGCGCATCGGCGAGCAGATCGTCGAGACTCTCATCACGCACAAGAAGATGGGCAAGAGCGAGGCCGAGCGCCGCGCGCTCGCGACGCTCGAGCTGGTGCGCATTCCGGACGGCAAGCGCCGCATGCGGCAATATCCGCATGAGCTGTCCGGCGGAATGCGCCAGCGGGTGATGATCGCGATGGCGACCGTCTGCGGCCCCGATCTCCTGATCGCGGATGAACCGACCACCGCTCTCGACGTGACCGTGCAGGCGCAGATCCTCGAGATCATGCGCGATTTGAGGAAGGAGCTGAACACCTCGATCGTGCTCATCAGTCACGACATGGGCGTCATCGCCTCGATGTGCGATCGCGTGCAGGTGATGCGCTACGGCGAGTTCGTCGAAACGGGTCCCGCGGACGACATCTTCTATCGGCCGAAGCATCCCTATTCGCAGATGCTGCTCGAGGCGATGCCGCGGATCGATCGCCCGGAGCGGCCCGGCCGCGTGGCCCTGAAGCCGCTCGCGCCGGCAAGCCCGGTGCTGTTGTCGGTCGACGATGTAAAGGTGCACTTCCCGATCAAGGTCGGCGGCACGATCCTTCCCAAGTACAAGCCGCTGCGCGCCGTTGATGGTGTGAGCTTCACGCTCAAGGAAGGCGAGACATTGGGCGTCGTCGGCGAGTCCGGTTGCGGCAAGTCCACGCTCGCGCGCGCGGTGCTGCGCCTGCTGCCGAAGACGGCGGGGACCGTGGTGTGGGCGGGGCGCAATCTGTCGGACGCCGACAAGGACGAGCTGCGCCGGCTGCGCAAAGAATTCCAGATCGTGTTCCAGGATCCGCTCGCGAGCCTCGACCCGCGCATGACCATCGGCGAGAGCATCGCCGAGCCCGTACGCTCGCTCCAGCCGGAGCTGCCGCGCGCGCTCGTCAACGAGCGGGTTCGCGCGATCATGGAGAAGGTCGGGCTCGATCCCGCCTGGATCAATCGCTACCCGCACGAATTCTCGGGCGGACAGAATCAGCGTGTCGGCATCGCGCGCGCGATGATCTTGAAGCCCAAGCTGATCGTCTGCGACGAGGCGGTGAGCGCGCTCGACGTTTCCATCCAGGCGCAGATCATCGACCTGATCCTCTCGCTGCAGGCCGAGTTCGGCATGTCGCTGATCTTCATCAGCCACGATCTCTCGGTCGTGAGACAGGTCTCGCACCGGGTCATGGTGCTTTATCTCGGGCGCGTCGTGGAGCTCGCATCACGCGATGCAATCTATAAAGACGCGCGGCACCCCTACACCAAGGCGCTGATCTCGGCCGTGATGGTGCCCGATCCCAGGGCCGAGCGTGCGCGCACGCGGCGTCTCCTCACAGGCGAGCTGCCCTCCCCGCTCGACACGCGCTCGGCGCTGATGTTCCTCAAGTCCAAACGCATCGACGATCCGGATGCGGAGCAATATGTGCCGAAACTGATCGAAGTGGCGGACGGCCATTTCGTGGCCGAGCACGACCCCGCGTAAGGCGCGATCGCCATCGCGATAGGCGACACCGCGATATCGGAAGGCAGGGAACCTTCTACCAACGATCGAACGAGCTACGCTAAAATGTAACGCTCGTTACACGGCATTACAACGCGAAGCGATTTTTCACGCCCGACAGTTGACTCGAAGCTGCACAACCGGAACTCTAACGGTTCCGTTCCGACGCCCCGCGGAACGGCAGCAGGAAAGTGCCGTCATGGAAGCCTTCGCGCACAGGAACGCGTTTGAAGCCGGCCATGCAGTTCCAAGCAGACCTCGGCAGAGGTTGAACGATCTGGAACGCGCGATCTATTCCACGATCGCCTACCGCGACGTGTTCGATTTCGCGCCAAACCTCGATGAGATCCACCGCTTCCTCCACTGGGTTCGTTGCGATCGCGCGGATGTTGTGCGTGCACTCGAGCAAGCACCGCTTTCGTCTCACATTGCGACGGATGGAACCTTCTACGCGCTGCGCGATCGGGCTCACCTGCTTGCGTTGCGGCCCGAGCGGCAGAAGATGGTTGAGCGCTTCTGGCCACTGACGCTGCGTTATGCGCGCTATCTCGCCAATCTCCCGCATGTGCGGATGGTGGGAATTACCGGCTCGGTCGCGGCCGGCAATGTCAGGCCCGACTGCGACATCGATTTCATGGTGCTGACGGAGGCCGGCGCGATGTGGCGGACGCGAGCGCTCGCCATGGTGTCGGCTCGGATCGATGCGAAGATCGGTGGAAGATTGTGTCCGAACTTTTTCCTGTCGGTCGCGGCGCTCTCGCTCGACCGGCGGAGCCTGTATGACGCGCACGAGCTCGCCCAAATGGTGCCGCTTTACGGACGCGAGTCCTATGAAGAGCTGCGCCGAGCGAACAGTTGGACCGAGGCGTTCCTGCCCAACGCGCGCGGCTCACCGAACGAAAACCAAGGCTTCACTCGTCCTCCGTTTGCCGGTCTCAAGGCCTTCGTCGAGTGGGGTTCCCGCTCGGTGTTCGGGCGCGCGCTGGAGAATTTCGAAGCGCGGCGGAAAATCCACCGCTTCAACGAAACCGACCGCCTCAAGGGAAAGTGGACCAAGTCGACTCGGGAGAGCCACAGCTTGCAGGATAATGTCCGCCAGGACATCGAAAGCGCGTGGCGCCGCCGGATGGATGCTCTGGCCGCGGCCGACACTTGAAGGAAGGGAACCGTCGATTCGCGTAGAAACCGGAGGCAGGAAACGCAAGCGGGATGAACCGGAATATTTTGCCTGTGATTCCGCTGCAACGCCGTTTCACGCATCCGCTAGAAGACTGCAAGCGCTGGCATTTTCTGTGCGTCATGGCTCGGCTGCGCGGCTCGTTCGCAACATGACGCATAATTGACGGTTCAGAGCAGTGTTGTTACGGTCTGGCTTCGCACCGGGAGGATTCTTCATGTCGCGCAAGATGATGGCCGTCCTTGTTTCCACCGCAATGGCATTCTCGAGCCTTGGCACGAGTGCCTGGTCGGCAGGCGAGCCCGCAAAACAGACGACGCAGAGTGCAGCCAAGAACCAGTCGCCTCTTCCGGCGGGTGGTTCGGCTGGTATCAAGCAGGCGCAGGGGGAAGGTGACAACAGTGCGTTGATTCTCGGCGGACTGATTGTCGGCTCGATTATTCTCGCGATCCTCATCACCGACGGTGGCGGCGAGGACAACAGCGGACCCCCGACCGCGCCAGGCACGAACTAAGTCGCCTAAGCGTCCTAAAATGCGGCGTCGCGCCTGTGATACGGCGCGACGCTTGCGTTTGCTCAAATCTTTCCCTTCCCGCTCAACAGCGCGCATAACGAGGCGCGCGGGAACGAGCCCTATTGTACGCGTTCAAGATGCGCACAAAGGGGACAACCATGATCGAATATTCGCAGCTCGTCTCGCTCCCGATCGTTGCCGGACCCTATAGCCGGCGGCGCTGGGTGCGGCATCGCCATATGATGCGCCAAATCGGCGTGATTGCGTTGGCAACGACGGCGGCGGGCGCCTTGTTCGCGCTGGCTTTTTGAGGGACCGTTCGGGTCCGTGTGTCACAGACGTCAAAACATCGCACTGGCAGCAGGAACATAGGCCCTCAGACCGCGTTGTCAGCTGGGCATGAAATCTCTGGACGACCTCCTGGAGTGGTCCGTCATTGATGACGAGATCGAAAAGCGCCTGGCCGAGGTGACCACTTGGCTCAGGCGCAATGCCACGTTTCACCCCGATCCGGATGAAATGGGCGCGGTTGAGCGCGCCTATTGGCATTTCGGGTATCTGAGCGCCCTGCAGGACATGCGGGCGATCCTGATGGCCAAGGGCAACGGAACGCTGCCGGCGCGAGGCGCCTCACGGAAAGATCAGTAGTACGCCAAGGGGCCTGGGGTCCCAGATGCGTGCATCGATTTCCGGGCTGTGGCACTCTCCGGGAAATACCGGAGGAGACCCTATGCGCCGTGTCAGCCTTATCCCCGCGCTCGTAGCCCTGTTGCTCTCGACGGCCGCGTCCGCCCAGGGCTGGCAGGAGTACGTCAACCGCGAGAACAACTTCCAGATCAACTTCCCGGCCGAGCCGACCGTGACGGAGATCCAGTACAGGACCGTCAAGGGAACGATGCTGCCGGCGCGCGTGTTTACCGCTGTTGCCCCTCAGGGCTCGATCTTCGCCGGCACGTACAAGGTCACGATCGTCGACTACAGCAACGCGCTGAACGAGCTCCCCGATGCCGTCGAACAGGCGCGCGAGGCCCTCAAAGCCAAGGGCGCGGTGAAGTACGACGAGGTGAACGATCTCGACCGCCATCGCGAGTGGCGTCTGACGATCGAGACGGCGACGACGCGGATCCTTGCGAGCACGCTGATCACAGCGACCAATCGGCTCTTCATCACCGAGGGTGAGAACGCGCTGAACTTGCCACCCCCGGGGCAATTCCATGTCTCGTTGCAGATCCTCAACCAGGAAGGCGTGCGCATCCGTCAGCTCACCTATATCGCCGCGCCCGAGGACGAGATCGCGCCGATCAGCGAGAAGGCCAACGCGCTCGAAGCGCAGAGGCTCACCGCGCTGGTGTCGGGCGCGTGGCGCAATCCCGCGGGCGGAAGCTGCCAGGCGGCCTATTTCAAATCCGGCGAGCGCAACAGAACGAAGCGCAACGAGGAGGCGATGGCGGGTACCGTGACCAATGCGGGAACCACGATCGCGGGTCAGCTCATCCTCGCCGGCGCGCGCGAAGGACAGTTCATCAACCCGATAACGGACAAAGCGATTTTCCTGTTCGAGAACAAGCCGAACGAGAAACTGACCTTCACGGCAATCGGCGAACCGGCCGCGGGCTGGCCGGAGGCCACGCTGGAGCTCTGCCCAGGAACCCGCAGCGCCGAGGATGCCGCCGGCGGAAAGCCGACGGCGCCGATCCCGGAGAGCGGCCGTCCCCGCTAGCCCGTCGCAACGCCGGGTTATCCCGAAGGCTTGATGCAATCACGCCCGATTCTGTGGCACTGTTACGGCAGCGCCAAACCATCGGGAGGATAGATCATGCGCTTCGTCAGCATCATTCCCGCCATCGTGGTTGCGTTCCTGTCGGGTAGCGCCGCGGCCCAGGTGTGGGAGGAGTACGTCAACCGGGACAATTTCTTCCAGATCAACATGCCGGGCGAACCGACGATGACGGAAGTGCCCTACAAGACCGTGAAGGGCACGGAATTGAAGGCGCGCGTGTTTACCGCCACGGCCGCGCCTGGTTCGATCACAGCGGGCACGTATCGCGTCACGGTCGTCGACTACAACACCGCGATCAACGAGCTTCCCGACGCGATCGAGCAGGCGCGAAAAGCGATCAGCGCCAAGGGCACCGTCAAATATGACGGCGTCAACAATCTCGACGGTCACCGCGAGTGGCGTCTGACCGTCGAGACGCCGACGACGCGAATTGTTGCGGGCATCCTGATTGCCGCGAACTACCGGCTCTATTTCACCGAGGGCGAGACCCCGCTCAATATCCCACCAGCGGCGCAATTCCAGGCATCGCTGCAGGTCCTGAACGACGAGGGTGTTCGCATCCGCACCCCGACCCGCATCGCCGCACCCGAGTACGATGCCGGCGCAGGCGTGGGTAAAGAGGCACAGGCCGCCGAAATCGCACGCGTCGTCGCGGCGGTGTCGGGCACGTGGCGCAATCCCAGCGGAAGCTGCGAGGCGGCGTATTTCAAATCGGGCGTGCGCGGCAAGTCCCCGCGCAATGAAGAGTCGATCGCGGGCACGGTGACGAATTCCGGAACGACGATCTCCGGCCACCTTATCGTGGTCGGTGCGCGCGAAGGGCAATTCGTCGACGCCAACGACCGGCCGATCTTCCTGTTCGAGAACAAGCCGGGCGACAAGCTGACCTTCACCCCGATCGGAGGCCCTGCCGCCAGCTGGCCCGAGGTCACGCTGGAGCTGTGCCCGGGGAGCCGCGGTTAACCGGTTCGGCAGCCCGAATCGGGCTTTGGAATAGGGTTATGGCGGCCCCAGGCGGTTGCGCTAGGGGCGCCATACCCGTTGGCTCGCTCCAATGTCAGATGCATTGGCCGGGGGTTTTGTGGCAGTGTCCCCGCACGATTTTGAATCATCAGAGAGGTCAACCATGCGCGCCGTGTGCTTCATCCCCGCGATTGTGGCTGCGTTCCTGTCCACGTGCGGTTTCAGCCCAGGTTTGGGAGGAATTCGTCAGCCGCGAGGACTTCTTCCAGGTGAACTTCCCTGGGGAACCGACCGTCAACCAGATCCAGTACAAGACCGTCAAAGGCACGATGCTGCCGGCGAAGGTGTTCACGGCGAGCGCGCCCGCGGGCTCGATCACGTCCGGCACGTATCGCGTGACCGTCGTCGACTACAACAGCGCTCAAGGCGAGCTCGGCGATGCGATCGAGCAGGCCCGCCAGGCGATGCTGGCCAAGGGCACCGCGAAGTATGACGGCCGCGAGAATCTCGACATGCACCGCAGCTGGCGCGTGACCGTCGAAAACCCGAACGCGCGCATTCTCGGCGAGATCCTGATCGCGGCGAACAACCGCGTGTACATCGTCGAAGGCGAGACGCCGCTCAACGTCCCGCCGGCCGCGCAATTCCAGGCCTCGATTCAGGTCCTCAACAACGAAGGCGTGCGCATCCGTACACGGACGGAAATCGCGGCGCCGGCCGAAGAAAAGGCGAATGTCGGCGCGGCGTTCAACCAAGCCGAAGCGACGCGCGTCGCAACCGCCGCGTCCGGAACGTGGCGCAATCCCGCCGGCGGCAGCTGCGAAGCGGCCTATTTCAAGTCGGGCATGCGCGGCAAGACCAAGCGCGACGAAGAGGCGCTGAGCGGCACGGTCACAAATCAGGGGACGACGATCGCCGGACAGCTCGTCATCGTGGGCGCGCGCGAAGGACAGTTCGTCGACGGCAACGACCGTCCGATCTTCCTGTTCGAGAACAAGCCGGGCGACAAGCTGACGTTCATCCCGATCGGCGGACCTGCGGCCAGCTGGCCGGAAGTCACGCTGGAACTGTGCCCCGGCAGCCGCGGCTAACCGCTCCGAAATGTGAAGTGCGCGAGGGCCCGGCACCCAGTGCCGGGCCCTCTGCCATTTTGCGGCCCCTGTGCTACAAGGCGGGCAACAACAACACACGCTAAAGGGTGGAATCAATGAGAGGACTATCCATGCGCTTCGTCAGTCTTGCTCCAGCCATCGTTGCCTTGTTCCTGTCCGGCGCGGCATCGGCCCAGGTGTGGGAGGAGTACGTCAACCGGGACAATTTCTTCCAGGTGAACATGCCCGGCGAGCCGAAGATGACGGAAGTGCCGTACCGCACGGTGAAGGGTACGAATCTCACGGCCCGCGTGTTCACGGCGACCGCCGATCCCAATTCGATCACCGCGGGCACCTACCGGGTCACCGTGGTCGACTACAGCAGCGCGCAGAGCGAGCTCGGCGACGCGATCGAGCAGGCACGCCAGGCGATGCTCGCCAAGGGTATGGTGAAGTACGACGACATCAACAATCTCGACTTCCACCGCAGCCGCCGCATCACGGTCGAGAACGCGAACGCGCGCATCCTCGGCGAGATTCTGATCTCGGCGACAAACCGCCTGTACATCGTCGAGGGCGAGACGCCGCTCAACGTTCCGCCGGCTGCGCAGTTCCAGGCGTCGCTGCAAATCCTCAACAACGAAGGCGTGCGCATCCGCGAGCGGACGGAAATCGCGGCACCCGCAAACGAGGTTCGTCCGGTGGGCGAGCGGGCAAACGCAGAAGAGGCGGCGCGTGTCGTGGCCGCGATCTCGGGCACATGGCGCAATCCGTCCGGCGGCAGCTGCGAGGCGGCGTACTTCAAATCGGGCGAGCGCGTGAAGACGCAACGCATGGAGGAAGCGATCGCCGGCACGGTCACCAATGCCGGCATGACCATCCCGGGCCATCTGGTCATCGTCGGTCCGCGCGAGGGGCAGTTCATCAATCCGATGAGCGACCGCGCGATCTTCCTGTTCGACGCCCACACCAACGACCGGCTGAATTTCGTCGCCATCGGGGCGCCCGCCATCGGCTGGCCCGAAGTGACGCTCGAACGCTGCCGCGGATAAAATCAAGCCCACAAGCGCCACCCGGAAGCCGGTCCGTCGCAGCAATCCGTCATGCGCCTCGCTTGCGAGGCGCATGACGCGCGCCATGTCGACGCCCACCAAAGTCCCGCGCCACTTCTTCACCTTTCCGGCGATGAAGACCGACTCGACATGGCTCGGGTTCATCAGATTGACGACGGTGCCGAACGCGTTGTTGACCGGCCAGAGATCGAGGCGGTCGGCCTTCAGCACGACGATGTCGGCATCCTTGCCCGGCGACAGCGTACCGATCTTCGAGTCGAGATTGGCGCAGCGGGCCCCTTCGACGGTGGCGAATTCCAGCACCTCGCGACATGTCAGAAGCGGCGGAACGTTCTGCTCGTTCCGCATTCGTCTCTGCAGGATATTGAGGCGCTGGAACGCAAACGCCGAGCGCATGACGCCGAACATATCCTGGGCGACGGTTGCCGAGTGATCCGAGCTCAAGCTCGGACGCACAGCGTGGTCGAGCGCGTCCTGCATCGCGGGGAAGCCATGACCCATCGCCATCTCGAGCGGCGGACACTGCGAGACGCGTCCGCCCGTCTCCTTGATGAGGCGCCAGGCCTCTTCGTTCATGTGCGTCGCATGGATGAACAAATCGCCGTCGCGAAAAAGCCCGGCGCGGCCGAGCCGCAGGAACGGCTCCAGACTCCACGCGGATATGCAGGACAGCAGGAACGCCGGCCTCGCGCGCCGCGCTGAGCGTTGACGGATCCGTGCTGACAGCCATCGCGAGCGTGAGCAGCTGATCGCGCGAGTTGAAATAGGTGCGCTGAAGCCGGCCGATATCCTGGGGATAACGCGCGTTGGGACCAGCGCCACGGGAATAGGCGTGGACGGCGCGGATTCCGGACTCCTGCAAGCCGCGGATGCACGCATCGCTGTGCTCGGGCGAATGGCTGATCTGCGCGATGTCCACGATGGTGGTCGTGCCCATGTCGATCAGGGCGAGCGCGGTGATCAGCTCGCCGATATGAACGTCGGCCGGGGAATAAGCCAGCGTCAGATTGTTCTGGATGTCGCGATTGTAATCGGGATCGACGAGGCCGTTCGGCAGCGTGCTTCTGAGCAGGCCTTGATAGGAGTGGACATGCGTGTCCACGAAACCCGGAACGATGATCCGGTTGACGCAGTCGACAACGACCGTGCCGGGCGGCGACATGATGTTCTGACCGATGGCGCTGATCTTGCCGCCTTCGATCAGGACATCGGCGGATGCGAAATCACCAACACCGCGATCGAGGGTGAGCACGATGCCGCGCGCAAGGCGGATCGGACGGCCTTGCTGCAAGGCCGCGAGCTCCGCATCGGCGTTCTGAGCAGCGGCAGCGGTAGCCAAGAGCGGCGCGAATGGCGCGGCTGCCGCGAGACCGGCGCCGAGTTTGAGCACTCCCCGCCGCGAGGAACCGGCCTTGCGCCTGCCACTCATCACTGCCTCCCTGTTCAGGGTCGCGGGCGGCTGCAGATGTCGAGCGCCATCAGCGCGTAGAGTTGCGCCGCTTTGACCATCACATCGATATCGATCTCTTCGTTCCGCGCGGAAATGCGCCGGCCGCGGGGACCGATCTTGATCGCTGGGATTCCAAGCTCGTTGTAGATGTTCGTATCGGTCCAGATGCTGGCGCGATCAGGCGATTCGGCTTTGATTTTTTCACCGAAGAGGTGCTGATAAATCTCCTCTGCCGATTTCACCAGCGGCTCGACATTCTTGCCTTCGTGGCCGAGCAGCGACTTGTAAAACTCGAGCTCGTAGTCGACACCGAGCGATTTCAGCGCTTGTTCCATCTCGTGCTTGATCGCAACCGGGCGCACCTGCGGGGGCATGCGGATGTCGACATAGATCGAGCAGACGCCCGGAAAGTAATTCGGCCGGTAGGGCGCGCCGCCTTCGATGGCGCCGATATTGACCTTGGGAAACAAGGGTCCGGTCGGCGATTGATAGATGTGCTTTTCCTCGAACGCCGCACCCCAGCGCTCGATCGCGGCGATGATCTTGGTCATCTTCACGATCGCGTTCACCCGCTCCATCGGATGGGCCGAGCGTTTGGTTCCCCACGCGGCTTCCGCCTTGCCGAACGTGGTGACCTTCGCCTGCACGACGCCGGCCTGCGTCCAGACGATGTTCAAGTCCGAGCCGTCGCAGCAGACGGCGTAGTCGGTGTGCATCCCATGGGTGAGAAGGTGGCGGGTGCCCACGCCCTCGCCGCGATAGTCCTGGCTCTGCCAGGGTCCGATGGGCGTGCGCGAAATTTCACCGACGACCGCGGCGAGCACCACATCGCCTTTGAGGTCGGCGCCGCTCGTCTTCAGCGCCTTTCCGGCGATCATGAAGGAGGCAAGACCCGCTTTCATGTTGGAGATGCCGAGGCCCTGGACCTTGTCGCCGACAATGCGGCCGCGGAGTTCGGATTCCGGCTCAAGGCCTGCGACCATGCGCAAGTCCGCGCTCGTGCCGGTGAAGCTCGTATCCATATGACCGTTGAAGCCGAGACTGAGACCGGTGCCGTCGCCTTTCACGATGCCGACGGCATTCGGGCGGTCCGGCTCGACGTCCTGCCGCACGGGCTTGATGCCGTTCCGTTCGAACCACGCGAGGATGAATTCGGCAATCGCCTTTTCCTGGCCGGTCGGGCTTGGAATGCTCGTGAGGTCGCAGCCGAGTTGCGCCAGCTCGTTGCGATCGATCTGCGCAAGGACTCGTGCGGAGATTTCCTTGTCGAGAGGCACGTGCGTCTCCCGTGATCGGACGATCTTACGGCGAAGCGTAGCGAGCGGCTACAGCTGGAATGTGCGCGTCAACCGGATCGACAATTGTGTCGCCCGAAACTCGGTCGATACGCCACCAGGCGGAATGCCGGTGCCGGGAATGTAGACGGCCTGGCCGAGCGCAACCAACAGCTCCGAGCCCGGCCGGAATTCCCAGCGGTACCGTCCGAGGAAACCGAAATTGCCGCTGATGTTGTCGTACTGGGCCTGCATCACGAACTGCATGTCGGGCGTGAAGTTCACGATGCCGCTGACGGCGCCAATGTGAATGTCGACATCCCCTGTCGGCAGACGGATGAAGTTGCCTTCGTAGTTCACTTCCAGTTCGTAGACTTCACTCGGCCGGTAGTAGAAATCGACGCGGGGCCGGACTGCCGTCGCCGTTGTAAAAACTGCAGCAGGTCAAGTCGAAGTGAACGCGAACCGGGCGGCTCTCCGCGGTTCCCATATGCCACGCAAAATTCGTCCACTCGTAAGCGCCCGCGGGAACGATGACCCCGGTCGGCAGCGAGAACGGCTGGTCCAGGCGCTCGTAGCTCTGCACGACATGGAGCTGAAAATCGTCGTCAGCGGCGGTGAAGATCCGAGCCCCGAAGCGCAGCTCTGAATCCTGAAGGCGATCATTGAGGTCCGTGAAATACTGGGCGCGCGTGTTAATATCGATCGTCCGCAAGAAACTCTCGCCGCCGCGGAACCGCGCGAGATATCCGACCGTACCGTCATAGAGTTTCACGTCGTTGCGGTTCACGAAGCCGAGCGCCGGCGCGAAATTCCCGCCGACGACCTTGTACGTGAACTCCCCGAACCACGGCTCATTCGGATAGTTGAATGCGGCCGCATAGGAATGGTCGTCACCCACGATGTCTGAGAAGCTGCGCTCGTAATACAAGTCAGCCTGGATGGTCTTGCCGGGAATTGTTTCGGTGTCACGAAAGTTGAAGTCCACGCCCCCCACGGAGTTGCGCGTGAGCTCCTGTCGGATCCCCATTCGTGAAGATGAAGCCGACACGCGATTGCGAAAATATCGGATGGGTCACGCGCGCGACCGAGAGCACCTGACCCGGCGAAGTCGGCGTCTCGTCGGTGAACACGCTCAGCGCGCCGATGTTGAAGCCGGCGTAATCTCCGGACACCTTGCCGCCCGCGATCAGAGTGACGGGCTGTCCCTCGACAAGTCCCAGATTGCGCGAGAAGAACGGCCGGGCGTTGGAGCTCTGGCGGTCATTGGCCGTGCGGCGGAATGATCGTCCGCCAAACTCGAAATTGCCGGCGTCCTGGAGAAAGAAGTCGCGTGTCTCGGGAAAGAAGAGCGAGAACCGCGTCGTATTCACCTGCCGTTCGTCGAGCGGGGCGTCCGAGAAGTCGGGGTTGAACGTGAGCGTGCCGGTGAGCGCCGGAGTGACACGATAGAAAATGTTGCCCCCCGCCGTCCCGCTGAGACCCGCGCCATCATCGGGCTTGCTCCAATCGTGATTGGCGCGCAGCGCGACATAGGGCTGGACGTCGAGGCCGAGACCCGGCGTGACGGCGGTGATGCCGGTGAGCGTTCCTGCTTCCGACACGTCGGTGAGTTCGAGTGCGGGATTGGTCGATGACCAGCGCACGATCTCGGCGTTGCGCCGGATGTAACGCGTGAAGTCGAAGCCCCATTCGGTCTGCCCCGGCTCATAGGAGAGATTGCGGAACGGGATCGCGATCTCGGCCACCCAGCCGTCGGGCACGCGCATGGCGCGGCCCTCCCACAGCGTGTCCCATTGGGCCAACTCCTCGTTGTTGTTGAGGCGCAGTCCGTCCCAGCGGCCGCCGGACGGGCCCATCATGAAGACGTAGGAGTTCCGCCGCGTCTGGCCCGGATCGAGGGCGATCTGGATATTGTCGCCGGTCAGAATCTGTCCGTCGCGGGCGCGCGACCGGACGACGAGAGTCTCCGGCTGGCTGTCATACGCATAGACGGAGAAATAGAGATTGTTCGCGTCGTACATGATGCGAACGACTGTCTTCTCGCTCGCGGGCGTACCGGGATCGGGCTGGCGCTGGCGGATATCGTCGATGATGGTCGCCTTGGCCCAGGAGATATCGGAGAGGTCGCCGTCGATGACGGGGGCTTCGCTGGTTTCGATGCGGGCGGCCCGGGCGGTCGGCCGTGCGCGCTCCTGCGGCTCGAGCTCGGGCATGTCCTCCTCGGGCATCTCCATTTCCATGCCCGGATCGCGGGTGATGGGGGGCTCCATGTCCGGTTGCGCGAGCACAGGACCTGCCCACGGGCTCAGCGCGAGGAGAACGAGCCCGGCAGCTCCAAGGCGCACAAAACTCCCCCGGTGCCGCACGTCCCCCCTCCTGGCCGCTGTGGCATCCAACCCAATCGTGGGTAGAAATAAGGTTCGCGTGATACTTGGTATCTGCCCGAACGACAACGGGAAAAACGCCGCTGCCGCGGCACGTTGCGTGCCTCGGTTATTGCGGATCAGTCGATCGGACGCAGGCCGGCCTGTTTGCGATCCCATACAGGCGCGCCGTCGGCAGGCGCCGCCTGCTCGTTGAAATAGACGACATAGCGCACGGCGAGAGCCGAGATCAGCACCGGGAGCGCCAGCATGCTGTAGTAGGCGACACGTTCCCATCCGGCCGCGATCAGAACGCCGGCGATGGGCGGACCGACCATCGCGCCGATCCTGCCGATGCCGATGGCAAGGCCCGTACCCGTGTTGCGCACACTGGGCGGATAGACATGGGGCACGATGATGTAGAGCCCCGCCATCGCCCCCATCAGGCCGAGGCCCACGAGGAACGCCAGCGCCATCATCGGCAGGAAACCGGTTTGCACCATGCCGTAGCCCACGATCGAGAAGAAAAGGAAGACCAGCATCGACGATGTGAGCGAGCGGGCGTTGAACCGCCGCGTGCCGTAGCCGCAAACGAGACCGCCCACAATCCCGCCGAGGTTGATCATCAGCAGCGCGAAGATGCCCTGCTCGACCGAGAAGCCGAGATCGACCAGATTTTTCGGCGTCCAGGAGAGCACGAAATAGAAGCTGAACATCAGCATGAAATAGGACAACGTCATCAGCACGGTGCCCTTGAGGTAGCGCGGCTCGATCACACCGACGATCGGCTTTCGTCGCGGTCTCTTCGCGCGAAATGGCCGGAAGCGCGGTCAGCAGCGGTCTCCCGAGACGGCGCAGCACGCGATTGACCTGGGCGAGCGCGTTCTCGCGCCGCCGCGTCAGGATGAAGTCGAGCGACTCGGGCAGATAGAGAATGATGAACGGCAGCATCACCGTCGAGGCGGCGCCGCCGAACAGGAAGGCAGACCGCCAGCCATATTCCGAGACGAGGTACGCGAAGACCGATCCGCCGATGATCGCGCCGGTCGGATAGCCGATGACCATCATCGAGATGGTGAAATCGCGCCAGCGGGTCGGCGCATACTCCGCAAGCAGCGTGTTGCCGCTCGCGAGCACCCCGCCGATGCCGAGGCCCGTGACGAACCGGCAAAGCCCAGAGCTCGAGGACGTTGCTCGTCGCAGCCGACGCGAACATGCCGAGGCTCATGATGATCGTGGAGAGGATGACGACCGTGCGGCGGCCCATCACGTCGGCAATCGGCGAGATGAAGATCGCGCCCGTTCCCATGCCGACAAGACCGGCCGAGAGCAGCACGCCGAGCGTGGCGGGATCGACGCCCCACTCTCTCGCGACCAGCGGCGCCGTGAACGACATGGCGAGCACGTCGAAGCCGTCCACCATGTTGAGCACCACGCAGATGACGACAACGACCACCTGGAACGAGGTCATGCTGCCTTCGCGCAAGGCCTGGCGCGGGTCGTTGCTCATCTCACTCCCTCAACGGGCGGCGGTACGCATGCTAGCGGAGCCGCTGGTGCGCATCCACCGGACCGCGATCATGCCGACGACCATCGCCGCGACGAAGAGCAGGACCATCCTGCGGCCCGAGGCGAGCGAGACGACCGCCGGCCCCGGACAGTAGCCCGAAAGGCCCCAGCCGACACCGAAGATCGCAGCGCCCGAAAGAAGCGGCGCATCGATCGTGCCCGTCGGGGGCGATGGAAATTTCGGCGCCCAGAGCGGCTGCTTGCGCTGCAGGACATAGCGGTAGCCGACGAACGCCACGGCGACGCCGCCTCCCATGACGAACAGGAGTGTCGGATCCCAGGCGCCCGCGATGTCGAGGAAGCCCTGAACCACGGCGGGATCGGTCATCCGGGAGAGGCACAGTCCGAGCCCGAAGATGAACCCCGTCAACAAACCGGTGAGCGTTTCGCGCATGGCATCCTCACAAGACGTGGCGGACGATGAAGACGGTGATCATCGCGGTGGCGACGAAGGTTGCGGTTGCCGCGACCGAGCGCATCGACAAACGCGAGATGCCGCAGATGCCGTGACCTGACGTGCAACCGCTGCCGATCGCCGTGCCGACACCCACGAGCAGAGCCGGCAGCGATGAGCACGAGAGGACCGGCGGTCGGCACGCCGATCCGATTGTCGCCGGTGAAAATCGCGAGCAGCGTCGGAGCGAGCAGCAGACCGAGGATGAAGGCGATCCGCCACGTGCGGTCCTCGGCCGGTTTGGGCGGCAGAAGCCCGCCGACGATGCCGCTGACGCCGGCGATACGTCCGGTGAGCGCCATCAATAGAACAGCGGAGACTCCGATGAGCCCGCCGCCGATGAGTGCGATTAGGTAGGGATGCATGGAGCACCTCCTTCAATGCGCCAGTAAGCCCTTCTTGGCCGCTTCCGGCGACCAGGGAAAAACGACATCGCGATCGGGTTTGACCAGCCCCTCGTCCTTGCCCTTGTACTCGAAGCTGTCGAGCAGGTCGCAGATCAGCGCCAGCCGCCCGCGCTTCTTCTGGTTCGCGCGCACGATGCGCCACGGACCCAGTGTGTGATTGGTCCGGCGAAACATCTCGTCGCGCGCTTTGGTGTACTCGTCCCATTTCTTCTGCGCTTTCGCATCGACGGGCGAGTTCTTCCAGGCCTTCAGCGGATCGGTCTTGCGCTCGGCCAAGCGCTCCTTCTGCTCACCGCGACTGATGTCGAGATAATATTTGCGCAGCTCGAGACCTGAGCGGATCAAAAGCGCCTCGAAATCGATCACCGTATCGAAGAAGGTCTCGACATCGGTTCCGGTGCAGAAGTCCATCACGCGTTCGACGCCCGCGCGGTTGTACCAGGAGCGGTTGAAGACGACGAACTCACCTGCCGAAGGAAGCTGCGGCACGAAGCGCTGAAAATACCACTGCGTCTCCTCGCGGTCGGACGGTTTGGACGGCGCGAAGACGCGCGTCTCGCGGGGGCTCATGTGGGCGGTCAGGCGCTTGATCGTGCCGTCCTTGCCGGCGCCGTCGCGGCCCTCGACGATGACCAGAACGCGCGCGTCATCGCGGATGAGCGTGCGCTGCAGCTTCACGAGCTCGATCTGGAGCGCTCGGAGCTCGCGCTTGTAGTCGCTGTCGCCATTGTCGTCGTCATCGTCGTCGCCGTTCTTCTTGGCCATCGCGCTCTTCTCATGTGGCAACGGGCGGGGAACCGTCCCCGCCCGCGCCTCTTACAAGGCTTTGATCATATTCGAGAATTGTCGCTTGCAGCAGTTTGCTCGTCGAATTTTGAAATTTTTTGTGCACCCTCTTGGCGGGCCGAACAGGCCCGCGGGCAGGCCTTGTGGCCTGCCGTCCAAATTCTTGGTGATGCTCGACAATTCCCGTTTTCATTAGTCTGCCCGCCGAATTTTGAAGAAGCTCGCCCCCGCGGGTCATGGCGTTCGAGAAGACACACGACCGCGAAAGGATAGAGCCGATGCCCATGCCCCCGTTTGCCATCTCTCTCCTATCGCACGCCGGCATGGGACCTCCTTGGGTTGGTACCGCCCAATTATAGTCCTATTAGTATCCTATTCAATAGGAATAGTCCTTCGACGTGGCTGAGGTACCGGACGGCTGGAACCGACCGAGCCCCCAAAGCCGACCGCATAGGCGAGCAGCGGCCAGTCATATCCGCCCTGATTGAGCGCCAGCGCCGTCAACGGGATGTTGTCGAACACCGCCGACAGGAAGCCCAACCCAAGTACGCTCGCAGGTGACGGTTCGGGCAACCGATCGACGGGCATGAAGGATGCGAGTGCTACGAGCGTGACCAGGAACAAAGCGCCCTTGGTAGCTTCATTCAGAACACTCCAGTCCGGATTGCGCAGCGGCGAAGTAACAAGGAGGGCGGTCCACAGGCCAAGGCCCAGCGCAGGCGCGAGCTCCTCTAGCCCGGAGAAGTAGGTATTCGCGACCACATTCACAGCAACCACGGTGGCTAGCACCCCGACCACAATCGCCGCGCGGGACCAATCGATGGAAACATTCGTTGAGTGATGGCGAACAAGGGGCGAAAGCCTCTGTTGTGCTCGCGCTGCGAGCGGTCCGAAAACCGCAAATGCCCCGAGAGCACCAATGAAAGCCGGAAGGAGTTCCAAGGCGCCAACGCCGCTGATCCACATCATTGTGGTTGTCGTATCACCGATGACGCTGCCGGCACCGCCAGCATTCGCGGCGGAAACAATCGCGGCCTGATAGCCGATGGTAACGCCATGAGGAAATACATGGCGCGCAACAACGCCTCCGATAATCGCGCCGGCGATATTGTCCAGAAAGGTCGAGAGGCAAAACACGAGTGCAAGCAGAGTCAGGCCGCCGATCCAACCGTCAGGCAGCAACGACGGTATCGCCTCCGGCAGATTGCTCTTTTCGAATTGGTTGGAGACAACGGCGAAGCCAAGAAGCAGCAGAAGAAGATTCGCCAGCACAACCCACTCGTCGCCAAAATGTATGAAGATTTCTCCGGTAGCGGTCGCGAATGACGGCGCTTGCAGGAAGCGCAGGACGATAACCGCCGCCAAGCCTGCCGAAGCAACACGCAGCGCATAGTTGTGGAACAATGCCACGCCCAGAAGCGTCAGGCCGAAGATCACAAATTCGAGTGGAATACCCTGAATTGTCATGTTTCGCGTTCTGCCATTTCGACTGCTAAGGATATGGGTAGAAGCCACTGGGGACGGAATGGAGTTGCCATGTCCTACAAGAGCTTGCTTGTCCACGTACAGCCCACTGACGCCGGACGAGAACGTCTTCGTACGGCAGTCGCGATCACGATGATGTTCGATGCAAGACTGATCGGAGTGGGTGCACGCGCGTTTGACCCAATGCCCGATCCGATCGGAATTTCGGCCATGACGCTCAAGGAACAGATCGAGCGCGATCTGGCCGCCGCCGCGCGGTTGTTCAATGAAGAGGTCGGACCACTCGACAGCCTTGCCCACGTTTGGCACAGCGAGGTGGATTTCCCAACTCGAGCCTTGCTTCGGCACGCGTGCGAAGCCGACATGATCCTTGCCGAACGAAACGTCGAAGGCAGCACTCGGGAGTTGCAGGCGGGTACAGCCGACCTGATCATGGGCGGTGGACTTCCGGTTCTCGCGATCCCAGCCGGGGCAAAGCTGGACTTCAAGCGAATCATTATCGGATGGAAAGACACGCGCGAGACACGCCGGGCGATATCCGATGCACTGCCCCTGCTCAAGCGCGCGGAAACAGTGCGGATGTTGCAGTTCGGGTCAGACCCGGCGGACCGGATCTCCGATGTCGTCGCACGCCTTCGGCTTCACGATGTCGCGATCGACGCTGAGACACGAGAAAGCGGGGAAGCTTCCGTGGCTGAAGCGCTTCTCGCCGCCGCCGATACGATCGGTGCTGGACTGATCGTGGCGGGCGGATATGGTCATTCGCGCATGCACGAGTGGGCGCTCGGCGGCGTAACCCAAGAGCTCCTGACACACTCGCAGAAGCCAGTCCTTTTCAGCCATTGATTCCGTCGTCATCGGTGTGCTGGGCTATCGCGTGATAGCTGTACTAGGGAGCGGCCGCGCCACCAATCCTTCTGGTGATCGGCCAAGAACCGACCATCTACGAACGAGACGAGGGTCTGATGACTAGCGAAAACATCAGTAGGCGCGGTGCCGTGAAATTGAGTCTCGGTGCGGGGCATTGGCTGCGACTCCAAAGGCTATATATGCGGCTCAGACCGCGCTAAGGCCCGTCCTGGTTTTCGACGTCAACGAAACGTTGCTGGACATCGACGTCTTGAACCCGATCTTTGATCGCATCTTCGGTGTTCCGGGCAGAATGCGTGAATGGTTTGCCCAACTGATTCTGTACTCCCAATCAATCTCGTTGGCTGGCCGATATGCGCCGTTTGGTGTTTTGGGCGTTGGCGTGTTGCGGATGTTGGCAACAATTTACGGCGTGCAAGTGCGTGATGAAGACCTGAACAGTCTGCGCGTGGCGATCGGCACGCTCCCTGTCCATGCCGACGTGCCAAATGCGCTGCGTCGTCTTAAAGATGCGGGATTTCGCATGGTAACGCTGACGAATACGCCTCCCGGGCAAGGACCAGACGCCCTAACTATCGGCGGCGTCGGCGATATGTTTGAACAGCGGTTTACAGTGGACCCTGTGCGACGGTTCAAGCCGGCGCCTGAAACATATCGCCTTGTAACGGAGACTCTGCAAATCCCGCCCGCCGGAGCATGCATGATCGCGGCCCACACGTGGGACACACTCGGGGCTCAAGGCGCTGGATGGCCGGCTGGTCACTCGCACTGTCAATGCTGTCGTGCGCCCGATGTACCCAAGCCAGACATTGTAGAAGCCGACCTCATCGGAGTCGCGCGTCGGATCATCGAGAGATGGGCGTGAGCGCGCTTCGCGATCGTTCGGCCAATGTCTGGAGATGTCGGTCTGGAACGGCAATTTTCAGCCATTGGCGATCAGTTTAGGGTCTTGAAGGCAATTCCGAGTCCGACGGTTCGACGGAGCGGCGTGCCACCCCCAAGAGCTCGCAACAGGCATTAACGGGTGATCGCTTCTTGCGATTCCTTGCCTTCATGGCGCTGCTGACCGAACGCGCACTACTTCAGCGCGTCTTTGACCGCCTGACCGGCCGCCGCGATCGCCTGCCCGGCCAGCGGAATCCAGCCCTGCATGGTGAGGAAGCCGTGGATCATCGTCGGATAGTCGACATGGGTCACGGTGACACCCGCGCATCACGCCCGCCTGACGCGTCACGCCATCCTTGCCGCGATGATACACACGCCATGAAACAGGGCGGGAAGCGCTATTGAATCCGCCCGCCGGGGGTGAGACCGCTCGGTACGCGCGAGGGAATTGTCTTGTCGAACGAATTGTCGTTCAGCGCTCCAAGGAACGCGATGATCGCATACGCTGCGTCGTTGACGCCACCGAGCCGCTGCGCCAGCGGAGCCAGGTCGCGGCGGCGCACATTCGGATTCGCCGGCAGACGGTTATAGAAATCGAGCACACCGCCGAGCGTGCTGACGCGGCCGTTGTGCATGTAAGGAGGGGTGTCGCGAAGATTGCGCAATGTCGCTGTTCTGAAGGCGTAGGGCGTGCCCTCGAACGACGCCGTCCTGAACACGACGGGCATGTCGGCCATCCCGCGATCGGTCTGCGGCAGCGTGCCGTTGTCGGGAACGCCGAGCACATGAACCTTGTAATCGGAAAACATCGGTCCGTTGTGGCATTCTATGCAACCGACGTCCTCGAACCGCTCCATGCCCTCGAGCTGTGCAGCCGTCATCGCGCTGCGATCACCGCGCATGTAGCGGTCGAAGGGCGAGTTGTTTGAAACAAGCGATCGGCCGAACGAGGCAATCGCCTTGCCGAGATTGGTCGCGTTGACCGCGTTCTCGTCCTCGAAGGCCTTGCTGAACAGCGCGCGATATTCCGGGATCGCGTTCAATCGTCCCACGACCGTCTCGACCGCCTTGTCTTCGGGATAGGCGTCGCCACGCATTTCCTCGAACGCCTTGATCGGCTCGAGCGCCTGGGTTTCCAGGCTCCTCACGCGCATGTCCCAGAACATCGGTGCGTTCGCGGGATTGTACTCGCCGGCCTGGTTGATGCCGTTGAAGCCGACATTGACCATGGTCGGGCTGTTTCGCTTGACGAAGGGGATCGAATTGGGCGGCTGGAACCGGCGGTTCCTCCCGTAGCCGACACCGTTCACGCCGATGGATAGGTCGCGGTTCTCGGCATACGCGTTGAAAGGATGATGGCATGTCGCGCAGGCCACATCCCTGTTCCCCGACAGTACGGGATCCCAAAACAACAACTTGCCCAGCGCGACCTTGTCGGTGGTGAGTTGATTGCCGGGCGGCGCTTTCGCGGACTGCGGCAGCGCCGAAATCGTGGGCCGCGTCGAAAAGAGATCGTTTCGCTGGCCCAGGCTGTCCGTGGCCGAAACCAGCAGCACTAGAGCCGACGTCACGCCCAAAAGAACGACGCTTTGCTTGGTCATGGCCGCAAACGCTACCGTCGCGCCGCCATCGCCTCAAGCTGGAACGTGCTTTGTACCGTTCGCCATCAAAATTGGGCGTGGAAGCTCATGCCAACAACGGTCATCCCCGGATAGTCAGATTTCCGGGCGTCTCTAATCACACACGAAATCGTCGGCTCCGATTGGGCGGCAGTGATCGGGCCAGCCTTTTACGCGCCAGTAATCGACGTAACCTACGGCGCGGACGACGGCCTTGAAGCGCTCCGTCCTGCGTGCTGGGGCGACCTCGGAAGACCATAAGTATCTAGCCGCCGGCG
This sequence comes from uncultured Alphaproteobacteria bacterium, assembly GCA_963708555.1. Classification (GTDB taxonomy): domain Bacteria; phylum Pseudomonadota; class Alphaproteobacteria; order Micropepsales; family Micropepsaceae; genus CAIYRG01. The sequence continues at coordinate 135,769 of CAVPTF010000002.1, read as the reverse complement.
GGCTCAAGCCGCGAACGCCGACACGCTCGGGATGATCCAGAGACTCTCTCCGGCGCGCCGACATAGAAGTAGACGAAGCCCAGCTCATTGTCCCAGGCGGGCAGAGCTTCCGGCAAAGGAACCTTCGAGGGAGCGCTACGGAGAAGCCGCGCGGCTTCCTCGATCGATTCCCGGCTTTGCTGCGGGCCTTGCTGGGGAATCGCGAGAAGCGTGTCCGCGGCTTCGCCAAAACGCCCTTCCGCCGCATATGCCCGGGCGAGCGTTACGAGGCGGGGGAATACAGTACCGCCAGCGTCTCCAGCAGGCGCCGCTTCGAGGATCGCGATCGCGGTCTGGTTCTGCCCATTGTTCAGCATGATGTGGGCGGTGATGTAATTATAAACGGGCACGAAGGGCTCCAGCGTCCGCAGCTTTTCCCTCATGCTCACGGCTTCCTTAACGTGACCACTGGCGGCCAGCCTGAGGCTGATCATGTCCAGGACGTCGGGGTCGTTGGGATCAAGCGCGAGCGCTTGCTTATCAAGATCTTCGACGGCCGCGAAGTTGCCGAGTTCGAAGCTGGATTCCAGCCAGCACCGAGTGTGCCATGGCATGCCGGGCATCCAGCCGAATGGCCTCTCTTGCGGCCTTTTCCGCTTTGTCCGGGAAGGATGAGTATGCCCGCGCCAACAATGCCCACGCCGGTGCATAGCCGGGATCGCGAGCGACCACCGGTTCCAGGATTTTCATCATGTCTTCGACCGCACCGGGGCTACGGGCGCGATATACCGTCCTGGCACGGAGATATTGCTGATAGGACTCCGGGTCGATGCTGCGATTGGAGACCAGACGCTCGCCCGGCGCCAAGCCCAACGGCGCCATCAAGGAGCCGACGACCGTTCGAGCGATCTCTTCCTGGGTTGCGAAAATATCGCTGAGCTGGCGGTCGTAGTTCTCGCTCCAGAGATGTGTCCCGGTACCGGCCTCGATGAGCTGCGCGGTGATACGCACGCGGTCGCCCACCTTGCGCACCGAGCCTTCAACGAGATGGGTCGCGTTCAGCGCCTGTCCGACCGCGCGCATGTCGTTCTTTTCGCCCTTGAACTGAAACGCCGAGGTGCGCGCGACAACCTTGAGATCGGGAACCATGGCGAGCGCCGAGGTGATCTCCTCGGTCATCCCGTCGGAGAAGAATTCCTGACCCAGATCGCCCGAAAGATTGAGAAAAGGCAGCACCGCAATCGAGATAGCGCTTGCCGGATCGGCCGCAGCGATCCGTTCCGCGACAACGCCATCGGGGGGACCCAGGAGCGCGAACGGTCGATAGGAAATGAGCGCGGTCGCGACAATGGCAACGACGGCCAAGGCGGCAAGAGGTGAATGCAACCGGACGGCCAGTGGCGTCGGTGGCCGCGGCGGTCCACTGGGCCCATCGCTTGGGTGCGTCACAATCTTTGGGGGCGGCAGATCGGTTCGATCCTCCCCGCCGTGAGCGATCTCCGCGAAGACAGCACGTGTCTCCGATTCGGGTTGCGCATCGAGTTCTGTTCGCAGCGCGTCGGCGAACGTACGATAGAGTTGGATCGCTGCGCCGCGGCGTCCGCTCACGCCGTAGAGCCGCATCAGCCGGCGCACGGCTTCCTCATGCAGCGGCTCAAGCCGCAAAATCCTCATGCCTATCTCGATCGCGCGCTCGTTCTCCCCGCACGCGCTCAAGTGCGCCATCAGCCGCGTCAGAACATCGATCAGCTGCTCCCGTGAACGCATCGCCTCCGCGCGCCGCCAGGACTTCGAACTCTTCGCTGTCGATGTCGAGGCCGTCGAGAAATTCGCCGGAGGACAGGGCTGCCGCGGCTTCCAGTTCGGCCCGTCCCGGTTGGGTCGCGAGGCGCCGAAATGCCAAAACATCGACCTCGAACGTCGTGCCGTCGAGCACGATGTCTTCCCCTTCGGAGGCGAGGACACGATGCTCGCTATCGCCAAGCGCCTTGCGCAGCTTCCAGACGGCGAGCCGCAGATTGTCGAGAAGGGTCTCGTCATTGGCATCGCCCCACAGCAGCGTCGCCAGCCTTCGGCGCGGCTGGGCGAATTTCGGGCTGAGGCTGAGATAGGCCAGAAGCAAGCGCTCGCGCTTCCCGAGCGGTATCGCGCTTGCCCCGCCAGGGAGCGCGACAAGCTCGAAGCCGCCAAGCAAGCGAAGCGACCAGCGCGCCGGCATCGCAGTCCCGTGCTCCGAAGCTGAGGCCGATGGCATTCGTCACCTCGCACGGGGACCAATTTGACGAAATCTCGCCGAATGAAAATGCGCCCGTCACGCAGTATAGCCCAGTTTAACGGGATAATAACGGCGCAATAACGGGGCTTCAGATATCGCGGAAACGCCGGAATAACGGCCAGTACTCACAATATTCACCGTTGAGGTAAGGAGTTCCGCTCCAGGCGAGGCGGGCCCCACATCGGAGGGATCGACATGAGCCACGGTCACACGCACACGAGCGATTTCAATTTTGGTTCACACGCGCGCACAAGCACAAGCCAGACCCTGCGCCCGATCCAGGTCCCCCCAACGAGGCCATCGTCTGGAACGAGATCATGCTTCAGGCGATCGCGCTGAGCAACTCGGACCCACTCTTTGGCCCACCCTTTGGCCCACCCCCTGCAACGCGTGCGATGGCAATCGAGAGTCTGGCTGTGTTCAATGCCGTGAGCGCGATCGAAGGCACGCCCGGTTATCACGTGAGCCTGACGGCGCCGGAAGGCGCATCTGCCGTCGCCGCTGTCGCTAAAGCCGCACACGACGTGCTGGTCACCCTCTTCCCGGCGCAGTCGGCAATGTTCGCATGCGCAACTCGCGGTGTCGCTTCGCGCGACCGGACGGCCAAAGCGAGATCGATGGCATCGCCGTCGGCGCAGAGGCGGCGAAGACCATGCTCGCACTGCGCGCCGGTGATCGTTCGAACGCTATTAACGCGACCGTTCCATACACTCCCGGCACAGACCCCGGCATGTGGCAGCCCACCCCGCCTGCGAATTCTGCCGCCGCCGCTCCGCACTGGGCCAATCTCGACCCGTTTGCGCTGGTAAGTCCGGATCAGTTCCTGCCCGAAGGACCTCCCGAGCTCACGAGCAGGGAATACGCCAAGGCGCTCAAGCAGGTGCAGTCTTTGGGCGAAGCTCGATAGCACGCTGCGTACGCCCGAGCAGACGGAGATCGCAGAGTACTGGCACTATGGCCCGCGCACACCGCCCGGCCACTGGAACGACATCGCGACAGACATCGCTCAGGCCGAAGGGTTAAGTCTCACCGAAACGGCGCAGCTCCTTGCCACCCTCAACGTGGCCGAAGCCGATGCGATAATCGCGACCTGGGATGCGAAATATTTCTACGATACGTGGCGGCCGGTCACCGCCATCCGGAATGCGGACGACATCGACAATCGCTGGGTTTCAGAAGAAGACCCTAGTTGGCTGCCGCTTCTGGTCACGCCGAACTTCCCGGAATATGTCTCGGCCCATTCCGCGATCTCCGCAGCGGCCGCTGAAGTGCTCACGGCGTTCTTCGGCAAGCACTATGAGTTCAGCTTCACCGCGCCCGGGGGGCCCGCGCCGACCGACGTCACGCGGGAGTTCGACAGCTTCTGGGACGCCGCCAATGAAGCCGCAATGAGCCGGCTCTACGGCGGCATCCATTTCAGCTTCGCCAACAAAGACGGATTGGAGCTGGGTGAAGACGTGGCCGAGTGGGTCCTCGAGAGCTTCGCTCAGAGCTCGTCGGCGGACGCCGTAGCGCTCACCGGCATCGCGTTCGGCGCCGACGCTTCGTGGGGCTGACCGGCGGTACGGTGACTAGACTAGGTGGGTAGATAGCTACGTGGCAGTGCTCCACTCTCCACTATGTACGCGGACAAGAGCAAAGCCGAATACTGGCGCGCCTATGCCGATTGGCTGCGCCAGATGGCGCGCCACACCAACGAAGACGACAGATACAAGCTCCTCGCCACTGCCGACAGATGCGACACTCGAGCCAACTCAGACGGTGGCGACGGGTCAATGCGCTTGACCCGGCGCAACCTCGCCAACCTCCTGGTTGTTCCTCCTAGAACGTCTTTTGCAGTCGCACCGAGATTATGCGGCCGAACAGGCCCTTGGTGACGTCACAAGCACACTGAAAACCGCCTTGGGCGGTAACCTTGTACGCGTAGGGTGCAGTCTTATCCGTGATGTTCTGCACCACGAGCTGAATGCTGACGTTGCGCAAATACTCGTTCGCGGGCCGGTCTGCGGTGTTGTATCCCAGCGAGAGATCGAACGTGTAGTAGCTCGGTATCAAGTTGTTATAGTCCGAGATCAAGCATGGGTTCGTGTAGTCCGGCGTCCCACCAACAGTTCCGCCAGGCTCGATGCAGCCAAAATTGACATTGGGAGGAGCAGACTGGCTGTGGAAGAAGTGGCTCTCGTAATTCATGAAGCCGGTGAGGCTCCAGCTTCCGTCGCTCCAGCCCAACCGGGTCCGGTACTTGAAGCGCGGACGCGACTCCACGCCGATCTGCTCCACTCCGTTCAGAGCGCCAAAAGTGGTGTGGTAGAAGTCATCGATGGGGGCGCCGGGAACCTGCGATTCCTGGCTCAGGTAATAGGTGCCGATGATGCCGGCATTGAACGCGCCGAGGCCCTCCCACTCCCAATCGTAGCTCACCTGGAAGTCGATGCCCTCGTTCCGCTGCCATCCGACGTTCATGACCCCGCCATCATTGATCCAGTAGACCAATGTCTGGAGGCTTGACGGGACTGCGTTTACCGGATGGGCGAGCACTCGCCTCACCATCTCCTGGAATGGCGCACAGAGCTGCGGGGTCGCATTCTGCCCCGCACAGAGTTGCGCGTCGGTGACCGGATCCCGCAAGTCTTCCGGAGTCACATAGGAAAAGCCTAAGACGGGGTCGTTGAAACCGCTATTCGTCGGATTGCTGAAAGCGCGCAGGACGCCGTTGATCTTGACGATGTAGTAGGTGGCCTGGATGTTCAGGCCGGTGAGAAAATTGCCTGACGGCGTGTAGTCGAAGCCGATCGCCCAGTTGACGGCCTTTTCGGGATCGAGGACCTGCTGTTCGATGTTGAAATAATCCCGCAATCCGCTGTCCACGGGGACCTTGCCGCCGCCGTTGTACGAAAGTCCCCCAAGAGCCGCACCACATCCCAAGCCGGCCGATGGATTGTACAGCTTGGCCCCGAGCGAGCCCGCCTCGGGTGGCGCGCCATTCGCACATACGATGTTGAGGGGGACGGTATTCTGCGGATAGGCCTGACCGAAATTCCATCCTTGCCAGGCCACGTTGGAGACCGGTGAGAACTCGCCGAAGTTCGGCGCGCGGAACGATTGGCCCCAGCCGCCGCGGATCGTGACGTCGTCGATCGGATTCCAGTTGAATCCGACCTTCGCATTGCTGGTGCCGCCGACGTCGTCGTACTGGTCATGACGCCAGGAGAATTCGAGGTCTAAGCGCCGGAGGCCCGGCAGCGCATTCGCATCGCCGAAGACCGGAACATTCACCTGGGTGAACGCAGCCCAGACATGGCGATTCCTCGCGTCTTGGACAATGTTGACGATCGGGTTGGCTGCACTCTGGTTCGTCTGCTGGACGAGCACGCTGTAGGTGGTGTAGTTGGCGCCAATGGCCATCTTCACCTGACCGCCAGGCAGTTCGAAGAGCGGGCCGTCGGCTTTGATGCCGCGCTCCTTGACATGCATGTACTCCTGGACCTCGTCGAAGCGTTGGAGGTAATTCAACGTCGTCAGGCGAGTTGCACGTGTATACCCGCGGGTCGCAAAACAGATTGAGGTAAGGCACGTTGGCCGGCTTGGTCCAGGTGGCGGTTGCCGGAGTTGTGCCTGAGACTGCACTCGCCGGGATCGTCCAGCCCAGAGCAGCGGACACCGCGGACTTGCTCAGGCTGTTGCGGCGCGGATCCTCCGTGTTGTAATTCTTGTCCTTGGTGTGGGAGAAATAGACCTGCATCGCCCAATCCGCGGGCAGCGCGATGTTCAGGCCGAGCTGATAGCGCTGAGCCAACGAATAGGCTGAGCCCACAGCGGGTTTCTCGATACCCATGTGATAGGCGACGCGCAGGTTTTGCGGTGCGCCCGTGGGGTAGTAGGGATTGAAGGTTGGAACTGCCCAAGTGAGCTGATGGCCGGCGTCGTTGATGACGATCTGCGATCGCCGCATTCCATAAAAGCCTGAGCCGTAGAACGAGATGTTGCTCGTCAGCCTCTGATCGACAGTGATCGCGCCTCCCGTGTACTGGGTGGCGGCGCTGTAATCGACGATGCTGAATGGGTTGAAGACGTTGCGCGTGCCGTTGGTGCCGGCATTCGTCGGCATTGGCGAAATTCGCCCAGTCCAGAGTGGGCGCGCTGCCGGGAAGCAGCGGACCGACGCCGCTCGCGCCGGCTTGCCAATCGAAACCGGTGCCAAGCGGGATGGCGTAGCAGTTCTGGCAGTTGGTGCCGAGGTTCCCCGGGTAAAGCGGATTCGCAATTTGCGAGCCCGGATTGTTTGGGTCTGGCATTGACAGACCGACCTGGTTGCCGGTGGAGATCGTGCCAGGGGTTGAGGAGCCGATCGGGCGTCTGTCGTCCAAACCCCAAGGCCTGTGGTCAAGGGTGAGCTTCGAGAAGACGTTTCCGTGCGCGGGAGAGGCGTCGATCCACGAGTAGCTCAGCGTGACCTGGCCGCCGTCCCAGGTCCGGCCCCACGTACCGGAGGCGAGGTATTCGGCATGGCCGCCCTTGCCTCCCTGGAATCCGGCCTCGACCATCGCGCCGTCGAAATTGCGCTTCAGGATGATATTGATCACGCCGCCGATGGCGTCCGAGCCGTAGGTCGCCGACGCGCCGTCGAGGAGCAGGTCGATGCGTTCGATCGCCGAGGTGGGAAGGATCGAGGGATCGATCGTGGAGAGCTCCTCGCTTTGCGGAGGATAGCGCAGGCCGTCGACCATCATCAGCGAGCGGAGCGCATCCGTGGTATCGAGCTGTCTGAGATTGACGCGAACGCCACGCTGCCTGTTGTTGCCCTGCGTCGACACCGGGCCGGGATTGACGTTGAACTGCGGGATGGTGCGGAACAGGTCCGAGGCGGTGATCGCGCCCGTCATGGCAAAATCTTGCGGTGACAAATTGACCACCGGCACGCCGACAGCGGCCGTGCCGCGGATCAGAGAGCCGGTGATCAGCACCGTCTCGGGAATTTCATCCGCCTGCGCGACCACCTCGGCGGGGTAAACCTGTTCCGCCTGGGCCATCGCCAAAAGCGAGGCCGTTCCCAACAGCGTCGTCACGCGCGATGTCTTTGGAAAATTCATCGAAGTTCCCTCCCCGGGCCGATAGGTCGGCCCGATGTTGTCTGTGGGGCGGAACTTCAAATGCGTCAGATAACGCTACGCCTGATATTTAACTGATCACCACTTCCATCCCGCCCGTTTTCGATTCCAAATCCGCGGCCAAAGGGCTCCTCCCCCGCTCGACCGCGCTACCCTCGTAGAATTGGCAACTCGAAAGGCCTCTTGAAATCTCCGCTCCGACCGGGCGGTCGGGGCGCATGCTGTGCTTCCGGTCAGGAATACGGTGTGGCTGCTACCGAGGCCCCAGTAGCAGCTCAACGCTCTCCGCGTTCCGACCTAAGGAAACTTTAGCACTATTGTATCGGTCATGAAAGGAAACCTACGAAACTGTGTCGTGCGCCGCACGGGACACTCCCTGGGGACATCTTCGAGCGCATACGCGATCTCCTCGCATGGGGATAGCTGCCCATCCGATCCCAACGTCACACCGGGGTGGACGCCGGAGCAGTTGAACATGGTCATGATGATGGCGCGCCGCGTAATCGGCGCCGGTGGCGCAAAGCTAAAGACGTGAGGCCGACAGAAGGTGTTGCGCTGACCCGTTGAACTCACCGGCCCAAGTCTGCCATCGCGTAGCGCGATCAAGGCTCGGCAATGGTGCGCTACTTGAGCGCGTCTTTGACCGCCTGACCGGCCGCCGCAATCGCCTGGCCGGCCAGCGGAATCCAGCCCTGCATGGTGAGGAACCCGTGGATCATCGTCGGATAGTCGACGTGGGTCACGGCGACACCCGCCGCTTTCAGTTTCGCGGCATAGGCGATGGCCTCCTCGCGCAGCGGATCGAAGCCCGCCGTGAGGATATAGGCCGGAGGGAGCCCGCTCACATCTTTTGCCGCGATCGGCGACAGGCGCTCATCCAGAGGGTCGGAGCCGGGCGGCATGTACTGCGAATAGAACCACTGGATCGCGCGATCCTCGAGACGGTATCCGGTCCCGAACGGGCGGGTGAGAAGCTCGCGCGTCAGGCTGATCGAGGGATAGAACAGCATCTGGAACGCGATGTGCGGCGAGCCCCTGTTCGCCTTCGCGAGCAGGCACGTCGCGGCGGCGAGATTGGCGCCTGCGGAATCGCCCGCAATCACGATATCGTTCGGATCGATCGCAAGCTCGGTGGCGTTGTCCTCGACCCACTTCACCGCGGCGAAGGCGTCCTCGACGGCCGCCGGAAACGGAAACTCCGGTGCAAGCCGGTAATTGACGGAGAGAACACGACATCCACTTTCGTTCGCGAGGGTGCGGCAGAGCGCGTCGTGCGTATCGAGACTGCCCATGACGAAACCGCCGCCGTGGAAATAGACGATCGCAGGAATCGACTGCCCCGGTGCGACGGGCGTGTAGGCGCGCACCGTGAGTGGACCCGCGGGACCCGGCGCTTGAAGCGTTTCCATCTTGCCGATCGCAACGTCTTTGAGATCGGAATGGTCGCAGAGCGTCCTGTACGCCTCGCGCGCTTCCTCGGGCGTCTTCTCCCAAACCCGATAGGTCAGGAGCTGGGGCAGACGCTCGAACAGTGCGACGACGATGGGATCAAGCGGCATGCTTCCTCCGCTTCGAGCGGCCGGCGCGCGCGGGAGATCTCGATTTGTCGCGTTTTCATTGCGCCGAACCGGCAGCCACTTCGCCGGAAAACGCTTCAGTGGATGGCGATCGGCGCGTAGGGATCGAAGCGCTTGGCCGCGATGTCGCCCAGGATCGCGTGGATCGCGCGCCACATCAGAGCACGGTCCGCGTAACCGTCGGCTTCGAACGTCGCAATCGCGCGCTCGGCCACATCGCTGACCGTCTCGCCGAATTCCTCGACGAGCTCGGCCGCCAGACGGCAGGTTTCCTGAGGACCCACGCAACGCTCCCGAATCAATGCCGACATTAGAGAGACTTATTGTAACGAGACCATTAAGGCGCGTAGCGCTCACGGCTAGAAACCACGCGGATTGTGGTTAAGAAACTCTTGCTCCTCCGCAGTGTTCGCGCGCCCGAGCGCCTTGTTGCGTGCGGGAAACCGTCCGAAGCGTTCGACCGCTTCTTTGTGCGAGAGCGCGTAGGGATAGGAAAAGTGATCCTCTCCGAGCCGCTCCCTGGTGAGATGAACACAGGTCTCCTGATCGGCCAGATGTTCGGAGTGCATGAGCGGCAGGTAGAAGAAGCTGCGGAGCGTCGCGGGAACTTCGAGATCGTGTTTCTGCGCGATCGCGCGCTTCGCGACCTCGCGAGCGAGAGAGTCGCTCGCGAACGCTTCGCCCGAGCCGCGGAACATATTGCGGGGGAACTGGTCGAACAGGATGACCAGCGCGAGCGCGCCGTTGGGCTCGTTCTCCCAATCCTCGAGCTTGCCCGCGCAGCCGAGACGCCACGCGTCCTCGAAACGCGAGCGGATTTGCGCATCGAATGCGGGATCCGGCGAGAACCACTTCTCGGACGGCGTGTCCTTGAACCAGAAATCGAGGACGTCGCGCGGGCGGATGTCGCTCATTCGACGTCAACCCGATCGCCGACGCGGATCGTTCCGCCTTGAACGACGCGGCAGCAGACGCCGCCGCGCCAATCCGGCGTCAGCGCCGCGCGCAAGCCGCGATGGGCCGCCTCCATCACCTGGCACGGCTGGGTCTCCTGCGTGACTTCGAGCACGAGGGAACCGATGACGAGGCGCTTGCCTTCGCGCGGCACCGCTACGCCTTCGACGAGGAGATTGGCGCGCCGCGTGGTCCAGGGGAGCTCAACGCCGAGCTCGCGGCAGGCGGCGTCCCAGCCCTCGCGGAACACCACGGTCACCTGGCGTCCGGGCCTCTTGCCTCGGGCGTCCCCGTCGACGCCATCGGCGACCCCCACGACGGCCTCCTCGAGCGCCATCAGCGGGCCGCGCTTGACCGGTGCACGGGCGATCGCGAGCAAATGTCCCATTATTTGTACACCTTTAACTCACCTATTTGACTCGAACTACACTTTCCTATCGTAATTTGTTAGATAGGCCACCGAATTTGGCGTCTTTTTGCAGGAGCCCCATTTTGACCCTTCAGGGCAAGCGCATCCTTCTGGTCATTGGCGGCGGAATCGCCGCCTACAAGACGCTCGAGCTGATCCGGCAGTTGCAGAAGCGCGGCGCCGGCGTTCGGGCGATTCTTACCGATGCGGGAGCGCAATTCGTGACACCGCTTTCGGTTGCATCCTTAACCGCCGATCGAGTTTATCAGAATCTGTTCGACCTGACCCAGGAATCCGAGATGGGTCACATCGTGCTGTCGCGCTCGGCCGACCTCGTGGTCGTGGCGCCGGCAACGGCGGACCTGATCGCCAAGATGGCGGCGGGCATGGCGAACGATCTCGCCACGACGGCGCTCATCGCCACCGACAAGCCCGTGCTGATCGCGCCCGCGATGAACGTGAAGATGTGGGAACACGCCGCGACCCAGCGCAACATCGCGACGCTCAAGGCTGACGGCATCGCCGTGGTCGGGCCGAACGCCGGAGAACTGGCCGACGGAGAATGCGGCCCCGGCCGGCTGGCCGAGCCCGAGGAGATCGTCACCGCGATCGAGGCGATGCTCGCCCCGGCCACGCGGCTTTCGGGATTGAAGGCGCTCGTCACGGCAGGCCCGACCCACGAGCCGATCGATCCGGTGCGTTACATCGCCAACCGCTCGTCGGGCAAACAGGGCTATGCGATCGCCTCGGCGCTCGCCGACGCCGGCGCCGAGACGGTGCTCGTCTCCGGACCATCGGAGCTCGCGCCGCCGCCGCGCGTGAAGCTCGTGCGCGTCGAGACGGCGCGCCAGATGTGGACGGCGTGCGAAGCGCAATTGCCGGCCGACATCGCGGTGTGCACGGCCGCGGTCGCCGATTGGCGGCCGGAGACCGCGGCGAACTCGAAGCTCAAAAAGCGCGATGCACCCACCACGATCAAGCTCGCGGAGAATCCGGACATCCTGGCCGGTCTCGCGCGTCACGCGAAGCGGCCATCGCTCGTGATCGGCTTTGCCGCCGAGACCGACGACCTTATCGCCAATGCCATCGCGAAGCGCATCGCCAAGGGCTGCGACTGGATCGTCGCCAACGATGTGAGCACGGGAATCATGGGCGGCGACAAGAACCTCGTCCACATCATCACCGCCAACGGCGAAGAGGCCTGGCCCGAAATGTCGAAGATCGACGTCGCGAAGCGCCTGGCGGCGCGGATCGCGGATGCGGTCGGAAAGCGCGCGGCATGAGGGTTGAGGTTCAGCGCCTGGCGCACGCGCGCGATCTTCCCCTGCCCGCCTATGCGACGGCGGGTGCGGCGGGGCTCGATCTTGTCGCGGCGATCGATGGCGACGTCGTGCTGCCGCCCGGACGCCATCAGGCGGTGCCGACAGGTATCGCGCTCGCGTTGCCGGTCGGCGTCGAAGGCCAGGTGCGCCCGCGCTCCGGGCTCGCGCTCAGACACGGAGTCACGGTGCTGAACGCTCCGGGCACAATCGATTCCGATTACCGCGGCGAGGTGACCGCGATTCTCATCAATCATGGAGCAACGCCCTTCACGATCACGCGCGGCATGAAGATCGCGCAACTCGTTGTCGCGGCGCATGCGCGAGTCGAATGGAGCGAAACGACGGCTCTCAATTCGACCGCGCGCGGGACTGGGGGCTTCGGCTCGACCGGTCTCACTGTCGAACAGGGGGAAGGACGCGGATGATCAGGCTTTCGCGAAAAACGTTGCTGGCGCTCGAGGCGGTGATCGACATCGCCTACAACGCGCGTCCCGAGCCGGTGCAGGCGAAAGAGATCACCGCGCGCCAAGGCGTGCCGCAGCGCTATCTGGAACAGGTGATGCAGCAGCTCGTGCGCGCCGGCATCCTGAAAGGCGTGCGCGGCCCTCGCGGCGGCTATCGCCTGGCGCGCGAGCGGCGGCGCATCAGCGTGGGCGACGTCGTGCGCATCGCGATGAGCCTCGACGACGCGGAGGAGAGCTTCGACGGCGGCTCCGAGCTCGGCCGGCGCGTCGTGGTGCCGCTGATCGCCTCGCTGCAAGAAGACGTCATGAAGAGGCTCGACGAGATTTCGATCGAAGACGTCTGCAAGCGGGCGCGCGCCACCGGACTCGATTGCGGGCAGGCCGAGAGAGAGCAAGCCGACGTCACCGATTTCACAATCTGAGAGAAAGGCTTCACCCTGGAAATGACCGCGCGCGATAGCGAGATCCACAAACCCGGCCGCGGCCGCATCTACAACTCGATCACCGAGACGATCGGCGACACGCCGCTGGTCAGGATGGCGCGCATGCCTCAGGCCGCGGGCGTCAAAGCCGATCTCCTGTTCAAGCTCGAGTTCTTCAATCCGGTCGGCAGCGTGAAAGACCGCATCGGCGTCGCGATGATCGATACGCTGGAAAAACAGGGACGCATCGCGCCGGGAAAAACCGTGCTCGTCGAACCGACGAGCGGCAACACCGGCATCGCGCTCGCCTTCGTGGCCGCCGCGCGCGGCTATCATCTGATCCTGGTGATGCCGGAATCGATGTCGGTCGAACGGCGCAAGATGCTGGCGCTGTTAGGCGCGCAGATCGAGCTCACCGACGCGGCCAAGGGCATGCGCGGCGCGCTCGCGCGAGCGAACGAAATCCTCAAGACCACGCCGCATGCGGTGATGCCGCAGCAATTCGAGAACCCCGCGAACCCGGACATCCACCGCCGCACGACGGCCGAGGAAATCTGGAACGACACGCAAGGCGGAGTCGATGTGTTGATCTCCGGTGTCGGCACCGGCGGAACGATCACCGGTGTCGGCCAGGTGCTGAAGGCGCGCAAGCCGTCGGTGAAGATCATCGCGGTGGAGCCCGAAGACAGCGCCGTCCTCTCGGGCGGTCAGGCGGGGCCGCACAAGATCCAGGGCATCGGCGCGGGCTTCGTGCCGGAAATCCTCGACCGGAAGGTGATCGACGAAGTGGTGACGATCTCGAACGAGACGGCGTTCGAAACCGCGCGCGCAGCCGCGCGGCTCGAGGGCATCCCGGGCGGCATCTCATCGGGTGCTGCGATCGCGGCGGCGCTCGAAGTGGGCGCGCGGCGCAGCATGGACGGCAAGCAGATCGTCACGATCATCCCGTCCTTCGCCGAACGGTATCTGTCGACCGCCCTGTTCGAAGGGATGTGAGATCAGTCGAGCGCGGCCAGCCGGTCGGGGCGATCCGTCACGATCGCGTCCACGCCGAGCCGCGTGAAGCCGCGCATCGACCGCGCATCGTTCACCGTCCAGACACCGACCTTCAGACCCAGCCGATGCGCTTCCTCGATACGCGAGCGCGTGGCCTGCGACGCGGAGCCGAGCCATCCGTCTCCCCCAGCGCTTACGATCGCTTCGGCGATCGAGCCCTTGAACTTGGACGGGTGGTAGCCGGCCGCCCAGGAGCGACCGGCGTGCGGGGCGCGCCGCTTGGTCGTGAACCAGCACGGAATTTCGGGGGCGATCTTCTTGGCGTGGAGAAGAGCAGCCCAGTCGAAACCGACGAACACGGCATTCGACGATGAAGCCCGTCTCGCGCAGCTCCGCGATCGCGGCTTCGGCCACCTCCTCCGGCGCCGCCGAAAGGCTGCGATCCTCCGCGCAGGTCTTGAGCTCGATGAACAGCTTGAAGCCGGGTCTCTTCGCCCGCACCGCGGCGATGATTTCGGAGAGCAGCGGGATGCGCTCGCCATCGCGCGGATGCAGCACGCGGTGGCGCTGCGCATAGAGCGTGCGCGGCCTGATGCGCCCGACATCGAACGCCCGAACCTCGGATGAGGAGAGGTCGCGGATGAGACGCCGCTCACCGCGCGCGAGCCAGCGTCCATCTGGATGGCGGCAAAGCTCCGGCTTCAGATGGAAATCGTGGAACACCACGAGCTTGCCGTCACGGCTCAGCTGGACATCGAGTTCCGCGCCGTCAAAACCCGCCGCCGCCGCGTTGCGCGAATGCGAAAAGCGTATTCTCCGGCCACAGCTTGGCGCCGCCCCGATGAGCGATATTCAGCGGCCTGGGCATCACGATCTTTGCGGCTCGGATCGAGGTGGACGGGACGGGACATTCGCGCAAAGCCGCCCATGGGTAAAATTGCACTATCCTGACGTGTGCCCGGTTGTGTATGATCACGAAATCGAGAGACTCGGAAGTGCCCATGCACATACGGTCGGGAATATTGGTCTGCACCGTCTTTCTGACGGGTGGCTTTCTGGCGGGCTCGGCCCTTGCGCAGCCGGGCGGCCTGGGCTCCGAAGACGCGACCGGTCTGGTGCTGCGCAGCACGGTCGGCGAGTTCTCGGGCCGCGCGCCCGTTCCGACCGAACCCGTTGCCGAGGTGCGTCCGGGCGAGACCGTGACGATCACCGGTGACTGCGTCCGGGCTCCTTCCGCCGATGATCTCAGGGTGGTGCTGACGCTTGCCGACGGCACAGCCGGCTACCGCGCTGTGATGGCCACCGACCAGCGCATGCACGACGGGAACCTGCAGGTCCGCGTGCCGGACATGCCCGAAGCCGACAACCACGTGTTCCAGGTCAAAGTGTTCCGCTTGGGCCAGCAGGCCCCGCAGATCTGCGAAGCCGGCGCCATCCGCATCGACGCCCAGCCCGACGGCAAAGTCGGCTAGCTCCTACAGCAAACCGAGTGCGAGCCATCCGAGCGCGCCCGCCGCGGCGATGGCGATTGCGATACGCACCGGACGCGCGCCCTTCGCCTGCATCGCCGCGATCGCACGCAGCGATGAGGGATGGAGGCGCAAGCCGCCTTCGGCAAGCTGCGCCGAGATGTACTCTGTGTCGCGCAGGAGCTGAGGAATGTTCTGCGCGAGGCGCCCGAAATTCGTCAGACCTTCCGCGGCCTCCCTGATCCGCTGTTCGGGGCCGAGATGGTCGATCATCCAGGTCTCGATCACGGGGCGCGAGGCTTCCCAGATGTCGAACTCCGGATCGAGCGAGCGGGCGAGCCCCTCGACCACCATCATGGTCTTCTGAAGCAGCACGAGCTGAGGCTGAAGCTGCATGTCGAAGCGGCGCGTGGTCTCGAACAGCTGTTCGAGCAGGAGCGCCATCGACACCTGCTGCGCGGTGAGACCGAAGATCGGCTCGCCGATGGCGCGGAGCGCCTGGGCGAAGGTCTCGACGCTGTGCGTCCGCGGCACGAAGCCCGCATCGAAATGCACCTGCGCCACGCGCACATAGTCGCGCGCGAGAAATCCCGCAAGCGTCTCGGCCATGAAGCGGCGCATCGCCATGTCGAGGCGGCCCATGATGCCGAAATCGACCGCGCAGATGCGGCCGTCCTTGTCGACGAACAGATTTCCGGGATGCAGATCGGCGTGGAAGAAGCCGTCGCGCAGCGCTTGCGTGAGGAACGTGCGGAGCAGCGAGACCGCGATCGCTTTCGGATCGTGACCGGCGGCGCGCAGCGAGTTCAGGATCGCGCAGGGGCGTTCCCTCGACCCACTCGGTGGTCAGCACGCGCGCAGCGGTGCGCGGCCAATCGAGCGCGGGCACGCGGAACTGGGGATTGTCGCGCATGTTTTCGGCGAGCTCGGCCGCGGCCGCGCCCTCCATGCGGAGATCGAGCTCGAGTGCGACCGAGCGCGCGAGCGTGTCGACGAGATCGATGAGGCGAAGGCGCCGCCCTTCGGAGAAAACGCGCTCGGCGAAAGTGGCCGCCAACGCGAAGGCGCGGAAGTCCTGCGCGAAACGCGCTTCGACACCGGGACGCAGGATTTTCACCGCGACACGGCGCGGCGGATCGTCGGCCGTCTCGGCCTGGTGCACTTGCGCGATCGAAGCGGCCGCGACGGGTGGACCGAACTCGGCGAACAGCTTGTCGATCGGCCGGCCGAGCGCCGCTTCGACGATGCGGCGCGCCTCGGCATCCGGGAACGGCGGCAACCGGTCCTGGAGGGTTTCGAGACCGCGGGCGACATCGGGCCCGAGAATGTCGGGCCGCGTGGCCAGGAACTGGCCCATCTTGATCGCGGAGGGACCGAGTTGCTCGAGCGCCTGCGCGAGCCGCTGACCGGGGGAAAGCTGGGTGTGCTTGCGCTTGCCCGAACCGAAGAGCCGTGCCGCAACGCGCACCGAGACCGGCACACGCGCGGCATATTCCCGCGGCAGAAGCGCGTCATAAGACGCCAGCGCGCGGGCCATGCGCATCAGAACGAAGATGTCCTTCAGTGTACGGAACATCACGCTTTCCAGCCCGAATGCATGGCGGCGATGCCGCCTGACAGGTTTCGGTGCTTCACCTGGGTGAAGCCCGCCTTCTCGATCTTCTTCGCGAACTGCGGCCTGAGGCGGGAAGCGCCGGATGCTTTCGGCGAGATAGCGATACGCCGCTCCGTCACCGGCCACCAATTCGCCAAGCCTCGGCAACACCGCGAAGGAATAGAGATCGTAGAGATCATCGAGCCCGGGTGCCGCGACGCGCGAGAATTCGAGACAAAGGAACCGCCCGCCGGGCTTGAGCACGCGATAGGCTTCGGCGAGCGCCTTGTCGAGATGCGTGGTGTTGCGGATGCCGAACGCGATCGTATAGGCGTCCTGGCTTGAGTCCTCGACCGGCAGAGACTTCGGCATTGCCGCAGAGCCAGTCGATCGTCGGATCGTTCGCTTCCGGACGCAGGCGGCCTTGCCGCAGCATGTCCTCGTTGAGATCGCAGACGGTGATCCTGGCGGCGCCACCCTTGGGGCGCAGGCGCTCGGCGATACGGAACGCGATGTCGCCCGTGCCGCCGGCCACGTCGAGCACCGACCAGCCGGCGCGCGGGTTGAGCCAATCGACAAACGCGTCTTTCCATAAGCGATGGACGCCCGCCGACATCAGATCGTTCATCAGGTCGTAGCGCGAGGCGACCGACGAGAACACGCCCTTGATCAGCGCGGGCTTCTCTTCCGGGGCCACATCGCGGTAGCCGAAGGGAACGGTCGGGCTTGTATCGTTCATAGCTCGCAGAATACCGAATACGGGTAACCGAAATACACTATATACCGGCCCGCCATGCCCGAGTTGCCCGAAGTCGAAACTGTGCGCCTTGGCCTCATCCCCGCGGTCGAGGGGCACGTGCTTGCACGCGTCGAGGCGCGGCGCGCCGATCTTGCGTGTGGCATTTCCGCCGCGTTTCGCCGAGAGGTTAACGGGTCGCGGAGTCATCGGGCTGAGGCGGCGGGCGAAATATCTGCTGCTCGATCTCGATTCCGGCGAGACGTTGGTCGTGCATCTCGGCATGTCGGGGCGTCTGACGATCCACGGCGCGAAGGCCAAGGTGAAACCGGGCGCGTTCCATTACAAAGCGGCCGAAGACGGAAGCGGCAGCGGCAAGCACGATCACGTCGTCTTCGAGACCGAGGAAGGCACGCGCATCGTCTTCACCGATCATCGCCGCTTCGGATTGATGGCGCTTGCGGACACCGCGGCACTCGAGAGCGACAAGCTGTTCGAAGGTCTCGGCCCAGAACCTCTCGACGATGCATTCACGCCCGCGGTGCTGTCCGCCGCGCTGAAAGGCAAGCGCACACCGATCAAGGCCGCGCTGCTCGATCAGCGTGTCGTCGCGGGGCTCGGCAACATCTATGTCTGCGAAGCGCTGTTCCGTGCGCGCATCTCGCCGAAGCGTTTGGCGAATACGGTCGCGGGCGAGCGCGCGAAGAAGCTCGTGCCCGCGATCAAGCAAGTGCTGCGCGCGGCGATCGAAGCCGGCGGCTCATCGTTGCGCGACTATGCGCGTGCGGATGGCGAGCTCGGCTATTTCCAGCATCACTTCGCCGTCTACGATCGCGAAGGCGAGCCCTGCCCCGGTCGCGACTGCAAAGGCAAGATCAAGCGCATCGTGCAGAGCGGCCGCTCGACGTTCTACTGCCCGTCCTGTCAGCGCTGAGTGGCGGGCGTCTTGTCCAGCCAGTTGGCGATAACGGCGGCGATCTCTTTGTTGTTCTTCTCGAGCATCATGACATGGCTGTTGCCGCGGACGCCTAGATCGGCGAGACGGATCGCGGTCGGCTTCACGCCCGCCTGTTCGAGATAGCGCACCGTGCAGTGATCGTACGGCGCGTGATACGAGGCCTCCGCCGTGAGCACGAGGATCGGCATCTTCTGCAGATTCGGCAGCTGGCGCGCGGGTGTCTTCTGTTTCCAGCAGACGACCTTGTCGGGTGAATCCGCTTTCGCGTCTCTCTCGAACGCAAGCTCGGAGGCGGATCGCACCGCTGGCATGTAATTCAGCGGCACCGACGTGATGCCATAGGTGAGCGACACGGGCCCCTCTTTGAACCATGACGGCGCGCCGACAAATTCGACTCCGTGAGCGGGCGGTCCATTCGGTTCGATCGCGAGGATCGCCTTGATCAGATCGGGACGCGCATCCGCGACCGGCCAGGCGAATGCGCCGGCCTGCGAATGCACCATGAGAATTCCCGGTCCGATGCGTTCGAACAGCGCAATCAGCGCATCGCGGTTGAGGAATTGCTGCTTCTCGAAGCTTTCGATCGCCGGCAGCTGGCTCGCAGCCAGTTGCTGCGCGGCGGGATCATCGGGCTCGCCGCTGCCGGGCCACTGCGTGTGGAGCGCTGCCTGCGGCCACAGCTTCGCTTTCTCCTGCGCGACGAAACGCGCGCGCGAATTCGTGCTCTCGACATTGCGCGACGGTCCATAGGTCGCGGTGAGATAGCCCGAGCGTCCGCGTCCCGGCTGATCGACGACATAGACCGCGTAGCCCTGGCGCACGAAATACTGCGCCCAGCCTTCGCGGCCATCCGGCGTGCCGGTGAAATTCACGCCCGACATCGTGCCGCCATGGACCATCACGATCGGATAAGGCCGCGTCTGACGCGCGGGCACGCGCACTTCGACATACATCTGGTCGGTGACGAAGCTCTTGCCGTCCACCGTTGTCGTCTTGGCGTTGACGTAGAAATAGCCGTCACGCGCGAGCGTGAGCGGCGGGTCCGAGGACGGCGCCTGCGGCGCTGCGCCGCCAGCGATGGCGGCCGCGAACGCGGCGAGGATCAGAGGCGAGTGCTTCAGGCGAAATCTCACGTTCATGGCGTCCTCCCGACGCACCGATCATAGGCGCCGGACATCGGTCCTTCTATTGCCGGGCGTGCCTTGGGTGGCGCATATTGCAGCGCAACATGGAGGCTGGCCGATGGCTTACGAGAACATCCTGGTGAAGACCGAAGGGCGGGTCGGCATCATCACCTTGAACCGGCCGCAGGCGCTGAACGCGCTCAACACCAAGCTGATGGACGAGCTGTCCGAAGCGATCGGGATGTTCGAGGCCGACAACGAGATCCGCTGTGTGATCCTCACCGGATCGGAAAAGGCCTTCGCCGCGGGCGCCGACATCACGGAGATGGCCGGTTTGGGCTTTGTGGAGGCCTACACGCAGGATTTCATCACCAAGAACTGGGAGCGGGTCACGCGCGCCCGCAAGCCCGTGATCGCCGCGGTCGCAGGCTTCGCGCTCGGCGGCGGCTGCGAGCTCGCCATGATGTGCGACCTCATCATTGCTGCCGACAACGCGAAGTTCGGCCAGCCGGAGATCAATCTCGGCGTCGGTCCGGGCGCAGGCGGCACGCAGCGGCTGACGCGCGCGGTCGGCAAGGCCAAGGCGATGGATCTCTGCCTCACGGGGCGCATGATGGACGCGGCCGAAGCCGAGCGCTCAGGGCTTGTCGCCCGCGTCGTGCCGCTGGCCGAGCTGATGCCCGAGGCCCTGAAATGCGCCCAGAAGATCGCGTCGGCCTCGCTCGCCTCGACCATGATGATCAAGGAGAGCGTGAACGCCGCCTATGAGACGACGCTGAGCCAGGGCATCCATCTCGAGCGCCGGCTCTTCCACGCCATGTTCGCGACCGAGGACCAGAAGGAGGGCATGGCGGCCTTCGTGGAGAAGCGCAAACCCTCATTCAAAGACCGCTAAACTACGAGATGCCCGCGGCTCATTGACCGGGCGCACAGCAGAGGTTATAGCCGCGAGCCCTCAAATCAGCGCAGGACCAGACCACCAATGCCGAGCCACAAGTCCGCAGAAAAGCGCGTTCGCGTCACCGCCAAGCGCACCGCCGCCAACAAGGCGCGCCGGAGCCAGATCCGGAGCGCGATCCGCACGGTCGAGGAGGCTTTGGCCGCGGGCGACAAGAAGGCCGCGACGGAGGCCTTGAAGGCCGCCGAGCCCCAGATCATGCGCGGGGTGTCCAAGGGCGTGGTCCATAAAAATACCGGAAGTCGCAAGGTTTCGCGGCTCACCGCCC
The DNA here is from genome assembly GCA_963708555.1 of uncultured Alphaproteobacteria bacterium. Classification (GTDB taxonomy): domain Bacteria; phylum Pseudomonadota; class Alphaproteobacteria; order Micropepsales; family Micropepsaceae; genus CAIYRG01. The sequence goes on along the minus strand of CAVPTF010000002.1, from coordinate 115,156 downwards.
GCCTCAAGGCCCTGAAGGCCTAGGCTCCCGCTTGCGGCGTTTTGTCTTAAACGAATAAAGACCCTCCACTTATCATTGTCCGTACCCGGAAGGACGAATTCCTCAGTTGACGGACGGTGTCATGGAACTGTCGCCGCGGTCGGGCCTAAGCCTCTGAATCGGCTAAATTCCATTGATCCGCATACGACAGCCGGTTCGTCAGTACACGTCAACACCCTCATTTTACGGGCTTTTTCGGCCTTGTAGGCAATCCGTCACAAGACCGAAAACGGTTAATTTTCTCCCTTGCGCAGCCGAAAATCCGATGTATAGAGTCCCGTCCTGCATGGGGAGACGGGCGATGGCGGAACGGGCCGAAACAAGAAAAAACATAGAAAAAATAAGGCTCTTACGCGGTCTATCGGGTACTGAACCCAGTAGACCCTAAGTAAAAATCCAATATTCGACAGTTTTACTTGTAAGAAGCGCTTTAGCGCTCACGATTTTCTTTTGTCTATTCTGGGGGGCATTCATGAGTGGACCGCATCCGTCACAGACGGCCTCCTCGCCGTCAGGCGGCTATGCCGGCGACCTCAGCCCTAAGGAGAGCTGGGACCTGCTCTCCAAGGAAGCCGAGGGACAACTTGTGGATGTGCGCACGGAAGCCGAATGGAACTTCGTCGGCGTGCCCGATCTGAGCCCGCTCAAGCGCCGGGCGCTGTTCTGCGAGTGGAACCGGTTCCCTGCCGGGTCCAATCCCGACTTTGTCGCGGAGGTGATCGAGGCGCTGGAGCGGACGAACTACCGCAAGGGCGCACCGCTGCTGATGATCTGCCGCTCGGGCGCGCGTTCGCGCTCGGCCGCGATCGCACTGACCGCCGCGGGCTACGGCCCCTGCTTCAACATCAAAGATGGTTTCGAAGGCGCACTCGACCCTGAACGCCATCGCGGATCGGCCGCGGGCTGGAAGGCCGCAGGGCTGCCATGGATTCAAACTTAGAAACGGGGAGGACCTCGAAACATGCACGACGACAACGACTGAACGACCTGCACTTCGCACACAGAACATCAACATTGGCTGAGACTCCACACTTGGGGCGCCGGCAGCTCTGCCGGAAAGTGGGGATTGGACAAAAATGGGTTTTCCACTGAAGCAATTGCCGGAACCGGCATGGTCCGAGATCTGGGCCTCCGTACGCGACCGGCTTCGCATTGAATACGGACAAGGCATCTTCGACACGTGGATCGCGCCGCTGTCGCTTGCGAGCGTGACCAATGGCCATGTGCGGCTGACAGCGCCGCGCCGGCTGATCCGCGACTATGTCGCGTCTCACCACGCGACGCGCATGGAGCGCACCTTTGCGGCGGCGAGCAGTGAGTTTGCCGCGCTCGAGATCGTCGTGGTCGAGCCACGTCCGTCCGAGCCGAGACCGGTCATCGGGGGCGCGACACTGCCACGGCCAGCCGCACGGGCCACGCCTCCGACGCAACGTGCCGGGCAAGGCGTTCGGCGCCTCGCTGCAGGGACTGTGGGACCGCCAGCCGGATCCCTCGCAAAGCTTCGCGGGATTCGTCACGGGGCCATCGAACGAATTTGCGTTCAAGGCCGCCCAGCGTTTCGCGGAGAACGGCGATTCCGAGATGGGCTTGTTGTTCATCCACGGCGGGTTCGGCTACGGCAAGACGCATCTTCTGAATGCGATCGCGCTCGAAGCACGCTCCACGCGGGAGGCGCGCGTGCTGTTCTTGAGGGCCGAGGATTTCATGCGCCGGTTCCTCTCGGCGCTGAGAAACCAGGAAACCCTGGCGTTCAAGGAAGAGCTGCGCGGCGCGGATATCCTCTTGATCGACGACCTGCAGCATATCTGCGGTCGCACGGCGACGATCAGCGAGTTCCTTCACACCGTGAACGCGTTCACCGATCTCAGGCGTAAAGTGGTGATCGCGGCGGACCGGCCGCCATCGACCCTCGAAGGACTTTCGGAGGACATCCGTTCGCGGCTTCAGGGCGCAGTCGTGATCGCGCTCGAGAAACCGGATGCGATGACGCGCCTCGCGATCCTGAAGGCGAAATGCACCGACATGGAGAAGCGCCGGCCACGCTCCGCTCTTCCCGACACGGTTCTGGAACGCGTCGCTCAAGAACTGGATGGCTCGCCGCGTGAATTGCTGGGCGTCCTGATGAAGCTCGCGACGTACGCGGATCTGACCGGCAAGCCGGTCACCGCCGAGGTGGCGGGCGAAGCGATCGGCAGCCGCTCGGTGCACGGCGACCGGCGGGTGACGATCGAGGAGATCCAGAAGAAGACGGCGGAGTTCTACAAGCTCGAACTCCGCGAGTTGCACTCCACCCGCCGTGCGCGGCGCGTGGCGCGGCCCCGCCAGGTGGCGATGTTCCTGGCGCGCGAGCTCACCAGCCGTTCGCTGCCCGATATCGGCCGGCGCTTCGGCGGACGCGACCATACGACCGTGCTGCATGCGTGCCGGAGGATCGAAGAGCTGTGCAAGAGCGATCCCGTGTTCCAGCAGGAGGTCGATTTCCTGCGCAAGGTCCTCGGACGGCAACATCACCGGGTCTGAAGCGCATTCTGTAGCGGGCCGGAACGTAAGGCTGGGCGGGCAATTGCCGGACAATTGCCCGCTTTGCCGCGTCATAATCGCGCGAGAACGCGAGTCGCTTGTGGGGGGAATTCTGGCTATTCTGCGGGCGTGGAATCGCGAGGGGCCACGAAGGCCCAAGCGTGACCTCACGGCCCCCGTTCGGAGGCGTTCAAAGGGCATTCCTGGAACCGGCACACGATGAAGATCAATGTTGAACGCGGCGCGTTTCTGAAGGCACTGGGACATGTCCAGAGTGTGGTCGAGCGGCGCAATACGATCCCGATTTTGTCCAATGTCCTGATCGAAGCGGCCAAGGGCCGGCTGAAGCTGACGGCGACCGATCTCGACATCGAAATCATCGAATCCATCCCCGCGGACGTGCTGAGGAACGGCGCGTCGACGGCGCCCGCGCATATGCTCTACGACATCGTGCGCAAGATGCCCGAAGGCTCGCAGGTCCAGGCCGAGCTGGTGAGCGGCGATGCGGGCCGGCTGATCGTCTCGGCGGGCGCGATACGGTTCGAGCTTGCGTGTCTGCCGAAGGAAGACTTCCCGCAGATGTCGGCGGGGACCCTGCCCCACCGCTTCAATCTGGCTTCGGCCGGTCTGATCACGCTGATCGAGAAGACCCGGTTTGCGATCTCGACCGAAGAGACGCGGTTCTATCTCAACGGCATCTATCTGCACGCGATGAAGGACGGAAAATCGGGCCGCCTGCGCGCTGTGGCGACCGACGGTCACCGCCTCGCGCGCCACGAGCTCGAGCTGCCCGACGGTGCGAGGGACATCCCCGGCGTGATCATTCCGCGCAAGACGGTCGCGGAATTGCGCCGCCTGCTCGAGGACGCCGAGGGCGCGATCGAGATCGGCCTCTCCGACACCAAGGTGCAGTTCACCTTCAACAGCATCGAGCTGACGTCCAAGCTGATCGACGGGTCCTTCCCCGACTATCAGCGCGTGATCCCGTCCGGGAACGACAAGGTGCTGACGCTCGACGCCAAGGAGTTCTCGCTCGCGGTCGACCGCGTCTCGACGATCTCCGCCGACAAGACGCGCGCGGTGAAGCTCAACCTCGACAAGGATCGTGTGACGCTCTCGGTGGTCAATCCGGAGTCGGGCACGGCGACCGAGGATGTGGGCGCGAACTATCAAGCCAGCCCCATTGAGATTGGGTTCAACGCTCGCTATCTCCTAGACATCACCGGCCAGATCACGGGCAAAGACGTCCGCTTCCTGCTTGCGGATGCCGGATCGCCGACGCTGATTGAAGACGCACAGGACGGGAGCACGCTCTACGTCCTGATGCCGATGCGGGTTTGAATATTTTGAGACAAACGGCACTGTCCATGGATGACGCGAGCGCGCGTCCACGAATGACTCCTGCGCTCTCGTTGATCGAGATCGCGCTCGTGAATTTCCGCTCATACGCGGCAGCCAAGCTCAAGCCTGAGAGCGCGCCGGTGGTGCTCGCGGGCCCCAACGGCACGGGCAAGACGAATTGCCTCGAAGCGATCTCGCTGCTCTCGCCCGGGCGCGGCTTGCGCGGCGCAAAGCTCGCCTCGCTCCAGCGCAAGGTGCCGCTGGCGACGGCGCAGGAGCGCGAAGGTCCGCTGGCCCAGAGCCCATGGGCCGTCACCGCAACCATCGCGCGCCCCGACGGCGACTGGGAGATCGGGACCGGGCTGGTCAACATTTCGGGCGGAACGCAGCGCCGCGTGCTGTATCTGAACAGCGCGCCCGCGCAGGCGGCCGATCTGGCCGAGCTGCTGCCGGTGTTGTGGCTGACGCCGGCGATGGACCGATTGTTCCTGGAAGGCGCGTCGGAGCGCCGGAGGTTTCTCGACCGTCTGGTGTTCGGGCTCGATGCAGGACATGCAAGGCGCGCGGCGCGCTATGAGCGCGCCATGCACGAGCGCCTGCGCCTGTTGAGAGACGGCGTGCGCGATCCGGTATGGCTGGACGGGCTCGAGAACACGATGGCGATGGAAGGCGTGGCTGTCACGCAAGCACGGCTCGAGACGATCGAGAAGCTGAACGGCGAACTGTCGGCGCGCGGCGCCGAGGGCGCGTTCCCGTGCGCGCATCTCACGCTCAGCGGTGAGCCTGCGGACGTGACGGTCGATGCATCCGCGCTGCAAGCCGCACTGGCGGCATCTCGCACGCGCGACGCGGAGTCCGGCCGCACGAATGTGGGGCCGCACCACGCCGATCTCGAAGTCCGGCACACGCAGAAGCGCGCCGATGCGAAGGACTGCTCGACAGGGGAACAGAAGGCGCTGCTGATCTCGATCGTGCTCGCCAACGCATGGCTGCAAACCAAGCGCCGCGATGGCGTGGCGCCCATCTTGTTGCTGGATGAAATCGTGGCGCATCTCGATGCCGCCCGTCGCGCCGCGTTGTTCGAGGAGCTGCTCGCGCTCAAGTCGCAGGCGTGGCTCTCGGGCACGGACAAGGCTTTGTTTGCGCCGCTGCTGCCGCACGCGCAATGCTACGCGGTCACCGGCGGCGGTTTCGTGAGACAGGATTAGCTCATGTCGCAGCCCGCAGTTCCACCGCCCGAAAACGGCGAAGTCTACGACGCCCAGTCGATCAAGGTCTTGAAAGGCCTCGATGCGGTGCGCAAGCGCCCCGGCATGTATATCGGCGACACCGATGACGGCTCGGGCCTGCATCACATGGTCTACGAGGTCGTCGACAACGCGATCGACGAAGCGCTCGGCGGTTTCGCCGATCACATCGAGGTCGAGCTGAATGCCGACGGCTCCTGCACCGTGCGCGACAACGGCCGCGGCGTGCCGGTCGACATCCACAAGGAGGAAGGCGTCTCCGCAGCCGAGGTCATCATGACCCAGCTGCATTCGGGCGGAAAGTTCGAGCAGAACGCGTACAAGGTCTCGGGCGGTCTCCACGGCGTCGGCGTGTCGGTGGTGAACGCGCTCTCCGAATGGCTCAAGATGCGCATCTGGCGCGACGGCAAGGAGCACTATGTCGGCTTCCACGACGGCGATCCGGACGCGCCGCTGAAAGAGGTCGGCCCCGCGAACAACAAGCGCGGCACCGAAGTGACGTTCCTTCCGAGCCCCAAGACCTTCACCAAGACCGAGTTCGATTTCGCGACGCTGGAGCACCGCTTGCGCGAGCTCGCGTTCCTGAACTCGGGCGTCACGATCGTGCTGACGGACAAGCGCGGCGTGGAGAAGAAGGAGCTCGTGCTGAAATATGACGGCGGGCTGGAAGCGTTCGTGCGCTATCTCGACCGCGCGAAATCGTCGCTCATCCCCAATCCGGTCATGCTCTCGGCCGAGCGCGACGGCATGCGCGTGGACGCGGCGCTGTCGTGGAACGACGGCTATCACGAGAACATGCTGTGCTTCACCAACAATATCGGCCAGCGCGACGGCGGCACGCATCTCGCAGGATTCCGCGCGGCGTTGACCCGCGTGGTGACGAAATATGCCGATGAAACGGGGCTCGGGAAAAAGGACCGCGTGCCGCTCACCGGCGATGATTGCCGTGAAGGCCTCACCTGCGTGCTCTCGGTCAAAGTTCCCGATCCCAAGTTCTCGTCGCAGACGAAGGACAAGCTGGTCTCGTCGGAAGTGCGCCCGGTCGTCGAAGGCGTCGTGCTGGAGCAGCTGGGCCGCTGGCTCGAGGAGCATCCGCCGGAGGCGCGCCATATCGTCGGCAAAGTGATCGAGGCCGCGGCCGCGCGCGAGGCCGCGCGCAAAGCGCGCGAGCTCTCTCGCCGCAAGGGCGCGCTCGACGGGATGTCGCTGCCGGGCAAGCTCGCGGATTGCCAGGAGCGCGATCCGTCGAAATGCGAGATCTTCATCGTCGAGGGCGATTCCGCCGGCGGCTCCGCCAAGCAGGCGCGCAACCGCGCCAACCAGGCGGTGCTTCCCTTGCGCGGCAAGATCCTCAATGTCGAGCGCGCGCGCTTCGACAAGATGCTCGGCTCGCAGGAGATCGCCACGCTGATCACGGCGCTCGGGACAGGCATCGGCACCGAGGAGTTCAATCCGGACAAGCTGCGCTACCACAAGATCATCATCATGACCGACGCCGACGTGGACGGCGCGCATATCCGCACGCTGCTGCTGACGTTCTTCTACCGGCAGATGAAGGAGCTGATCGAGCGCGGGCATCTCTTCATCGCGCAGCCGCCGCTCTACAAGGCGAGCCGCGGCAAGTCGGAGCGCTATCTGAAAGACGAGCGCGAGCTGGAAGTGCACCTGATCGAAGAAGGCGCCAAGGACGCGGTGCTCACGCTGCACACGGGCGAGCACATCGGCGGCGCCGATCTCGCGCACATGATCGCGCGCGCGCAAACGGTGAGGGCCTCGCTCGACGGCTTCCCGCGCCACTATCCGCGCTTCCTGCTGGAGCAGGCGGCGATCGCGGGCGCGCTCAATCCGGAAATCCTGAGCGACAAGCAGAAGGCGGAGGAGGCCGCGGCCTATATCGCGCGGCGGCTCGATCAATTGTCGGAAGAGACCGAGCGCGGCTGGCACGGCGAGCCGATGGCCGATGGCGGGCTCAAATTCCGCCGCGAAGTCAGAGGCGTGACCGAGACGATCGCGATCGACGGCGCGGTGATCGCGAGCGCGGACGCGCGCAAGCTCGACCGCATGGCAACCGAGCTGCAATCGGCGTATTTGCGCGTCGGCACGCTGAAGCGGAAGGATGCGACCGTCGAGGTCCGCGCGCCGAGCCAGCTTCTGGATGCGATCTTCGCGTGGGGCCGCCACGGGCTCGCGCTGCAGCGCTACAAGGGCCTGGGCGAGATGAACCCCAATCAGTTGTGGGAGACGACGCTCGACGAAAACGCGCGCACGCTCCTTCAGGTGAAGGTCGACCACGCGGATGACGCCGACGATCTGTTCGCCAAACTGATGGGCGAGCTGGTCGAGCCCCGGCGCGAATTCATCCAGGACAACGCGCTCAACGTCGTGAATCTGGACGTGTAAGCTTCTATTCTGCCGCCACGTGCAGCTCGACACCGGCGTCCCTTTGGAGCACCCGGATGACGGCGAAGAGATTGTTCGCCTGAGGATTGCCCTTCGGCCCGAACATCCGCATCAGGCTCCTAGGTGACATCTTCAACTGTCAATATTCCTATTCCTATTGTACAAGCCGGGCGCGCAATTTTTCTGTTCCATTTTGGCACAGTCGCGGCTATCGTTTTTGTGGCGGCGCTCCAGGGCCACAACCCGGAGTCATTGGGGGACCGCCACGGCGCCGACGAAAACGCACGAGAGGCCTGGGGGCCAAACTGCTTTCGGCGTCGGTGGAAGGAGGGGGATACCCTTTCCCCCTCTCTTCCATTCGCTACCATGCACCGCGCTATGTTGGGCGATCGCCGAGGACAATGAGCGGATGGCGCGCTCGCTCGATATGATCGAAATGTCCAACGCAAGCGCAAATCGAGCTGACATTGAAACATCACCAGCGCGCACCGGCCGACCGTGCATTGGCACGGAGGGATGAGGGATGAGCGTAAGGCCACTCATCGCCCGCGCGCTTCAAGTCGCCGAGCGCATCGATCTCAAAGGCCTGGAACGGCATGACCAGTTCTCGAGCAGTCCTCTAGCATTCAGGACCGCGGGCGGCGGCACGGCCGTGCTGTTCCGATTCGGCGCTGCGGTCTTCATCGGCATGAATCCTCTCGAAGAGGAAGCGATCATCAAGGGCCTCGAAGGGCGGCTCTTAGAGCCGCTCGCCGATCGCGAGAGCGAAACCGCGCAGATCGTGATCAAGGCGGACGGCGAGGATCAGCTTCAGCCCGATGGAACCATCGTTCTCAAGGACGACTCGCCCGAGCGGTTGTTGCTGCTCTCCGAGGCCATCGCGATGAGCGTCACGTTGAGCTACGACGAACGCCGGATCGCGCAGGCCTTCGACCGGGTCGTGCCGATTGCATCGAGCTTGAAACGGCGAAAGCTTTTGGTGGGCAGCCAGGGCGAGCTCGTCGAGCAAATCGGCGAAGCGCTCCTGATCCAGCAGCGGCTGGCCGGGCGCGTGGAGCTGGCCGATCGGCCGGACGTGCTGTGGGATCACCCGGAGCTGGAGCGCTTGTGGGTGAAGCTGACGGATGAGTACGACATCGGTCCGCGGGCGCGAGCGATCGGGCAGAGACTGGTGGTCATCCGCGAGACCGCGGACACGATGGCCGATCTGCTGTCGACACGCACCAGCCACCGGCTGGAATGGTACATCATCATCCTGATCTGTCTGGAGCTGCTGATCGGGCTGTTCACGACGTTCTCAGGCGGGTGAACGTTCAAGCGGCGGCGGTGGCGCCCTGCGCTCGAAAGAGGCGAACGGACGCGTCTCGGCGACGCGTTCGAGTTGCAGTTTCGCAGCGGCGGCGACTTCGCCTGCGCGACTGAGGTCCGCCGGATGACTGTCTACCGACCGAGATCGATGACGGCTCTGCGGTTCTGCGGCTCGCGGACGCCGGGCCCGGTCGGGACCAGCGGATCCGTGAAGCTGCGGCCGACGGTCTGGATGTCATTCGCATTCAGACCGAGACGCACCATCTCGTTTTCGACCGACGTCGCACGCCGTTCCGACAGACCCTGATTGTAGGCCTGCGAGCCGACCGTATCGGTGTGCCCCGTGACGACCACGCGAACCATGCCCGACGTCATTGCCGTCCTCACGGCTTCCCCGACCACTTGCCGAGCTTCGGGCGTCAGGTTCGACTGATCGAAGTCGAAGAAGACGATGAAGTTCCTCACAACCGGCGGCGGTGGAGGTGGCGGCGGTGGTGGCGGCGGTGGCGGCGGTGGCGGCGGCGGCGGCGGTGGAGGTGGCGGCGGCGGTGGAGGTGGCGGCGGCGGTGGAGGTGGCGGCGGCGGTGGGGGTGGCGGCGGTGGCGCAGCGCCGAACACGAAGGAGAGCTTGACGATCGCGCTGTGGTCGGTGCGGTCTCCCGTAAAGCGGCCGTCGTATCCGAACTTCAAGTGGGCGCTCTCCGAGAAGCCGATCGTGACGCCCACGCCGACCAAGGCCGAATCCTGGTCGTAGCCAAGGCCCCTGACCGTGAAGCCACTCGACGAGACGCCGGCGAAGGCGCCGTCGACGCTCCAGATCTGGTCCAGGAACTCGTGCTGCCACGCGAAGCGCGCGTGCGGGATCAGGGTGGTGGTGCCCGAGAACAGGTTGTTGCCCGTCAGACGCACGCCGAGCAGTGAAGCCAGGGACCGGCCTGTTGCCTGGTTGATGTCAAGGTTGGCGCCCAGCGCCCCGCTCTCGAGGAACGAGTCGCTGTCGCCGTACATCCAGTTCACGCCGGCGAACGGAACGAGGGAGAAATTCGTCCCGAGACTGACCTTCCAACCCAGTTCGCCGTAGAGCTGCCAGACATTGCTGCTGTAGCTCGAATTCGGCGATGCCCGTTGTGGCTGCGATTCCCGGTTGCGCGGGGAAGTTGATGCCGGCATCCGGGTGCAACAAGGTGCGATGCGGCGACGCCAGCGCGGGGATGGCGACGACGTCGATGTTACGCTGCACATCGTTGTCGTACATGCCGTAGGAGCCGATGCCCTGGAAGTAGAACTGCGGAGCGTCGTAGCGCCCGTAGAGACCCACATTCCAGCCGCTGTAATCGGCGGTGTTGGCGTAGCGATCGAACTCCATATCGCCTGAGGCATATCCGACGGTGGCGCCCAGCTTGCCGGACGCTCCGACCTTGAAGTCGATACCCCCGACCACGCCCCACATATTGCTGTCGTAGCCGCCGGCGCTGACGTTGCCGTCCTGCGAGCCCCAGCTGCCGAAGCCCGCCACCCACACCGAGTTGAGCGAGAAGCCGTCGGTGCGGACGCCGATCTCCGGAACCGTCTGGAGCTGTTGCGCTACGATGTCCCGCAACAGGATCTGCGCCTGAAGCTCGGCATGCACTTTCTGGCCGTGCTCGGCGCCGGAAAGCTGATCCAGGTAATCCAAGAAGGTCGCGGCGTCGGTCTGGAACAACAGGTTCTGCGCCAGATCCCCGAACGGACCGGACAAACTCGTGCTGAAGGCACCGTCAAGACCGCCTCCGAGCGCAATCTGGTTGGGGGTCATCCCCGTGACCGAGTCGAACGGCAAGCGGCTCAGGAGGATATCGACGCTGCCCGAGTTGTAGACGGCGTCGACGTCGAAGAAGAGATAGTTCCGATCGAGTACGACATCGTCCCACTGTCCGTTGAGGTTCAGCGCGGCAACGGCGCTCGTAATCGTCACGTCGTTGTACAGGCCGGTATACAGCCGGACGACCGCAGTGCCGTCGAGATTGGCCGTCTGGGCGAAGATGTGTCCCGCATCCCCGCCGCGAACCTCGAACACGACGGCGGCGGCGTCGGCCTGGTTGAACACGCCGACATTGACGGAGGCCGGGCCCAGATCCGGATTGTTGGCAAGCGTCAGCGTGCCGTTCACGTTGAGCGTACCAAGCGCGAGCGGATAGGTGTCGGCCGAAAGGCCCGTGTGAACCGGCGTGGCCCCGCCGGGATTGACCGCACCGTCGAAATACAGCCGGCCGTTGACGTTCACCACGTCGTCGTCGGACAGAACGATATTGCCGAAGACATCCGCTTCGCCGTCGAAATTGATCACGATCGCATGGGACGCATTCGCGACGTCGATCGCCGCGCCGTGCTCGACGCTCAGCCCGCCGTCATTGGAGACGCCAGCCCATATCGTGCTGTCCACGACATTGATCGTGCCTACGGCGCCCGTGCCGTAGCCCGTCTCGTAGCCTGTGACGCGGATGCCGTAGGCCGACGCCGAGGAGGCACTCGCAAACGCGACGATCGTGCCGCCGACATTGCTGATCGTGCCGACAAACGTCCCGGCCGCCACTGAAATGCCGCCCGCTTGCGCGACCGCAGTCGAGCCTCCGTTGGCGAACGCCTGCGCACGGATCAGGCCGCTGTTCAAGATCAACCCGTCGACTGCGAGGCCATCGACCTCGATGCCCACGGCCGCGGCGCTGGCAACGCCCGCGCCGGACGCCGACGCACTCGCACTCACGTCGATACTCGAGCCGCTGTTGACGATATCGACATTGAGGATCGGCCAACCGGGTCCGGCGAATGCCGCGTCGACATCGATACCCGCCGCGAACGCAAGTGCGGTGTTCACCGTACCGCCACCGGCAAACGCGTCCGCCACAGCGGAGATGTGGCCGGTGTTATGCACGATCGCCGTCACCGTGGGCCGGCCCGTCTGCGTCCCGGTCGCGGCAATCCCTGTGAAATCCAGCTCTACGCCGCCCGCAACCGCACTGGCGAAAACAGCCGCGACGCCGGTCGCTTCGGCATGAGCGCCCGCAACAATCGTGCCGGTGTTGCCGACCGAGAGGACCGCGATCTGCGCGCTGCCGCCGTTAAAGCTGCCCGAGGCGCTCTGAATGACTGCGACCGCCAAGGCAGACGCCGATGCACTGCCAGCTCCGGTCGCGACCGCAATCGCGCTCGCCTGAATCGTGCCAGCTGTTGAAAAGCACAGCTTCAAGCGACTCCGCGGCCGCGACAACCTGTTCGACGCCCAGCGCTTGAGCCGCAGCGGTGTTGAACGCTCCGGAACCGCCTGCTGAAGCCGTCGCGTGAACATCGATCAGGCCGCTGTTACTGACGCCCGCTGTCGCGCCTATCGTCGCCGCTGCGCTCTGCTGGATACCGATCGCCGTCGCTGACGCGACCGCCGGGGCCGAGGTCCCGGACGCCTGGGCAAAGGCGGTGACACTGAGAGTGCCGTCGTTCAGCACCCCTGCGACCGCGTTGGTGGTCGCGGTCGCGAGTTGCCCGAGGCCGATCCCGAGCGCTTGCGCAACGACGCTGCCCGAGCCGGAGACCGACTGAACCGCCACCGCGGACGCGAACACTCCTATGAGGCCGTTATTGTCAATCTCGGCAACGGCGCTTGTGAAACCCGAGGCGAATTGCGATACGCCGGCCGCCTGCGCAAGGACCGTATCCGGGACGCCGTTGTCCAAGCCTGCCGCAACGACGTCCAAAACCGCGCCGGTCGCGTTCTGGAAAATGGTGTCGGTGACGCCGGTCGCCGCGATGCCGATTGCCGCGGCAACGTCGTTGCCCGTGCCCGGATCGCTGGCCTCAACGAAGATATTGCCGTTGTTGATGATGCCCCCGCCGATTTCCGCAACGACATTTCCGATGCCGATCACGATGTCGGTCGTGCTGATATCGCCCGTGTTGATGACGCTTATGGTGCCGTCGTTGATGAGGGCACCCTCGATTGTGACCGTCGTGTTGGTGTTGACGATGCCGAAGAGGCCGCCATGGAGACCGAACAGCGAGTCAACCGTTGTCCCGGCGAAGAGAGGTCCGCCCCCCACAACGCCATTGTTGATGACGTCCGCCCCGTTCGTGTAGTCGCCTGTAATGAGGATGTAGTCGCAGGTCGCGTCGTTCGAATAGTCGCTTGTTCCACCGGATGCCGCGGTACACGCCGCAGCCTCAGCGTGTGTTCCGGTTCCAATCACGAGGGCCATGAGAGACGCCCCGGACAGCAGTCCCAATCGCACGAATTTCATTTGGTGTTCCCCGCTATTCGCTTGAACTGAACGCTGAGCAAAAGCCGCTGGGATGGCGTAAGCGTAACGCTTGCTCGAAGGCTCCCCTAACGCTTCAGCTACATCCCAGTTCCACGAGGAAGAGCGAAACTTTTACTTCGGCCGCATCCGTTGCAGACGCGACATCACTGGGCGCGAAATCGAGCTCGGCGAGATTGAAATCGATCACGGAACTTGCTTGTGAGACGCGCCGGATGGCCGTCGCGCATGCGGCAGCGGCAGCTGCGCGTGTGACGCCGCCGCTCCGAGTTCCATGAGGGAACAGGCGAAAAGTTATTTCAGGCGCGTCAACTCGGCGGTGGCGCCCATGCGCTCGAACGAGGCGAAGGGACACTTCTCGGCGGCGCGTTCAAACTGCGGTTTGGCAGCGGCGGCGTCGTTGCGCGCGAGGTCGAGCTCACCGAGATAAAAATCAACATCGCAGACGCGCTCGGCAAGACGCGCGGGATCGCCCTCCTGCGCGGCGGCAGCAACCGATTCACGCGTGCCGGTGCCCTGCATGAATTTCACCAGCGCGCCGGGCCAGCGCGTAAGACCGGGAGTTCCATCCTGATTGCGCTTGACGTCGAGCGTGATCGCGTTGTTCGCGAGCGAGCGCGGCCCCTGATCCGGCAGGCCTGCTTTCAGCCGCGCGAGATGCAGCCACAGCACGTTGTAGGGCCAGATCAGAAGCTCGGCGCTCTTCTCGAGGTCGGCCGCGGATTCCTTTGCCTGTCCGAGCACGAGCTTCATGTAGCCGCGATAGGCGTAGGCGTCGGCAGCGAAGTCGGAATCGAGAGCGACCGACGAGTTGAGATCGAGCTGCGCGCCGTCGTAGTCGCCGGTCGTCGCCTTGGCGATGCCGCGATAGGCGTAAGCCTGTGCACGGTTTTTCGAGCCCGAGCTCGTCGCTGTTGATGGCGCGGGTGAAGAGTTCGATCGCTTCGTCGTAGCGGCCGTTGCGGGCGGCGACCACCGCGCGATTGGCGTCGTCGGCGCCCGCCGCGAGAACAAGCGCCGGCGAGTGCAGCACGCCGATCAAGGCCAAGACCGATAACCTGCCGGCAAGACTCATGCAGTCCTCCGCGCCCATCTGGCCGATCAGTCTAGCAGATTGTCAGGCCTTTGCCGCGACCAGCCAGCAGCCCGCGTTCAGATATACGCCGCCGGGTCCCATTTCCCGCGCCAGACGTGCAGTGACCGCCTCGCGCACCCTTTTCCGTGTGTCCTCATCCACTTCCGCGAGCGTTCGGGCGAGCGGCCCGGCATCGATGCTGGAGGAGGCGGCGTCCTCCGGCGTGCCGCCGAGATGGATGCGGGCGTCGAATTTCTGGATGTCGGGGGCGTGGAACCCGGCGCGCAGGAGCACACTTTTCACCCGGTCGGGGTTGGCAAAGGAATAGCGGCCGGGTGCATCGGGCGGCACAGGTTCCATCGGCGGCAGCAGGGGCTTGGCCGCACTTTCGGGGACGGCCGACCACGGATTCTCGGTCGACACGCGCCAGCACACGAAGGCGATGCGGCCGCCCTCCTTCATCGCCGCGAAGACGTTCGCGAGCGATCGGGCGGGATCGGCGAAGAACATCACGCCGAACTGCGAGACGGCGAGATCGAAGTGTTTCGGCTCGAAGTGATGGTCGGTGACGTCGCCTTCGATGAACTGCGCGTGCGAACCGGAGTCGCGCGCGCGGCGTTCGCCGACCGCGAGCATCGGCGTCGAAAGATCGATGCCGGTGACGCTGCCTTCGGGGCCCACCTGTTGCGCAAGACGCAGAGTCGTGGTGCCCGAGCCGCAACCGATGTCGAGCACGTGCTCGCCGGGCGATGCAGCGGCGAGCGACAAGAGCGCCTCGGTCATCGGCGCGTGATCGCGGTCGCGCTTCTCCTGCGCTTCGGCCCACATGTGCCCGATGGGGCCGTTCCAGTAAGCGAGCTGCGCGCGGTTGGACGGGATCATGACTTCGTCTTGCGCTTGCGCGAGGCGAGCGTGCGCAGGCGGAGCGCGTTCAACTTGATGAAGCCCTGCGCGTCCTTCTGATCGTAGGCGCCGCGATCGTCCTCGAAGGTGACGAGGTCCTGGGCGTAGAGCGAATAAGGCGAGGCGCGGCCGGTGATCATCACGTTGCCCTTGTAGAGCTTCGCGCGCACCGTGCCGGTGACGAATTCCTGGCTCTTGTCGATCAGCGCCTGGAGCATCTCGCGCTCGGGCGAGAACCAGAAGCCGTTGTAGATCAGCTCGGCGTAACGCGGCATCAGCTCGTCCTTCAGATGCGCGGCGCCGCGGTCGAGCGTGATCGATTCCATCGCGCGGTGCGCGGCATGCAGGATCGTGCCGCCGGGCGTCTCGTAGACACCGCGCGATTTCATGCCGACAAAACGGTTCTCGACGAGATCGATGCGGCCGATGCCGTTCGCCTTGCCGAGCTCGTTCAGCCGCGCGAGCAGCGCCGCGGGCGACAGACGCTTGCCGTCGACGGAGACGGCGTCGCCCTTCTCGAAGCCGATTTCGATCGGGGTCGATTTGTCGGGGGCTTCTTCGGGCGAAAGCGTGCGCTGATAGACGATGGGGTCGGCTTCCTGCGCGGGGTCCTCCAGCACTTTTCCTTCGGAAGAAGAGTGCAGCAGGTTCGCGTCGACCGAGAACGGCGCTTCGCCGCGCTTGTCCTTGGCGATCGGGATCTGATGCAACTCGGCAAACGCGAGCAGCTTGGTGCGGCTCGCGAGATCCCATTCGCGCCAGGGCGCGATGATCTTGATGTCGGGCTTGAGCGCGTAATAGGAGAGCTCGAAGCGCACCTGGTCGTTGCCCTTACCCGTCGCGCCATGCGCGACCGCATCGGCGCCGACTTTTTCCGCGATCTCGATCTGCTTCTTGGCGATCAGCGGACGCGCGATCGAGGTGCCGAGCAGATAGACGCCCTCATAGAGCGCGTTGGCGCGGAACATCGGGAACACGTAATCGCGCACGAATTCCTCGCGCAGGTCTTCGATGAAGATGTTCTGCGGCTTGATGCCGAGGAGCTGCGCCTTCGCGCGCGCGGGCTCGAGCTCTTCGCCCTGGCCGAGATCGGCGGTGAAGGTCACGACCTCGCAGCCATATTCGGTCTGGAGCCATTTCAGGATGACGGACGTGTCCAGCCCGCCCGAATAGGCGAGCACAACCTTCTTCACGTCGCGCTTTGCCACCCTGTCCTCCCGTCACGTCTACGCCGCCGGGCGGTCTATAGGATCGGGCGGCGGCGCGCAAATCAGCGGCCGTGGAACCAGCCGGTGACCGAATAGCGCATGCCGCCATAGGGGGCGACGGCGCCGACGTAATGCTTTGTCGGCACGCGAAACAGGTTCAGCGCGTTGAAGGTCGGCACGTAGCCTTCCTCGATATGGCCGGTCGGGCCGAGGAAGTTCAGAGCGCCGCCCCAGTCCGGCCGCCAGATGGGCGTCAGGTTCAGAACATAGGCAACGAGGCGCTTGCGGCCGCCCGTCTCATCGTCGTGGACGTTGAGGAAATCGCCCGGCCGATAGAGCGTCGCCTGCGCATCCGCCCAGACGATCTCCGCAAGTCCGGTGATCTCGCGGACGAAGTCGAGCAGACCGGGCGAATTGAGGAAGTCCACGACGCGAGCGAAATAATGCGCGGGGTCGGGATAGGGCTCGCCGTTCCGCGTCAGACGGTGATTGTCGAACAGATACTGGAAATCGTTCTGCGCGCGCTGCCAGGCCTGGAGCGCGAGCTTCATGCGCTCGTCGACCGAGCACGTTGTCGATATCGAAGAAGTCCTTCCCGTTGTTGAGCGTGACGCTCCATGTCGTTTCCTGCACGAGGCAGCGATAGAGCCGCTCGGCGGCGCGGCGGGTGAGCACTTCGGGAATGTGGACGCGGCGATGCGTGCGAAACCGCTCGGCGAGCTTCGCGCGGTCGAGCGAGGGCGAGAGCTCGAGAGGGACATCGTTCGCAACGGTTGTCATCGCGGGATCGATCTCTTCAGTGGGGCATTCTGGAAAGCTCGGCCGAGCGCATCGCCGCCATCCGCGCCGACGCGCGCTCTTTGACGCTCGCGCTCTTGAGCTGTCCGCAGGCCGCCATGATATCGCGCCCGCGCGGCGTGCGCACCGGCGAAGCGTAGCCCGCGCGATTGACGACCTCGGCGAATTTCTCGATCACGCTCCAATCCGAGCACTGATAGGGCGCGCCCGGCCACGGATTGAACGGGATGAGATTGATCTTGGACGGAATCCCCGCGAGCAGCTTCACCAGCGCACGCGCATCGGCGAGCGAGTCGTTGACGCCCTTGAGCATCACATATTCGAACGTGATGCGGCGCGCGTTCGAGACGCCGGGATAGGTGCGGCAGGCCTGCATCAATTCGGCGATCGGATATTTCTTGTTGAGCGGCACGATGACGTCGCGGATTTCATCGCGCGCGGCGTGGAGCGAAACGGCGAGCGAGGAGCCGATCTCGTTGCCGGCGCGCTCGATCATCGGCACGACGCCCGCGGTCGAGAGCGTGATGCGGCGCTTGGAGAGCGCGAGACCGTCACCGTCGGCGACGATCAAGAGCGCCGCCTTGACGTTGTCGAAATTGTAGAGCGGCTCGCCCATGCCCATCATCACCACGTTGGTGATGCGGCGGTTCTCGGCGGTCGACGGCCAGTCGTTGAGCGCATCGCGCGCGATCATCACCTGGCCCACGATCTCGAACGGCGAGAGATTGCGCACGAGCTTCTGCGTGCCCGTGTGGCAGAAGCGGCAGGTCGAGCGTGCAGCCGACCTGGGAGGAGACGCAGAGCGTGCCGCGGTCTTCCTCGGGGATGAACACGGTCTCGAACTCGATCCCGGGCGCGGTGCGGAGCAGCCACTTGCGCGTGCCGTCTTCCGAGATCTGCTCGGTGACGACTTCGGGCCGCGCCG
Source organism: uncultured Alphaproteobacteria bacterium (assembly GCA_963708555.1). GTDB lineage: Bacteria > Pseudomonadota > Alphaproteobacteria > Micropepsales > Micropepsaceae > CAIYRG01. The sequence goes on along the minus strand of CAVPTF010000002.1, from coordinate 97,106 downwards.
AGGCTCATGGTCTCGGCCATGCGGGTGCGGAAATCCTTGGCGAGATTGGTCATGGCGGCGAAATCGCGCTGACCGTGGACATAGACCCAGTTCCAGAGCTGGCGCGTGCGCATGCGGGCGGCCTTGGCCTCGAGCCCGGTGGATTCGAGCGAGGCTGAAAGCTCGGCCGGCGACAAGCCAATCAGGGATACGGGTTCGGTCATGGTTCCATCAGCACGCCGGCCCCCAAAGGTGGGTGCCGGGCGGAGTGTTTCAACCTTGGCGGTAGAAACCGCAAGCGGCTATTTGCAGGCGGTGCGAGCTTTTCCAGCGCCGCCGAGAATCCGGCCAGGGAATAGTCGTCGCTCGTCAGCGTGCCGCGGGCCGATGTGCCCGTCACGATCATGGACGAGCCGCGCTTCATGGCGGCGACCAGCTTCTTTTCGTCGGGCACCTTCTCCATCCAGGCGCCGCCGGTGCCGCCCTCGTTCTTGGTGAAGAAGGCGAACTTGTCCGAGCCAACCTGGACCTGGGCCTTGGCGTTCGCCGCGTACTGGTAGCCGGGGACGACCGAGGGCTGGTTGACCGTCTTGTTCGCGGGCCAGTTGGAGATCAGGAAAAACACCTCGTCGCGGTTGACGTTGGCGGGCTGCATCTCCTTGGGCACGGTGAGCGCGTAGCAGGTGCGGTTCTTGCCCTTGCCCGCGGAATAGACGTGCCAGTCCTTGAAGGTCCCGACGAGGGTGGGGTTTTCGGCGGCAAGCGCCGCCCCCATGACGCAGGCCGCAACCGATGCTGAGACCACTCCAGCCCAAATACGCATACGCACCTCTCCCGGTGTCCGCCCGACTCCCGCGAATCACCTAGTGCATGATTAGGGCGACAATTTGAACGCTCAAGCCTTTTCCTTGGTTTTGCGGATCAGGGGCGCGCCCCAATTCGACACCGGTGGAACCTGCGCGCGCGCGGACGGCCCGCCGGGGCGGAGCGGCCGCTCGGTGAAGCGTCCGTGGGTCAGGAGCCGGTCGTAGAGCGTGATCGCCCCCGCCATGCCGACATTGATCGAGAACTTGGTCGGGATCTTCACCACGTGCGAGCAGCGCGCGAGCATGGCTGGCGAGATCGAGAACCGCTCGGCGCCGAACACATAGGCGGCGCGCAAGGGGTGGCGGAAACTCGGGAGCTCGATCGCGTCCTCGGTGATCTCGACGCCGACGAGCACGCAGCCCTGCGGGAGGCGGAGGTCGTCCGACCGAGCCGAACTGGTAGAGCGGCATGTGGCCCGCGGCCGAGGAGGTGTCGGACATGGCGTCGGCGAGCTTCACGCGGCCGGCGACGGTGAAGAAGAAGCTTGCGCCGAAGGCGTGCGCGATGCGCAGCAGATTGCCGAGATTCATCGGCTTCGAGATGCCGTCCACCCCGACCGCGAAATAGCCGCGCAATTCGTGCCCCCAGCGACAACGAGGGAGGACGCTAGCCTGTCGCGGCGGGATGACAAAGGGGAGCGATGACAAAGAGAGCCTGGGCGCTATCTCGTGCGCGCCATGAGCAATCCCATTCTTGTCGAAGTCACCCGCGACCCGCTGGTCGAGAGCGTCCATCGGGGCGCGTTCGCGGTCTCGGATGCGAAGGGGCGGCTGCGGCTGCAAGCCGGCGACGTCGAGCGGCCGATCTTTCCGCGGTCGTCGCTGAAGCCGGTGCAGGCCGTGCCCTTGATCGAAACCGGCGCGGCGGAGGCGTTCGGCGTGACCGACGAGGAGCTCGCGCTCGCGTGCGCCTCGCACTCCGGCGAGCCGATGCACACGACGCGCGTCGCCCAATGGCAGGAGCGGATCGGCTGTTCGGTCGCCGACCTCGCCTGCGGGCCGCATCGACCCGTGCACGAGAAGACGGCGACCGAGATGATCGTCACGCGGCGAGCGGTGGACATCGCTGCACAACAATTGCTCGGGCAAGCACACCGGGTTCATGACGCTCGCGCGCCATCTGAAGGCGCCGGTCGAGGGATATCGAGCTCGTCGATCATCCGGCGCAGCGCCTGGTCGAGACGACGCTGAAGGAGATGGCGAGCGTGAGCGGCGACATGCCGTACGGCGTCGACGGGTGCACGGTCCCCAATTTCGCGCTGCCGCTGACGGCGCTCGCGCGCGCCATGGCGCAGTTCGCCGATCCGAGCGGGCTCGCGCCATCGCGACGGGAAGCGGCGAGCCGCGTCATGCGCGCGATGACGGCGCATCCGGAGCTGGTGGCCGGAACGGGGCGCGCGTGCACGAACCTGATGCGCGAGTCGCGCGGGATCGTGGTGAAGACGGGCGCCGAGGGCGTCTATATCGCGATCATGCCGGAGCTCGGGCTCGGGGCAGCGCTCAAGATCGACGACGGCGCGGGGCGCGCATCGGAGACCGCGATCGCGGCGCTGTTGATCGCGCTCGGCGCCGTGCGCGACGACGGTGCTGCGGCAGCGCTGGCGCGCGCAGCCGTACCGAACACGCGCGGCGTCCGCCGTGGGCGAGCGCCGCGCGGTGTTCGAAGCGTTCGGGAAGTAGAGCGGCTACTCCGCCTTCTTGGCGGTCGCCGGCACGTAGTTCTCGACGCTGGTGACAACGCAGCTCAGCCGGCCGAGACCGGGGCTCGTGAAGACGACGGAGTCGCCCTGCTGGCCGAAGCATCCGAGTCCGAGCGAACTCCGCAACTGCAAGCGCAGATCCGTCGGCGCCCTGGTCAGGCCGACGCAACCACTCGCCATGCGGACCGTGTAGTTCTTGAAGAAGCGATCGGTGATGCGAAGCGTGCGCTCGTCGATGATGTCGTAATTCATCATCCGATTGGCTTGCAGACAGACCTTCTCATCCGCCTTCGCGGGCGGAGCATCGGGCTGCTGACTGAGCGCAACGGATGCGCCGAGCGTGGTGCTGATGATCGCCGCAGACAAAAGCGCGGCAGTATGACGTTTCATAGGATCTTTCTCCGTTCGGAGGAAAAGCCCCTTCGAAACAAAACTAGCACAGTGTCGCGCGGCGAAGAACTCGCCGCGGCTTACAAGCAGAATCGCTGTCATGCTTCCGGCTTCGTCAAGGTCACGCCGACGAATGTGCGCATGCTTCGCGAATACAAAGGGCCTTCCCCGAGTTGGAGGAAGGCCTTTGTCGTCATGGCCGGAAACGTTGGACGATTACTTACGCGCCGGGTGCGCCGGCCGAAACGCCGGCGATCGAGCACGTCACCAATCCGAGACCCGGAGCGGTCACGCCGATGATGTCGCCGGATTGCAGGCAGGCGAGATTTTGCCACGTGCGATAGATGAGCGTGGCAGCGGGGCGGGCGAGATTCGAGCAGCTGCCCTTCATGCGGACGGTGTACTGATTCATCCGAAGGTCGGTCATCACCATCGTGCTGTTGTCGACCGCGCGCCAGCTCTGCAGGCGATTGCGCTGGAGGCAGTCAGCGCTCGCGGCAAGGACCTGGGTCGCAACCAAGGTCGCTGCGAGCGTACAGACGGTAAGCAGATTCCTTTTCACTTTTGATCTCCTGAATCGAGCTCCCCGAATCAGGTGTGGTGAGGAGCCGATGCTGTAAACGCGAGGATAATTTTTGTTAACGATTACAAACTCGCTGAACTTGAGCCGGACTATATCGACGTGTCGATGAACGGCGGCTGAACGCCACCGCTCATCGATTCGCGTGGGCTCGGCCGACGCTATTCTAATGTGCCAGATCAGGATGTTAGCCTGGCAGGAGGGCTGCAGCTTCGACGGATGCAACGCGGCACGTGCCGAGACCGCGCCCGGCGCCGCCACGTTCAGGGTGACGCTGGAATTCAGGCAGCTCAGATTGCGCCATGAACGCCCAAGGATGATCGTCGCGTTGGTGAAGTTCAGGTTTGGGCACGCCTGCGTCCGAACGGTGAAGCGGTTCATATTCCTGTCGATCATTTCGATGGTGTTGTCGCCGAGCGGACGCGAACTCACGAGCCGGCTCCTTGTCAGGCATGCGGATTCGGCCGCCAGCACCTGCGTGGAGAGCATGGTGCCCATGAGGACACCGGTGAGGAGTGTGTTCTTGATCATGTTGTCCTCCCGCCCCGCCGGCGAGTGATACGCCAAGACCGCGCGTTCCGTTCCTTGATCCGATGCAAGAACGGACCTAACTCTGGCGCAGCTTACAGGGGTACTCATGACGCTCGTCGGATGGATCGTGTTCGGATTGATCACCGGCTTCGTGGCAAGCCGCGTCGTCAATCAGCAAGGCCAAGGCTGCATCCTGAATGTCGTGCTCGGGATCGTGGGCGCATGCGTCGGAGGCTTGATCTTCACCAGCATCGGCGGACAGGGGATCACGGGATTCAACGTCTACTCGATGTTCGTCGCCATCATCGGCGCGATCGTCGTGCTGATCGCTCTATCACGCGATCACCGGCCGGCGGCGTCTGCCTTAGGCGCGTGCCGCAGCGGTTCTCAAGGAACATTCCGCGCGTCCATAAGTTTCCGCCGTTGCAGAGATGAGCGAGGCATGGTCATGACGGCACGGTCGATCGAGAAGGCGGAATGGGCGAGCTTTTGCGCCGCGGTCTCACAAGCGCTCGAAGGCAGCCAGGCGGAAATCGAGGTGGCCTCCATCGACCTCGGCGGGCAGGTCGAAAAGGAATGGGCGCCGCTGATCGGGATTTCCTACGACCCCGAGGATGACATCATCGACATCGCGCTCGAAGACGTCGACCACATCGTGAACCAGCCGAAAGAATTGCTGGCCGACATCGACGATGTGAGCATCAGCGCGCTGCAGATCACCGACGCGGACGGCACGCGCCATCTCGTCCGATTGAGGGACGAGCTGATGCTGCCGCCGCCGAACTGAGACGCCGCTATTCCGCCGCGGATTTCGGCAGGTAGATCTCCGAGCCGTGCTCGCGGAATTCGGCCGCCTTCTTCGCCATGGCGGCGCGGATTTCCTCCGACGACAGCGTGTCGTTGGTGCCGCGCGCGTAGTCGCGCACTTCCTGGCTGATCTTCATCGAGCAGAATTTCGGTCCGCACATCGAGCAGAAATGCGCGACCTTGGCGCCGTCGGCCGGCAGCGTCTCGTCGTGGAAGGCTTCCGCCGTCTCCGGGTCCATGGCGAGCGCGAACTGATCGCGCCAGCGGAATTCGAAGCGCGCCTTCGAGATCGCGTCGTCCCAGATGCGCGCGGCCGGATGGCCCTTGGCGAGATCGGCCGCGTGCGCGGCGATGCGATAGGCGATCACGCCATCCTTCACGTCGTCGCGATCGGGTAGACCGAGATGCTCCTTCGGCGTCACGTAGCAGAGCATCGCGGTGCCGAACCAGCCGATCATGGCCGCGCCGATGGCCGAGGTGATGTGGTCGTAGCCGGGCGCCACGTCGGTCGTCAGAGGCCCGAGCGTGTAGAACGGCGCCTCGTCGCAGACCGCGAGCTGGCGCTCCATGTTCTCCTTGATCTTGTGCATCGGCACGTGGCCGGGGCCTTCGATCATCACCTGCACATTGTGGCGCTGCGCGATCTTGTTGAGCTCGCCCAAGGTCTCGAGCTCGGCGAATTGCGCGGCGTCGTTGGCATCCGCGGTCGAGCCCGGACGGAGACCGTCGCCCAGCGAGAACGACACGTCGTAGCGCGCGAGGAGCTCGCAGATCTCCTCGTAGTTCGTGTAGAGGAAATTCTCCTTGTGATGCGCGAGGCACCATTTGGCGAGGATCGAGCCGCCGCGCGACACGATGCCGGTGACGCGGTTCGCGGTCAGCGGAATGTGCGGCAGACGCACGCCGGCATGGACCGTGAAATAGTCGACGCCCTGCTCGCACTGCTCGATCAGCGTGTCGCGGTAGATCTCCCAGGTGAGCTCTTCGGCGACGCCGCCGACTTTCTCCAGCGCCTGATAGATCGGCACCGTGCCGATGGGCACCGGCGAGTTGCGGATGATCCATTCGCGGATGGTGTGGATGTGACGGCCGGTCGAGAGGTCCATCACCGTGTCGCCGCCCCAGCGGATCGACCACACCATCTTCTCGACTTCTTCGGCAGCGCCCGAGGTGACGATCGAATTGCCGATATTGGCGTTGACCTTGGTCAGGAAGTTCCGGCCGATGATCATCGGCTCGGTCTCGGGGTGGTTGATGTTGGCCGGGATGATGGCGCGTCCGCGCGCGACTTCGGAGCGGACGAATTCCGGCGTCACCTGCGAGGGGATGTTGGCGCCGAAGCTCTCGCCGTCGGCGAGCGCCGAGCGGCCGAGATTCTCGCGCACCGCGATGTATTCCATCTCCTTGGTGATGATGCCGGCGCGGGCATATTCGAGCTGGCGTCACGCGCTTGCCCGGCTTTCGCGCGCAGGGGCTTGAGGCCCGCGCGGTCGAACTGCGGCACGGAGAGAAGCTCGCCGGGCTTCAGCCCGTCGTCTTCGGGACGGCGGTGGCGGCCCTCGTATTCCTCGACATCGCCGCGCGCGAGAATCCAGTCGCGGCGCAACGGCGCCAGGCCCTTGCTGATGTCGATCGAGACCGAACCGTCCGTGTACGGACCGGACGTGTCGTAGAGCTTGACCGGCGGCTCGCCGCCCGAGAGCGCGACCTCGCGGAACGGAACGCCCTTCCCGTTCGACGCGACGTAGACCTTGCGCGAACCCGGAAGCGCGCCCCTGGTGATGGAGTCGTTCGACGGCGCTGCGTTGCGGATCTGCTTATTCATAACCGACACCTCCAAGTTCGTCAGAGGTCGGCGGCCGGATTTCTCTCCAGCCGTCCCTCCCTCCGCCGGTATGAACCGGATCAGGTTCGAAGGGACTCGCATTCAGCGATCTCAGCCCTGTTCATTCAGGGCGCCCCTGGGACCGAGCCGAGTTTGCGCCCGGCGGCGGCGAAGTCAACTATCAAACTTTCGGTGAGAACGCGATTAGGATTTGGCGTTGTTCCCGTGCAGCGCTAGGGTTTCTCGAAAGGGGAAGATGCATGAGGGGTGAGGTACAGATAGCGGGCGCCAAAACGTCCGGACCCAGAGCATCTTACGCCCGCGACGCGGCGCACTTCTTCCGTGCCTGGATGGCGGCGCCGTTAAGGACGGGCGCGCAACTCCCGAGCGGCCGCGAGCTCGCCAAGGCGATGGCGGCGGCCGTCGATCCCGATGCGCCGGGTGTGGTCGTGGAACTCGGTTCGGGAACCGGCGCGATCACGCAAGCGCTGGTGGAACGCGGCATCGCCGAGGAACGGTTGATCCTGATCGAGGCCGATCCACAGTTCTGCGCGCTTGCTGAAAGAGCGCTATCCGGGCGCGCGCGTGCTCTCGCGGCGATGCCTATGCGGCGCCGAGGATGCTGCGCGAGCTCGAGGTGGGGCCGATCGCAGCCGTGGTGTCCGGACTGCCGCTGCTGACGCAGAAGCCGGTGAAGCGGCAGCGGCTCCTGCTCGGGCTGCTGCGCCTCGGCATGCCGGGAAGCGCGTTCGTGCAGTTCACCTATTTCTACCGCTCGCCGATTCCGATCGGCACGCGCAACATCGAGAGCGACGCCTCGCCGATCGTGTGGTGGAATTTGTGGCCGGCGCGCGTGTTCACCTATCGCCGGCCGGCGAGCGCGCTGAACTAAGGCAACGACGTCCGCGCGACGCGGAAGCCGAGCGTTCCATCGTACATCTCGGGCACAAGCCGGCCGCGATCGGACGGACGCAGGTTCCGCGGCACACCGTAGTGCGCCCCGCCCTTCACCGTGCGCGGACAGTTCGGCGTCTCGGGCGTCGCGCTGCCATCGGTGGGCGCGCCCTTGTGATGATCGATGTAGCAGTCCTGCACCCACTCGTAGACGTTGCCGATCACGTCGTGGAGGCCGAACGCATTGGCGGCCTTGCCGCCGACGGGTTGGGTCTGTTTGCCGGAGTTCTGAAGCGACCACGCGTAACGGTCGAGCTCGGTGTAATCGTTGCTGAACAGGAAGTCGAAGTTCGTGCCGGCGCGCGCGGCGTATTCCCATTCGGCTTCGGTCGGCAGACGATATTGCTTTCCGGTCTTCATGCTCAGACGGCGGAGCGAAGTCCTGCGCTTCCGTCCACGACACGCCCTCGACCGGACGCCGCGGTCCGGGATAGTTGCTCTGATGGTCCCCCATGACCGCCATGTACTCGGCCTGCGTGACCTCGTATTTGCCGATGGCAAACGGCCGCGCGATGGTCACGCGATGCTGCGGCTTCTCGAATTCGGGCACGTAGGGATTGACCGAGCCCATCAGGAAATTGCCCGAAGGAACGACGACCATCTCGGGACAATCGGGACAATCCTTGAACGATGCTCCGGGCGCCTGAGCGTAAAGCGACGAGGCGGCGATGCCGAACGCAATGCCCAAACCCACGGCCAGCGATAGACGTTTGACGACTGTCGAGACGGCCATCCTCTTGTGCCCCATAAGCCGCGCGAGGCTATTTCTGCACCAAGGCCGGATATTTCGCCAGGGGGATGTGGTCTACGATTTGCCCATTCCCTCCGTGGCTTGCCTTGGCGCCTGTCGGGAGCGTGGCGCCTTGCCGTGAGGTTTACCTCTGAATACAATGTATACAAATGCGTAAGGAGAGTAGAAATGAAGAAATCCGTCACGATCACAGCGCGCGTAACGCCCACGCTGGCCAAGAAGCTGAGCTCTTATGCGAAGACGGCCAAACGCACAAAGTCGCAGGCGGTGGAAATGATACTGGACCGCCACATCGATCACGAAAGAGCCATTGCCGAAGCGATATCGGCAGGTCTTGCTTCGGCAGAACGCGGTGAACTCTACACGACCGAAGAAGTGTTTGCGGCGCTGAAAGCCAAGTCAGAGCGACGGCGGCGCGCACAGCGCCGCAAAGCCGCGTGAAAGTCATCTGGACCGGCAACGCCAGAGCGAACCTCGACGCGATCTGGCTGTTCGTCGCCCAAGACAATATCGACGCAGCAGATGCATTGATGGATACCATCCGCAGTGCATCCGTGCTGCTTGAGCACCATCCCAAGGCCGGCCGTCGCGGCAAGGTTCCCGATACACGAGAATTCGTCGTTCCGGGTACGCCCTACATGCTGCTCTACAGGATTGCGGATCGCGCCGTGCAGATTCTGGGCGTCATTCATGGTGCGCGGGACTGGCCGCCAAAGCGCCGGCGTCCTTGAAGCGGTGGGAGCGTCCGGCCAATATCGCGCAAAAGAACGCGAGGAGCGGATATGTCCGAGGTGGTGATCCCGGTACCGGCGGAGTGGAAACGCCGCGCCTTCATCGATGCCGCGAAATACGAAGAGATGTATCAGGCGTCGATCCGCGATCCCGAGGCGTTCTGGGCGCAACGAGGCGCGCAAGCTCGAATGGATCACGCCGTTCAAGCAGGTGAAGGACGTTTCGTACGATGCGAAGAACCTGCACATCAGGTGGTTCTACGATGGATCGCTGAACGTCTCGGTCAATTGCCTGGACCGCCACCTGAAAACACGCGGCGGCCAGACCGCGATCATCTGGGAAGCGGACGATCCGAAAGTGTCGCGGCACATCTCCTACGCCGAGCTGCATCGCGAAGTGTCGCTCTTCGCCAACGTGCTGAAAGCGAACGGCGCACAGAAGGGCGACCGCGTCACGATCTATCTGCCGATGATCCCGGAAGTGGCCTACGCGATGCTCGCCTGCGCGCGCATCGGCGCCGTCCATTCGGTGGTGTTCGCAGGGTTCTCGCCGGACTCGCTCGCCGGCCGCATCCAGGATTGCGAAAGCGAGCTCGTGGTCACGGCGGATGAAGGATTGCGCGGCGGCAGGGCCGTGCCGCTGAAGGCAAACACCGACGCTGCGCTCACGCAGTGCCCGAGCGTCAAGCGCGTCATCGTGGTCAAGCGCACGGGCGCCGACGTCAACATGAGCGCTGACCGCGACGTCTGGTATCACGACGAGATGCTGCGGGTGAGCGACGACTGTCCGCCCGAAGAGATGGAGGCGGAAGACCCGCTGTTCATCCTCTACACGTCAGGCTCGACGGGGAAGCCCAAGGGCGTGCTGCACACCTCGGCCGGTTATCTCTGCTACACCGCGTTCACGCACAAATACGTCTTCGACTATCACGACGGCGATATCTACTGGTGCACGGCCGATGTCGGCTGGGTGACGGGGCACAGCTACATCCTCTACGGGCCGCTCGCGAACGGCGCCACGACGGTGATGTTCGAAGGCATCCCGAACTACCCGACGACGTCGCGCTTCTGGGAGGTGATCGACAAGCACAAGGTGAACATCTTCTACACCGCGCCGACGGCGATCCGCGCGCTGATGCGCGAAGGCGAAGCGCCGGTGAAGAAGACGAGCCGCGCGTCGCTCAAGCTGCTTGGGAACGGTCGGCGAGCCGATCAATCCCGAAGCGTGGCTGTGGTATCACCGCGTCGTCGGCGACGGACGCTGCCCGATCGTCGACACATGGTGGCAGACGGAGACGGGCGGAATCCTGATCTCGCCGCTCCCCGGCGCGACCGATCTGAAGCCCGGTTCGGCAACGAAGCCGCTTCCCGGCATCGTTCCTGCGATCGTGGATGCGAAGGGCAAGATCATCGACGGCGCGGGCAGCGGAAATCTCGTGCTGCGCGAGTCATGGCCGGGCCAGATGCGCACGGTCTACGGCGATCACAAGCGCTTCGTGAACACCTACTTCAAGACATATCCGGGAATGTATTTCACCGGCGACGGCTGCCGGCGCGACGAAGACGGCTATTACTGGATCACCGGCCGCGTGGATGACGTGATCAACGTCTCCGGCCACAGGCTCGGCACGGCCGAAGTGGAATCGGCGCTGGTCGCGAACACGAAGGTTGCGGAAGCGGCGGTCGTCGGCTTCCCGCACGACATCAAGGGCCAAGGCATCTACGCCTATGTCACGCTCAAGATCGGGGAGACGCCGACGGATGCGCTGGCGGGCGAGCTGCAGAAATGGGTGGGACAACAGATCAGCCCGATCGCGCGGCCCGACGTGATCCAGTTCGCGCCGGGTCTGCCGAAGACACGGTCGGGCAAGATCATGCGGCGCATCCTGCGCAAGATCGCCGAGGGCGACGTGTCGAATCTGGGCGACACGACGACGCTCGCCGATCCGTCAGTGGTCCATGACCTCGTGAAGAACCGGAAGCAGGCGAAGTAGCTATTCCACCGGCACGTCTTCCGCGCGCGCCGTGTCGGGTTCGCTTGGCGTCGTTGCGGCCGGCGGCGATTCCGGCTGGGCCGGCTGAAGTTGCGGCGCCGGCGTCAGTGGAATTTCGGTTGCAACCCGAGCCGGCGGCGCGGCGATTTCGGGCGCCGCCACGCTCGTGGTCACCGTTCTCGGCCAGAAGCCGAACCTCACCTCGCCCGCGGGCCACGTGATCGAGCCGTGGATGTTCATGATCATCGCGACCAAGAGCGCAATCCCGAACAGCGCGACCAGAACCAGCAACACGAAGGGCCAGATGCGCCAGCGGCGTCTCTCGACATAAGCCTCATGAACGTCCGTCATCGATGTCCTCCCATGCGTGAAGCGATGGACCTCAAGGACAATACGGAACGCACTATCTTGCCGGTGCTCCCGGTGCGGGCGCCGCTGGCGCTGGCTCGGCAGGACGCGACGGCGCCGCCGTCACAGGCGACTTGATGCTGAACTCAGCCTTTTCCGCGCCGGTCCGGAGAAGGAACCTTGCGCGTTCATGAAGAAGATCGCGATCACGGCGATGAGAAGCGCGCCCAAGAAAAACGTCAGCCACGGCGTGACGCTGCTTTTCTTCTCGCCGCCGTCGCTCGTGACGGTATGCGTTTCACGGTATTCGGCCATGGTTATGCTCCATGAGAATTCCCCCTAGAAACGCGCGCGTAACAGCGATCGTTCCGGGTGCCGCCTTCAGCGGAACAGGAGCAGAAGCGGAAAGTTACGCGACCTGTGACGGGAACTATTTCGCGAACGTGTCCATCGCCTTGGCGAGCGCGATGTCTTTCTCCGTGAGACCGTCCGCATCGTGCGTGGAGAGCGTCACCTCGACGGTACGGTAGACATTGAACCACTCGGGATGGTGGTCCATTTTTTCGGCGACGAGCGCCGCGCGCGTCATGAAGCCGAACGCCTGATTGAAATCCTTGAAGGCGAATTTCCTCGTGATCGCATCGCGTCCGTCGACCTCACGCCAATCCGGGAGGCCTGCGAGTGCGGCCTTGCGCTCAGCACCTTCGAGTTTTGCCATCGCTCTCTCCTTCTGCCGTTTGCGCGAGAATAACCGCTATGCCAATGCTAGCGCCATGGACTGGACCAACGCGCACGCACCCACATTGGACGAGATCGAGAAGCTCGCGGTCGAGGCTTTTGCGAGCCTGCCCGGAGGAGTTCCGTTCGCTCACGGGCGACATCGTCTTCATGGTGCAGGAGTTCCCGGAGAAGGACGTGATCGACGAGATGGACCTCGAGAGCGAGTTCGAGATCCTCGGGCTGTTCTCAGGACCCGATCTCGCGGACCTCGAAGGCGGTTCCCACGCGCCGCAGCAGACGATGATCTTCCTCTACCGGCGGCCGATCCTGGATTACTGGGCGGAACATGCCGAACCGCTCGGCCATATCGTGCGCCATGTGCTGATCCACGAGATCGGCCACCATTTCGGCCTCTCGGACGACGACATGGAAGCGATCGAGGAGCGGCAGTGAAGTTTTTTGTTTGTCGTGTTTTCTACGCCGAACCGCCTGGGCGGCTTCGCCGCCGAATCAACAAAGGCGCGCAACGCGCGCCGGGCACTTCGGCGGAAAACGCTTATGCCGTGAGCGGATAGGTCCGCTCGGCGTGATAGACCGACCCGCCGCTGCCCTGGTGGCTGGAGAACAACACGAAGCGGTCGACGCGGAACGGACCGCTGGCGAAGAGGCCGTATTCCGAGAGGAACTGCACCACCTTCTCGCGCGGCGCTCCGCGCAGGCGCGCGAGCGTGACATGGGGCGAGAATTTCCGCGTCTCGGCTTCCAGTCCGATGCGCTGGAGCGCGGTCTCGACCTTCTTCTGAAGGTGCAGCAGCGCGCCGTTGGAGCGCACGCCCGCCCACAGCGCGCGCGGATTCTTGCCGCCGAACTCGCCGACGCCCGCGAGCTCGAGCTCGAAGCCCGGCGCGCGGATGGACAGCAGCGCATCATCGATATCGTGACCGACATCCTCGGTGACCTCACCGATGAAGCGGAGCGTCAGGTGGAGCTGATGGTCATCCACCCAGCGCGCACCGGGTACGCCAGCCTGCAGCACGCCGAGGCGCTCGCGGACGCTTTCGGGCAATTCGAGCGCGACGAAGAGACGGATCATCAGCGCGCTCCGAGCGGAAGGTTGCGGCGGAAGCCGACGACGACGAGCGCGAAGCCCGCGGCTCCCGCAGTGCCCGCGATGACGAACGCGATGAGCTCGCGGAAGCCGCCGACGGGCCCGAGGAGATTTTCGCCGATGGCGTCGCCCGCGAAGAATCCGATCGCCGCGGCAGTAGCAGCAGCGAAGACCGGAAAGAGTCCGCGCTTGAGCTCGGGCGTTGCGACGAGCACCGCACGGCGGCGCGCGAGATAGGTGAGGACGCCGAGGTTCACCCAGGCGCCGAACACCGTGCCGAGCGCCAAGCCGAACACGCCGAGGTCGAGACCCATGACGAGCGCGAACTTCATCGCGATGTTCGCCGCAACGCCGGCCACGGTGGCTCGGACGGGCGTTGCGGTGTCTCCGCGCGCAAAGAAAGACGGGGTCACGCAGCGCAGCAGCACGAACGCCGGAAGCCCCAGCGCATAGGCGGAAAGCGCGGCCGCGGCCTGGTCGGCTGCTTCGACCCCGAACGCCCCGCGGACAAACAGCGCGCGCATCAGCGTGTCGGGAATGATGAAAAAGGCAGCGATGCAGGGAAGCGTCAGCAGGAGCCCGAGCACGATGGCGCGATTCTGCGCGATGCTGGCGCCCTTTTCGTCGTTGCGCGCGAGCCTCGCCGACATCTCGGGAAGCAGCACGGTTCCGAGCGCCACCCCAACGATCGCCCATCGGGAGCTGGTTGATCCGATCGGCGTAGTAGAGGGCCGTAAGATCGCCCGCGGGCAAGAAGCTCGCGATCAGCGTATCCATAAAGAGGCCGATCTCGACGCTGCCCGCGCCGATCATGGCGGCGCCGAGGGCCGACATGAAATCGCGCATCTCGGCGTTCCAGCGCGGCACGCCAAAGCGCAACGCGAGGCCGGTTCGCGCGGCCGCCCAGACGATGAAGGCAAGCTCAAGCACGCCCGCGACGAGCACGCCATAGGAGACCGCGTGCGCCGGGCTCGGAAAGAATTGCGCAAGGCTCAAGAACGCGATCATCGAGAGATTGAGGAAGATCGGCGCGGCGGCCGCGGCGCGGAATTTTCCCGCCGCGTTCAGCATCGAAGAGAGCTGAGTGACGATCGCGATGCAGAAGAGATACGGGAACGTGATGCGCGACAGCTCGACGGCGAGCGCCTGCTGATCGGGAGTGTCGGAGAAGCCCGGCGCGAGCACGCTGATGATCTCGCGCATGAAGACGAGCGCGAGCACGAGCAGGATCAACTGCGCCACGAACTGCCAGGCGAAGACTTCGTTGGCGAACTTCGCGGCGGGCGATGCGGGGCCCCTGCCGTCTTTCTCGGCCGCGCCCGCGTAGCGCGGCAGGAAGGCCGCGCTGAAGGCGCCTTCGGCGAAGATGGCGCGGAAATTGTTGGGCAGGCGGAACGCGACCATGAACGCGTCGGAGACGGGACCCGCGCCGAGAACGGCGGCCATCAGCACGTCGCGGAAGAATCCTGCGACGCGCGAGAGCGCGGTGAAGCCACCGACCGAAGCGAGTCGACCGATCATGCCGACAACTTACGCCACCGGGAGTTACAGCGCGTAAACAATCCCCCTACCCCAAGGCTTCGGCAGACGAGTCGTCTCGCCGATGCGGCGCCTTCCGAACACTTCATTTCTTCGCGGGGGCTCCGGCGCGGCGGGCTTTGACCTGCTGCACGAGGCGTTCGGCCAGGGGCTCGATGCCCTTGACGATCGCGTCCACGCCTTTGGGATTGGGATGAAGACCGTCGGGCTGGACGAGCGAGCGGTCCAACGCGACGCCTTCGAGGAAGAAGGGGTAGAACAGCACGTCGTATTTCGCCGCGAGCTTCGGAAAGACCGCGTCGTACTCCTCGGCATAGCGCGCGCCGAAATTGCGCGGCGCCTTCATGCCGGCGAACAGCACGGCGGATGTTGCGCGCCTTGAGCTTCGACAGGATGGTGTCGAGGTTCTTCTCCATCTCGGCCACCGGGAGGCCGCGCAGGCCGTCATTGGCGCCAAGCTCGAGGATCGCAGCATCGGGGCCGCTCTTGCCGTCGCCCAGGAGCCAATCGACGCGCGCGAGGCCACCGGCGCTCGTCTCGCCCGACACGCCGGCATTGATGACGGTGACATCGAGGCCTTTGGCGTTGAGCGCCTTCTCCAGCCGCGCGGGGAATTCCGTCCCCGGCGGCACGCCGTAGCCCTGGGTGAGACTGTCTCCGAAGGCGAGGATGCGCACCGGCTGGGCCTGTTTGCGCCGCACTTCGGGCTAAATCCCCGGCCATGATCGCGGGCGCGAGGATCGCGGCCAGGCCAAAGAGAATTGTCTTGAAGAGCGTGTGCATCGTCCTTATCGCCTGAAAGAGCGCTTCCACTTTCTTCGAATCGTGGAAGCGCTCTATGTTACTGAATTGTCGCATTTTCCGCGGCGAACCGCGAAAGGCACTTCGCCTGAAAATGCTTGGTATGCGCGAACCCGCCCCGATCACAGACCACGGCCGAAGAGTTGGGCGCGCCTTCGATTCAAATCGAAGACGTGCGGCTGACATTGGCGAGCGCGGCAGGGCCGGTCAACATTCTGAACGGCGTCTCCTTGAAGGTGGCCCATGGCGAGGCGCTGGCGCTGCTGGGTCCATCGGGTTCCGGCAAATCGTCGCTGCTGATGGTGGCGGCCGGGCTCGAAGCCGCCAGCGCGGGGCGCGTGTCGGTCGCCGGGCAGCGGCTGGATACGCTGAACGAGGATCAGCTGGCGCGGTTCCGGCGCGAGCATGTCGGGATCGTGTTCCAATCGTTCCATCTCGTTCCCACGATGACCGCGCTCGAGAACGTCGCGGTGCCGCTGGAGCTGCTGGGCCGCGCGGACGCCTTCGCCAAGGCGGAAGCGGCGCTGGATTCGGTGTCGCTCAAGCACCGGCTCGACCACTATCCGGGACAGCTTTCCGGCGGCGAGCAGCAGCGCGTGGCGCTCGCGCGCGCCATCGTCCACGAGCCGAAGGTTCTGTTCGCCGACGAGCCCACCGGAAATCTCGACGGCGCCACGGGTGCGGCCATCGTCGATCTGTTGTTCCGCTTGCGGGCGAAGGCGGGCGCGACGCTGTTCCTGGTGACGCACGAACAATCCCTGGCCGCACGCTGCGACCGCATCCTGCGCATGAAGGACGGCCTTATTGTGGCCGAGGAGCGTCACAGGTGAGCGCACTCTTGCTGGCGATCCGCTACGCGCGCCGGGAACTTCGGAGCGGGCTGTCGGGATTCCGCATCTTTCTTGCCGCGCTGACATTGGGCGTGGCCGCGATCGCTGGCGTGGGATCGCTCGGCCAGGCCTTCCTGACCGGGCTCTCGGAGAAGGGGCGGACGCTGCTCGGCGGCGACATCCGCATGGCGCGCCAATACGTGCCGGCGGACGAGACCGAGCAGACCTTCATGGCGGGCTATGGGCGTGTCACCGCGCTCGCCAGCATGCGCAGCATGGCGACCGATGTGCAAAACCCCGAGCGCCGCGCGCTGATCGAGATCAAGGCGGTCGATCCGCTCTATCCGCTGATCGGACAGGTGGTGCTCGATCCGCTGATGCCGCTTCCCGCCGCGCTCGATTGCGGCAAGACATGCGGTGCTGCGGTCGAAGACGCGCTGCTCGTCCGTCTCGGGTCTCAAGACGGGCGACATGATCCGCGTCGGAAACACCGATTTCGAAGTTCGCGCGCGCATCGTGAGCGAGCCCGATCGCGTGGTCGGCGGCTTCACGCTGGGCCCGCGCGTGATGCTGTCGCGCGAAGGGCTGACGCGCTCGGGCCTGATCGTCGAAGGCAGCCTGATCAACTACACGTACAAGATCTCGTTCGCGGGAGAGACGACGCCGGAGGCGTTCCGCGCGGCCGAGGAAGCGGCGTTTCCCGACGGACGCTGGGACGTCGACGATCACACCAACGCGATCCCGCGCGTGACGCGCTTCGTCGAGCAGGCGACGATGTTCCTGAGCCTGATCGCGTTGACCGCACTGATTGTGGGCGGAGTGGGCGCCGGCCAGGCGGTGGAGGCGTTCCTCGAACGCCGCCGCGAAACCATCGCAACGCTGAAGGCGATGGGCGCGGAAGGCGGACAGATCTTCCTCATCTATCTGACGCAGATCATGGCGGTCGCCTGCGTCGGTCTTGTGCTCGGATTGGTCATCGGCGCCGCCCTGCCCTTTGCCGTCGAGTATTTCTTCGGCGCCTCGATCCCGGCGCCCGCGAACTATGCGGTCTATCCGGGGCCGCTTGCGCTTGCGGCGGTGTTCGGACTGCTCGCAGCGCTCGGCTTTGCGATACCGCCGCTCGCGCGGGCCCGCGAGATCGCGCCTGCCGGTTTGTTCCGCGATCTGGTCGCGCCATCGCATATGCGCGCACGCCTCGCCTATCGCGTGGCGGGTGTCGCGATCTTCGTGGCGATCGCCGCGCTCTCGATCGCGCTGTCGCCGTATCCGGAATTCAATCTCGGTTTCCTTGCGGGAATGGCCGCGGTGCTGGTGTTCCTGCGCGTCGCCGGCGGACTGATCCGCAGGCTGATCGCGCGTCTGCCGCGACAGAGATCGCAGGTGGCGCGGCTTGCGCTGGCCAATCTGGTCCGGCCGGGCGCGCCGTCGACCTCGATCATGGTGGCGCTCGGACTTGGGCTGACGCTGCTCTCGACGGTTGCGCTGCTCGATGCGAGCGTGCGGGCCGAAGTCGAGGATCAGCTGCCCGAGCGCGCGCCGAGCTTCTTCTTCGTCGACATCCAGAAGGATCAGGTCGAGCCCTTCAAGCAGGAGATCGAGCAGTTCAAGAGCGCGAGCGATTTCAGCGCGACGCCGATGCTGCGCGGACGGATCGTGAAGCTCAACGGCGTGCCCGCCGAAGAGGCGAAGATCGCCGCGGATTCGAAATGGGCCGTCGACGGCGACCGCGGCGTGACCTATGCGAGCGTACCGCCCGCGGATACGCGCGTGGTGGAAGGCCCCGCGTGGTGGCCCGCCGACTACCGGGGCCCGCCGCTGCTTTCGTTCGACGCCGAGCTCGCGGAGGGCATGGGACTGAAGATCGGCGACACGCTCACGCTGAACATCTTGGGCCGCGACATCGAGGCCACGATCTTCAATCTGCGCGATGTCGATTTCCGCACCGGCGGGATCAACTTCCTGAACATCATGTCGCCCGGGATCATCGATCAGGCGCCGCACAGTTTCCTCGCGACGGTGCGCGCCGATGCGGCGGATGAGGAGCCGATGTTCGCCGCCATCTCGCGCGCGTTCCCCAACATCACCGTGGTGCGCGTGAAGGAGACGCTGGCGCAGGTGGGCGAGATGCTGGCCGCGCTCGCTCGCGGCGTGTCGGTCGCGAGCCTCGTCACGATCCTTGCCGGCGTGCTCGTGCTCGCGGGCGCGATCGCGGCAGGCCACCGCGCGCGGCTCTACGATGCGGTGGTGCTGAAGGTGCTGGGCGCGACGCGCGCACGCCTCGGCGCCGTCTACGTGATCGAGTACGGGCTCCTGGGAACTCTCGCGGGCCTCGCCGCGCTCGGTGCGGGAACCGTGGCGGCATGGTCGGTTGCCTATTTCGTGCTCGACATCCCGTTCGTCTTTGCCGCGAGCGCGGTTGCACTCACGATCATCGGTGGAGCGGTGGGAACACTCGTGCTCGGTTTGGCCGGCGGTTTCGCCGCGCTTTCCGCCAAGCCCGCGAGCCGGCTAAGAAATCCTTAAGTCGCTTTTATGACAAAGACTTGTGATTCCATACCTTGATGTTAAGGGATCAAAGTCCGATATTGTGAGCTGGTCCGATTGGACCTGAGATTCCAAGGAGAATCGCCGCTATGGCCGAATACGAAAATCGGGTTCGGAGCGTAGGCGCAACGGGAGCCGTTGCGATCGATGAAGGCCTCCGGGCCTATATGCTCCGTGTCTACAACTACATGCTGATGGGCCTCGCGCTCAGCGGCGCGACCGCTTGGCTGGTGTTGAATACCCCCTTGAGCGCGCTGTTCTTCGCTCAGACGGCCACGGGCTTTTCTCTGTCGCCGCTCGGCTGGATCGCGCTGTTCGCGCCGCTGGGGCTGGTGTTCTTCCTCAGCTTCCGCATCCACGCGATGAGCTTCTCGACCGCCCAGATGGTGTTCTGGGCCTATGCCGCCATCAACGGCATAGCGCTTGCGCCGATCCTGTTGCTCTACACGGCCGCAAGCGTCGCACAGGTGTTCTTCGTCACCGCCGCCACGTTCGGCGCGATGAGCCTCTGGGGCTACACGACGAAGCGCGACCTGACGAGCTGGGGCTCCTTCCTGTTCATGGGGCTGATCGGCATCGTCATCGCCTCGCTGGCGAACCTGTTCTTCCAGTCCGGCACGATGAGCCTCGTCATCTCGATCATCGGCGTGATCGTGTTCACGGGCCTGACCGCCTATGACACGCAGAAGATCAAAGAGAACTATGACGTCGTGAGCCACGACGGGACGCTCGCGGGCAAGAGCGCGATCATGGGCGCCTTGAGCCTGTATCTGGACTTCATCAACCTGTTCCTGATGCTGCTGCGCCTTCTGGGCGACCGCCGCTAATTCAGGCCTGAGCCACCGACGAAAAGCCCCGGAGAAATCCGGGGCTTTTTGTTTTTGCGTTTGGGGCTGTTACTCGACGGCCTTGAGCAGCTTGCGTTCGAGAACGCGAAGCACGGCGGTGAGGTCGTGGCCTCGCCCGAGCACCTGCCCGCCCGCGGCGACGACCGAATACTGGCCCTGCCGATCCTTCAGGCGCGGGCGCTTCTCGATCGAGTAGAGCGGAATCTCGGCCGCGCGGCGAAACACCGAAAACACGGCCGCATCGTCGCGGAAGTCGATCGCGTAATCGCGCCACTCGCCGGCGACGACCATGCGTCCATACGTGTTCAGGATGCGCTTCAGCTCGATGCGGTCAAAGCGAATGCTGGGCTCTCGAACGTCGGACGGCCGGCTCGTCGAGCTTTCGGCATTTGCGCCCCAGTAGCGGGTCCGTGCGGCTGAAGAGGGCGCGTCCGCACGGCCCAAAGCTATTGTTTCGTCCACCATCGGCGGGAAGCATGGAACTTCACGGGCTTGGCGGCAAGGGGTTTGTGACCCCACCGTGACAGGGGCACGGTCCTATCAAATCCGCTTGAGCCGAAAGCCATGAAAATGCCCCATTGGGGCCGCGACCCTGCCCACTTGGGGGGTCATCCTCTCATTGTCGGTTGGTCGAACAGTCCTCGACCGGGAGTTTGACCCAGCCCCCCAGCCCCTGCCGGGACGGGGATTTCCACCAGCCGACGTCAAATTGAGTAGCATTGCGTTGCGTTCCGGATCCCTCCTCGACCTTTGGGGCCCCTTTTCGGGGCCCCTTTTTTTGGATTGGCGCGCTTTCTTTTGATCGGCGCGCTCCACCCGGCCTTTTTTCGGGACTCCGCTCGCTACGGGCCCTATCCTGTTGATCCGCGCACTGATTTGATCGCTCCGCCAGCCGTGTCCGAGGAGCAAGCTCAACCAACTGTAATGCGCCGGCTCTTGCAGTCGGCGGGCTATTTTTTTATGGGAACGGCGTTTTGCCGGTTCCTATTGGGGCACGCACCAACCAATCTACGGCGATGATCGAGATCGAAGGACTGACCAAGAACTTCGGCCGCATCGCGGCCGTCTCAGGGATCGACCTGCGCGTCCATAAGGGCGAGGTGCTGGGTTTCCTCGGGCCCAACGGCGCAGGCAAATCCACCACCATGAAGATGATCGCGGGCTATCTCAGCCCGAGCGCGGGACGCGTGTCGATCTGCGGCCATGACGTCGAGAACGACACGATCGCGGCGCAATCGAAGCTCGGCTATCTGCCGGAAGGCGCGCCAGCCTATGGCGACATGACGCCCCGGCAGTTCCTGAACTTCATCGCCCAGGTCCGCGGGTTCTCCGGCGCGGAGGCGAAGGCGAAGGCGGCCGATGCCGCGACGAAGACGGAGCTCGAGCCGGTGCTCGAGCAGCCGATCGACACGCTGTCCAAGGGCTTCAAGCGCCGGGTCGGGCTTGCCCAGGCGATCCTGCACGATCCGCCGGTTCTGGTGATGGACGAGCC
Source organism: uncultured Alphaproteobacteria bacterium (assembly GCA_963708555.1). Lineage (GTDB taxonomy): Bacteria > Pseudomonadota > Alphaproteobacteria > Micropepsales > Micropepsaceae > CAIYRG01. Next base: position 75,768 of record CAVPTF010000002.1, on the reverse strand, counting down.
GACCGACGGTCTCGACCCCAACCAGAAGCACAGCGTGCGCAAGCTGATCCAGGCGATGGCCAAGGAGAAGGCGATCATCATCTCGACCCATCTGCTCGAAGAGGTGGATGCGGTGTGCACGCGCGCGGTGATCATCGATCGCGGGCGCATCGTCGCCGACGGGACGCCGCAAAGCCTGCTCGCACGCTCGCGCCACCACAACGCGGTGACGCTGACGCTGCCTGCGGATCTGGCGCCGGTGGCGAAAGAGAAGCTCGCCGCACTGCCGGGCGTGCTTACGGTGGAAGATGTCTCGCGGACCGACGGCGTGGCGACGATCACGGCATTCCCGCGCGCATCCACGCTGATCATCGAAGATGTCTCCGGCCTCGCGTCGCAGGAGAATTGGGACCTGAAAGAGCTCTACGCCGAAGCGGGCCGCCTGGACGAAGTCTTCCGCGCGCTCACCACCCACGACACGCAGCGCCTTCGCGAACGGCGCCAAGGAGCGGCGTCATGAAGCAGGCGCTTGCCGTGTTCAAACGCGAGTTCGCCGCCTATTTCGCGACGCCGCTCGCCTATGTGTTCATCGTGATCTACCTGTTCGCGATGGGTGCGTTCACGTTCTATGTCGGCCGGTTCTACGACAACGGCATCGCCGATCTGTCGGTGTTCTTCGGCTACCATCCCTGGCTCTATCTCTTCCTGGTGCCCGCGGTCGGCATGCGGCTGTGGGCGGACGAACGCAGGACCGGAACGGTCGAGCTGCTGTTGACGCTGCCCATTCCGATCTGGGCGACGGTGCTCGGCAAGTTCCTGGCCGCGTGGGCGTTCATCGCGGTTGCGCTCGCGCTGACGTTCCCGATCTGGATCACGGTGAACGTGCTCGGCGCTCCCGACAACGGCGTGATCGTCGCGAGCTATATCGGCAGCCTCTTGATGGCCGGCGGCTATCTCGCGATCTCGGCGGCGGTCTCGGCCTCGACCGACAATCAGGTGATCGCCTTCGTGGTCAGTGTCGCGGTGTGCTTCCTCTTCACCATCGCAGGGGCCGCACTCGTCATCGACTTCTTCCAGCTGTGGGCGCCGGTCGTTCTGGTGAACACGATCTCCTCGTTCAGCTTCCTCACCCATTTCCAAGCCATCACGTCGGGCGTGATCGATCTGCGCGACCTGATCTTCTTCGCGTCGCTGATCGCGCTCTTCCTCGCCGTCAATGTCGTGCTGATCGATCTCAAGAAGATGAGCTAGGCCGGCCATGAAAACTCTATCCCGCAGAGCCTACGCGCTTGCCGCCATCGCCCTCGGTGTCGTGCTGTTCGTCGCAGTCAACATTGTGTCCAATGCTTGGCTCGGCACCGCGCGTCTCGATCTGACCTCCAACGGCCTCTACACGGTCTCGCCCGGAACGCGGGCGACGCTCGGCAAGCTCGAGGAGCCGGTGACGCTGCGCTTCTACTTCTCGCGCGAGCCGGCGGCCGGGTTTGCGTCGCTCGTGGCCTACGCGGCGCGCGTGCGCGACCTGCTGCAGGAATACTCGGCGCTGTCGGGCGGACGCGTCATCGTCGAGGAGATCGATCCCGCGCCCTTCACGCAGGCCGAGGACGAAGCCGTGGCGCAGGGGCTGACCGGCGCGCCGACGGAGCAAGGCGAGACCGTCTATTTCGGGCTCGTCGGCAACAACACGCTCGCCGGCCACGAGGTCGTGCCGTTCTTCGATCAGTCGCGCGAGCAATATCTCGAATACGATCTGAGCTCGATCGTCTACAAGCTCTCGACACCGCAGCGGCCGAAGCTCGGCATCATGTCGGGATTGCCGCTGGAGACCGGATTGGGCGGGTTCATGGCCGCGGTCCAGGGCACCAGCCAGCCCTTCGCGATCTACACGCAGCTGCGCAGCGTCTATGACGTGCAGAACATCGAGCCGACGGCCGATCGCATTCCGGCCGACATCACGACGCTGATGGTCGTGCATCCCGCGGGCTTCAGCGAGCAGGCGATGTACGCGATCGACCAGTTCGTGCTGAGGGGCGGACACGCGATCGTCTTCGTCGATCCGCTGTCGGAGATCCTGAACAACCAGGGCCCCGGCCAGCAGGACTCGGGCGAGCGCACCACGTCGAACCTGCCGCCGCTGTTCACTTCATGGGGCATCGACTACGACCCGTCGAAGATCGTGGGCGACGGAGAACTCGCGCAGCAGGTGCAAGTGGCAGGCCCGGCGGGACCGCAGGTCACCGGCTATCTCGCCTGGATGCGCATGTTGCCGGCGAGCTTCAACGCGGACGATCCCGTCACCGGCAATCTCCAGCAGCTCAACATCGCGACCGCGGGCGCGCTCAAGCACCGCATGGGCGCGATGACGATGTTCACGCCGCTGCTTCAGAGCTCATCGACCGCGGCGCTGATCGACACGATCCAGATCCGCGTGACCCAACGGCCGCAGGATTTGTTGCGGCGGTTCGAACCCACGGGCGAGCGGTTCACCGTCGCCGCGCGCGTGTCGGGGCCGGTCATGACCGCGTTCCCGAACGGCGCGCCTCCGCCCGCCCCCGAGCCTCCGCCGGTGCCGGGCGCCGCCCCACCGCCGCCGACGCCGCCCACAACACCGTTGCCCGAGCAGCTCAAAGAGGCCGCCGACATCAACGTGATCGTGGTGGCGGACACCGATCTCCTCGACGACCGCTTCTGGGTCAACGTGCAAAACCTCTTGGGACAGCGCATCGCGGTCCCGACGGCGGACAACGGCGCGATGGTGCAGAACTTCGTCGAGAACATGATGGGATCGAACGATCTCATCTCGCTGCGCACGCGCGAGCGTCCGACACGGCCGTTCATCCTCGTGGACAATCTGCGCCGTCAAGCCGAGAGCCAGTTCCTCGCCGAGGAACGCGCGTTGCAGGATCGGGTGACGCAGACCGAAGCATCCTTGCGCGCGCTGCAAGGGCAAGGCGGCGGCGACGAAAATCCGACCGGCCCGCTTGTGCTGTCGGCCGAGCAGCAGAAACAGGTCGATCAGTTCCGCCAGGACCTGGTCCAGTCGCGCCAGAGCCTGCGCCAGGTGCAGGCCAATCTGCGCCGCGATGTCGAGAATCTCGGCACGGCGCTTGCGGTGCTCAACATCGCGCTGGTGCCGGTGCTGGTGTCGGCGGCCGCGATCGGCCTTGCGGTCTTGAGGAACCGGCGGCGTTCACGCGCACGGGGGATGTGACATGGCCACTGCGATGCTGGCGGACCGCCGTCAGAGAAACCTCGTAATCCTCGGCGGCGTGACGCTGCTGATGGTGCTTCTGGCGATCGTGGCCGTCTATCAGCGCGCCGCATCGCTTGCGCCGCAATTCGAGCCGCGCGCGCTGTTCCCGGGCATCGCCGGGCAGCTTTCGGGCCTGAGCGAGATCGAAGTCACGTCCAAGACGGGCACGCTGCATATCCGGCCGATGGATGGCCGCTGGGTCGTGGTCGAGCGCGACAATTATCCGGCCGATCCTCAGCAGGTGCGCGTGACCGGCGAAGGCTTGCGCGAGCTCCAGATTATCGAGGCGAAGACTTCGCGTGCCGACTGGCTGAATTATCTCGGGCTCGGCGCGCCGCCCGCAGGCGATGCAACGCAGATGAAGCTCTTGGGCACGGGCGGAACGGTGCTCGCCGATGTGCTGATCGGACAGACGCAGGGCACGCCCGACGCGCTTGGACGCGCGGCGATGTATGTGCGCAAGCCCGACGAGAATCAGTCGTGGCTCGCGCGCGGCTATCTGGTGCCGAAGGCGGCCGCCGCCGATTGGCTCGATAAGACCGCGGTCGTGATCGCGACGCGATCGCGTGAAAGGTGCGGTGGTCGATCCTGCCGAGGGGCCGACCTACACGCTCTCGCGCGACAGCAAGGAGCAGCAGGACTTCAAGATGCTCGACCTGCCGCGCGGGCGCGAGCTCTCCTTCGAGGGCTCGCCCGACGGCGTCGCGGGCTCGATCGTGGGCTTCGTCTATCAGGACGTCGCCAAGGCCGACACGATCAACTTCATGAACGCGCCGTCCACGGTGTTCAACACGTTCGAGGGACTCAACATCACGGTGAGGGTTGCGACCCGCGGCATGGAGCGCTGGGCGACGATTTCCGCCGAGGCGACCAATCCGATGGTCCAGGGCGAAGCCGATATGATCAACGCCAGGAACAACGGCTGGGCCTACCGAATCGACGACGTCAAGGCGAACCAGATCGTCGCGACCCGCGAGACGCTGCTGAGGCCGGTGGACGGCTGAATCAACTCCTCGTCAGGGCCTGGGCTATCAACGGGCGCACTCGAAGGCGCCGGATGATTTGACCCAAACACCGATGTTCCTGACCAATCTCTGGTACATGGCCGCGCTTTCCGCCTCGCTGAAGCCCGGCGCCATGCGGCGCGAGATGCTGTGCGGCGACCCGGTGCTCTTGGGCCGGATGCCGGCGGGCGGGATCTTCGCGTTGCGCGACATCTGCCCGCACAGAGCGGCGCCGCTTTCGGCGGGACGCATCCGCGAGCAGACGGTCGAGTGCCCGTATCACGGCTGGCGCTTTGCAAATAACGGCGTCTGCACCCATATCCCGTCGGCTTTGCAGGACGGCGATATCGACGTTTCGCGAATCAGAGTGCGGTCCTATCCGGTGCGCGAGCAGGATGGGCTGATCTGGGTCTATTTCGCGGCCGATCCGAAATCGGATGCGGCGCCCGCGCTCGAACCGCCGAGGATTCCTCTGGGTATGGCCGGACGGACGCGCAATCCCTCGCTTCGTCGAGAGCGCAGCTCTTCCCTTGTGAAGTGGACCACGCGGTCGTGGGCCTGATGGACCCCGCGCATGGGCCATTCGTGCATAACGCATGGTGGTGGCGGCGCGAGACCTCGATCCACGCGAAAGAAAAGCATCACGCGCCGAGCCTGCGCGGCTTCACGATGGTCAATCACAAGCCGTCGTCGAACTCGTTCGCCTACAAGGTGCTGGGCGGCGACTTGAAGACGGAAATCCGCTTCGAGCTTCCGAGCTTGCAGATTCGAGCATATCCGCGCAGGAAAACGCGAGGTTCTGGGCTTCACGGCCGTGACGCCCAAGGACGCGGACCACACGCTGGTGACGCAGGTCTTCTACTGGACGACGCCCTGGTTTAACTGGATCAAGCCGTTTTTCCGGCCGTTTGCGCGGGCATTTCTGGGGCAGGACCGGCGAATTGTGGAACTTCAGAACGAGGGGCTTAAATTTTCTCCTCCGCAGATGCTAATTCAGGACGCGGATGTGCCGGCGATCTGGTACCACCGGCTCAAGAAGGCGTGGGCAGACTCGGTGGAGAATGGGACGCCTTTCATCAATCCCGTGCAGGAGCGCACGCTGCGCTGGCGGAGTTGAACCGGCCCTCCTCGCGAGGGCTTTTTTCTGAGTACGACGTGGTGACAAGGACCAATTGATGCCCAGGCGGGACGATATCCACAGCATTTTGATCATCGGCGCCGGGCCTATCGTCATCGGCCAAGCCTGCGAATTCGACTATTCCGGCGCGCAAGCCTGCAAGGCGCTCAGGGCCGAGGGCTACCGGGTCGTGCTGGTGAATTCGAACCCCGCGACGATCATGACCGACCCCGGCCTCGCGGATGCGACTTATATCGAGCCGATCACGCCGGAGTTCGTCGAGAAGATCATCATCAAGGAAAAAGCGAACGTGCCGAAAGGCCGGGTGTTCGCGCTTCTGCCCACGATGGGCGGGCAGACGGCGCTGAACACCGCGCTCGACCTCGACGAAAAGGGCGTGCTCGCAGCCCACGGGATCGAGATGATCGGCGCCAAGGCGGCGGCGATCGCCAAAGCCGAAGACCGCCAGCTGTTCCGCGAAGCGATGGAGCGGATCGGGCTCGAATGTCCGCGCTCGGTGATTGCGCACGACGCCAAGGAGGCGCTGTCGGCGCTCGAGCGCATAGGCTTGCCTGCGATCATCCGGCCGTCGTTCACGCTCGGCGGCACCGGCGGCGGCATCGCCTATAACCGCGAGGAGTTCGCTGCGCTCGCCGAAGGTGCGCTCGACGCCTCGCGCGGCCACGGCATCCTGGTCGAGCAATCGGTGCTCGGCTGGAAGGAGTACGAGCTCGAAGTCGTGCGCGACTGTGCCGACAACGCGATCATCGTCTGCTCCATCGAGAACGTCGATCCGATGGGCGTGCACACCGGCGACTCGATCACGGTCGCGCCCGCGCTCACCTTGACCGACAAGGAGTATCAGCGCATGCGCACGGCCTCGATCGCGGTCTTGCGCGAGATCGGCGTCGAGACGGGCGGCTCGAACGTGCAGTTCGCGGTGAATCCCGCCGACGGACGCATGGTCGTCATCGAGATGAACCCGCGCGTGTCGCGGTCCTCCGCGCTCGCGTCCAAGGCGACGGGATTCCCGATCGCGAAAGTCGCGGCCAAGCTCGCCATCGGCTACACGCTCGATGAGCTCATCAACGACATCACGCGCGTCACGCCGGCTTCGTTCGAGCCGACGATCGACTACGTGGTGACGAAGATCCCGCGCTTTGCGTTCGAGAAATTCCCCGGCGCAGACCCTGTGCTGACGACATCGATGAAATCCGTCGGCGAAGTGATGGCCATCGGCCGCACCTTCGCGGAGTCGATGCAGAAGGCGCTGCGCTCGCTCGAGACCGGGCTCACCGGGTTCGACGACATCGTCATCCCGAATTACGGACAGGGCGACGATTCCAATGCGATCCGCGCGGCGCTGGGACGTCCCACGCCGGATCGCTTGCGCTTCGCCGCGCAGGCGTTGCGCCTCGGCGTGGACGAGAAAGAGCTGTCGCGCATCACCGGCTACGACCCGTGGTTCGTGGGCGAGATCGCGGAGATCATCCGCACCGAAGCAGAAGTCAAGCGCTTGGGCCTGCCGCGCGATGCGGCCGGGCTGCGCAAGCTCAAGGCGATGGGATTCTCGGATGCGCGCCTTGCGATACTGACCGGCAAAGCAGAGAGCGATGTCGCGCGCGCCCGCGCCAAGCTCGGCGTGCATCCTGTCTACAAGCGCATCGACACCTGCGCGGCGGAATTCGCGGCGCTCACCTCGTACATGTACTCGACCTACGAGTTCGCCGGTGGGCGGCGAGGTCGAGTGCGAAGCGCGGCCCTCGGACAAGCGCAAGGTGATCATCCTGGGCGGCGGTCCGAACCGCATCGGCCAGGGGATCGAGTTCGACTATTGCTGCTGCCATGCGTGTTTCGCGCTGGCCGAGCAAGGCTTCGAAACGATCATGATCAACTGCAATCCGGAGACGGTGTCGACGGATTACGACACGTCGAACCGGCTGTATTTCGAGCCGCTGACGGCCGAGGACGTGCTCGAAATCATCCGCGTGGAGGAAGTGAACGGCTCGCTTGCGGGCGTGATCGTGCAACTCGGCGGGCAGACGCCGCTGAAGCTTGCGGGCGCGCTGGGCCAAGCGGGCGTGCCGATCCTCGGGACATCCGCCGATGCGATCGATCTCGCCGAAGACCGCAAGCGCTTCCAGCAGCTGTTGACGCGACTCGACCTGAAGCAGCCGAAGAACGGCACCGCGCTCGACATCGAGACGGCGGTCACGGCGGCGCGCGAGATCGGCTATCCGGTGATCCTGCGTCCGTCGTATGTGCTGGGCGGCAGAGGCATGATCATCGTCGCCGACGAGCCGTCGCTGAAATCGGCGCTGAAATCGGGCGAGCTGTTCCGCATCTCGGGCGCCAATCCGGTGCTGATCGACGGCTTCCTGCATCACGCGATCGAAATCGACGTCGATGCGATCTGCGACTCCGACGGCGAAGTGTTCATCGCCGGCATCATGGAGCACATCGAAGAGGCGGGCATCCATTCGGGCAATTCCGCGTGCGCGCTGCCGCCGCATTCGATCAATGCGGCGACGATCGCCGAGATCGAGCGCCAGACGATCGCGCTCGCGCGCGCGCTCGACGTGCGCGGACTGATGAACGTGCAGTACGCGATCCAGGCCGGCGAGATCTTCGTGCTGGAGGTCAATCCGCGCGCGTCGCGCACCGTGCCGTTCGTGGCCAAAGCGGTCGGCTTGCCGATCGCCGGTATCGCGTCGCGCGTGATGGCCGGCGAGAAGCTGTCGTCGTTCTCGCTCAAGCCGTCGAAGAAGCCGCACATCGCGGTGAAGGAAGCCGTTCTGCCGTTCAACCGCTTCCCGGGCGTCGACACGATCCTCGGCCCCGAGATGAAATCCACCGGCGAGGTGATGGGTCTCGACACCGATTTCGGGCGTGCGTTCGCGAAAAGCCAGATCGGCGGCGGCACGAAATTGCCGCTCGGAGGGACGGTGTTCATCTCGGTCAAGGATGCCGACAAGCCCTACGCGTCGGGACCCGCCGCCCATCTCATCGGCATGGGCTTCGAGATTGTGGCCACAAGGGGAACCGCGAAATATCTCCAGGCGGCGGGGCTGCCGGTCCGCCTGATCAACAAAGTGTTGGAGGGCCGTCCCCACATCGTGGACGCCATGAAGAACGGGGAAATCTCGCTCGTGTTCAACACGACCGACGGCGCCCAGGCGCTGGCCGATTCGGCGTCGATCCGAAAAACCGCCCTCGCCCTCAAGATCCCCTATTGCACGACCATGGCGGGTGCCGCCGCCGTCACGCAAGCCATTGAATCTCTTAAGACTGGGTCTCTTGAAGTCGCCTCCCTCCAGTCCTATTCTTGAGGGCTGGCCTAGAGGGCCCGAGTAGGGACCCGCCGGAAACGGTGGCCAATTCTCATGCGTTGGTATTTGGCGTTCCGGACCGGTCCAGCTTGGACACAGCCGGCCGGGCCTAGGAAGTTCTGTCGAATCTTAAGGTGGAGAGGATGGATCGCATTCCGATGACCGCCTCGGGCTATAAGGCCCTCGAGGACGAAATTTCCCATCTGAAGCTGGTCGAGCGTCCCGCCGTCATCAAGATGATCGCGGAGGCTCGCTCCCATGGCGACCTGTCGGAAAACGCCGAATATCACGCGGCGAAGGAGCGCCAGGCCTTCATCGAAGGCCGGGTGATGGACCTCGAAGACAAGCTGTCCCGTGCGGACATCATCGACGTCTCCAAGCTGTCCGGCAAGACGGTGAAATTCGGCGCGATCGTCACGCTCGCGGATGAAGATACGGAAGCCAAAGTGAAGTACCAGATCGTGGGCGACCTCGAAGCCGACGTGAAGAAGGGCAAGATCTCGATCTCTTCGCCGATCGCGCGCGCCCTTATCGGGAAGGCGGCCGGCGACACCGTCGAGGTTTCGGCGCCCGGCGGCGCACGGTCCTATGAGATCCTGAAGGTGCAGTTCGCCTGATCATGGAGACGGCCAGGGACACCGCGGCGGGCGCCAAATGCATCCGCTGTGGTGCGGTGTTTTCCTGCAATCCGACGGGAATAGGCACCTGCTGGTGCATGGAAAAGCCGCCAAGACCGATGCAAGCCGACGCCAAGGGGTGCTATTGCCCCTCCTGCTTCGACCTCCTGGAACCCGTCCAAAAGCGGTGATGCGGCTGCGCTTTAGCCGCAGCTGGCCTATACTGATTCGAAACTTTGCGTAGCTCAAATCCGGTGCCCATGGCGACCATCGCACTCGTAGACGACGACAAGAACATCCTCGCCTCCGTGACCATGCTGCTCGAGCAGGAGGGCTATCACGTCCGCTCCTACACGGACGGCGCCTCGGCGCTGACCGCGCTCAGCGCGACGCCGCCCGACCTTGCGATCCTCGACATCAAGATGCCGCGCATGGACGGGATGGAGCTGCTGCGCCGCCTGCGGCAGAACGCGGAAATCCCGGTGATCTTCCTCACCTCCAAGGACGAGGAGATCGACGAATTGATGGGACTGAATGCGGGCGCCGACGACTATATCCGCAAGCCCTTCTCGCAGCGTTTGCTGCTCGAGCGCGTGAAGGCGGTGCTGCGCCGGGCCGAAGGCAAGAAAGGCGGGCACGCGCCTGCAGGCGAAGCCAAACAGACGATGGTGCGCGGACAGCTTGTGCTCGATCCGATGCGTCACGAATGCACGTGGAACGCCAAGGCGGTGAAGCTCACCGTGACCGAGTTCCTGATCCTGCAGTGTCTCGCGCAGCGGCCTGGCTTCGTGAAGAGCCGCGACAATCTGATGGACGCGGCTTACGACGACCAGGTCTATGTCGACGACCGCACGATCGATTCCCACATCAAGCGCTTGAGGAAGAAGTTCAAGGTCGTGGACGACGATTTCAACTCGATCGAAACGCTCTATGGCGTGGGATACCGGTACAAGGAGACCTGAAATCCGCGCGTTTCCGGCCCTGCCTTCTTGCTGCCGCGTTTCGGTGGATGATCGACGGTCCGCGCCGGAAGACCGTGGACCATGAGCGTAAGCGACAAGGACAGCCTGGTCGTCGCGCGGTCGGAACGAACCCCGCCCGCGGCAAAGCCTGAGCGCACGCCCGCGGATAAGCCACTGCCGGCGCCCGAGCGCCTGGCGCCCGCACCCGACCGGCCGATGTCGTTTGGGCGCACGGTGCGCCCCGCCCGGCCGATGGGCGCCGACCGGCAGTTTCATCGCACGCGGGGCATCTCGCCGCTGACGCGGCGCATCCTGTTCTTCAACGTGTTCGCGCTGATCATCCTGATCGGCGGCGTCTTGTGGGTGCAGTCGAGCCGCGCGGGTCTGGTGCAGGAGCGCATCTCAGGGATCCGCGATCAGGCGCTCATCGTCGCCGGTGCGCTCGCGGAATACACCGCGATCCAGGAGCGCCGCACGATCGACACCGCGCAAGCCGAGCCGCTGTTGCGCCAGCTGATCGCGCCGACGCATCTGCGCGCGCGCGTCTACACGACGAACGGCCAGCTCCTGATCGACACGCGCAACCTGCTCGCGCGCAACATCGTGGTCACGGAATCGTTGCCGCCGCCGGAATCGTCGAACCCGGTGCTGGCCTATTTCGAGCGCACGGTGGTCGCCGCGCAATCGCTCTACGACCGGCTGATGGGCGTGCGTCCGCTGGCGGAGCTCGAGCCCTATTTCGAAGCCGGGCAGAACGGGCGCGTGTATGGGGAAGTGAACCTCGCACTGACCGGCGAGAACGGTTCGAGCGTGCGCGTGAACGAGCTGGACAAGCTGGTGCTGTCGGTCGCCGTTCCGATCCGCCGCTTCGCGACGCTCTATGGCGTGCTGATGCTGACGACGGAATCGGGCGACATCGACGACATCCTGAAAGACGAGCGCGCGGCACTGGTGAAGGTGTTCGCGCTCGCGTTCGGCGTGCTGTTGCTGTCCTCGCTCTATCTTGCGGGCACGATCGCCGCACCCGTGCGCCGGCTTGCGGCGGCGGCCGAGCGCGTGCGGCGCGGGCGCGCGGGACGCGAAGCGATCCCCGCCATGCCTGACCGTGGCGATGAGATCGGCGAATTGTCCGAGTCGCTCTCGGCGATGACGCAGGCGCTGTACGACCGCATCGATGCGATCGAGCGGTTCGCGGCCGATGTCGCGCACGAGCTGAAGAACCCGATCACCTCGCTCAGAAGCGCGGTCGAGATGCTCGAACGCACCAAGGACACCGACAACCGCGAGCGCCTGGTGCAGGTGATCCGCAACGATCTCAAGCGCATCGACCGCCTGATCACCGATATCTCGGATGCGTCGCGGCTCGATGCGGAATTGTCGCGCGGTCACTCGCAGCCGGTCGATGTCGGGCGGCTGCTGCAGACGCTGGTCACGATCTACGGCGCGATGGAAATGCCGCGCGGCGTGCATGTCGAAGTCGGACGCGATTCCGCGAGGGCCGCCGTCGTGCAGGGCATGGACGAGCGCCTGGGCCAGGTGTTCCGCAATCTGATCGACAATGCGATCTCGTTCAGTCCGGATGGCGGACAGGTGCGCGTGTCGGCGCAGATCACGGGCGGATTGGTGCGCGCCATCGTCGAGGACGACGGACCGGGAGTCCCGGAGGACAATCTCGAACGCATCTTCGACCGTTTCTACACCGAGCGTCCTGTCGAGCACGGCTTCGGCAAGAACTCCGGGCTTGGGCTTGCGATTGCGCGCCAGATCATCGCGAGCCACAACGGCCGCATCTGGGCCGAGAACCGGACCGACGTTCAGGGCAAGCACATCGGCGCGCGCTTCACCGTCGAACTTCCGCTGGCGCGTTCCCGTCCATGACAGAGCGTTCCGCGCGCGGCTCCCCGCGCGTTTCTGTTCATGCCACGGCGGTGGCGCTCAAGGATGCGACGAAACCGTTCGGCGCTGCGAGCGAGGACGCGGTGCTGCTGCTGGGCGATTCGGGCGCGGGAAAATCCGACGTCGCGCTGAGACTGATCGCGGCCGGCGGCAAGCTCATAGCGGACGACCAGACCGTGCTGTTCATCGAAAACGGGCGCGTGATGGCCGATGCGCCGCCCAATCTCGCGGGCGGGATGGAAATCCGCGGTCTCGGGATCATGCGATTGGAGAAGGCGCCGGCAACGCCGGTCATCCTGGCGGTCCGGCTGGACCCCGAGGATGCGATCGCGCGCCTGCCGGAGCCCGCGTTCTTTACCCTACCCGCCGCTCTTCAAGCGGACGTGAAAGTGCCGCTCATCAGCCTTAACGCGCATGAAGCCTCAACTCCGGCCAAAATCGCGGCGGCCGCGGCGGGTCTTGTCAGTGGCGCCTTTGTCGCAGGCGCGTTCTCCCCCAATCAACCCCTTTAATCTGAAATGGAGCCTGCTATCGTGCGCGCCGTTCTGAATTGCATCGGACGATGATCGGTATCGTTATCGTAACGCACGGCCGCTTGGCGGTCGAACTCCTCTCGGCAACGGAGCACATCGTGGGTCCGCAGACCCACGTGAAGACCGTTTGCATTGGCCCCAACGACGACATCGAGCAGCGTCGCAACGAGATCACGGCGGCGATCGCCGCGGTCGAACTCGGACGCGGCGTCGTGCTCGTCACCGACATGTTCGGCGGAACGCCCTGCAACCTCGCGCTGACCCATCTGAAGAAGGGCAAGGTCGAGGTCCTGGCCGGCGCCAACCTGCCGAGCCTGATCAAATTGATCGGTGTACGGACGACCATGCCGCTCGACCAGGCGGTGAAGGAAGCCATCGCCGCCGGCAAGAAATACATGCGCTCGGGCTCGGCGGAGCTTGCCGCCGCGCCTGCCCGTCCGACCGCTTGACGGACAGCACCCAGGTCCGGGTGAAGGCCGCGATCGTGAACCAGCGCGGACTGCACGCGCGCGCCTCGGCGAAATTCGTCGAGACGGCGTCGAAGTTCAGGAGCGAGATCACCGTGGTGAAGGACGACAACTCCGTCTCCGGACGCTCCATCATGGGGCTGATGATGCTGGCCGCGGCCAAGGGGACCATCGTCGAGCTCATCGCCAACGGACCGGACGCGAGAGAGGCCATCGCCGCGCTCACGTCTCTGATCGCCGCCCGGTTCCACGAAGATTCCTGAGCTCACGTCCCTATGCTAGACTTGCTCAATAACTGAGCAGTCGGGGTGGGAGGATGATCAGGCATCTCGCGGCCCGTGTGGCCGGCATTCTTGCTGTTCTCTTGGCCTTGCTGCCCGCGGGGGTTCTCGCGCAATCGGCAGGGCCCAGCCCTGCGCTCTGGCGGGTCCGCGACGGCGACAGCACGGTCTACATTTTCGGCTCGCTGCACATCCTGCCGCAATCCTTCAAATGGCGCGCGCCGGAGATCGAGGACGGCCATCGCTTCGAGCGACGTCTTCGTGTTCGAAGTGCCGGTGGACGACAAGGCCAACGCGCGCCAGAAGGAGTTCATCGTCAAGAACGGATTGCTGCCGCGCGGCGCGTCGCTTCGCAAAGTGCTGAACCGGATCGAGTACGAAACCTACTCGCGCATTCTTTTGGGCGCGGGACTGAAGCCCGAGCATTTCACGCGCTACCGCCCCTGGCTTGCCGCCGTCATCGTCGGCCTCGCCTATGTGCACCGGCGCGATCTTGCCACGCTCTCGGGCGTCGATGACGAGATCATCGAGCACGCCCAGAGCGGGGGAAAGGAACTGCGCTACCTCGAGACGGTCGACGATCAGATGAAGCTGCTCGTGATGGGCGACGATCTGGCCCAGATCCGGGCGCTGAAACGGCAGCTGGTTTCGCTCCCGAAAGCCGCAATGCACACGGAAGACCTCGTCCAGACCTGGGCGCGAGGCGACGCGGAGCGCTTCGCCACTATGATCGAGCAGGACTTCGCCGGACATGTGGAGGCGCAGGATCTTCTGATCTCCAACCGCAACCGCGCCTGGGTGCCTTCCGTCGCCGAGCTGCTCGGGAGCGGCAAGACCGCGATGGTGACGGTCGGCGCCGCGCATGTCGGAGGACCGAACGGGCTGATCTCGCTGCTCTGTGCAGCAGGTCACGATGTCGAACGCGTCGGGATCAATGGCGCACCCGACACCGAATCCTGCGGCCGCAACAGTTAGAGCGATTGCGTTTACCGGAGGCTCATTCCGATTCCCGCGGAAACGCGGGAAACACGTGGTCTAATCGCCCTTTTCCAAACCGTTAAAATCCGACCTGCCGACGTAAGTCGATGCCAAGTCCGGATGGCTTGAATGCGCCCCGCGATGTGGGGGCGTTTCATGGGACCGGGCTTTTTCAAGCCGTTGCTTGTTGCCGCGTTCGTCACCGTTCTTGCGGCGGGGGCGGCCGAGGCGCGCGCCGCGCGTCCGCCCGAACCCGCGCTGTGGGAAATGAGCGCCGGGAAGAGCCGGGTCTACCTGTTCGGCTCGATCCACATGCTGCCGCGCGACTGGCCGTGGCGGACCAAGGCCATCGACGCCGCGATCCTTTCGTCCAACGTGTTCGTCTTCGAGGTAGCGATGACGCAGGATCAGAAGAACAAGATGAGCCTCTTTGTCCAAGACCACGGCAAGCTGCCGCGAGGCCAGGCGCTCTCGCGCATGCTGTCGCCGCGTGGTCTCAAGGACTTCGAGAAGGCACTTGCCAGGACGCCTCTCGACCGTAAGACGGTCGACACGATGCGACCCTGGCTCGCGTCGGTGGTGCTGGCCGACTTCCAGATCCAGAACGGACCGCGTCGCCCCTTCGCCGAAGAGGGCGTGGACTACACGATCGAGCAGGAGGCGTGGGAGCGACGGAAGACCATCCGTCATCTCGAGACCACTGAAAGCCAGCTCGAGATGCTGATGCAAGCGATGCCGGACAGCGATATCGCGGGCTTCGAAGCGGGCCTGCACGAGCTGCCGAAGGCCGATGAGACCTATCGCCGTTTGCTGGACGGCTGGACGGTGGGAGACCAAGCCGCCCTGGCCAAAGTGATGGCCAGCGACGCGTTCAATAGCCGACGAAAAGCACCTGCTGCTGGACAAGCGCAACCGCAACTGGCTGCCGCAGATCGAAAGCATGATGGTGTCGAAGAAGACGATCTTCGTCACCGTGGGCGCGGCGCACCTCGTCGGGTCCCGGAAGCGTGCTCGACATGCTCTGCATGCGGGGCTGGAACGTGCAGCGGATCAAGACCGGGCCGTCCACGCCGCCCGCGGCCTGCCCGGCCCGCGAACAGGCGCCGACCGCCGCGCTCCGCTCAAGCCAGGCCGCGCTCCGGCGCTGACCCCGCTCGAACCGATCCAATAAAGATATGTAGATTTCTTTATGTCCTTCTTGCCCGGGAGGGGCTCGGCTGCTATGAGGGTTAACCCCCGAATTCAGCTGGAAGGACCGTTGCCAATGACCCAGGATTACGCCGTCAAGGACATCAAGCTGGCGGACTGGGGCCGCAAGGAAATCGCCATCGCCGAGACCGAGATGCCCGGCCTGATGGCGACGCGCGAGGAGTTCGGCCGCTCGCTTCCGCTGCGTGGCGCGCGCATCGCCGGATCGCTCCACATGACGATCCAGACCGCGGTCCTGATCGAAACCTTGCGCGCGCTGGGCGCCGATGTGCGCTGGTGTTCGTGCAACATCTTCTCGACGCAGGACCATGCGGCGTCGGCGATCGCGGCCGGCGGCACGCCGGTGTTCGCGCACAAGGGCGAGTCGCTCGAGGAGTACTGGGACTATTCGCGCAAGATCTTCGAGTGGGAAGACGGCGGCACGCCGAACATGATCCTGGACGACGGCGGCGACGCGACGCTGTTCGTGCATCTGGGCCTGCAGGCCGAGAAAGGCGACAACGGGTTCCTGAAGCATCCCGCGAACGAGGAAGAGGAAGCGTTCTTCGCGCTGCTCACGCGCACGCTGAAGGAGAAGCCGGGCTGGTTCGCCGAGCTCGCCAAGAACATCCGCGGCGTGACCGAAGAGACGACGACGGGCGTGCATCGGCTCTATCAGATGCAGAAGGACGGGCGCCTGCTGTTCCCGGCCATCAACGTCAACGACTCCGTGACCAAGTCGAAATTCGACAATCTCTATGGCTGCCGCGAGAGCCTCGTCGACGGCATCCGCCGCGGCACGGACGCGATGATGGCGGGCAAGGTCGCGATGGTCGCGGGCTTCGGCGACGTCGGCAAAGGCTCGGCCGCGTCCTTGCGCAACGCAGGCTGCCGCGTGCTGATCTCGGAGATCGATCCGATCTGCGCGCTTCAGGCCGCGATGGAAGGCTACGAAGTCACGACGATGGACGATGCGGCGCCGCGCGCCGACATCTTCGTCACCGCGACGGGCAATGTGGATGTGATCACCATCGAGCACATGCGGCGCATGAAGGACCGCGCCATCGTCGCCAATATCGGGCACTTCGATTCCGAGATTCAGGTGGGCGCGCTGAAGAACCTGAAGTGGCACAACGTGAAGCCGCAGGTGGACGAGATCGAATTCCCCGACGGCAAGCGCATCCTTCTGCTGTCGCAAGGTCGCCTGGTGAATCTCGGCAACGCCATGGGCCATCCGAGCTTCGTGATGAGCGCCTCCTTCACCAATCAGGTGCTGGCGCAGATCGAGCTGTTCGGGAACCCGTCGAAGTACGAGAAGAAGGTCTACACGCTGCCCAAGCATCTCGACGAGAAGGTGGCGCGGCTGCATCTCGGCAAGATCGGCGCGAAACTGACGACGCTGACCGACAAGCAGGCGACCTATATCAGCGTGCCGCAGGCCGGTCCCTTCAAGCCGGATCACTACCGGTATTGAGACGTGAATCCGGCGTAGGTGAGGTAGGCGCCGATCACGAGCGGGATGCCGGCATAGATGTAGAAGAAGTCCTCCAGGCGCATCACCTGGAAGAACGCGACCTGCGTCTCGGCCGGCAGGAACAGCAGCGCGACGCCGCGCAGCAGCTGTGACCAGCCGAACAGCGTGACGACGATCGGCATCAGCCCGCCGGACCACACATTGTGGCCGACGACGATCGCAAGACCGATCCCGAGCGCGATCAGACCGACGATAAGCAGAAGCGCCCGGTCATCGATCAGCGCCGTCGCCATCTCGATGATCGAGTCGCGGTCCAGAAGCATGGACACAGACACGATCAGCAGGAACAGGCCGATGAACCTCGCGAGATAGATCGTCAGTCGGGGCATCCGCCCTCCTTCTGGCCGAGACATAGCTGATTCGATCTTAACGCGCGGCGTGCGATTTTAGACGCGCGCGCTTGATGCGGCTCGGCGGCGCAGACGCTTCGGCCGCAAGAGCGCCCGGATGGATCAGCACCTGCGGCCGGCCGAGAGGGCTGTGCAGGACTTCGCAGTCGACGCGCCAAATCCGGCGCAGCCGCTCGACGGTGATGATCTCCTGCGGCGTGCCGACGGATTCGATGCGGCCGTGCTCCAGCACCGCGATACGGTCGGCGTAAGCCGAGGCGAGATTGAGATCGTGCAGGACCGTCGAGAACGGCGGACCCGGCGCGCGCGATCTCCGCCGCCTTGGCAAGGATCGCATGCTGATGGAACAGGTCGAGGCTCGACGTCGGCTCGTCGAGCATCAGAACGCGCGCGCGGCCATCGGGCAACGGCGCCCAGATCTGCGCGAGCGCGCGCGCGAAATGCGCGCGATGCAAGCTCGCCGCCCGAGAGCGTGCGGCAATCGCGCTCGGCGAGGTTCGCGACATCGGTCGCCTCCATCGCGCCGGCGATCGCGGCGCGATCCTGCGCGCGCGTGGCCGATCGCCCGATGCGGATGACGGCCGAGCTCGACGACGTCCCAGGCGCGGAAGGAGAACGCGAGCTCGGGGCTCTGCGGCAGCACGGCGCGCTGCAAGCGCGCGCTCCTGCGCGGTCCAGCGCGCCGAGCGCGCGCCCGTTGAGCACGACTTCGCCCGCGACCGGCGCGAGATCGCCGGCACAGCGCCTTCAGCAGCGTCGATTTGCCCGCGCCGTTGGGACCGACGACCGCCAGCATCTCGCCCGCGAAGACGTCGATGTCGACGTTCTCGAGCAGGCGGAACTTCGCCCGCTCTGCGACCGTGATGCCGCGCGCGCAGAGAGCCGGTGTCACGACGACCAGCCCGCGCGCATGCGCGCGCGCAGCAGCCAGAAGAAGAACGGCGCGCCGAGCGCGCTCGTCACCACGCCGATCGGCAGTTCGGCGGGCGCGACGACGGTGCGCGCGATGAGATCGGCGAGCGTCACCAGAAGCGCGCCCATGAGCGCGGAAGCCGGAACCACGAAGCGGTTGTTCGCGCCGCCGAGCAGCCGGACGAGATGCGGCGCCAGAAGCCCGACAAAGCCGAATGCGCCCGTCAGCGCCACGCTGGCGCCGACGCCGAGCGCGACAGCGGCGATGCTCAGGCGTTTCACGCGCTCGACCGGCACGCCGAGACGCGAGGCATCGACTTCGCCCAGCGCCATGACATCGAAGGGACGCGCCAGCGGGATGAACATCGCGAACGCGATCGCCATCAGAACGAGCGCCGGGATCAGCGTGTCCCAGGTGGCGCCGCCGAGACTGCCGAGCAGCCAGAAGCTCAGCGCCCGCACCTGCTGCTCGGTGCCGAGATAGATGAGGTAGCCGAGGATCGCGCCGGTCAGCGCCTTCATCGCCAGACCCGGCGAGGAGCAGCGTCGCGACATCGGCGCGCGGACCCGAGCGGCGACGACATAGACGACGAACGTCGTCACGAGGCCGGCGAGAAACGCCGCGACCGGCATCGACCACGCGGCGACCATCCAGAGCGGCGCAAACGCGCCGAAGATGATCCACGCAACCGCGCCGCATGCCGCGCCGCCCGAGACGCCGATGAGCTCCGGATCGGCGAGCGGATTGCGGAACAGCGCCTGCAGCGCCGCGCCCGAGACGCCGAGCATCGCGCCGGACGCGATCGCGAGCACGATGCGCGGCAGACGCACCGACAAGATGACGGCCGACTGCAAGCTCGATCCGGTTCGGCCGCAAGGCCGAGACCGGAGGCGAGAACCGTGAGCACATCCGCCGGCGCGATCGCGACGGGGCCGCTGCCGAGCGCGACGATCGAGCGCGATCAGCAGCGCGACGCGACAGGCCGGAGAGGATCAGGACGCGGCGCTGCGCCAGCGGATCGCGTCTCTCGTCGTGAAGCGCGCTCTCCGCGACCGGGAGTCATGGCGAGCGGCGGCGATCGCCGGAATGCTGAGATTCGGGATGCAGCAGCTTCGCGAGCCACGCGAGCCCTTCCGCGCGTGCGCGGCCCGAAACCGAGCAGCATCATCGTGTCGGCCACGATGACGCGGTTGTTGCGGCCGGCGGGCGTCAGCATGAACTCCGGACGGCGCGCGCGTCGTTTCGATGCCGCCCAGCGCCTGCACGGAGAAATCGGCGACGAGGATCACGTCGGGCGCGAGCGCGGCCGCGGCTTCGCGCGTGAACGGCTTGTAGCCTTCGAAGGTCGCGATGTTCTGTCGCCTTCGCCATCGTGATCATCGCGTCGGCCGGGCGTGTCGGTGCCGCAGCCTGAAGACCGCCAGGTCCCTGCCCCATCACGAACAGCACCTTCGGGCTGGTCGGATCGCTCTCGCGACCGCCGCCTCGATCGCCGCCATTCGGCCTTCAGCTTCTGCCGACAATCGCGCGCCGCGCTCGCGGCATGCCGAGCGCAGCTCGACACCTGCGTCGATCTTCTCGAGCGTGCCTTCGAACGATCTGCTTCTCGCGTGATCCGCGCGAGCTGCACGCGCGCGCTCGCGAGCTGCGAGAGCACCGCCGGCGGTCCCGCCTGCTGCCGACGCAAGCACGAGATCCGGACGGCAGGAGAGAATTCCTTCGGCCGCGAGATTGCGCACATAGCCGATCTGCGGAAGCGACAAGACGGCCTGCGGATAGCGCGCCGTCTGATCGACGCAGACCACCTTCGAGCCTTCGCCCAAGGGCGAAGACGATCTCGGTCACGTCGCCGCCCAGGGGAACGATACGTTCTGCCGCGTTCGGCCTCCGTCGCGAGGCCGGCCATCAGGAGCAGAAGCGGAGCGAGCTCTCGCCGCATCAATGCATCCCGCCGTGATCGCGGAAGTGCGGCCAGAAGATCGCGCCAGCCTTGCAGCTCCGGCTTGCCCGGCTTGCGCGCGCCGAAGAGCTGCGCGAAGCAGAAGCCGTCCTTGTCGAACAATTCGAGCGAGGTGACGTCGCCGTCGCGCGTCGGCTTGCGGACGACCCAGGCGGTGTCGATCTGATCTTCGCGCAGGTGCAGATTGAAGTCCGGGTCGAGCACGTTGAACCAGGACCCATGCGCTTCAGATTGACCACCGGTCCGGTGTGGATCTGGATGCAGCCCTGATTGCCGACGAACACCATGATCGGAACCTCGGCGTCGCGCGCGGTCTCGAGCAGACGCGGCGAGGCTCGCACGGCGTCACCTGCCGCACGAACTCGCGGCCGGCGAGCCGCATCGCCTGGAGCCGCCCGACATCGTGGTCGCGCAAGCAGGCCGAAGAAATCGTGCGTGTCCTGCAGCGCGCGCCCAATGCGCGCGCAGCGAGTCGATGATCGATCTCGGCGTCAGGACCGGTCGCTCCGTCTTCGACAGCGGAGGAAGAACGGTCAGCGTCGGCGTCCTGATCGTCGCGCGCGCCAGCGATCGATCAGCGCGTCGAACGCGGCGATGTCGGTCGCGGCTTCTGATAGATCTTGTGAACCGCCGTGCCGCGCGCGTCGAAAATCTGCATGCGAGCGGCGCGGCCCGTTGTCCGTCTCCTCGACCAGCGCGAACGTACGTGGCGCCAATGCGCGGGGAAGATGCGCAGGTCGATTTTCTTGCCGAGCACCAGACCGTGTCCCGGGATTGATGCTGACATCCGTGTACGGACCGATCTTCTCGTGCACGCAGGACTCGTTGCGCGTGAGCGCCATCACCGGCCCGAGCGCGGGGATAGTCCTTGATGATCTGAGCGCCGTCGGTGCGAAGACGCGTGCGCGCCGCCTCCGCCGATCAGGCTTGCGATCAGCTCCGCTTCGCTGACGCCTAGGGCGTCGGCGGAATCGCGTGCCCTCATGCCCTTCTTCTGGCGCGCCTTCAAATCGTTCCACGCGCTCCGTAGCGCCGTCTCCGCCCAATCGTTCGCGCGATACCGATATGGGGTCCTGCGCCAAACCGCTCATCCAGGTCTCTCCGTCTGGAGTGCAGCCCGAAGGAGCAGCATCGGCACAAACCCTATTGCAAATGCGACTCAGACTCAATATCAGTGCGAATGAGACTTGTTCGCAGTCAAGCGATGTGATGGGGGATAATGTTGAGCAGGCTAAGGAGCGACTTCGATAGCTCGGCTTCAGGCGCCGTCCTGATGGCCGTTCGTGGCGGTGCCCATGGAGCACCGCCGCCGGGCGGAGAGGCTGCTGGCCAAGAGGAGCCGCCCGAGCGCGTCACGATCACCGCCACCCGCACGCCTACGCCCATTCTCGAAGTGCCGGCGACCGTGAGCGTCATCACCTCGCAGCAGATCGAGGAGAACCTCGTCACCGACATCAAGGACCTGGTGCAGTTCGAGCCCGGCGTCTCGGTGCGCAGCGCGCCGTACCGGATTTCGGCGCAGGCCTCGACAGGACGCGGCGGCAACGAAGGCTTCAACATCCGCGGCCTCGAAGGCAACCGCGTCTCGATCCTCACCGACGGCATCCGCGTGCCCGACGCGTTCGACTTCGGTCCCCAGGCTGTCGGCCGCGGCGATTATGTCGATCTCAGCCTGCTGAAGTCCGTCGAAATCCTTCGCGGTCCCGCCTCGGCGCTCTACGGCAGCGACGGCGTGGCCGGCGCCGTCAGCTTCATCACCAAGGACCCGGGCGACTTCCTGGCGCCGGACGAGTCGTGGCATGCGGAAGGCACCGTCGGCTTCTCGTCGGCCGACGAGAGCTGGGCCGAGTCGCCTGCTCGGCGCGTTCCGCTCCGGCCGCTTGCGAGGCGATGGTCGCCTACACGCGGCGCGACGGACACGAGACCGAGACGCAGGGCGACAACGATTCGGCGAACACCGACCGGACGACGGCCAATCCGCAGGATTGGGAGTCGAACGCGGTGCTCGCCAAGCTTGTGTTCCTTCCGTGCCGCCGGTCATCGCCTGCGGGCTGACCTACGATCACCTCGACCGCGCCGTCGACACCGACGTGCTGAGCGCCATCGCCAAGCCGCCGCTCGGCAACACCAGCACGGTCGGATTTCTCGCGACCGACGAGACCGACCGCGACCGCATCGCGCTTGATCACAGCGTTCGACAAACGGCATGGGCTTCATCCGGTCGGCGAACTGGGCGGCTCTATTATCCAGAAGAGCACGACGCGCGAATTCTCGTTCGAGGACCGCAATGTCTCGGCGGATCGCACGCGCGATCAGCACGTTCGACAACCAGCGTCTACGGCTTTCAACGCCCAGGCCGAAAGCGTCGCCGGAACCGGAGCGATGCAGCATCGCTTCATCTATGGCGGCGACATCTCGTTCACGCACCAGACGGGCTTGCGCGACGGCACCGTGCCGCCGGCCGGCGAGACGCTTCCCGACGCGCGCCTTCCCGACCACGGACTACATGCTGGCCGGCATCTTCATCCAGGACGAGATCACCGCATTCAACGGCCGCCTGTCGCTCTATCCCGCCTTCGCTTCGACGCCTACGAGCCTGGACCCGGAAGCCGACTCGTATCCTCACGATCGTGCCGGAAGGCCAAGACGACACCCATCTGTCGCCGAAGATCGGCGTGCTGTTCCGCGTAACCCCGATGGTCAACGTGTTCGCCAATTACGCCGCGGGCTTCAAGGCGCCGGCGCCCTCGCAGGTGAACAACGCCTTCACCAATTTCATCGCGAACTATACGTCGCTCCCGAATCCCGATCTGAAGCCGGAAACCAGCAACACGGTCGAAGGCGGCGTGCGCTTCGGCGGCGAACGGTGGCAGTTCGGCGTGACCGGATTTCGCCGGCTGGTACGACGATTTCATCGAGCAGGTTCAGCTCGGCGGAAGCTTCACGCCGACCGATCCCGGGCATCTTCCAGTATCAGTCAACCTCGGCAGCGTCGAGATTTCCGGCGTCGAGCTCAAGGGCGAGGTGTCAACTTCGAATCCGGGGTCGGCGTCGATCGTGGCGCTGTCCTACGCCTACGGCCAGGCACGAAGCGGACGGCGTCGAGCGTTCCCGCTCAACAGCGTCGAGCCGCTGAAGCTCGTCGGCGGCGTGAACTATCGCGATCCGATGGGCCGGTTCGGCGCACAGATCGTCGCGACCTATTCGGACGGCAAGGATGAAGACCGCATCGACCAGAGCATCTGCACGCGCCGTCGTGCTTCGCGCCCGGGAAGCTTCGTGATCCTGGATGCGACCGCCTATGTGAACTCTGCTGAGACGCGTTCACGCTGCGCGCCGGCGTCTTCAACATCTTCGACGAGAAATATTGGTGGTGGAGCGACGTTCGCGGCCTGTCGTCGACCTCGGTCTCGCGCGACGCCTACACGTCGCCCGGCCGCAACTTCCGCGTCTCGCTCACCGCGCGCATCTAGGGATGGAGGGGTTTCCGCATGCCGGTTACGTCGATCGCCCGACCCACTGACACCCCGCTCGCGAGACTGACGGCGCCGGAATTGTTCCTGATCACGTCCACCCGACTGTGGGTGGCGCCCTATCGCCACCCCTCAGTCGCCCTTCCCGACTGGCAGGAGGGGTTTGCGAGCGCGCAGCTCGACCAGCGATGCGACGGCATCGTTCGATACGCTGATCCGCATCGTGGCGGCGTCGAGCAGAACGCGCGCTCGATATCCGCTGGCATTGCTGCCCCCATCTCGGCGAGGCGGAATCCTTCCTGCTCTTTTGCCTCGCGCTGCTGGCAGCGAAAGCGGTTCAACGAAAGCCTCGCGTTCGTCGCGCAACTGGCTCTCACCTCCCGCGGCGCGTGTCGCGATCGACCCGGGTGAACGGCTTGCGGTCTCGCTTCTGAAGGCCGGCGCCGCCACCACGGCTCAGACCGGCAGCACCGAGGCTGAGCCCCAAGTCGTCGGCCAGGCTGAGGACAGCGGGCCGCTCGAGCTTCCGTCGCTCAGCGTGGACGCGGGACGGGAGCGCGCGGACGGTCCGGTCAACGGCTATGTCGCGCAACGCAGCGCGACGGCGACGAAGACCGACACGCCGCTGAACGAGGTGCCGCAATCGATCACCGTGATTTCGGCCGAGCAGGTCCGTGACCAGAACTCGCAGACCATCCAGGAGGTGCTGCGCTACACGGCCGGCGTCAGGTCCGAACATGTACGGCCTCGACAATCGCGGCGACTGGTTCGACCTGCGCGGCGGCAGCGAGGGGTCGGTGTCTGCTAAACGGGCTGCGCCTGCCGCTCACCGGCTGGTACGGCGTGGTGCGCAACGAGCCCTACGCGTTCGAGCGTATCGAAGTGTTGCGCGGCCCCACGTCGGTGATCGCGGGTCAGAACGGACCGGGGGGCGTGGTCAACCTCGTATCGAAGCGGCCGCAAGCTGACGCGTTCCATGAGGTGGCCGTCCAGTTCGGCAATTACAGCCACAAGCAGGTCGCTGCTGATTTGACCGGAGCGCTGAACGAAGGCGGCTCGCTGTTGGGCCGGCTTGTCATGCTTGGTAAAGATTCCGGAACACAGGTCGACCACGCCGACGAAGCAGCGCATCTTCATCGCGCCCACGCTGACATGGCTGCCGAGCGATCGAACGTCGATCACGCTGTTCGCGGAGTACCAGAAGGACGAGTCCGGCAATGTGAACGGGTTCTTCCCGATCGAAGGCACGCTTCGTCCGGCGCCGAACGGCTACATCCCGATGGAGACGTTCATCGGCGAGCCTGATTGGGACCGCTATGGCGGCGAACGCATCCGCTTCGCCTACGAGGTCCAGCATCAGCTGAACGACATGTGGGAGGTCCGCCACAATTTCCGCCATGACAGCATCGACGGCGGCATGCGCTCGATGTACGCGGCATGGTGGCTCGGCTTCGCCGACGAGACCGGCGCGTTCGATCCAAACGGCACGTATCTCAATCGCCTGTGGTACGCGACCGACGATACCGCGCGCATCACCAACGCCGACCTGCTGCTCGAAGGCCACGTGAACTGGGGCCGCAGCAGCCACACGCTCCTCTTGGGCGCAGACTTCTTCAAGAACGACAACGACCAGCGCTACTGGGACGACGACTACGCAACACCGCTGGACGTCTACAACCCGGTCTACGGCACGTTCCCCGAGCTCGATTGGGCCAGCTTGCCGACGAATTTCATCCAGACGCGCGTGACGAATTTCGGCGTTCTCGCGCAAGACCAGATGAAGCTCGACGAGCGCTGGGTGTTCGTTGCCGGGCTTCGCTATGACAGCGCGCAAACCGACACGGACTCTGCGTTCAGCGACGGAAGCACGGATTCGGCGCGCCAGGACGACGACGCGTTCAGCACCAATCTCGGCATCGTCTATCTCGCCAATGGCGGCTGGTCGCCCTACGTGAGCTTTTCGCAATCCTTCGAGCCGGTGGCCGGAACCGACGCGGCGGGCAATGCGTTCAAGCCCAAACGCGGCGAACAGGTCGAGCTCGGCGTGAAATGGACACCGACGCCGGCGGTGATGGCGACGGCCGCGATCTATCACCTGAAAGAGAAGAACCGGCTGACCTCCGATCCCGATCCGATGAATATCGGCTTCCAGGTCCAACGGGGCGAAATGACGGTCAAAGGCGCCGAGCTGGAGGTCCTGGCCAATCTCGATGATTGGCAGGTGATCGCCAGCTACACCTACATGGATGCGCGCCAGACCAGCGTCAGCGAGCTCGATGAGATCTATCTCGACAAACAGCTCGAAGGCATTCCGCAGCACGCGGCGTCGGCCTGGGTGGTGTACCGTTTCGCTGCGCTCGGCCTGCCGGACCTGCGGGCTGGCCTCGGCGTGCGCTATGTCGGCGAGTCGAGCGACGGGATCGATTTCACTATCACGCCGTCGAGCACTCTGCTCGACGCGATGGTGAGCTACGACATCCAGCGCTGGCGGTTTGCGCTGAACGTCACGAACCTCACCGACGAGAGGTATATCGCGACGTGCTTGGAGCGCGGCGATTGCTGGTTCGGAACGCGCCGCAAGATCGCACTCACGGCGGCCTATCGGTGGTGACGCGCGATGGACGGGTGGTCCGGTCGCGGGCTCTTTCCGATGACGCTTCCCCATTCGCCCGTCGCGCACACTTATCGGATGCGGGCGGTGCTCGGTGTCGTCACCGCGGTCGGGTTGGTTTCGGCGCTCATCGAGGATGGGGTATTTGACGCGGTGTCGTGGGTCCTGCTCGGACTGCCCCTGTCGAAATGGACGCGCGGATCCGACAACCGGAGAAAGACGAGGACTCCCGCCCAGGAGCGTCAGCGCGCCTTTTGAATAGACTGGCAAGTCCAGGCCGATGTGTTGAGTCATCACCAAATCGTCTGCGCGGCTGAAGACACCGCGTGAAGCCACGAATACTTCTCACACGACGTTTTACTTGTGCTTGTCTTTATTTCACGGCCGAGCCTTTGAGGATTGTCGAGGATTGAAGAAGTCTCACCAAAGGCACCGGCCACGACCAGTTGTTAACCGATCTAGACTTAGCTATTTACACTTTTTTAACCACATTCTCTTGCAGCCCGGCCCAGGCTCCTTATCATCTTGATTCACAAGTGATTCGCCGCGTGAAGCGGCAGCGGGGGCCAGCGGGGAAATGGTGCCGAGGGCGAAAAAGCCCGGCGCGGGGTGGGATTATATCAAGGGCTCACGGGCATTGGCCTTCGCGCCGAGCTTGAGCTTGGCCGTAGCGCTTTTGCCCTCCACCGCGTTCGCCGCCGAGGCCATCGGGCCGCTGTTCACCGGCGACCTGCTGCTCCTCTTGATCGTGCTGACGTCGGGCGCGCTCGCGATCGCGGGCGGCCTGTGGGGCCTGGCGGAGCGGCGGAACACGGTCGCCTTGCGCGACAATTTGCGGGCGACGACCGCCAAGGCCCGGGCGCTGCTCTCGGCCCGCGATGCGTGGCTCTCGGCAGGACGCGAATCCCTGATGGTCTGGGGCGCCGATATGAGCGCGCCCTTGAGCTTCGGCGAGGGGGCGGCCCTGATGGAGGCCTGCCTCGTCGGTCCGGACGCCACGGACCTGTCGGCGGCGCTGGATGCGCTGGCCGCCAACGGCACGTCGTTCGTGCTGCCGTGCCGGACGAACGACGGCCGCGCGATCCAGGTCCGCGGCCGGCCGGCCGGGGGATCGGTCGCGGTGTTCCTCGAACCGGAGAGCCGCGGCGAGCAGAAGGAGATCGATCTCCACGCGGTCGTCGATGCGATCCCGATCCCGATCTGGATGCGACGGGCGCAGGATCTCGCGCTCACCTTCGCGAACCGCGCCTTCCTCAGCGCCTCGGGAACTCCGTCGCGCGAGGCGGCCCTTCAGATGAATGTGGCGTTCGACCGTTCGGAGCGCGATCTCGCGAGCACGGCGCGGATCGACAACGAGACGGTTGACGCGAAGCGCTTTGCGGTGCTGGCGGGTCAGCGCCGCGCGCTCAATTTCACGCTCGCGCCGTTGCCCAACGGTACGATCCTCGGAAGCGCGATCGACGTCACGGCCTCCTCGGAAGCCGAAGCGAAGCTCCAGCGCTACATCGATGCGCACGCCGAAACGCTGGACCGGCTCGCGACCGCGGTCGCGATCTTGGGCTCCGACAAGAAGCTCACGTTCTACAACCGCGCCTATGTGCGCCTCTGGGGATTGCCTGAGGCCTTTCTCGACTCGCAACCGACGGAAGGCGAGATCCTCGACCGCTTGCGCGAATTGAGGCGGCTTCCGGAGCAGCCGGATTTCCGCGCCTGGAAACAGGACCGGCTGAAGCTGTTCGAGCGCCTCGATACGCATCCCGAAGAGCTGTGGCATCTGCCGGGCGGCAAGACGCTTCGCGTCATCTCGCAGCCGCATCCGTTCGGCGGCCTGTTGTTCCTCTACGAGGATGTCAGCGATCAGCTGCGGCTGGAGAGTTCCTACAACACGCTGATCAAGGTCCAGAAAGCGACGCTCGACACGCTGCAAGAGGGTGTCGCGGTGTTCGGCCCGGACGGAAAATTGAAGCTGCACAACGCGGCCTTCACGCGCATCTGGCGTCTCGAGCCCACAGAGCTTGCGGGCGAACCGCATCTCAAGCGTATTGCGGAGGCGTGCGCGACGCGGTTCGGACGCGACCGCGTGTGGGAGATCGTGACCTCGACCGTGACCGCGGCGGCGCCCGAACGGCGGCGCGAATGGGGCGAGGCGGAGCGCTCGGACGGCGCGATCATCTCGCTTTCGGTTGCGCCGCTGCCCGACGGCGCCACGCTCGTGACCTTTGTCGATGCGACCGATCGCTTCCGCATCGAATCCGCGCTGCGCGAGCGCAACGAGGCGCTGGAAGCGTCCGACAAGCTCAAATCGGAATTCGTCAAGCGCGTGTCGTACGAGCTGAGGACGCCGCTGAATTCGATCATGGGCTTCGCCCAGATGCTGACACGGCCCGAGCACGGGCAGCTCAACAAGAAGCAGGGCGAATATGCCGATGCGATCGTGAGGGCGTCCGAGGGTTTGCGCGATCTGATCAACGACATCCTCGATCTCTCGACGATCGAAGCGGGCGCGATGGAGCTCGACCTGCAAAGCCTCGATCTCTACACGCTGCTGTCCGGCGTGGCCGAGCACGCGCAGGAATGGGCGGGCAAGATCGGGCTGACGCTGTCGCTCGAATGCGCCGAGGACGCGGGCACGTTCATCGGCGATGGGCGGCGCTTGCGGCAGGTCGTGTTCAATCTCCTGTCCAACGCGTTCAAGTTCACGCCGCGGACGGGTCGCGTGACCTTGGGCGGCGAGATCGTGGGCGACGACGTGCGCATCTTCGTCGCCGACACGGGGCCCGGCGTGTCGCCGGAGCTGATGCCGCAAGCCTTCGAGCGCTTCTCGGCCAAGGGCGTGGCGGTGACGCGCGCGGGCGCGGGTCTCGGGTTGGCGCTGGTCAACCGCTTCATCGAGCTGCATCACGGCTGGGTCGAGCTGGAATCGCAGCCCGGGCCAAGGCACGCGCGTGACGTGCCATCTGCCGCGCCGCGCCGAAGCGCAGCGGCAGAGCGCGACGTAAACCTATTCCGCGGCGGAGGCGCGCGCGCTCTTGGTGAGCGAGGCGATGACCATATCGGTCGGCATGATGTCGCCGAACTTCAAATAGAACGCGCTCAGCGACGCATTGTGGAGCTCATCGCTCGTCGCCGCGTTCGCGTCCGTCACCATGATGGTCCTGAAGTTGCGCATCATGGCGTCGCGCGCGGTCGACTCGCAGCACACATTGGTGACGGTGCCGGTGATGATCACCGTGTCGATGCCGCGGGCGCGCAGGACGGCTTCCAGGTTGGAGGAGCCCTGGATGAAGGCCGAGAAGCGGGTCTTCTGAATCTTGAGATCGTCGGGCTTCACGTCGAGGTCGGCCCAGAGCTCGTAGCCTTTGGTGCCCGGCCCCAGAGAGGCAAAGCGATGAGCGGTCCGTTCGGGTCCGTTCATCTCGACGTTCACCGACCAGCTCTGCATCGTTTCGGGCGTCGCGGCGGTTTGAATCCAGACGACCGCGCCGCCGGTCCGGCGCACGCGCATCGGCCAGGCGGTTGATGTTGGGAACGATCTCGATCGCCTCTTCGCACAGCGCGTGCGCGACGCCCTTCATCATGAAGCCGTTCTGCATGTCGACGACGATGAGCGCGGTCTTCGCCGGATCGAGCGTGTCGAACACGTGCTCGCGGCCGCGGCACTTCACGACGTCATCGATGACGGATTGCGGGATCGTGACCTTGTGCATGGCAGCCTCCGATATCTCGTCAGCTTACCGCGCTGCCAAGCGTCGGGCTAATGCTGGCTCTTGGGCGTTCGGACGATCAGGCCGTCGAGGGCCGGCGTGACCTTGATCTGGCAGGAGAGCCGGCTGTTGGGTTTGAGCTCGATGGCGAAATCGAGCATCTGCTCTTCCATATCCTGGCGCTTGGGCAGCTTCGGCAGCCATTCCGGATCGACATAGACGTGGCAGGTGGCGCAGGCGCAGGCCCCGCCGCAATCGGCATCGATGCCCGGCACCCGGTTCTTGACCGCGCCCTCCATCACCGTCCAGCCGACCGGCACCTCGACAACCCGCTCTTTGCCGCTCTGGTCGATATAGGTGATTTTCGGCATTAGGCGCGTCCCAAGGGTCCTGCAAAAAAACGCCTCCCCTTCCGGGGAGGTGAGCCTGTGACTTAGAGATACGTCCGGCCCTCTGCAAGCCCGCAAAAAGTGCGCGTCAGGCGAAGGCGCGCGCGGGGACGCTCGGGTCCGCGAGCCGCTCGGGCGCCACGCGGGCGCGGGCCGCGATCAGCCTCCGGCCGGCGATATATTCGGGCGCCGAGTTGATCGCTTCGACCGCGGCCACCACGCCGTCCCTGAGATGGAAGGCGGAGAACTTGCGCGAGGCGGGATCGCCGCGCAGAACCACGACATCGTCGGGCCGCGCCAGCCCCGCGATCTGAAGCTTCAAATCATATTGATCGGACCAGAACCACGGCACTTCGTGATAGGCCGAGGGCCGGCCGACCATGCCGAGGGCGGCGTGCTTGGCCTGATCGATCGCGTTCTGGACCGATTCCAGCCGGCAGCGCCCGCCCGCGAACGCCGGATGATTGGTGCAGTCGCCGGCCGCGAAGATGTCGGGATCCGAGGTCGCCGCGAATTCATCGACGACGATGCCGTTGTTGCAGGCGAGCCCGGCATCGGCCGCGATCTCCTGGTTGGGCACGATGCCGACACCGATGAGAACGACATCGGCCGGGACATTGCCGTGGCTCGTCACCACCGCCTTGATGGACGACGTTCCCTCGAACGCCTGGGCGGTCGCGTTCAGCAGGAATTTCACGCCCGCGTTGCGATGGTACTCCTCGTAGAAGGCGGACATGCGCGGACTGACGGCGCGAACCATGACGCGGTCGGCGGCTTCGATGACGGTGACGTCAGCCCCCCGCTTGACCGCGACCGCGGCCACCTCGAGCCCGATATAGCCGCCGCCCACGACAGCAAGCCGCGAGCCGGGAACGAGGTTGGTCCTAAGAGCATCCACATCGGCGATGCCGCGGAGATAATGCACGCCGGAAAGCCCGGCCCCGCGCAACGGAAGCGTGCGGACACGCGCGCCGGTTGCGATCAGCAACCGGTCATAGGGAACGCTCGCGCCGTCGGAGAGCTGAACCCGCTTCGCCGCGCGATCGATTCCGGTCGCGCGCTTGTCGAGCAGCATGGTGCATTGCGCCTCGACGTAGAACGAATCCGGCCGCAGGAACAGGCGGTCGCGCGTGAAGTCGCCGGACAGATAGGCCTTGGACAAAGGCGGCCGTTGATAAGGCGGAAACGGTTCGTCGCCTATAACCGTGAGCGCGCCGGCATAGGCCTCGGCCCTCAAGGTCGCCACCGCCTGCGCCGCCGCCTGTCCGGCGCCGATGATCACAATTTTGTCCACTTAATACGGCCTCATTTTCGGGCATGGGCGGTTAACATGCGACAAGAGCGGGTGCAATCGCTTCGGCCTCTCGTTGAGCCGGCGTTGAGCCGCTGGGGCCTCGCGAGCTACAAGGGGCGAGTGGCGGGATTCGAGACGACCGTGACGCTTTCCGATGAAACCGCGACCGCGGAGCTGGGTGCGCGTATCGCGCGCGGGCTTGAGCCGGGCGACGCCGTGCTGCTGAAAGGCGAGCTGGGCGCGGGGAAAACCACGCTCGCGCGCGCGATTCTGAGGGCGCTTGGGGTCGAGGGCCACGTGCCGAGCCCGACCTTCACGCTGGTCCAGGCCTATCAGACGGACGAGTTGCCGGTGTTCCACTACGATCTCTATCGCATCGAGAACCCGCGCGAGCTTTCGGAGCTCGGCATCGACGATGCGCTCGAAGACGGCGCGGTGCTGGTCGAATGGCCGGAGCGCGGATTCCCGCAGCGGCTCGCGGCGGACGCGCTGACGGTCACCTTGACGCAGGGAAGCGCCAAGTGCGCGCGAGGCGCACATCGCCGGGCCCGCACGCTGGGAACGATTTTATCGCGGGGGCTGCATGAATCTCGTCACCGACCCGCGACAGGAGGCCATGACCGTATTCCTGGCCGAATCCGGCTGGGGCACGGCCGAGCTCAAGCCATTGCCGGGCGATGCGTCGACACGCCGCTATGTCCGTCTCCAGATGGGCAACCGGACCGCGATGCTGATGGATCAGCCGCAGAATGCCGAGGCGCCCACAGCAGGCCCCGATGCAACACCCGAAGCGCGGCGGGCGCTCGGCTACAACGCCATGGCGCGGCTTGCCGGCGCGGATTGCGCGCGCTTCGTCGCCACCGCGCGCTATCTCAAGGGCTGCGGCCTTGCGGCGCCCGAGGTCCTGGCCGCGGACGTCGCGCAAGGGTTCCTGGTGCTCGAAGATCTGGGCGATGATCTTTACACGGACGTTATCGCCAAAGGCGGCGACGAGCGCGCGATGTATCAAGCGGCGATCGAGGCGCTTGCCCGTCTCCACGCCAAGCCCGCGCCCGCATGGCTCACCCCCGATAAGCCGCTCTTCGCCTACGACGAGACGGCGATGATCGCCGAAATCGACCTCCTGACCGAGTGGTTCTGGCCGCTGGCGCTTGACCGCGCGGCCGGCCCCGATCTCGTCGACGAGCATCGCGCGTTCTGGCAAGAGGCGTTGCGTAGCATCGGCGGCGGACGGGTGTTCGTGCACCGCGATTTCCATGCCCAGAACCTGCTGTGGCGCAACGGTCAGACGGGCCTCTCGCGCGTCGGCATCGTCGATTTCCAGGATGCGCTCGCGGGCGCACCGGCTTATGACGTCGTCTCACTTCTGGAAGACGCGCGCCGCGACGTGTCACAGGAGCTGGCCGAGGCGATGACCGAGTCGTATATCGCCGCGAGCCGGAATGAAGGCGTGGCGCTCGATCCGGCTCACTTTCGCTTGACCGCCGCGGTGCTCGCGGCGCAGCGCAACGCCAAGATCATCGGGATCTTCGCGCGGCTGTTCAAGCGCGACAACAAACCGCGCTATCTTGGCCATCTGCCGCGGGTATGGCGCTACATGGAACACGATCTGAAACATCCCGCTTTGGCGAAGCTGAGATCGTGGTATGACCGGCATATGCCGAAAGAGGCACGCGCCATTCGAGTTGAAGCATCATGAATTCTCCTAGAAAAGCGATGATCCTGGCCGCGGGCCTCGGCACGCGCATGGCGCCGCTGACGGCCACGCGTCCGAAACCCCTGATCGAGCTGAAGGGCAAGGCGCTGATCGACTACGCGATCGACCGCTTCATCGCGCAGGGCGTGAACTTCATCGTCGTCAACGTGCACTACCTCGCCGATCAGCTCGAGGCGCATTTGAAGAAGCGCAAGGACGTCGAGATCCACATCTGCGACGAGCGCGATGCGATCCTGGACACGGGCGGCGCCATCGCGAGAGCGCTGCCGCTGTTCGACGGCGAGCCGTTCTTCACGCACAACTCCGATTCGCTGTGGGTGGAAGGCATGGGCTCTGCCCTCACCCGCATGCGCCAGCGCTGGAATCCGGAGACCATGGATTCGCTGATGCTGCTGGCGCCGACGGTGACCGCGATCGGCTTCGACGGGCGCGGCGATTTCGAGATGGATTCGCTGGGCGGGCTCAAGCGGCGCGCCGAGATGACGCTCGCGCCGTTTGTGTGGACGGGCGTGCAGATCCTGCATCCGCGTCTGTTCGA
Organism: uncultured Alphaproteobacteria bacterium; assembly: GCA_963708555.1. Classification (GTDB taxonomy): domain Bacteria; phylum Pseudomonadota; class Alphaproteobacteria; order Micropepsales; family Micropepsaceae; genus CAIYRG01. The sequence goes on along the minus strand of CAVPTF010000002.1, from coordinate 41,681 downwards.
CGGTGCGCCCAAGAGCGGCCGGTTCTCGATCAATCCGCTGTGGGACAAGGCGATCGAGAAGGGCCGGCTGTTCGGCGTGCGCCTCGACGGCGTCTGGATCCATGTCGGCACGCCGCAAGCCCTGGAAGAGGCGGAAGGCTTCCTGAGCGGTCTCGCCCTCACGCCCTAATGGCCGCGGCGCGCTCTCGCGTCTTCACCATACAAGCCGGCATGGATTTCGCGCGCGCTTTGTGCGAGGGCGTGATCGAGCGCTGCGGCCGCGATCCGCTGATGCTCTCCGATGCGCTGCTGCTGGTGCCGACGCGGCGCGCCGCGCGAAGCCTGCGCGATGCGTTTGCGGAAGCCTTGGGCGGTGCGGCGCTGATCCCGCGCATCCGCGCGCTCGGCGATGTCGATGACGAGGAGCTGACATTCGATGCGGGCGAGGACGTGCTCGCGGCCGCGATCTCGCCGCTGAGACGGCGGCTACTGCTTGCGACATTGGTGCAGCGCTGGGGCGAAGGCCGCGGAAGTCCCCTGCCCTTCGTGCAGGCGATGACGCATGCGGGCGAGCTTGCGCATTTCCTGGATGAGGCGGTCACGCAGGGCTGCGATCTCTCGAAGCTCGACACGCTCGCACCCGATGAGCTCGCCGCGCACTGGCAGGATGTGCTGACATTCCTGCGCATCGTCGTCGAAGAATGGCCGAAGCAGCTCGCGGCCGAGGGCGCCGTCGAGCCCGCACAAGCGCGCGACCAGAGACTGCGCGCACTCGCGGCCGCGCTTGCCGCAGCACCGCCGCGCGCACCGGTGATTGCGGCAGGCTCCACGGGCTCGATCCCGGCGACGGCGGAGCTGCTCAAGGTGATCGCGCAGCTTCCGACGGGCGCGGTGGTGCTCCCGGGCCTCGACACCGAGCTCGACGGCGAGGCGTGGAGCGAGCTCGACGCGGGACATGCGCAATTCGGTCTGCGCCAGTTGCTCGCGCATCTCGGCATCGAGCGCGAGGACGTGGCGCCGTGGTCGCCGCTTCCAGGCGAGCGCGCTGAGCGCGCAGCGCGCGTGCGGTTCATCTCCGAAGCGCTGCGGCCTCCGCCGGCCACAGATGCGTGGTGCGATCTGATCGAGAACGCGCAAGGCGTCGTTCACGCATGCGCTGAAGGATGTCGCGCTCGTCGAAGCGCAGAACCCGCGCGAGGAGGCGCTCGTCGTCGCCATCGCGCTGCGCGAGGCGCTGGAAACGCCGGGGCGAACAGCAGCGCTGGTGACGCCCGACCGCGGTCTCGCGCGCCGCGTTGCTGCGGAGCTGACACGCTGGGGCATCGCCATCGACAATTCCGCCGGACGCAAGCTCTCGTCCACGCCGCCGGGCACGTTCCTGGCGCTGCTCGCGCGTGCCGCAGCCGAAGGATTTCCCGCCGGTGGCGCTGCTCTCGCTGCTGAAGCATCCCCTCGCCGCGGGCGGCGAGGCGCCGGCGGAGTTCCGCCGCCGCGTGCGCAGGCTGGAGCACCGGCATCTGCGCGGCATTCGGCCCGGTCGCGGATTGGAAGGAATTGCGGCGCGGTTGACCGGCGAGTCCGAGAAGGACCTCGCCGACTGGTTCGCGCGGCTTCGCGCGATTCTGGAGCCGTTCGCCGCGGCGATGGAGATCAAAGATGCGGCGCTGCCCGATCTCGTCCGCGCGCACGCGAAGACCGCAGAGGCACTCGCCGCAACGCATGCCGAGGAAGGAGCGGCCGCGCTCTGGCGCGGCGAGGCTGGAGAATCCGCGGCCAATTTGATCGGCGAGATCATCCGCGACGGCGACGGGATCGCGTTGGCCGACGGCCGTCAGTATGCGGAGCTGTTCTTCGAGCTGGCCGACACGCGCGCCGTGCGCCCGCCCTATAACCGCCAGAAGCGGCTCGCGATCCTCGGCCCGCTGGAAGCGCGATTGCTGGACTTCGACCTCGTCGTGCTCGGCGGGCTGAACGAAGGCACGTGGCCGCGAGACGCCGCGACCGATCCGTGGCTGTCGCGGCCGATGCGCGCGCAACTGGGGTTGGACCCGCCGGAACGGCGCACCGGACTCTCCGCGCATGACTTCGCGACGCTCGCGGCGTCACGATCGGTGCTCATGACGCGCGCTGTGAAAGACGCAGGGGCGCCGACGGTCGCCTCGCGCTGGGTGTTGCGCGTGCAGCAATTGGCGAAAGGCCTCGGACTCGAGCGCGAGCTGTCCGCGCGCAACGATCTGCTCGCCTGGGCGCGCGCGATCGACACACGCGAGCCGGCGCCGCGCGCCACGCGGCCAGCACCGGCGCCGCCCGTGGCGCTGCGGCCGCGCCGGTTGTCGGTCACCGAGATCGAAAAATGGCTGCGCGATCCTTATGCGATCTATGCGCGCCATGTATTGCGGCTGAAGCCGCTTGAGCCGCTCGATCCCGATCCTGGACCGCGCGAGCGCGGCATCGCGATTCACGGCGCGCTGGAACATTTCCTGCGCGCTTATCCCGACGCGCTTCCCGACGATGCGCTCGCGCGGCTGCTGCAGGCGAGCGAAGAGGCATTTGCCGCAGCGGGCGCATCACCGGCAGCGCTCGCGCTGTGGCGGCCGCGGTTCGCGCGCGCAGGCCGCTGGTTCGTGTCGTACCAGACGATGCGGCGAAGGGAGATCGCCCGCTCGATCACGGAGACGAGCGGGACGCTCGAACTGCCCGGTCCGGCGGGACCGTTCACGCTCGTGGGACGCGCCGACCGGATCGATCTATTCCGGGATGGACGCGCGGCGATCATCGACTACAAGACCGGCCGCGTGCCGAGCCAAAAGCAGATCGACCTGCTGATCGCGCCCCAGTTGCCGCTCGAAGCGGCGATGCTGATGGAAGGCGCCTTCGCTGACACCGGCGCTTCGCAGGTGCGCGAGTTTGTCTACATCAAGCTCTCAGGTGGCGATCCACCGGGTGAAACCTTTGTTCCCCAAGCCGATGCGACGGCGAAGGCCCTGGACGCACGCGAACGCCTCATCCGCCTCATCGCAACCTATGACGATGAGCGCCGCGGCTATCGCTCGCGTGAAATGCCGGAACGCGTGACCGACAAGGGCGATTACGATCATCTGGCGCGCGTCGCCGAATGGTCGCGCATCGCGGACGACGAATGAGCGCGGGCGAGCTGCCACCGCTGGCGATCGATCCGGCCGTCTCGGCCTGGGTCTCCGCCAACGCGGGCGCGGGCAAGACGCATGTGCTCACCGACCGCGTAACGCGCTTGCTGCTCGACGGCGCGTATCCGGCGCGGATTCTCTGCCTCACCTACACGAAGGCGGCGGCGGCCGAGATGGCCTCGCGTCTGTTCGCGCGACTGGGCGAGTGGGCGCTGCTGCCCGATCACACGCTTGCGCGAGAAGCTGACCCAGATCGGCGCGAGCGTGCCCGATGCCGATGCGCTGCGCCGCGCGCGACGGCTGTTCGCGCAAGCGCTCGAAACGCCCGGCGGGTTGAAGATCCAGACCATCCACTCGTTCTGCCAGATGGTGCTGTCGCGCTTTCCGCTCGAAGCGGGCGTCGCGCCGCGCTTCACCGTGCTCGACGAACGCAGTGCCGCCGAGCTGATGCGCGCGGCGCGTCATGCGGTGCTGGAGCGCGCGGGCGCGGGCGAAGAGCCCTTGGCGCGTTCCGTCGCGGTGCTCGCGGCGCGCGCGCATGACGGGCGCTTCGGCGAAATTCTCGATCTCGCCATCGGACAGTCAGACCGGTTGCGCAAAATGACCGGGCAAGGATGGGCAGCGCTTCTTCACTCACATGCGAAAGCAGCTCGATATCGGCGAAGGCGAGGATGAAGCTTCTGTGCTCGCGCAATTCTGCGCCGAGCTTGGCCGTGAACGTGCGGACTGCGAGCGGCTGGCGCAGATGGCTTGCCGACGGCAGCTCGAACGACCGCAACGCGAGCGCGTGGCTGGCGGAGTTCCTGGACTCCGGCATGACGCCGGACGCATTCATGCACTTGCGATCGATCTTCTACACCAAGGGCAACGATCTTCGGCAGAACCCGGTCACCAAGACGCTCGCGAAAGAGAATCCCGACACTTGCAGCACTGCTGCAGCAGATAGGCGCTCGCGTCGAGCGGGTGGAGCAGCGCCGGAGAGCGGCGATCACCGCCGAGCTGACCGAAGCGGTGGTGACGGTCGCACTCGCCGTGCTCCAGGACTACCAGCGGATGAAGCGCGAGCGCGCGGTGCTCGATTACGACGATCTGATCCTCTCCACGATCGCACTTCTGGAAAAGAGCGATGCCGCGCTCTGGGTGCTCTACAAGCTCGACGGCGGGCTCGACCATATCCTCGTCGACGAGGCGCAAGACACCAGTCCGCAGCAATGGAGCATCGTGGCCAAGCTCGCGGAGGAGTTCTTCGCCGGCCAAGGCGCACGCGAGCGCGCGCGGCCGCGCACGCTGTTCGCGGTGGGCGACGAGAAGCAGTCGATCTTCAGTTTCCAGGGCGCAGATCCGAGCGCCTTTGGACACCACCTGCGATTGTTCAAGACTCTCGCCGAGCGGGCCGGCCTCGCGTTCGCCGATCTCAGGCCGACCGTCTCACGGCGAAGCGCCGTGAGCGTGCTCGATTTCGTCGATGCGGTGTTCGCCAGAGATGAGGCGCGCGACGGGCTCACGTCATCCGGCGATTCGATCCGGCACGATCCGCATCGCAAAGAGATCGGCCGGGTCGAGGTGTGGCCCGCGGTGAAGGCGGAGAAGACGGAGGAGCGCGACCTGTGGAAGGCCGGTCGATGAGCCCTTGCCGCAGAGCGCGCAGATGATTCTCGCGGCCAAGCTCGCCAAACGCATCCGGAGCTGGCTCGACCACGGCGTCACGCTGCCGGAAAGCGGCGCGCCGATCCGGCCCGGCGACATCATGATCCTGGTCAGACGGCGCAACGAATTCGCGCGCGAGATGATCCGCAAGCTCATGGAGCACGGCGTGCCCGTCGCGGGCGCCGACCGCATGGTGCTGATGGATCAGATCGCGATCGCCGACCTGGTCGCGCTCGGGCGCTTCGCGCTGCTGCCGGACGACGACCTCACGCTCGCCGCGCTGCTGCGATCGCCGCTGATCGATCTCTCCGAGGACGAATTGCTCGAGCTCGCGGCGCGGCGCGAGGGCCGGCTGTGGACCGCGCTGAGAGCGCGCAAGGACGAACGGCCGGAATTCGCGCGCGCGCACGCGTTCCTCGCGGAGATTCGCGCGTCAGGCGGATTTCGTGGCGCCGTTCGAGTTCTATGCGCGCGCTCTGTCGAAGGGGCTGCGGCAGAAATTGGTGGCGCGGCTGGGCGCCGAGGCCGCCGATGCGATCGACGAGTTCCTGTCGCTCGCGCTCGCCTACGAGAGCGCCCATCCGCCTTCGCTCGAAGGCTTCCTCGACTGGTTCGAGAAGGGCGCCTCCGAAGTGAAGCGCGACATGGAACAGGGCGCGGGCGCGGTGCGTGTGATGACCGTGCACGGCGCGAAGGGGCTCGAGGCCAATATCGTGATCCTGCCCGACACCGCGCAGATCGCCGAGCAGGAACGCCGCGCCGGCCTTCTTTACACGGAGGATTGCGTCTTCTTCGGCGTGAAGAACGAGCTCAACACACCGGCCGTCGCGGCGGCGAAAGACGCAAGCCGCAAAGCGCGAGATGCGCGAATATCGCCGCCTGCTCTACGTGGCGACGACGCGCGCGCGCGAGTGGCTGATCCTGACCGGCTATGAGATGCGCAACGGCACAAAGCCGGACTCGTGGTACGAGCTGATCCGCGCGGCGCGGATGCCGTCATGGCGCGAGGAAGAGATCGACGGCGAGACCGTGCTCGCGCTGGGCGCGCCGTTGCCCGGCAAGGGCGCACGTCCGGCGGACGCGGAGAGCCGCAGAACGGCGCTGCCCGAATTCCTCTCGCGTGACGCGCCCGCAGAGCCCGAGGCGCGGATCGTGCGGCCGTCCGATGCCGTGGAAGCCTATCAGCCCGCACCCGATCTCACCGATCGAGGACGACGGTGCGCGCTTCAAGCGCGGGCTCTTGATCCATGCGCTGCTCGCGCATCTGCCGGAGGTCGAAGAGGCCGAGCGCGAGAGCCGCGCGCTCTCCTATCTCAAGCGCGAGGGCATCGAGCAGAACGAAGCGAAGGCCATCGTCGCGGAATCGTTCGCCGTGCTGCGCCATCCCGAATTCGCGCCGCTGTTCACGGCTTCAAGCCGCGCCGAGGTGGGCGTGACGGCGCTCCTGCCCGAGTACGGAAATCTGCGCGTGAGCGGCCAGATCGACCGGCTCGCGGTCACCGACGACGCGGTGCTGATCGCCGATTTCAAGACCAACCGCCCGCCGCCGAAGACCGTGGAGGACACGCCCGCGATCTATCTCGCGCAGATGGCGCTCTACCGCGCGGCGCTCGCACGCATCTATCCCGGCAAGCGAATCGAGTGCGCGCTGATCTGGACCGTCGGCCCACGGCTGATGAAGCTGCCCGCCGCGCTGCTCGATGCCGAGATGGCGAAACTCGCCAGGCGCTGATGTGGCCCCTCCAAAAAAAGCCGGCAGGGTTTGATCCCTGCCGGGCCAAGGGTGGATTCACAGGGCTAAGACGCGGGCCGGCCGCGGGCGCTGAGGCGGCGGCGGATCTCGCGCAGGAAGAGCTGGGTCGGCACCGTCTGCTGCGCTTCGGGCTTGGTGATCAGGTAGAGCAGATAATTCGGCAGCATGGCCTGGGGGCAGGATCGGCCAGAACGCGTCCTTGTTCGTGCTGTTCTCGACCAGCACCGTCGGCAGGAAGCCGATGCCGACACCCGCCCCGATCATGCGCTTGGCTTCTTCGAGGTTCTCCGCCTCGCCCGCCGGTTTGAGCCCGAGCCGGTAGCGCATGCGGACATTGCGCACGTCTTCGGGCTCATCCAGGCCGGTGACGATGAACGCCTCATCGGCGAGCAGCTCCGGGTTCCTCGCGCGTGCGCCGAACAGCGGATGATGGCGGCTGCAATAGAGCTGCTGATATTCGCGCACCAGCGGCTCGTAGCTGAGGTCGGCACGCGGCGCGCTCTCGAACGCGATGCAGATCTCGGCCAGCCCCTTGACCAGCGCATCGACCACGATCCGCCGCGGCGCCACGTCGAGACGCAGGCGGACGCGCGGATGGCGGCGTCTCATGCTGAGCAGCGTCTCGTCCAATTCGCGCGACACGACGCCCGAGACGAGGCGGATGGTGAGCACGCCTTCGATGTCGCCTTTGGCCTCGGCCAGCGCATTGGGGAGCGAGCGGACCTCCTCGAAGACATGCTCGGACAACCCGGCCACCACGCGGCCCGCAGGGGTGAGCTCGATACCGCGCGCGCTGCGGATGCAGAGCGCGGTGCCGACATGAGCCTCCAGCCGCTTGAGGGCGAGGCTGACGGCCGGCTGCTGGACATTGAGCCGCCGGGCTGCGGCCCCGATGCCCTTGGCGCGCGCGACCTCACGGAAAATCTTGAACAGATTCAAATCGATGCGCTGAAACAGCGCGGGATCGATCCTGGCGGGTTTCTTGGCCATGGCCGGCATCCTGGCCCAGGGTCATAAATCCAATCAATGGGTCTCATTGTCCGTTTCCGGCTTGGGCGCGTCTTCGGTTTTCCGAGAATGGGGGCGAACGCGGAGGCGGATATGGCGAGGACCCATCGCGGCAAGAACGCCATCGTCACGGGCGCCTTGAGCGGCATCGGGAAGGCGACCGCGAGAGCGCTTGCGGAGGCGGGCGCGGAGGTCATCGGTCTCGATCTGAGCGCCTCGAACGGGGACGTCGAGATCCTCGCCTGCGATGTGACGTCCGAGACCGCCGTGATCCGGACCATCGCCGACATCGCGCGGCGCTTCGGCAAGATCGACGTGCTCGTGAACAGCGCCGGTCTCCAGATCGATTCGGGCCTGGCCGGTCTCAGCCTCTCCGAGCTCGACCAGATGTACGCGGTCAATGTTCACGGCACGGTTCTCGTCACGCGCGAATGCCTGCCGCATTTCCGCGACGGCGCGCGCGTCGTGAACATCGCATCCGATCTTGCGTATTTGGGGCGCGCAGGCTCATCCGGCTATGCCGCGACCAAAGGCGCGATCGTGGCGCTCACGCGCTCCTGGGCGCGCGAGCTCGCGCCACGGATTCTGGTCAATGCGGTCGCGCCCGGACCGACCGACACGCCGCTGCTGAATTTCGCAGGCCTGCCGCAGCACGTGCAGGCGCTCGAATTGTCGAACCCGCTCGCGCGCATCGGGAGACCCGAGGAGATCGCCCAGGCGATCCTGTTCCTCGCGAGCGACGGCGCGAGCTTCATGACCGGACAATGTGTCGGCGTCGATGGCGGCGCCGCGATGCACTAGCCGTAGGAGGCGTTCATGGTCGACAGCGTGTTCATGGCCGATCTCACCTGGCCGGAGTTCGAAGCGAAGACCAAGGCGAAAGCGCCGTTCTTCCTGCCCGTCGGCGCGACGGAGCAGCACGGGCCGCATCTGCCGCTCGGCGTCGATGTGATCCTGCCGACGGGTGTGTGCGAGCGCGTGGCGAAGCGCGTCGGCGGTGTCGTCGCGCCGACGATACCCTACGGCTACAAGTCGCAGCCGCGCACCGGCGGCGGCCAGGCGTTTCCAGGCACGACGAGTCTCAACGCACACACGCTCTCGATGGTGGTGCGCGACGTCATCCACGATCTCGCGCTGCACGGCGTGCGGCGCCTCGCGGTGGTGAACGGGCATTTCGAGAATTCCTGGCCGGTGGTCGAGGGCGTCGATCTCGGCGTGCGCGAGATCAAGCGCGACGGCATCAACGATTTCGTCGTGCTGCGGCTCGAATATTGGGATTTCGTCAAGCGCGAGACGCTGGACCGGCTGTTCCCGCAAGGCTTCCCCGGCACCGAGCTGGAACACGCGAGCCTGCTCGAGACGTCGCTGACGCTGCTGCTCAGGCCCGATCTCGTCGACATGACGAAAGTGCCCTCCGACGGACCGGCGAAATTCCCGACCTATGACCGCACGCCGGTGAAGCCCGGTTTCGTGCCGGCATCGGGCGTGCTCGCGCGCGCGCAAGGCTCATCGGCCGAGAAGGGCGAATGGCTGATGAACGATCATGTCGAGCTGATCGAGCGCGCGGTGCGCTCCGAATTCAGCCTGTGACGCGGAGACGAGCATGAATATCCAGGCGCCGATTGCGTCCAAGGTCGAGGCGATCCTGGACGAGATTCGCGCGGCCGCGGCGCTGCCGCTTGCGCGCGCGGTCACGATCCCGCGCGAAGCCTATACGGATGAGGACTATTTCCGCTTCGAAGCGAAGACCGTGCTGGAAGCGGGGTGGATGTGCATCGCGCACGTGTCGGAGATCAAAGCGCCCGGCGATTTCCTGGCGCTCGAGCTTCTGGGCGAGCCGCTGCTCGTGGTCCGGGACAGAGCCGGCATCGTGCGCGTGCTGTCGCGCGTCTGCGCCCATCGCGCGATGGACATCATGCCCGAAGGTTTCTCGTTTCCGCGCACGGGCAAGGCCTCGGTGCTGCTCTGTCCCTATCATCACTGGACCTACAATCTCGACGGCAGCGTGCGCGGCTGCGCGCAGATGCAGGAGGCCGAGTGCTTCGACAAGAAGGACTGGCGCCTGAAGGAATTCCGCAGCGAGATCTGGAAAGGCTTCGTGTTCGTCAATCTCGACGGCAACGCGCCGCCGCTCGCGGAGCAATATGCCGACTTCGCCGCGGCGACCGCCGCATGGCGCTCAGAGGAGATGGACATCGCGATCGCGATGGACTGGGAATGCGAGTTCAACTGGAAGGTGATGATCGAGAACTGGATGGAATCGTACCATCATCTCGGCGCGCATCACCAAACCTTGAACCCGCAGATGCCGGGCCAGAACACCTGGACCGATGCCGAGCATCCGCATTTCATCCGCAGCCATCTTCCCTTCACGCGCGAGCTGGCGGAGCGCGTGCGCGCGGCCGACGAGAGCGGCGAGAAACTGCCGGGGTTCGCGCCGCTCAAGGGCCTGACGTTCGCAGACAAGACCGAGTGGGGCCTCTATCTCGGCTATCCCTGCTTCATGTTTCTGACCATGAGCGACCGGGTGCTGTGGTATCGCCTGCTGCCGATTTCGGCCGGGCACTGCACGCTTCGCACGGTGATGCTCGTGATGCCGGAGAATCGCAACGCGCCCGACTTCGCGGCGACCGTCGATTCGGAGACGGAGGCGCTGCGCGCGTTCCATCTCGAGGACATGCTGGTGAACACCGCCGTGCAGCGCGGGCTCAATTCGCGGGCCGCCGTCAGGGGCCGGCTGAGCCACCTTGAGGAGCCGGTCTGGCTGATCCAGCGCTATCTCGCCGCGCGGGCGGCGGGAGCGTATCCGGAAAAGGCGGGCCGCCCGCCCTATTACGGCCCGATGGCTGCAGCTAAACGGCTGTAAATACCCCCAGATTTGCCCGATTACCGCGGCTTGACCGCAAGGGATGGCGTTCCTAGATATAATGCCCTGTAGAACGCCAAGAGGATTTCATGGGCCCCGTCAAAGTCACCGATCAAAGCTTCCAATCCGCCGTTCTCGATTCCAAGACGCCGGTCATGGTCGATTTCTGGGCGGAATGGTGTGGGCCCTGCCGCCAGATCGCGCCCGCGCTCGAAGAGCTCGCCAACGAATACGAAGGCAAGCTGACGGTGGCCAAGGTGAACATCGACGAGAACCCGCAGGTGCCGACGAAATACGGCGTGCGCGGCATTCCCACGCTGATGATCTTCCAGAACGGTCAGGTGGCCGCGACCAAGGTCGGCGCGCTGCCCAAGACGAAGATCAAGGAATGGATCGACGCGTCGATCTGATCGCGGCGCTCTTCATCATCCGTTTTCGCTCAACACTTTGCCCGCGAGATAGAGCGAGCCGCAGATCAGGATTCGCGGCGGGCCCTCGCCTTCGCGCGACCTCGCCCAGGCGGCGACCTGCATCATCGCATCGTTGAGATCGTCGGCCGGTGAGGCTTCGAGACCCGGCCGCGCGTGCCGCGTCGTAGAGCGTGCCGGCGCCGAGGCTTGCGGCCTCGCCCGGTATCGCGATCGTCGTCACATGACGCGCGAGACCCCGGAACGGCAGGAAGTAGCCGATGGCGTCCTTCGTCCTCAGCATCCCGCAAATGAGATAGAGCGGGCGCGAGACGCGATCCTCGAGATCGGCGATGCTTTGCGCGACCGCGGCTCCGCCATGCGGATTGTGTCCGCCGTCGAGCCAGACCTCCGCGCCTTTGGGTGCGACATCGACGAGCGGCCCGCGCACGAGGCGCTGCAGGCGGCCGGGCCATTCGACATTCTTGAGCCCCCACTCGATGCCCTGCTCGCGGCTCCAGCGTCCGCCGATGCGGCGAAGCGCGGCAATCGCGAGCGCCGCGTTGGCGATCTGGTGACGGCCGACGAGCTTCGGCATCGGCAGATCGAGCAGACCTTCCGTATCCTGATAAACCATGCGGCCGTGCTCGGCGTGCGCGCCGTAGTCCTCGCCGTGGACATAGAGGCCCGCGCCCAACTGATCGGCGCGGCGCGTGATCACGTCCTTCGCCTCTTCCGATTGCTGACCGACGATGCACGGCCGGCCGCGCTTGATGATGCCCGCCTTCTCGGCCGCGATCGCCGCGATCGTGTCGCCGAGGAAGTCCTGATGATCGAGCGCGATCGGCGAGATGCAGACGGCTGCGGCATCGGGAATCACGTTCGTCGCATCGAAGCGGCCGCCGAGCCCCACTTCGAGCACGAGCGCATCGGCGGGATGACGCGAGAACGCAAGAAACGCCGCCGCCGTCGTGATCTCGAAGAACGTGATGGGCTGGTCGCGGTTGGCGCGCTCGCACTCTTCCAGGATCGCCGTGAGATCGTCGTCAGGGATCAGGCGGCCGGCCACACGGATGCGCTCGTGAAACCGTACGAGATGCGGCGACGTGTAGACGTGCACCCGATAGCCTGAGCCTTCCAGCATCGCGCGCAGATAGGCGCAGACCGAGCCCTTGCCATTGGTGCCGGCGACATGGATGACCGGCGGCAACTTGCGCTCGGGATGGCCAAGCTCGGCGAGCAGGCGCTCGATGCGGTCGAGCACCAGATCGATGCGCTTGGGATGAAGCGCGAGCAACCGTTCGAGGACGGCATCGCTCGGCGCGTGAGTCTGACTCATGCTTAAGGCGCTGTGGATGTCGCGCTGTGGTCGAGGCCGTTCCCTTTGCCGTTGGCATGGGCGCGGGCGGCGGCGGGACGCTTCGTCAGCAATCGCACGACGCGCGACAACGTCTCCTTCAGGTTATGGCGGTGGACAATCATGTCGATCATGCCGTGCTCGAGCAGATACTCGGCGCGCTGGAAGCCTTCGGGCAGGCGCTCGCGGATGGTCTGTTCGATCACGCGCGGGCCCGAGAAGCCGATGAGCGCGTTGGGCTCTGCGATCTGCACGTCGCCGAGCATGGCGTAAGACGCGGACACGCCGCCCGTCGTCGGATCGGTCAGCACGACGATGTAGGGCAGCCACGCCTCGTTCAGCATGTTCACGCCGACGGTGGTGCGCGGCATCTGCATGAGCGAGAGGATTCCCTCCTGCATGCGCGCGCCGCCGGACGAGACGATCAGGATGAACGGCCGCTTCTCGGCGACCGCGGTCTGCATGGCGGCGACGAGAGCCGCACCCGTGGCAAGACCGAGCGAGCCGCCCATGAAGTCGAAGCTCTGCACCGCGATGATGACGGGCATGCCGTCGAGCGTGCCCGCGCGCGGCGAGGAGCGCGTCCGTCTGCGACGTGCGGGTGCGGTATTCCTTCAGCCGGTCCGAATAGCGCTTGTCGTCGCGGAAGCGCAGCGGATCCTGCGGCACCTCGGGGTTGGGCAGCACGTCATGGGCGCCGTTGTCGAACAGCCGCGCGAAGCGGTCGCGTGCGCCAAGCCGCATGTGGTGGCCGCATTGCGGGCAGACGCTGTCGGCCGCCTGCAGATCGCGGTGGAAGATCATCTCGCCGCAACCGGTGCACTTGCGCCAGAGGTTGTCCGGCGCACTAGAGCGGCCCATCAGGCTCTTGATCCGTGGGCGGACGAAATTCGAAATCCAATTCATGAACCGGACTCTAGCACGTTGCTCTTAAGTTGGGTTGATTTATCACGTCGCCCATTTCAGCGGGCGCGGGCGGCATGAACGGCGTCTCGCCAAGCTCCGGCAAAAGCTTAGCGTTTCATCGATTAATCGATTGTTAGGTTCCTTGGTACGCACGCCTTCCGCAATCCGCGAGACGATCGCCGAACCCACGACGGCAGCGTCCGCGATGCGTGCAATCGAGGCAGCGCTCTCGGGCGTGCGGATACCGAAACCAACGGCGCAGGGAAGATCGCTCGCGCGCTTGATGCGGTCGATGGCGGCTTTCACGTCGCTTTCGGTGAAGGTCTTCGTGCCGGTGACGCCCGCGACCGAGACGTAATACAGAAAGCCCGACGCGCCATCGAGCACCGTGCGCAATCTTTGGTCATCGGTCGTCGGCGTTGCGAGACGAACGATTGCAAGACCGGCTTTCGCCGCGGGCGCACGCAGCACCGCGTCTTCCTCAGGCCCGAGATCGACGATGATCAGCCCGTCAACGCCCGCGCGCGCGGCATCGCGCACGAAATTCTCGACACGATAGGCGTGAAGCGGATTGTAGTAGCCCATCAGCACGATCGGCGTCGTGTCGTCGCCCTTGCGGAACTCTTCGACCATCTGAAGCGTGGCCTTGACGGTCATCCCTGCTTTCAGCGCGCGCACGGAGGACGCCTGGACCGCAGGGCCGTCCGCCATCGGATCGGAGAACGGCATGCCGAGCTCGATCAGATCGGCGCCGGCCTTCGGCAGCTGCTTGAGGATCGCAAGCGAGGTCTCGCGATCGGGATCGCCCGCGGTGATGAACGGAATGAAGCCCGCGCGCTTCTGGGCGCGCAATTCGGCAAAGCGTGCGGCAATCCTCGTTCCGGACGTCACAGCTTCTTACCCAGAACGTTGGCGACCGTGAACACGTCCTTGTCGCCGCGGCCCGAAAGTCCGACGACGATGATCTTGTCCTTCGAGAGCTTCGGCGCCATGCGCACCGCGTGCGCGACGGCATGCGAGGATTCGAGCGCGGGAATGATGCCTTCGAGCCGGCAGGTCAGCTGGAACGCATCCATCGCCTCGGCGTCGGTGGCCGACACATAAGTGACGCGCCCGGACTCCTTGAGCCACGAGTGCTCAGGTCCGACGCCCGGATAATCGAGGCCCGCGGAAATCGAGTGCGCCTCCAGCACCTGTCCGTCGTCATCCTGCAGCAGATAAGAGCGCGCGCCGTGCAGAACGCCGGGCGTGCCCTTCGAGAGGGTCGCCGCATGATGCGCGGTCGCGAGCCCCTCGCCCGCCGCTTCGACGCCGTGAATGTCGACCGACGACTCGTCCAGGAACGGATGGAACAGACCGATGGCGTTCGAGCCGCCGCCCACGCACGCGATCAGCAGATCGGGCAGCCGCCCCTCGCGCTCCATCAGCTGCGCGCGTGTCTCCTTGCCGATCACGGTCTGAAAATCGCGCACCATCGCAGGATACGGATGCGGGCCCGCGGCCGAGCCGATGATGTAGAACGTGTCGTGCACGTTCGCGACCCAGTCGCGCAGCGCCTCGTTCATCGCATCTTTCAGCGTGCGCGAACCCGAGCCCACGGCACGCACTTCGGCGCCCAGAAGGTTCATGCGGAACACGTTCGGCTTCTGCCGCTCGATGTCGACCTCGCCCATGTAGATCACGCACGGAAGACCGAAGAGCGCGGCGACCGTCGCGGTGGCGACGCCGTGCTGGCCAGCGCCCGTCTCGGCGATGATGCGGGTCTTGCCCATCCGCTTGGCGAGCAGGATCTGACCCAGGCAATTGTTGATCTTGTGCGCGCCGGTGTGATTGAGGTCCTCGCGCTTGAAGTAGATCTTCGCGCCGCCGAGATGCTTCGTCAGCCGCTCGGCGAGATAGAGCGGATTGGGCCGCCCGACATAGTGCGTCAGCAGGCCGTTGAGCTCGGCGTGAAACGCAGGATCGTCCTTCACCTCGTTGTAGGCCTGCTCGAGCTTCAGCAGGAGCGGCATCAGCGTCTCGGCGACGAAACGTCCGCCGAAATCACCGAAATGACCGCCCGCATCCGGGCCGAGCCGATAGCTGTTGGGGCGGGCTTCGCTCATGCCGCGCCTGCAATGTTCGTGTACGGAGCGTTGCGCGCGGCCACGACGAAGGCCGCGATCTTGTCCGGGCTCTTGCGGCCGGGCGCATCTTCGACGCCGGACGATGCATCGACGAAGTTCGCGCCCGAAATCTTGATCGCGCGCGCGACGTTCTCCGGATTGAGCCCGCCGGCAAGTCCGAACGGCCGCCGGAACGTGCGCCCCGCGACGAGCTGCCAATCGAACGCGGAGCCCCAGCCGCCCGGGCGCGTGGCGTGGGCGTCGACCTTCGCGTCGAACAGGACATAGTCCGCCGCGTCCTCGTACGCGTGGGCGCGCACGACGTCCTCGCTGTCGGCCACCGCCAGCGCCTTGATGATGGGCCGGCCGCTGCGGGCCGCGATCGCGGCGACGCGCGCGGGCGATTCGTTGCCATGGAGCTGGATCAGATCGGGCGAGACCGCTCCCAAGACTTCGTCCACGGCGGCATCCGACGGCTCGACCAAAAGTGTCACCACGCGGGCCCGGCCGCGCAACAATTGTGCGAGGACGGCCGCCTGATCGAGCGACAGATGGCGCGGGCTCCGTTCGAAGAACACGAGGCCGGCGAAATCGGCGCCCGCCCGAAGCGCAGCATCCGCTGCCTCCCGGCTGTTGATCCCGCAGATCTTGACCATCACGCCCATGGGCGGCTTATCGCCGTCGCTACGGGGTAAATCAAGGTTCCGCGCCTTCAGGTGGCTAATACCCGAGATCGGCCGCGATTTGCCGGGCGGCCTGGACGGGATCGGCGGCGCCGGTGATCGGACGGCCGATGACCAGGATATCCGCCCCCGCCTCCACCGCCTGTTTGGGAGTCATGACCCGCTTCTGGTCGCCGAGCTCGCCTCCGGCCGGCCGCACGCCGGGCGTCACGATCAGGAATTTCGGCCCGCAAGCCGCCCGAACCGCCGCGATCTCGTGCGGGCTGCAGACGACGCCGTCGAGGCCTGATTCTCTGGCGAGAACGGCCAGCCGGACGGCCTGTTCGAGCGCCGTGCTCGAAACGCCGATCTGAGGCAGGTCGCGATCCTCGAGACTCGTCAGCACGGTGACCGCGATGATCTTGGCGCGGCGCTCGACCGTTCCCGCAGCTTCGGCGGCGGCGCGCATCATCGCAGCACCGCCTGAGGCGTGCACGTTGAGGATCGCAGCGCCGATCGGCGCCAGCGCCTTCATCGCGCCTGCAACCGTGTTCGGAATGTCATGCAGCTTTAAGTCGAGGAACACCGGTGCGCCCACGGATGCGATGGCGCGCACGCCGTCCGGTCCATTGGCGCCGTAGAATTCGAGGCCGAGCTTCACGCCGCCGACAAAAGGTTTCAGCGTCTGCGCAAGCGTGCGCGCGCGATCGAGCGAAGGCGTATCGAGAGCAACAAAGACGGGATTCTTCGTCATGCAGTCGAGCTAGCGGTGCGCGGCGCCTCCCGTCAAGGAGCCACTGCTGTGCCGGAAGAAAACAGTTTTGCTATTTGCCGTTGGGCGCAGACGTGTTGAGACGCTCGCGCAATTCCTTGCCGGTGCGGAAGAACGGCACGCGCTTCTCTTCGACCGCGACCGCGGCACCCGTGCGCGGATTGCGCCCTTGGCGAGCCGGACGCACTTTGACGGAGAACGCGCCGAAGCCGCGCAACTCGACGCGATCCCCGGCAGCCAAAGCGCCGGAGATTTCGTCAAGCACAGTCGAGACGATGCGCTCGACATCGCGGTGGTACAAATGCGGGTAGCGCTCAGCCAAGCGCGCCACCAATTCCGATTTGATCATTCCCATTGCCCCCCCGACGGACAAGCGCAGCCCGCAACCCACGGGCCAGCAACGATAAAGTGCCAAAAGCCGTGTTCGCCGTCAACCGGTGGATGGGTCTAACCCTCTAAAATGTAAGGGATTTTATGACGGCTTTCCGACTCCTGAGCGCAGGAGGGCCCCAAACCCGCATGTACCGGGGAGGGCGGCTGAGCTAAATTCTTCACCCAATAACCACCGGAGGGGCCGATGCGGCGTGCAAAACTGGCGATTGCATTGATGGTATCAGCGGTTGCGGTTTCGACGGCGCAGGCCCAACAAAGCTACCCCTGCGCGGACCCGAAGGACCTGTCCAACCCCTATCGGCTGGTCACCGGCTGGGCGCAGACGCCGCGGCCCTGGGGCCCCAACAACGCGATGACGATCGACGCGAGCAACAATCTCTGGGTCGTGGATCGCTGTCCGGACGATGCATGCGTGCCGGTGTTCCAGCTCTCGCCTCAAGGGCGGACGATGAAGAATTTCGGCGCCGGATTGTTCATCGAGCCGCACAGCGTGACCGTCGATCGCGATGGAAACGTCTGGGTGGCGGATGCGCAGGCGAAGGACGGCAAAGGTTTCCAGGTGACGAAGTTCGCGCCCGATGGCCGCGTGCTCTTGAAGCTCGGCAAGCCGGGCGAAGGAAAGGGCCTCAAGGGCCTCGACACGTTCGACGCGCCGACGGGCGTCGTGGCTGCGAGCAACGGCGATATTTTCGTCGCCGAAGGCCACAGCGGACTCGCCGAGGACAACTCGCGCATCATGAAATTCACCAAGGATGGCCGCTTCATCAAGACGTTCGCGACGCGCGGCGCGGACGACGGACAATTGCGCTCGCCGCACGCGATCGCGATCGACAGCCAGGACCGTCTCTTCGTCGCCGACCGCGGCAACAGCCGCGTCGTGATCTACGACAAGGACGGCAATTTCATCGCCGCGTGGAGACAGTTCGGACGGCCGAGCGGTGTCTATGTCGACAAGAACGACATGCTCTATGTCGCGGACTTCGCAATCGTCCGACGCGCAGGGCGCTGCGAACTACAATCCCGGCTGCCGGCGCGGCCTGCGCATCGGCAGCGCCAAGGACGGGCGCGTGCAGTATTTCATCGCGCCGCCGGTGGTCCCCAATCCCATCTTCCAGCCGCCGATCGCGGTTGCGGTGGATCACAATGGGGCGATCTATCTCGGATCCGACGACCAGATGACGGTCCACAAATACGTCCGGAACTGAACGCGCGGGCGCCGAGCACCGTCACAGCTTGACAAACGCCTGCCGCAAAGCCTCATCGGATGGCATGATCCGGCGAAGGCATTCGCGACTCGCCGCAGAAATGCCGCAACTAATGGCGCTTACAAGCCTCGCACAGCCGATCCGCGGGGCATAGGGAACACGGCATGACCGCTGTCGGCGCTGCTGGCGAACGGGGCGAAACGATCGGGGTGCTGGACAAGCGCCACATCATCGCGCGCGAAGGCTTCAACCGCTGGCTCGTGCCGCCGGCGGCGCTCGCGATCCATCTCTGCATCGGCATGGCGTACGGCTTCAGCGTGTTCTGGCTGCCGCTGTCGCGCGCGATCGGGATCGACCGCTCGGTCGAATGCGCCGGCATGAGGATCGGCCAGGCGCTCTTCACGACGACCTGCGACTGGCGCATCGCCGATCTCGGCTGGATGTACACGCTGTTCTTCGTGCTGCTGGGAATCTCCGCGGCGACGTGGGGCGGCTGGCTCGAACGCGCAGGTCCGCGCAAGGCGGGCGTGGTGTCGGCGTTCTGCTGGTGCGGCGGTTTGCTGATCTCCGCGCTCGGCGTGATCTATCACCAGCTGTGGATGCTGTGGCTGGGCTCCGGCGTGATCGGCGGCATCGGCTTGGGCCTCGGCTACATCTCGCCGGTGTCGACGCTGATCAAATGGTTCCCGGACCGGCGCGGCATGGCGACGGGCATGGCGATCATGGGCTTCGGCGGCGGCGCGATGATCGGCGCGCCGCTCGCCAACCTCCTGATGAACCAGTTCCGCACCGAGAATTCGGTCGGCGTGTGGCAGACCTTCGTCGCGATGGCGGCGATCTACTTCGTGTTCATGCTGGCGGGCGCATTCGGCTACCGCCTGCCGCCGACAGGCTGGAAGCCCGAAGGCTGGACGCCGCGCGCCTCGAAGCCGCTCGTCGCGACGCGCCACGTGCATCTGCAGCCACGCGCACAAGGTGCAGCAGTTCTGGCTGATCTGGGGCGTGCTGTGCCTGAACGTGAGCGCCGGCATCGGCGTCATCGGCATCGCGTCGCCGATGCTGCAGGAGATCTTCGGCGGCAGCCTGATCGGCCGGCCCGACGTGCCGTTCACCGCGCTCGATCAGACGCAGGCGGCGATGCAGTGGCGACGATCGCCGCGGGATTCACCGGTCTGTTGTCGCTGTTCAACATCGGCGGACGGTTCTTCTGGGCGTCGCTCTCCGACATCATCGGGCGCAAGGCGACGTATTACACGTTCTTCCTGCTCGGCATCGTGCTCTATGCGTCGGCGCCGTGGCTGGCGCATGCCGGGATCAGGTCGCGCTGTTCGTGCTCGCGTTCTGCATCATCCTCTCGATGTATGGCGGCGGTTTCGCGACGATCCCCGCGTATCTCGCCGACATCTTCGGCACGCATTTCGTCGGCGCGATCCATGGGCGGCTGCTGACGGCGTGGTCGACGGCGGGGATCGTGGGACCCGTGGTGGTGAACTACATCCGCCAGGCGCAGATCGATGCCGGCGTGCCGCGCGAGCAGGTCTACGATTTCACGCTCTACATCCTCGCGGGGATGCTCGCGCTCGGCTTCCTGTGCAATCTCGGCGTCAAGCCGCTCGCGCAGCGCTGGTTCATGAGCGACGAGCAGGTCGCCGAGCTTCAGGTCGCGCACACGCCGCCGCCATCCGACTCCACGAGCCTGGGCTCATCGCGGGGAAGCGCAATGGTCGCCCTTGCATGGCTCGCGGTCGGCATCCCGATCGCCTGGGGCGTGTGGGTGACGCTCCAAACCGCGATGGCCCTGTTCGGGTAGTCCCAAAAGAAAAGCGCCCGGGGCCAGTGGCACCGGGCGCTTCTCTTACGCGGTAGCGCGCGGCTACTCGTCCTTCTTCTTCTGGGCCTTCGACAGAGCGGCGCCCAGGATGTCGCCCAGGCTCGCACCCGAGTCGGACGAACCGTACTGCTCGACGGCTTCCTTCTCTTCGGCCACTTCGCGCGCCTTGATCGAGAGATTGATCTTGCGACCGGCCTTGTCGACCTGCGTGACGAGCGCGTCGATCTTGTCGCCGACGCCGAAGCGCTCGGGACGCTGATCGTTGCGGTCGCGCGCGAGATCGGCGCGGCGGATGAAGGCCTTCGCGCCACCTTCGAGCGTGACCTCGAGGCCGCCGTCCTGGACTTCCGCGACCGTCACCGTGACGACATCGCCCTTCTTGAGCGCGGAGACCTTCGCCATCGGATCGAGCGCGAGCTGCTTCACGCCGAGGCTGATGCGCTCCTTCTCCGGATCGACATCCAGCACCTTGACCTTGATGGACTGGCCCTTCTGGAACTCCTTGACCACCTCGTCGCCCGGCTTGTCCCAGGACAGATCGGAGAGATGCACCATGCCGTCGATGTCGCCGGGAAGTCCGACGAACAGACCGAACTCGGTGATGTTGCGGATCTCGCCTTCGAGCACCGTGCCCGACGGATGACGCTCGCCGAACGCGGTCCACGGATTTTCCAGGCACTGCTTCAGGCCGAGGCTGATGCGGCGCTTGTTGGAGTCGACCTCGAGCACCATCACGTCGACCTCCTGGCCGGGCGTGACGATCTTGTTCGGGTGGACGTTCTTCTTCACCCAGCTCATCTCGGAGACATGCACCAGGCCCTCGACGCCGGGCTCCAGCTCCACGAACGCGCCGTAATCGGTGACGTTCGTGACCTTGCCCTTGAAGCGCGCACTGACCGGATATTTGGCGCTGACACCTTCCCACGGATCGGTCTGCAGCTGCTTCATGCCGAGGCTGATGCGCTGCGTCTCCTGGTTCACCTTGATGATCTGCACGGTGACTTGCTGACCGACGCTCAAGACTTCGGTCGGATGCGACACGCGACGCCACGCGATGTCGGTCACGTGCAACAGACCATCGACGCCGCCGAGATCGACGAACGCGCCGTAATCGGTGATGTTCTTGACCGTGCCTTCGAGCACCTGGCCTTCGGCGAGCGAAGCGACGAGCTCGGACCGTTCCTCCGCGCGCTTCTCTTCGAGCACGGCGCGGCGGGAGACGACGATGTTGCCGCGGCGGCGATCCATCTTGAGGATCTGGAACGGCTGCGGCTGGTTCATCAGCGGGCCGACATCGCGCACGGGGCGCACGTCCACCTGGCTGCCGGGCAGGAACGCGACGGCGCCGTCGAGATCGACGGTGAAGCCGCCCTTGACGCGGCCGAAGATCACGCCGGTGACGCGGCCGCCGTCCTGGAACGCCTTCTCGAGACGCGTCCACGACTCTTCGCGCCGCGCCTTGTCGCGGCTGAGCACGGCTTCACCGAGAGCATTCTCCACCCGCTCGACATAGACTTCGACTTCGTCGCCGACCTTGATGCTCGGCGCCATGCCGGGCATCGAGAATTCCTTCAGCGGCACGCGGCCTTCGGTCTTCAGGCCGACATCGACAACGACGAAATCGTTTTCGACCGCGACGATGTGGCCTCTGACCACCGATCCTTCGGCGGGCGCGCGTTCGACAAAACTGGCTTCGAGCATCGCCGCGAAATCATCGCGGCTCGGGGTGGCTATGCTTTCGGTTCTGGCCAATGCATTTCTCCTGTGAGTGGTTGATGCCATCGGAGGCGATTTCCCGCCCACGACCGCAAGTTCCGGCGCAACGCCGGAGCGATGAAGTTGATTTCGTTTCGCGGGAAACTCTGCGGCGCCGCCGGGCCTCCCTAGCCCCTGTGGCGGACCGCGAGCGCTGCCTTCACCTTGTGATCCAAAAGGTCGAGGGCTGCCGCGAACGCGCGCGTCTATACCCAAATCGGAGGTGTCCAGCAAGGAGGCATCAACCGCTTGTTTCAACGGCGAAATCGGGCGGTTTCGATCGGCGGCATCGCGGATATTGAGT
Organism: uncultured Alphaproteobacteria bacterium; assembly: GCA_963708555.1. Taxonomy (GTDB): domain Bacteria; phylum Pseudomonadota; class Alphaproteobacteria; order Micropepsales; family Micropepsaceae; genus CAIYRG01. Next base: position 19,585 of record CAVPTF010000002.1, on the reverse strand, counting down.
TCCGCGAGCACATCGGCCTCCTCGCGCACGATGCCCATCGCCTGAAGCTCCAGCCAGCGGCGGTGGGCGCGCACCTCGGGCCGTGCGTCGACAAAGAGCTTCGCGGTCGCGTCGGGCGCGATCACCGTGCCGATGTCGCGCCCGTCGATCACGGAGCCTTCCGCGCCGCGCGGCGGCCGGGCCGCGAACTGACGCTGATAGTCGAAAAGCTCGCGGCGCACCGCCGGCAGCGCGGCCACTTGCGACGCTGCGCGGCCCACGTCATCGCTGCGGATGCGCGGATCGGTGACGCGTGCAGGATCGATCGCGCGCGCGGCTTTCACGGCATCGGCTTCGTTTGCGGGATCGCCATTGGCTTCGATCACGCCGAGCGCGACGAGGCGATAGAGCGCGCCCGAATCCAGATGCGCAAAGCGATAGTGGCGCGCGAGCAGCCGGGCGAGCGTGCCCTTTCCGCAGGCGGCCGTGCCATCGACCGCGATCACGACAGGCGCACTCACCTGTTGTCTCGCGCGATGGCGGCGCCAAGCCCGCTCATCAGAGCCTGGAAGTTGGGAAAGCTGGTGGCGATCATCGAGCCGTCATCGACGCGCACGCGATTGGTCGACGCCAAGCCCATCACAAGGAAGCTCATCGCGATGCGATGATCCATGTGGGTGAGCACATCGCCGCCGCCTTTCACGCCATCCGGGCCGCGGCCTTCGATGATCATGCCGTCCGCGAGCTCCTCCACGCTGACGCCGTTCGCCTTGAGCCCCGCGGCGACCGCAGCCAGGCGATCGGATTCCTTGACGCGCAATTCTTCGAGGCCGCGCATCGTGGTCTTGCCTTGCGCGAATGCAGCGGCGACCGAGAGCACGGGATATTCGTCGATCATCGAAGGCGCGCGCTCCGGCGGGACATCGGTGCCGTGCAGGGTCGAATGGCGCACGACAAGATCGCCGATGCTCTCGCCGCCATTGTCGCGCTTGTTCGCGATCGTGATGTCGGCGCCCATGTCCTTCAGCGTCTCGATCAGACCGATGCGGCGCGGATTGAGCATCACGCCCTTGATGACGATCTCGGAGCCCGGAACGATCAACGCCGCGATCAGCGGGAACGCCGCCGATGAGGGATCGCTCGGAACCGCGATAGGCGTCGGTTTGAGCTCGGCTTCGCCGGTGACGTGGATCGCGCTCGCGCCGTCGGCGAGCGGCTCGACGGCGATCTTGCCGCCGAAGGCCTTGACCATGCGTTCGGTGTGATCGCGCGTCGCCGCGCGCTCGATGATCGTCGAGCGGCCCGGCACGTTGAGCGCCGCCAGCAGCAGCGCCGATTTCACCTGGGCGGAGGCGACCTGGAGCCGGTGCTCGATCGGAAAGGGCGTGCGCGCGCCTTTGAGCGTCACCGGCAGGAGCCCGCCTTCGCGTGCGTCTGCCACCGCGCCGAACAGCGCCAAGGGATCGAGCACGCGGCGCATCGGCCGGCGCTTCAGCGAGGCGTCGCCGGTGAAGATCGTCGTGATGGGCGTCGTCGCGACCACGCCCATGGTGAGGCGGACGCCCGTGCCCGAGTTCCCGAAATCGAGCACGTCCGCCGGTTCCCGGAAGCCCCCGACGCCCACGCCATGGACGCGCCACTCGCCCTCGCCCTCGCGGGTGACATCGGCGCCCAATCGGCGCATCGCTTCGGCGGTGTTGAGCACATCATCGGCTTCGAGCAGGCCCGAGATCTTCGTCTCGCCCACGGTGAGGGCGCCCAAGATGAGCGCGCGGTGCGACACCGACTTGTCGCCGGGCGCCGTCACCGTGCCCTTGAGCGCGCCCCCCTTGCGGGCGGTCAGCGGGGAAAGCTTGCCTGCTTCATCCATGCGGAAACGTCCAAAATTCGAGCCGTTGCGGGCGAAATCGGGGCCAATCGGGGGATTGCCTAAAGCAATGACGGGCACGGGGGAAGCCCGCTTTGACAGACCCGCTCGATCATGGCAAACCCACGCCCCCTTAGTCCCTTTTTGCCGGAAGCATCACCTTGGCTAAGCCCGACCTCGGAACGAAGCGAGTCTGCCCCAGTTGCGCCGCCCGTTTCTACGATCTGCAGAAGCGGCCGATCGAATGTCCCAAATGCGCCTTCACCTTCGAGCCGGAAGCGCTGTTGAAGCAGCGCCGGACGAGGGTGCCCGAGCCCGCGCCCAAACCGGTCCCCGTCGCCGTCGTCGAGGACGAAGAGGCCGAGGATCTCGAGGACGAGGAGGCGGAGGAAGAGGAGGCCGAGACCGCTGACGAGGCCGAGGAAGCCGAGGAAGCGGCCGAGGTGGTCGAGGAAGCGCCGGCCGAGGCCGAAGACGCCGAGAGCGAAGACGGTGAGCCCGCGACCTCCGACGATGCCGCGGACACCGAGGACGACTTCGAGGACGACATCGAAGACGACGACGAAGAAGAAGACGACACGCTGCTCGAAGAAGTCGAAGAGGATGAGGACGACGTCTCGGGCATCATCGATGCGGATATCGAAAAGGACGAGCCGTAGGCTCGTCCAAGTGGGGCCATAGCTCAGCTGGGAGAGCGCTTGAATGGCATTCAAGAGGTCAGCGGTTCGATCCCGCTTGGCTCCACCACCTCCCTCACCGCGCAACCCGTAGCGCGGGCCTCGTACGCCACCTGATACGTTCCCAGCTAAAACCTCGGCCCGCTATCTTGAGCCTATGGCTCAGCAGACTCTTGCCTTCGCCTCCGCTGACGCGTTGAGGACCTGGCTTGCCGAAAACCATGCGGCATCCGACGGCATCTGGCTGCGCTTCTTCAAGAAGGGCTCGGGCGTGAAATCCGTCACCTATGCCGAGGCGCTCGAAGAGGCGCTGTGCTTCGGCTGGATCGATGGTCAGCGGCAGAAATTCGACGAGCGATCCTATCTGCAGAAATTCACCCCTCGCCGGCCGAAGAGCGGATGGTCGAAGATCAATGTCGGACACGCTGAGCGACTCATCACCAACGGCCGGATGATGCCTGCCGGGTTGAGAGCGATCGAAGCAGCAAAGAGCGACGGCCGTTGGGAACGAGCCTACGATTCCCCGGCCAGGATGACGGTGCCGGAAGATTTCCTGAAGGCGCTCGCCAAGAACAAGAAGGCGAAGGCCTTCTTCGAGAAGCTGGACAAGACGAACCGGTTCTCGATCGGATATCGACTGCAGACCGCGAAAAACGCCGAGACGCGCGAAAGGCGGATGACAGCGATCATCGACATGCTCAAGAACGGCGAGCGCTTTCATGAGGTGCCCGCCGCAGCCAAAGCCGCGCCGGCGACTCGCGGACGCAAACGCACGCGCTCGCATGCGCCCGCCCGCTGAACCGCAAGCTCAACCATTACGCTGGATCAGCGCGAGCAGTCGCGGCGGCGTGAGCGGAAGATCGGTGATGCGCACGTTGAAGGACTTCAACGCATCCTCGATCGCGGAGACGATCGCCGCGGGCGCACCGATCGTGCCGCTTTCGGCAGCACCTTTCACGCCGAGCGGGTTCGTCGGCGACGGCGATTCCATGTGATGGATCTCGATGCGCGGGATCGTATCGGAGGTCGGCAGCAGATAATCGGCGTAGCTTGCCGTCAGCGGCTGGCCATTCGCGTCGTATTGCATCCACTCGTAGAGCGTCGCGCCGATGCCGTGCGCAATCGCGCCCAGCACCTGGCCTTCGACGAGAAGCGGATTGATCATGCGACCGCAATCGTGGACGACAACATAGCGCGTGATGGCGACATGACCCGTCGCGATATCGACCTCGACTTCGCACACATGCGTGCCGTTGTTATAGGCCATCGCCGGTGGCTGAAAATCGACGGACGCGGCGAGCCCCGGCGCGAGATTGCCGGGCAGCGCCATGCCGGGAACGCCCATCAGCGCGCCCGCGATCGCGCCGAGCGAGGCTTCGACGCCCTGCATCGCAGGAGCGCGCACTTTGCCGTCGCGCAACTCCAATTCCTCCGCCGGAACGCGCAGCATCGCGGACGCCGCGGCGATCGCCTTCGCGGAGACGGCTTGCGCGGCCTGATGAACGGCGTTGCCCGCGGTGACCGCCTGGCGGCTTGCGTAGGCGCCGAGGCCAAGTGGCGATGCAAGCGTGTCGCCGTCGATCACATGGATCGAGTTCGGCGAAACGGAGAGACTCCCGGACGCGATCTGCGCGAGCGTTGTCTTGACGCCCTGTCCTTGCGCGGTCGCACCGGTCGCGATCACGATCCGGCCCGAAGGATGGACCCGGATCGACGCGCTCTCGAACGGTCCCCTGCCCGTTCCCTCGACGTAATTGCAGAGGCCGATGCCGATGGTGCGGCCACGCATGCGGGCCGCGTCGCGGCGCGCCGCGAAATCATTCCAGCCGGCCGCTTCCAGCGCACGGCGCTGACATTCGGGATAGTCGCCGCTGTCGTAGACCATAGTGCTGCCGTCGCGCTGCGCGACCTGCGTGCTGTATGGCATTTGCGCGCGCTGAATGAGATTGCGCCGGCGTATTTCGTCGCGGGTGAGTGCGAGCTTGTCCGCCATCGTGTCGAGCAGGCGCTCCATCACGAACATGCCTTGCGGGCGGCCGGCGCCCCGCGTCGGCGCCACCGGCGTAAGATTGGTGAGACAGAGCGAGACGGTGAGATGGCATGACGGGAGCACATAGGGCCCGATCAAGTTGGTAGCCGCGTTGTAGGGCAGCGCAACGCCATACGGCGTGTTCGCGCCGTGATCATGGCGCATGTGACCGCGAATGCCGAGCAGGCGGCCGCCGGCATCGAAGGCTGCTTCCATGTCCCAATCCTGGTCGCGCTCGAGCACGGTCGCGGTGAAATTCTCGACGCGGTCCTCGATCCATTTGATCGGCGCGCCCATCGCGCGCGAGACCGCGGGGATCGCGAGCTCTTCGGGATGGAACACCGCCTTGGGCCCGAACGCGCCGCCGACATCGGGCGCGATCACGCGCACTCGCGTTTCGTCCAAGCCGAGCGCTTTGACGAGCACGGACTTCGCGCGGTGCGGCATCTGCGTATTGGCCCAGACGGTCAGGGCCGACTCGGCGGGATCGAAGCGCGCGAGCACCGCACGCGTTTCCAGCGAGTGGCCGCCGCCTTTGTCCAGCTTGAACTGCATCGCGATGCGATGCGCGGCGCGCGCAAACGCGTTGTCGGTGTCGCCGTATTTGACGACATGCTGGGCGACGAGATTGTCGGGACAATCGAGACGCGCGCGCGGCGAGCCCGGTGCGAGACCCGCGACCGGATCGGTGACGGCAGGAATCGGATCGGCGTCGATCTCGATCAGGCGCAGCGCATCTTCCGCGATCGCGCGGCCTTCGGCGATCACAACGCCAATCGGCTCGCCCACGTAAGTGAGCTCGTCGCGAGAGAGGATAAGGATCGACCTGGAACCGGATCGCGGCCGACGGCAGCGCGAGCGGAATGCGGTCGCACGTCAGATGCGGACGGAGATCGTCATAGGTGAACACCGCGCGGATTCCTGCGAGCGCTCGCGCCGCGGTGACGTCCACGCGCTTCAGCCGCGCGTGCGCGTGCGGGCTGCGGAAGAACGCCGCGTGCAGGAGACCGGGCAGCCGGATGTCGTCGACGAACCGGCCGCGTCCGCGCAGTAGCGGCTCATCCTCGACGCGCTTGATGCGCTGACCCAGGAGCGAGGCTGAACTCAACGCGCCGCCCTCAGTGCGCGAAAACTCCTGCAACACGGCCTGAGCTCACAACCCTCGGGGGGCCAGCCCTTGGGGCGTCGCGTGGGACGACCACAAGTCCGATCCGAGGCCTCTGCCTGTAAGTGCTTGACCATGCTCAGCGATTCTCGCTTTCAATAGACCGGTTGATCGAAATTTTTTCGCTCGCACCAAGTATCTGATGGCACGAATGAATTGGCGAAAACGCGGAAATCGCGCATCTCCCCCGGTCGAAGGGAGGACGTGGTCTTTTCGTTCTCGTTCTTCATGCCACTGCTGTCCATATCATCGCTTGCCCAATCCTAGATATAAGACTATACATTAGTCCTATTCCTATGTACAGAGGGGCGCACGCGCGTCGCCGTAGGTTGAGATCACGTCCCGCCAGATGAGGGGACCCTCGAAGCAGACAGTCGTCACTTGCAATTGTCCTGCTATCGAGGAAGACCGTATGTCAACAACGGTCCACGCAAAGGGCTGGACGCAAGAGGCTGCCGCCACAACGGTCGCGGCAGAGAGGTGGCGCGTGAACGATCCGAGACTGCACCATGCCCTGAACTGGGAGTCGCGCTTCACCGTCAACGGCGTAGCGGCGAGCGATTTCCACGACGTGATGAACGCGCTCACGAGCTGGGACGATTGGTGCCGCGTCTGGTCGGCGCGCGCCAAGGTGCACGCGGATCTCGGACGCGAAGCGCTGGGTGAGAAGGCCTATGTGACGGCGGCAGAGCACCTGTCGCGCGCGGCCGTCACCTACCACTTCGCGAAATATCTCTTCGTGCAGGACATTGAGCAGATGAGTGAGGCGCACATGAAGGCGATCGCGTGCCTCGATCTCGCGCTGCCCCATCTCGATCCGCCGGGCGTACGCGTGGCGATCCCGTACGAGGGCAAGACGCTCGCCGGCACACTCCGCCTGCCGCGCGTGCCGAAGGGAACGAAGCCGCCGATCGTGCTGATGACGATGGGGCTGGATTCCACCAAGGAAGAGCTGCTGACCTTCGAGAAGAATTTCCTCGACCGCGGCATGGCGATCCTCGCCTTCGACGGGCCGGGCCAGGGCGAAGCGGAATACGATTTCCCGATCCGCTACGACTACGAGAACGTGGTCGCGCCGGTGATCGACTGGGTGAAGGCGAACGTGAAGGACGTCGATTCCGATCGCATCGGTATCTGGGGCATCAGTCTCGGCGGCTATTACGCGCCGCGCACGGTGGCGTTCGAGAAGCGCATCCGCGCGGCCGTCGCCAATTGCGGCCCGTACAATTGGGGCGCGCTGTGGGAGAAGCTGCCCGAGCTGACGCGCGCCGCCTATGTCGTACGCAGCCACAGCGAGACCGATGCCGAGGCTCGCGAAAAGGCGTTCACGCTGTCGATGGAAGGCATCGCGAACAAGATCGAATGCCCGCTGCTGGTGATCGCCGCCGGGCTCGACCGGCTATGTCCGCCCGAGGACGCGCGACGTCTCGCGCGCGAGACGAAGGGCAAGACCGAGCTGCTGCTGGTCGAAGACGGCAACCACGTCGCGCACAACCGCTTCTACAAATACCGTGGGCGCTCGGCCGACTGGATGGCAACGCAGTTGGGAGCCTAGTGCGTTCTGTTCAAACGCGAAAAGGGCGCCCCAAGGGACCGAGTCGTCCAGCGAAAGAAGCGAGGCGAGCTCGTTGCCGAGCCCGACCCCTGTGCAAATCTGTGCTGGGCGTGAAACGCGCTCTCAGAAGCCTGCCCGCTTGATAATTAGTCCGGGAATCTTCGACACGTCGACCGCTAAGCCTTTCAAAGCCTCAATCGTCCCTGTGATCGTAACCTTGGGGCTGGGCTTCCTGGGCTTCCGGCCATTCGACTTCTTCGCCTTGGATTTCTTCTTCGCCGGCATCATGGCCTCCAGCCATCGTGTGTCTCGGAATAGACAACGCAACAGGCGGAAAATGGACCACTCAAGCTGAAGTTTCTTTCGCCCGTCCGATCCATGTGCGAAGCGCTCATCGGGCGGCGGCAGCGTTTTTCCGTTTCACTTCCCCTCGAGCAACCACCCGAATTTTTCGCGCCTTTCGGGAGGACCAACTTTGGCGAACTGTTGCTTCGAAATTCAGCCGCAGACCTCCATGAACTCGAAACCGATATCTTTAGATGTCCGCTATCAGACGCGTTCCGGACCTTAGTGAAGCCGGACACCAAGTCCTTATTGGCGAGTCGCGCGGTGGAATTGCACCGCCGCGCGCTCCTAGAACCGTGCGAGAACCTCTCGATTCACACGGCTCCCGATGTTCAGCCGTTGCCATAACAGAGCCGCCAGTGGGCAAAGAGCGTTGGATTGAGACGGCGAATGCGCTCGAACCAATCTCGCGCTCCCTTGGTTTTGCTGCGCAAGCGTTTGAACTTGCGGCGCGCCCAGCGGATGATAAAGGCATCGATCCTCTTCAGGGTCGGACGCAACCGCGTCCGGTAGAAATGGCCGTAGTAGTTGATCCAGCCTTGAATGTACGGATTGTACTTCGCAGCCAAATCTTGCAGGGACATGTCGCTGCGGTGATGCAACGCCCAGCGCCGGATCGTCCGGCTGATGGCCGTCTGCGCCCTCGGACTGATCGCAGGCAGGTAACCGATGAACGGACAACTACCGTTGGCAAACGCCCTCCTTGTCCGGAACCTAAATCCGAGAAAGTCGAACGCTTGATTGGGATAGTCGCCGCGCCGGTTTGCATCCTTGCAATAGACGATCTTCGTCTTTTCGGGATGTAGCGTCAGCTTGCAAGCCGCAAGACGGCCAGCAAGTTCGTCCCGTAATGCCTGCGCCTCTTCGACGCTCTTGCAGTGACAAATCGCATCGTCCGCGTAGCGTTCGAAGGGAATGTGCGGGTATGTCCGCGCCATCCACATATCGAGCGCGTAGTGCAGGAACAGGTTGGCCAGTATCGGGCTGATTACACCGCCCTGTGGCGTCCCTGCCTGACGTGGCACGATACCACCGTCCTCCATCTGCACCGGAGCTTTCAGCCAGCGTTCGACATAGAGCAGCACCCATCGGCAATCTGTGTGACGCCGGACCGCCTTGAGCAAAAGCTCCCAATCGATGCTGTCGAAGTAGCTCCGGACATCGATATCGAGCACCCAATCGTAGCGCCAACAATGCTGGCGCGTCGCGTGCACGGCATCGATGGCAGAACGGCCGGGCCTGTAGCCATAAGAGCTGGCGTGGAACACCGGCTCCAAACGCGGCTCCAGATATCGGCGGGCGACCTCCTGGGCGATGCGATCCGCTACCGTCGGAATTCCCAACGGGCGCGTGCCGCCATCGCGCTTCGGAATATCCACGCGCCGCACCGGCGGAGGAAAGTAACTCCCCGAGGACATGCGATTCCAAAGCTTGTAGAGGTTGTTCGTAAGATCAGCCTCGAACTCCGCAATCGACTGTCCGTCTACTCCTGCCGCTCCCTGGTTGGCCTTCACCGATTTGAAGGCTTCCCAGACTTCCCGTTTGGGGATGTCGAACGGCTTTGCCGTATCCGCGAGTTCTTCCCGTTGCCGGTTGTCTCGCGTTCTCGGCTGAACAACGCAGCCCCTTCGGTCCGGCTCCATTACAGAACCTTCCTCCCTACTACGGGCTGCTCCGTCCCTGTGCTCCGCGTCGGTACTCTGATCCTTGCGGTGTGCGCCGCTTGGATTTCTCCCTTGGTATCGGAGCGACAGGTTCTCACGTTCCGTACAAGAGCCTGGCTGAGAGTCGCGCCGCCTACATGCCGGATGCCGTTCGGGCAAGCTCCAGGCTCCCCCCGAGCTGTTCCCAGAGGCATGGCGAGCCCCCGGTTTTGACATCGTCTAAGCAGCTTTCGACACTTCATCGGCGGTTTGCTTGCGCTCGCCTCTCTCAATCTTGCCTGCCGGGTTCATGTCCCGGCATTTCCGCAACGCTCACCACCATCGCTCTTAACGACAGCAGCTTGCGGTGGCTTGAGGCCAGTTCCTGATAACCGGCCTCGAAGGGCCCTCCTTCATCTCTCGTACAGTTACGCGCCGCTTACTCATGCGGCACTCGTGACACACCGCCAGGAACTGCCGTTTCGGCGAGTCGCTGGTGACATGGGACGGTCTCGTTGGATCGTCCCAACGCCGGCTCAATCGCTGAGTTCGGCCAGCATCAACTCTCCCAACGAGTCTTACGTCAATGCCGCGATCAGAGGCTTGTCGCGATTGTAGCGGTCGGGACGGAAATCGACAGCGCCGTCTTCGCCCGCGATCGCGGTCCAATAGAGCATGTACAGCGGCATCGGTTGATCCAAGGCGAGGTTCTGTGTGCGGCCGGACGCGATTGTCCTCTTCAAGCGATCCATGCCGGCCTCCTTGTCGTCGGCGAGCACGAGCGCGGCGAGTGGAAGTATCTGCTGCACGCGGACGCAGCCGTGACTCCTCTCGCGGTTGTCCTGCTCGAAGAGAGCCTTTCCCGGCGTGTCGTGAAGATAGACGTCGAAGTCATTGGGCGAATCGAGCATCACGTAGCCGAGCGCGCTCGGGGCCAGCTGCCGGATTTGCCCTCGAACGATGATCATATTGCGCTCCTTGAGATAGTTCGGATTCTTGCGCAACCGAGGCAGGATCGAGGCGTTGGCGATATCGCCGGGAATATCCCAATACGGATTCGCCACGACCGACTTAATCGTTGTACGGATGATCGGCGTGGGGCTGTTCTTGCGGCCAATGATCACCTTCGAGCTCAGCACCACCTCGCCATCGCGGACGAAATCGACGGTCTGGTCCGGAACATTCACGCGGACATAGCGGCGCTCGAACGTCCGCGGCATCCACCGCCAGCGCTCCATGTTCGCGGCAATCTGCTCAACGCGGGCTGACGCCTCCCCGCCTTTCGCGGCAATCGCTCGATACTTGGCGAGCGCGACGACGAGCCGGCGGTATTCGGGATGAGGGGGCGGCAGGTCGGCAAGAAACGCCGTCAGCGAATGGCGCTGGAGCGCCTCATTCAGAGCCTGGGCGGCATCGAAATCGGACTTCGGCAGATCGACATCCCTGTATATGTCCCTTGGGCGCTTGCGGCCGACTCGCACGTCCTGCGCGTAACGCAGGAGATCCGCCGTCAGTGAGAGATCGTACTCGGCGGCCTCGCGGCCTGCCGCGGGGGCCGCGTTCCATCGCGAAGCCGTGGCCGCGTAGTCGGCAGCGCGCAAACCTTGCTCACCGGCTTTCCGAAGGGTGGCACGAACCTCGCCTGCCATACTCGCCGCTTCGGCGCCACCGCTCCACACAGGCTGAAAGTCGCGCGCTTCATAAAACCTTGCCAGTAAGTCGCGCATCGGGCGCGCTTCGCCGCGCAGAATCACCCGCAGCTCGGCGCCCGTGCCTGACTGCTGTTCCACGGATGCGATCGCTTCGCCTGACGTCCTTCCGAAGACGTTCCCGGCACCGGCCGCTACAAGTGCGGCCGTGGTTAAGGTCAGTACACGGAGAAGACGCATGGCTGCACGCCTGTCCGGCCGGCCGTCCATATATGCGTCACATGCTTCGCGGAATCGAAAATAGGTTTTGTTGCGAGACATAGGCTTAGCCCTTACGAGAATTGGTGACCGCGGGAAAGTGCGAGGCGCCCGCGGCTGGGAACAGTTGGACTATGGTCTCATGACGACGCGCGCGAGAAATGAAGACATTCAATTCGCCTTGATGGCTACACAGGGCCTCTTCTCGCAAAGGCGGAGGCTTCAGAGCTTACGTGCGCAAGATGGGCTCAATCGATTGTCGCGCCCGCGGTTGGCCCGACCATCTGCCGATCCGCGACGTCCGCTCTAGGCTCAAAATCGGCTATCGCGGTCAGCAAAGCCGGACATCGCCAGCCGGACGACAGCGTTGGGCTCGAAAACGGTCTTAAGACCAGGCGGGATGCAATGTCCGCAATTCGCCAGAAGCGAAAGCCTCGCCAGGGCGGCGGCTCTTCTTCTCCGTTTCACTTCCCGTCCAGCAACCAGCCGAATTTTTCGCGCGCCTTCTTGAGCGTTTCTTCGCTCGGCGTGTTGGACGGCGGGAATTTGTCGCGCCAGTGATAGGGCTTGCAGGCGTTGATGATCGCGACCGAGTGCGTGAAGTCCCCCGCCTCGCGCTTCGCAGGCGAGAGCGCCGGATCGGCCGGTGAATCCCATGAGCCGTCGATGAACTGGATCGAGTGCTTGGGATCGGTGCGCATCGCGACCGCCCAGATCAGCTGCTCGAGATTCGTCACGTCCACATCGTCGTCGGTCACGACAATATATTTCGAGGCATAGGCCGAGCCGCCGCATTGCGCGCCGATGACGCCCGCCTGCACCGCGTGTCCCGGATAACGCTGCCGAATCGCGATGCCGTGCAGCGTGCGCGCGGCGCCCGTCTCGTGGCACCAGACCTGGACGACGCCCGGCACGCCCGCGCGCGTCATGTTCTCCTTGATCACAGCCGAGCGCATCACCGCGCGGTAGCGCGCCATCTCGTCCGGTCCGCCGCCCATCGGCGGCACGCCGAGCAGGATCGGGTCGTTGCGGTGATAGATCGCGTGAACCTCCAGCACCGGCCATTGCGCGGCGCCGCCCGCATAGTGGCCGCTCCACTCGCCGAACGGCCCTTCGATCTGCGTGCGCACGGGATCGACATAGCCTTCGAGCACGATCTCGGCGTTGGCCGGAAATGGCAGGCCCGTGACCTTGCCCTTCACCATCTTCGTCGGCCGCCCGCGGATGCCGCCGACGACATCGAGCTCGAACGTGCCGTAGGCGACCTCGATGCCGCCATAGAAGAACGACAGCGGATCGCCGCCGAGCACCATGGCGACGGGCATCTTCTCGCCACGCTTCTTGTACTTCTCGAAATGCTGCGCGCCGTGATGGCCCATAGCCATCACCAGCCCGACGGTGTTCTTGCTGTGCACCTGTGCGCGATAGGCGCCGGCGTTCAGCCAGTTCTCTTCCGGATCGCGCGTGACGCTGAACGTACCCGTGCCGATATAGCGGCCGCCGTCCTTTTCGTGCCAGACGGGCGCGGGGAATTTCTCCACGTCGATGTCGGCGCCCATCATGATGTTCTCGAACACCGGCCCATCCGCCACGATCTCGTGCGGGATGATCTTCGGCCGCGCGAGATAGGCTTCGCGATAGGCATCCGAGAGCTCCCACTTGGTCAGGTGATCGGGAAAGCCCAGCGTCATGTTGCGGCGCGCGCCGGCAAACATGTTCATCAGGACGCGGAACCCTTTCGGACATCCGGGGACCTCGTCGAACACGACGCAGGGACCGTTCTCGGCGCGCAGGATCGCTTCCGCGGCAAGCCCGATATCCTCCTGCCAGGTGGCGCCTTTGACGTGGCGCACTTCGCCCAGCCGCTCGGCATGGACCAGCCACTCCCGCAGGTCGTCGTAACCGATCTGGCCGGTAAAATTGCCGCGCTCGTTCATCAGGGGCCTGTCAGCTCTGCTGCGTAATAGTCGCATGGCGGCACGGGGACGAGAAACCCCGCCGTCAAGGCTGTGATTTCATCGCCGCGACCGGGTATGATAGGGCTTCGATCAAAGGGACATTCCATGGTTAACACGTTGGGTCTGCGTTTGATGGCGGGTGCGCTGCTCATTGCCGCGTCCACGGCCGCGCCGATCTACGCCCAGAGCCAGCCGAACGTTCCGGACTTCTCCGGTCTGTGGGCGCGCGTGGCGGTCAAAGGCGAGGTCACGTATGACCCGATCCCCGGCGCGCCGGGAGGTCAGCCGGTCGAGCGCGTATGGACGCCCGGACCCGACATCGAGGAGATCGTCTCGGGCAATTACGACAACCCGATCCTGCAGCCCTGGGCGCGCGAGATCGTCAAGGCGAACACCGAATCCGAGATCAAGCTCGTGCATGTCCACGAGGCCGATGATTTGTGCTGGCCGGTCGCCGTCCCGCAGATCATCAATCTGCGCGAGAACGTGCGCTTCATCCAGTCCAAGGACCGCGTGACGATCGTCTATCAGCGCGATCATCTGATCCGCCGCGTCTACATGAACCAGAACCATTCGGCGAACCCGAAGCTCGACTGGTACGGCGAATCGGTCGGCCGCTACGAGGGCGACACGCTGGTCATCGATACGGTCGGCTTGAAGGCGCACAAGACGTCGGTGCTCGACAATTACGGCACGCCCCACACCGACAAGCTCCGTGTCGAGGAGCGCTATCGCGTGATCAGCGACGACAAGGGCAAGGGGCTCGAAGTGAGGTTCCGCGTCGAGGATCCGGGCACGTTCACGATGCCGTGGAGCGGCATGGCGGTCTACCGCCCGAGCCGCGACACCGAGATCTTCGAGGTCGTCTGCGCCGAGAACCAGCGCGAGTTCACAGAGGACTCGACCCTGCACGGGATTCCCGAAGCCCAGCACGACACCGTGTCGTGGTTCGAGTTCGACACATCGATATCGCGCTTCCGAACTTCGAAACCAGAACGACGCTATCAATTTTGCTAGTGTCCTCGATTCGAAATTCGCAAAGCGCGATATAGAGATGCGGCGATTTCGGAATGGCGCAGGTTTCCATGTCGAAGAGTCCCATGAGGGGTTTCATGGCGAGCGCGCTTGTTCTGGCCGCTGCATTGCGCCGTTCGGAGCCGTCGCGCAGAAGGACGCGGGCATTCCCGATCTCTCCGGCTTGTGGCAACGCAATGTCGGACCCGAGGCCATCGGCTTCGAACCGGTTCCGGGCGACAAGGCGGTGCCGATCGAACGGATGCACGTTGACAGCAAGGACGCCGAGGAGATCGTCGCGGGCAAGTGGGAGAATCCGATCCTGCAGCCCTGGGCGCGCGACGTCGTCAGGCGCAACGCCGAATCGGAAATCGCGCTCCATCACGTCTATCAAGCGGATGACTCGTGCTGGCCGTCAGGCCTGCAGATGATCAATGTGCGCGAGCCGGTGCAGTTCCTTCAAGAGAAGGACAAGGTCACGATCCTCTATCAGCGCGACCATCACGTGCGGCACATCTATCTGAACCAGAACCACTCGGCCAATCCGAAGCCGTCATGGTTCGGAGAATCGGTCGGCCGCTACGAAGACGGCGCTCTCGTCATCGATACGATTGCGATCAAGACCCACAAGATGTCCGTCGTCGACAATTACGGGACGCCCCACACCGACAGGCTGCACGTGATCGAGCGCTATCGGCCGATCAACGACAAGGACGGCAAGCGGATCGAGGTCACGCTCAGGATCGAAGATCCGGGAACGTTCACGACGCCGTGGCGGGCGCTCGCGTTCTACCGTCCCAGCCGCGAGCAGCGCTTCGCCGAGGTGGTCTGCGCGGAGAACAATCGCAGCTTCGCCGAAGGCTCCACCTTCGGTGCGATGCCCGAGGCGAAGACCCTGCCGTTCTAAATTCGCAAGCTTCGTCCGTGGGTTGTCGGAGTGGGACTTCCGTCCAATTGCGCCGCCCGAAAGGCCCGGTAGAGCAGCCCCGGCCTCGAATTGTCCGATTCGCCGGTCTTTGCGTCCCGTTTACTCCTGCTCGGGCAAGTAGTGAGTCATGGCGTACCTGAAGAACGGCGCGGTCAATCTCCTGAATCTGCATTACGGCCTGCACGCGCTCGCGATGAACGGCGCGGGTGTGTTCTGGGCCGTGTATCTGCTCAAGGCCGGCGTGCCCACGCCTGCGGTCTTCGGCTCGCTTGGCCTGCTGCTTGGCATGCGCTTTCTCTTTCGCCCCGCGATTCTTCTTGTCGCGCCGCGCTTCGGCCTGCGTGCGCTTGTCATCTTCGGCGCGGTCTTGGGCGCGTTGCCCTACGCGCTTCTCCCCCAGGTTCACGGGGTCGATCTCGCACTCCTCATGCTCTGCATCGTGGGCGCCATCGCCGATACGTTTTACTGGACCTGCTATCACGCCTACTTCGCCTCGCTCGGCGATACCGAGCACCGCGGCAAGCAGATCAGCGCGCGCGAAGCACTCGCAGCGCTCACCGGCATCGTCGGGCCCTTGCTCGTCGGATGGACGCTTGTAACGCTCGGCCCGCAGGTCGCATTCGGCGCGGCCGCGATCGTGCATGCGCTCTCCGCCCTGCCCTTTCTGTGGACGCCCGACGTGGTCGTGAAGCCGACGGCGCCGAATGCGTTCCGCACCGCATTCCCCGCAATGCTGATGTTCGCCTCCGACGGCTGGATCTATGCGTGCTCTGGCTACGCGTGGCAGATCGCGCTGTTCCTGACGCTCGGCGAGAGCTTCACCGCGTTCGGCGGCGCACTCGCGCTCTCGGCGTTGGTCGGGGCGGTCTCCGGGCTCGTACTCGGGCAATATATCGATGCCGGGCGCGGCATGCGTGCGGTCTGGCTGACCTACGGAAGTCTCGCTGCGTTGATCGTCTTGCGTGCGATGAGCGTCGACATGGTGGCGCTTGCGGTGATCGCGAACGCGCTCGGCGCGCTGATCGCGTGCCTCTATGTGCCGACGATCATGACGGCGGTGTACAATCAGGCAAAGCGCTCGCCGTGCCCGTTGCGCTTCCATGTGGCGACCGAGGGCGGCTGGGACATCGGCGGGGCCAGCGGTTGCGTCGCCGCCGCGACGCTGTCAGCGCTCGGCGCGTCGCTGTCGACGACGATCCTTCTGGCGCTCGCGGGCGTGGCGCTGGGGCACTTCATGCTCTACCGCTACTACTCGGGCATCGGGATCGCCCCGGCACAAGCGATCGCCGAGACCGCCTAAATCCTTCGTGACAATCGGCATTTGGCGGCATGCGCGAGGGCTTCGCGGTGCTGTAACCGTGGCACTTTAGCGCTATAGTCCCGCGCCTTCGCGTTCCGATCGTCTTGCTCGTTGGCCCCTGCAACCCGGGAGTGATCGATGTCGCCGCGCATGCTTCTCCTCTCCGCCTCCGCCCTGGTGCTCATCGGCGCCGGATTGTCTTGGTACCTGCCGCAGGTGTCGGGCGTTGGCACCCCGAAAGCCGCCGTGGCGCAGCAGGCGCCGACGCAGCCGAAACCTTCCACCGCCAACGGCGAGTGGCCGCATTACGCGGCCGACACGAGGGGCTCGCGGTATTCGCCGCTGGATCAGATCAACGCCTCGAACTTCAACCAGCTCCAGGTCGCCTGGCGGCTGAAGACCGACATGTTCGGGCCGTACCCCGAGTGGAAGCTCGAAGGCACGCCGCTGATGATCAAGGGCGTGCTCTACACGACGGCGGGCACGCGGCGTTCCGTGATCGCGATCGACGCCAAGAGCGGCGAAGTGATCTGGACGCATTCCTTGCGCGAAGGACAGCGCGCGGCCGTGTCGCCACGGCAATTGTCCGGACACGGCGTCGCCTACTGGACCGACGGACGCGGCGACGAGCGCATTCTCTATGTGACGACCGGCTACCGGCTGGTCGCTCTGAACGCCAAGACCGGACAGCTGATCGAAGGCTTCGGCGAGGATGGCATCGTCGACCTCAAACAAGGCGTCGTCCGTGGCGCAGATACGCAGATCGATCTGGATGGCGGCGAGATCGGCCTGCATTCCACACCGCTGGTGGCGAAGGATGTCGTCATCGTGGGCGCCGCCATGAGGGAGGGCGCTACCGTCGAGACCCACAACAACACCAAGGGTCTTGTGCGCGCGTTCGACGTGCGCACGGGACGGATGATCTGGCGCTTCGACACGATCCCGCGGCCGGGCCAGTTCGGCAACGAGACCTGGGAGAACAATTCCTGGGCCGAGAACGGCAATGTCGGCTCGTGGACGCAGGCGCCGCCGACGAAGAGCTCAACATGGTTTATCTGCCGATCGAGACGCCGTCGTCGGACTATTACGGCGGCCACCGGCCGGGCGACAACCTCTTCGCGGAAAGCCTGGTCGCGGTCGACCTGACCACCGGCGAGCGCAAGTGGCACTTCCAGTTCACGCATCATCCGATCTGGAACTTCGACATGTCGTCGATGCCGATCTTGGCCGACATCACCGTCGATGGCCGCGACATCAAGGCCGTCGCGGTGCCGAGCAAGCAGGGCTGGCTCTATGTCTTCGACCGCGTCACCGGAGTGCCCGTGTGGCCGATCGAAGAGAGGCCCGTGCCGCAATCGGACGTACCGGGCGAGAAGACGGCGGCAACGCAGCCACATCCGCCGGAGGCGCTGCGCTACAACCGCAATGTGCTGAAGCTCCCCGACGATCTGATCGACTTCACGCCGCAGCTCCGAGCCGAGGCGCTCGAAGTTGTGAAGAAGTATCGCCACGAAGTCCTCGCCGTTCACGCCGGGCAGCGTCGCCAAGGCCGGCGAACGGCTCGGCTCGATCGTGCCGGGCACGGCGACCAACTGGCCGGGCGGCGGCTACGATCCGGAGCTCAGGATCGTCTATGCGCCGACGGGCAACGTTCCGGCCGTGCGCGCCCTGCGCACGCCGCCCGCCGAGTTCTCCGACATCCGCTACATGTCGGGTGTCGAAGAGACCGAGTTCCGCGAAGTGTTCGGACCCGGCGATTGCTGCGCGGCGGACAATCCGCTCACCGCACAACGCGCGCGCGAGGCACGGACGAACGCTCCGCCTCCACCAGCCGCCGGCGGCGTGGTCAATCTCGGCGTTCAGGGCCTGCCGATCGTGAAGCCGCCCTACGGCATGGTCTCGGCGATCGATCTCAACGCCGGCAACGTCAAGTGGCAGACGCCGCACGGCGACACGCCGGACAACATCCGCAATCATCCCGCGCTCAGGGGCCTGAACGTGCCGAAGACCGGCCAGCCCGGCGCGTCGGGCGTGGGCCTGCTCGTCACCAAGACTCTGCTGATCAGCGGCGATCCGCAATCGACGACGACACCGACCCGGCCGCGCGGCGCGGTGCTCCACGCCTATGACAAGGTGACGGGTCAGCAGGTCGGCGAGATCATGCTGCCCTCGCAGCAGAGCGCATCGCCGATGACCTACATGGTCGACGGCAAGCAATACATCGTGCTCGCGGTCAGCGATCCGCGCTACTCGGGCGAATACATCGCATTCACGCTGCCGGAGTAAGTTGGACGATCACAGCGTGACGAATGGCGAATAGGCTCACCTATTCGCCATTCGTCTTTTTAGTGCCAGGTGACGTGAGATGGATGAAGAGAGACTCGCTGCGGCGCGGCGCGACTATGCGCGGAAGGTGCTCGCGGCCCATGAGCTCGATGACCCGAGACTGGAGGCTGCCTTCGCCGAAGTCCGGCGCGAGGATTTTCTCGGTCCCGGTCCCTGGCAGCTGTTCACGCGAGGAGAACGGATACCGCCGGACGCCGGACGATGACCCCGTTCATCTCTATCAGGACATCGGCGTGGGGATCATTCCGGAGCGCGGTCTGAACAACGGTCACCCGCAATTCCTCGCATTCCTGATCCACCTGGGAAGGCTCCAGGAAGGAGAGCACGCCGTGCATGTCGGCGCGGGTGTCGGCTACTACACCGCGATCATGGCCCGGCTGGTCGGGCCCAAAGGCAAGATAACCGCGATCGAATACGTGCCTGAGCTTGCCACACGCGCCATCGCCAATCTGGCCGGCTGTTCCAACGTGCGCGTGACGCAGGGCGATGGCTCGGCGATGAAATTCGAGCCTGCCGACGTCGTCTACGTCAATGCCGGCGCCTCGAAGCCGTCGGACAATTGGCTGGATGCGCTGAAGGACGGCGGACGATTGATCCTTCCGCTCGGGGTGACCCTTGTCAGCAATCAGGGGCACCACATGACGCGAGGCGGCATCTTCCGGATCGTACGCGCAGGCGACGACTATTCGGCGCAGTGGATGTCAGGGACGGCGATTTTCCCGTGCGCCGGCGCGCGCGATGCCGCATCGATGAAGGCGCTGGGCGCAGCGTTCATGAAAGGCGGCGCGGACAAGGTGACCCGTCTCTATCGCACGAGCGACATTCCCGACGAGCGGTGCTGGGTCCGCGGCGACGGCTGGGCGCTTGCGTAC
>CAVPTF010000001.1:0-242775 GCA_963708555.1 uncultured Alphaproteobacteria bacterium | reverse complement strand
TAAACTCAGGATTTAGGAATGGGCTTGCTCCTGATGAGCGGCTATGCTCCCGATAGAACTGACGGGCATTGCTCCAGGCGAGCCAGGACTTCCCCCGCTTTGACACTTTTTCCAACTTCTGCAGAGCGTTCGATAATTCGGCCGCCGAGGAGAAATCCGAGTGCCGTGTCGTAGCGCGCCCGAATTTCACCCGTGCCGTAGACGATCTGGCCGGCCACTTGTCGATGAACCCGGACGACGTTTACGGGCCGAACCTGTCCCTCCTGCGCCGAATCGCACGAACCAAGAACCATGCAGAGAAGCACGACGACCGCCGAAGATACGACCTTGGTCCACGTTGTTTTGTCCGACACACCGTGCTGAACGAAAAACGCGTTGTCGCCCAATTTCCGAGCAACGTCCGCGTTGCCGTCATTAACGTCCGCCAGCACGACCTTCATGTCTTGCGCGACAACCAGCTCGGCTTCGGACTGTTTCTGCGCTTGCGCGGCGTCACTAATCATCGCAACGCCGTTATGATGGCCCCCAGGGTGGTCGTGTGCCGCGAGATGCATTGTTGATGTCCTAGACCGGCGAAACGCGACCTTCGCGATAGCAGAAGGCGCAGCACAAACGTTGGTCTTGGAGCCTAGGGGCGTAGCTCGCTGACGCCTTGAACGAATCTCTCTCGCGGTGGCCAGGGCAGGTTCCTACTCGCAGCATTTCGCACGACCGCCCAAGCTCCATCGACCATTGGACGAGGCGCTGGACGACAAGTTGTCTGGCTGAAAAACGCATGCGCCTGCATGCCCTTCTGCAATCATCCTTAGCGGAGCAGGCGAAATAGGACGTCGCACAACTTCGCTTGGTTCATGTCCTTGCTCGCCGGCTGTAAGTTCAGGCTGCGCGCCGAGCAAGTAAATCCGCCATGGCGTCGATAAACACGCGCACACGGACAGGCAGCTGACGGCTTGAAGGGAACAGCGCGCAGACGGGCGCTGGTTTGCTGCGCCACTCCGGTAAAACGTGAACGAGGCGGCCCGAGCCCAGGTGACGCGCCACATCCACCCAGGAATTCATGACGAGACCACAGCCCTCGAGCGCCCAATCGAGGGCTGCGTCACCGCTGTTGCTCCGCAGGCGTGAATCGGCCCGGACCTCGACCACTTCCCCGGCAAGGTTTACAAGACGCCAGTGCGCTCCTACTCCACGGTAATGCACACAGTCATGAGCCTCCAGCTCTGCCGGCATCACGGGCGTGCCCCGACGATGGAGATATTCGGGCGCACCGACTACAATTCGGTAGTCATCGATCAACTTCCGCATGACCAGTTGCAAATCCTTCGGCGGCGCGATCCGGATGACGACGTCTATTCCCTCTTCAATCAGGTCGACCATCCGATCCGTTAACACGAGGTCGATTGACAGCGTCGGATGGGCGCGAACAAGGTCTCGACAGACCGGACTGACATGGACGCGGCCGAACGCCACCGGCGCACTTACCCGTAGCAAACCTTGCGGTTCGACTTGACCACTCGTGAGTGCCGCTTCAGCTTGGTCAACCTCAGCCAGGATGCGCTGAGCTCTTTCGTAAAGATCCATCCCTTCTTCCGTGGGTGCGAAGTGGCGGGTGCTGCGCGCAATCAAGCGCGTACCGGTCCGGCGCTCCAGCGACGCGAGACGCTTGCTGACCACGCTGAGCGCCAAATCCATTTGCCGAGCGGCTGCGGATAGGCTTTGCGCTGCGACAATCCTGACGAACGTCCGCAGTTCGTTGATGTCATCTAGCATGAGGGTTGCCTGATATTTTCCATTTGGTGGACATTTCCTCCACCCGAACCTGGATAGTTCTCCGAGTCAAGAAGAGTCAGACTATGGTGGTTGAATCGCGATGGCGACCTTCCGCAAGACGCGAAGGACGCGCAGGCGATCGCAACGGGAGAACGCCGCCAGCGGGACGTCGTCAGCATGACCGACAATTTCAACGTGGAGGCTCACCAAGCAGAGAAGTAGCCCATCTCTCGCCGAAGAAACATGACCACTGAACACACCCGAACGATCATCGAGCTCCTAGCCGGTGCGGCGGAGGCCTTGGACTACGACCACGAGGCGGCGCGCACACTCCTTCTGCAGGCCGTCATCCTGCTGCAGCCCAGCGCTGCGCGACGCGGGTTCACGGCGGGCGCGGTGGCCCAAGCTGCACTAGCGCCGTGGAAGGCCAAGCGCGTGGCAAGCCATATCGACAACAATCTCGACAGGCCCTTGCCGCTCAGCGAGCTCGCGGGGGTCGCCCAGTTGAGCAACAGCTACTTCTCGCGCGCCTTTAAAGGCACCTTCGGCCAGCCGGCGCACGCTTACATTCTCTGCCGGCGCGTCGAGCGGGCTCGGCAGGAAATGCTCAGGGGCCCGGAACCCCTCTCGCAGATCGCCCTGTCCTGCGGTTTTGCCGACCACGCACATCTGGCACGCATCTTCCGGCGCGAGACGGGCTTGGCGCCCAGTGCGTGGCGTCGCGCCAATCGACCTACTGCCGATCGCATGCACGGTGACGCCTCGGTTACGGATTGACCTTGGCGATGCTACGGCAGAGGGAGCCAACGAGGCGCTGGACGACAAGGTATCTGGCTGAAAACGCAAGCGCCTTCATCCCCTCGCGCAACCATCCTTATCCCCCGGACGGCGACCGAGTATTACTGCACCCCGCATATTCAACAGTGATGTTCTTCTGACGGGTATCGCGCGCTGCGCTTCATGTGGCGCGGCCCTGATGCTGAGCACCGGCAAGGGCCGTTATCGGTATTACGCGTGTGCCGCTCGCCTGCTGAAAGGCCGTTCGGCTTGCGGACACCCGATTACCGTTCCAGAGGCACAATTGAACGATCTCGTTGTTGGCGCGCTTGCTGAAGTTCGCGGCTTGTACGGAAATGGTGGGCCGTCTAAGACTTCGAACTGGGGCATCGTATGACCGCTTATGGCGATAAGCTTCCGGGTCCCGGTCCGTTAACGAACGGCAGCTTTGCGCGAAAGCTGCCATAGTTTTTCGGGATGACAGAAGGTGAAAGGTCGCGGGAAGCAGCCACTGGCAGCGCTCCAAGCCGTGCGTCAATCAGCACCGCGTGGATGGGGACATGAAACGCTTCATGTGCTGGCTGGTCGTAGCTGATGATGATGAGGGCATGCTTCCAGCCGTCACTCTGCTTGCGGAGAAAGCTTGTGCACTTTCCAGGGATCGTGAGGGTCTTGCCCCCCGCTCTTCGGGTCCGGTCCAAAACGAAGACCGCGTGGGCGAAGGCATGGGTGCCGAAAATCTGAACGTCCTCATATTTCGACGCGAGGCGAAGAACGAAAGGATCGAAGAAGCCTGCCTTTGCTGCCGCAACGGCCGCTTGCTTTCCCACGAACTGCGGCAAGTCCGGCACCGCGAATATTAAGTCTTCAGTCATGAGTTCACCCCACGCCTGCGCGTCGCCGGCATTCACCGCCCCGACAAAATCGTCGAGGAGCTGGTTGATGGCAGCCAGATCTTCGGACAACTCCACTCCCGAACGCGGAAAGAAGCTGGCGCGCGGGAGATCGCTGTTCCAGATCGATCGTGCGATCTTCCAGCCGCCGTCCACCTGCCGCCGCCAGATCCAGATGCCCTTGCCTTCATCATGGACCGGTCTGCCGTCGCGTTTCGCCAGGCTGTCCAACACCCAGCGGTGGCGATCCACCGCGACATCGCCCATGAGCTCCAGATCGTCGGGAAGGACGAACAGGAGCGATCTCGCCGCAGCGAATCCTTCGTGCCAAAATTGAATCTGCGCGTCGATACCGCGGATGGCAGGTCGGCCGGGCGCCATGGCGTCGATGTCGGCAGCGACATATCCTGTCATCGTCCGAATATCCTGGCGATTGAACGCGTCGACATACTCCGCACGCCGCCGCTCGATGATGTCTCGATCGTTCACGCTCATTCCCTTTCCGATGTTCGAGCCGAAACATAGCGGCGGCATGGGCTTAGAAGAAATCCCGCACCTGTCGGGCCGGTGTGGACAGGCGACGCATGACAAGTGTCGGAGCGCGCCTGCGGCAATGCGCGTGAGGATCGGCAAAGGCAGCAGATGGGGCAGAATCGTGGCTAACCCGTCGTAGCCTAGGTCGCGCGGCAGACACGAGGTATCGGGCTAGAAGAACAGGCCTGTGGCCAAATCGCGGCGCTTGCCGTCCAGGTTACGATCTGACGAAGCTCAGCAGATCGTCGTTGAGGCGCTCCTTGTGCGTATCGGTGATGCCGTGCGGAGCGCCCTCGTACACGATCAGCTGCGCGCTCGGCAGGAGGCGCTTCACGGACCGCGCCGAGGCATCGATCGGTACGACCTGGTCGTCGTCGCCGTGGATGACGAGCGTCGGCTTGTCGAAGCGTGCGAGGTCCTGGGTGAAGTCGGTCGCCGAGAAGGCGGCGATGCAGTCGTAGGTGTTCTTGTGCCCGGCCGTCATTCCCTGCAGCCAGAAGCTCTCGACGAGGCCCTGGTCGAGCGTGGCGCCGGGCCGGTTGAAGCCGAAGAACGGGCCGCTCGCGATGTCGCGATAGAGCTTGGGAGCGGTTGGCGATGCTGGCCGCGCGGAAGCCGTCGAACACCTCGATGGGCAGGCCGATCGGATTGCTTTCGGTGCGCAGCATGATCGGCGGCACGGCGGAGATGAGCCCGATGCGGGCGACGCGACTCGTGCCGTGGCGGCCGACGTAGCGCGCCACCTCGCCGCCGCCGGTGGAGAAGCCGATAAGCGAGACGTCGCGCAGATCGAGCTGCTCGATCAGCTGCGCGAGATCGTCGGCGTAGTGATCCATGTCGTTGCCGTCCCACGGCTGCGACGAACGGCCGTGGCCGCGGCGGTCGTGGGTGATGACGCGATAGCCGTTGGAGGCGAGGTGAAACGCCTGGCTCTCCCAGCTGTCGGCGTTGAGCGGCCAGCCGTGGCTGAGGATGACGACCGCGCCGTCGCGCGGGCCCCAGTCCTTGTAGTAGATCGTGACGTCGTCGCGGGTCGTGAACGTGGCCATTTGTACCTCCTGTTGAGTTGCGCATGCGCCTCTGGTCGCGCCGAGAATGGCGATGGCTCCCGCGCCCAGGATCACGTCGCGGCGTGTTCCGATGAGCAGGTCGTTGACCATCTCGGGCTCCCTCGCGTGTCGTTGATCGTGGGCTGTCAATGCGTGACGATCGCGCGTCCGCTCAGCGCAGCAGGAAGTTCAGAGACGGGATCGGTGAGCCGGCCGAACGGCGCCCGCAGCAGGCCGGCGAAGTTCCAGCGCGCCTGGGTGAAGACGCCCTTGGCGTGGCTGAGCGACAGGAAGCCTTCCTCGCCGTGATAGGCGCCCATCCCGCTCGGGCCGACGCCGCCGAACGGCAGGTCGTCCTGCGCGTAGTGGAGCAGCGTGTCGTTGACCGTCGCATTGCCGCTCGTGGTGCGATCGAGGACCTGCCTGACGACCCCGCGATCGTCGCTGAACACGTAGAGGGCGAGGGGCCGCGGGTTCGCGTTGACGCAGCGCGATCGCGCCCGAGATTTCCTTGTACGGAACGATCGGAAGGATCGGGCCGAAGATCTCGTCCTGCATGACGGCTCATCTCCGGCGTCGCGCCGACGATGAGCGTGGGCGGCAGCTTGCGGGCCGCTCGCCGTCCCGGGCGCCGCGCCGATCTCCACGCACCTTGGCGCCCTTCCGCCGGGCGTCCTCGATCAGCGCCGCCAGTCGGTCGTAGTGCCGCTGGCTGATGATCGCCGTGTAGGCCTCGTCCGCCGTGCCGGCGGGATAGGCCGCGCGGACGGCGGCGTCGAACGCAGTCGACGAACGCGTCGACCTCGCTCTCGTGGACCAGCGCGTAGTCCGGCGCGATGCAGGTCTGGCCGGCGTTGCTCAGCTTTCCGATAGGCGATCGACCTGGCGGCGCGGACCGGCGAGAAGCCCCGGTCGACGATCGCCGGCGACTTGCCGCCGAGCTCGAGCGTCACCGGGACCAGGTTCGCGCTCGCCGCCCGCATGACGGCGCGCCCGACGCTCGTGCTGCCGGTGAACACCAGGTGGTCGAAGGGCAGCGCGGCGAAGGCTTCGCCGACGTCGGCGCCGCCGGTCACGACCGCGACCTGCTCTTCCGCGAAGGTTCTCCCGCAGCATGGCGCCGATCAGCTCGGATGTCTTCGGCGTGTGCTCGGAGGGCTTCAGCATCGCGCGATTGCCGGCGGCGATAGCGGTCGCGAGCGGCATCAGGCAGAGGCTGGCAGGGATAGTTCCAGGGCGAGATGATGCCGACGACGCCGAGCGGCTGGAGCACGACCTTTGCGGTTCCCGGGCGGAACTGCATGGCGACGCGCCGGGCGCGCGGCCGCATCCAGCGCCGCACATTCCGGCGCAGATAGTCGATGCCGTGGACCGTCGGCATGATCTCCATGATCGCGGTCTCGTGGGCGGACCGATGGCCGAAGTCGGCGTCGATCGCGGCTTCGAGATCCTGGCGCCGGCGCGAGGATCGCGTGTCCTGAGCTTCAGCAGGTCCGAACGGCGCCGCTCCGGCGGAGGCGAGCCATCGCGCAGAAAGGCGTCTCGCTGGGCCGCGAGGACCGACCAGAGACAATTTTCGCTGGCGATTGCGCCGTCAACTCTCAATGAGTAAGTCATGGTGTCTCTCTTTCCGTCTCCTCGTCCTGACCAGTGTCGGTCGCTCCGTGTGAACTTGCGGAAGCGAAGACCAGGCCTCGCGTGTTGCGTCATCGTGCCGTGCGTCGCTCAATTTGCGCCGGCGATCAGGCGACGACGGATGGAGCATTCACATCGGGAGCCCAACCGCCGTGGAAGCCGAACGGCACGCGTACAGGCAGGCGGATCGTGGCGACCGGATCGCCGGTGAAGTCCTGGGCGTCCAGGATTACGATCTCACTGAGGTTGCGTTCCGGATCGTAGACGTAGGACATGATCCAGCCTTCGTCCTCGGCGGTGGCTCTCGGCTTCCGCACGAAGACGGGCTCGGAGGTCTTCTTGCCCGAACCATAGTCATGAACTTCGGTCGTTCCCCGCTGCAAATCGTGCTTCATGGCCGGGCCGAACTCCACGTCGTCGCCCCAGTGCGCAGTGTAGATGTAACGATAGGCTTGCCCGCTGTGACGCCCATTGATGCGCGGGAATTCGTTGCCGCGGTCGTCGAGCACTGTCTCGGTCAACCGTCCTGACGGGCGATGAAGCGTCCACCGGACAAGGATCGGCGCGCCTTCGTTGGGGCCATTCTGATCGGTGAGAAACATCCGCTTATGCTTCATCAGGTCGATGATGGTGAGATCACCGTCGTCGTAGGCGTTAGCGAAATGGAAGGCGAAACAGCGCGGCGCTTCGAACCACTGGATGCGAGAGGTGTCGCCGTCGCGCGGCAGAAGGCCGATGCGGGAGGCCCGGCGCTCGTCCCAAAGCCACGGGAAGGTGGTGTGCGAATGCTCCGGCTGGAAGGTCACGGGAAAGTCCGGGACGATGATAAAGGACTGCGTGAACGCCATGTCGTGGATGAGTGGAATGTGCGGCAAGTCGATGCGCGCCTTAGTCGTGGCGCATCCGTCGCGATCGACCGAGATATAGCAAATCGGCTGGAACGGTTCATAGGCCAACGCATGCTGCTCGCGCGTGACGGGATCGAATTTTGGATGGCCGGTGAAACCGGCTTCGAGCGTGCCGTGAAAATCGGTCCGCCGGACGCTCTGCAGCTCGTAGTCGAGTTCGACCGGTATGCTCCCCGCCTCGACGACCGCACACAGCGTCCCGCCGACGCTCATCAAACTCGTATTGACGTTGCCGTCGCGCCGGCCCTGAGCCGGCCCCGGGATAGGTTTGCGGCTCAGAATTTCGGCGGCGTCGCGATCAAGGACAAAGCGACTGCGGAACCACTCCGCCTTGCCGCCGCGCAACCGCAGGCCATGCACCATGCCGGTGCCCGCGAACCAATGATAGCGCACCAGGCGCACGAGGTCCGGCTCATCGAGAGGATTGGGGCCGATCCGGAGAAAGCGGCCGGTCAGCTCCTCGGGGATGTGGCCGGTCACCTCCAAATCGAACGCCGTGATCTCGCTCTTGAGGGGCGCAAAATTCCCCGCGACATACGGCGCGCCGGTGCTGTTCGCTGACGGGATTATCTCCGCTGTCTGGGACACGATCATCTCCCTGTGATGGGTATTGAGCCACTCAAGGAGCTTAGGCAGGCGGCGCATCGCTGCCTATCATAGGTTTCGATGATGCGTTTGGCGTAGCTCGATCGTGGCAACGTGTGGTCGTCGCGCTTTGCGACCATCGACGTTTTGCAGCCATGATGGGGTCGCGTTCCGCCAGCGTCCCATGGCGCTGGCGCAGGCCTTCCGCATCCAAATCGAAGCTAAACCTTACGCCCGGTGCACGACGAGGCAGCGCCGGTCGTCGGCGGAGGGCGATACGGAATCCGTGACGATTGATTTATAGTCCGCCGGTATTTGGGCAGTACTACGGTCCCCCCCCATGGCTCACGATCTCGCATCTCTCGACGCTTCGCGCGACCAAGACCCCGCTGGGGGTGCGCAAGACTTCCGGCTAATTGTCGACAGCATCCCTGCATTGGTTACCACGATGAAAGCGACTGGGGAGGTCGAGTGGTGCAATCGGCAGGTCCGGGATTACTTCAACCTGTCGTTTGAAGATCTGGCGGGCTGGCAAGCGTCGGGCGCGGTGCACCCGGAAGACGTGCCAAACACGATTGCTGCATGGCAGCGAGGTATCGCCTCTGGGACCTTCTTCGAGTACGAGCACCGATTGCGTCGGTTCGACGGGGTCCATCGCTGGTTTCACTTTCGAGCTTTGCCGCTTCGCGACAAGGATGGCCGCTTGGTGCGCTGGTACGCCACGCTCTCTGACATCGACGATCTGAAGCGCGCGAATGAGGCGTTGCGCGTCAGTGTGGTCGACTTGCGTTTCCTGATCGATAACATTCCAGGCCTTGTCTATACGATGACCGCAGCGTGCGAGCTCGAGCTCGTCAACCGGCAAGTGCTCCAGTACTTTGGCCGAACGTTCGAGGAATTGAAGGACTGGGACTCAATCGGAGCCGTGCATCCCGATGACATGCCGCGGGTCGTGGAATCGTTGCGACGCACCATCGAGTTCGGGGAACCACACGAAGTCGAGCAGCGGCTGCGCCGAGCGGACGGTGCTTACAGATGGTTCAAGCCCAACGGTCTGCCGTTGCGCAATTCGCAAGGCCGGATCGTGCGGTGGTATTGCATGCTCACCGACATTGACGACCTCAGGCGCACCGAGGAGGGACTGCGAAACCTTCAGGCTCGCTTCTCCCGCG
The DNA here is from genome assembly GCA_963708555.1 of uncultured Alphaproteobacteria bacterium. GTDB lineage: Bacteria > Pseudomonadota > Alphaproteobacteria > Micropepsales > Micropepsaceae > CAIYRG01. The sequence goes on along the minus strand of CAVPTF010000001.1, from coordinate 233,452 downwards.
CGGCGCACCTCGCAACGGTCAGCCAGCTTGCCGCTTCGATCGCCCACGAGATCAATCAACCAATCGCCTCGGTGAGCGCGTCCGCTCACGCCTGCCTTCGTTGGCTCGCGGCTGTTCCGCCCAACGTAGAGCGCGCGCGCTTGAGCGCCGAGAGGATCGCTCGCGATAGCACTTCCACGGCGGAGGTCGTCTCACGGATCCGCTCGCTGTTTCAACATGCGCCTCCAGCCAAAGAGGTCCTGAACGTGAACCAGGTCATAGAGGAGGTATGCATTCTCTTGTCCGAGGACCTGAGTAGCCGCTCGGTCGTGCTGCGCACCGATCTTGAGGCCGATCTGCAATCGACAGCCGCCGACCGCGTTCAGCTGCAACAGCTCCTGGCCAATCTGGTTCGCAATGCGGCTGAAGCAATGGATGGGGTGCATGAGCGAACCCGCGAGCTCTCGATCTCGTCACGGCAGAGCGGGAGTGAAATTACGGTGGAAGTCACGGATTGCGGTGTGGGCCTCAGCGAGCCCGAAGCCGTTTTCGATCCCTTCTACACGACGAAACCGAGCGGCATGGGCATGGGACTCGCGATCTGCCGTACGATCACCGAGGCGCACGACGGCCGATTGTGGGCAATGCCTAACTCGCCGCACGGAACCACGTTCGCTTTCGCACTGCCAATCTCAATCGTGAACAGTTCGCAATCATAGTTTCCTGTGACTAGGCCACCCTGGACGCCGGGTATAGCTTTCGACAGCAAAGGACACGAAGGAGATGAAAACTCCAAAACACATCGTGTATGTCGTCGATGATGACGAGCGCGTACGCGAGTCTATCGATGATCTACTGCAATCCTGCGGGATAATGGTAGCGGCATTCGGGTCTGCAGCGGATTACCTGAGACACGAAAAACCGGCCATCCCAGCCTGCCTAATCCTGGACATCGAGCTGCCGGATATCAATGGACTCGAGCTGCAACGGCGCCTCCTCGGAGTACCACATCCTCCAATCGTCTTTATCACGGGACACGGTGACATCCCCTCTTCCGTGCGAGCGATGAAGGCGGGGGCCATTGACTTCTTGCCGAAGCCTTTCACGCCGGCGCAATTGCTCGCCACCGTCGAGGCAGCCCTGGCGCTTGATCGTAAGCGGCTCGCGGCCGAGACCGAGGTGAAGGCCTTGCGCGACCGCTACAATGTATTGACGCCTCGAGAGCGCGAGGTTCTGCCGTTGGTCGTGCTTGGCCTGGTCAACAAACAGGCAGCTTTCTCGCTCGGCATCAGCGAGGTCACGTACCAGATTCACCGCGGCAAGATCATGCGCAAGATGGCGGCGGCGTCAGTGGCTGATCTTGTCCGCATGTCCATCAAGCTCGGCATTCCGGCCGGGAACAATGGAGTTTCGTTGAAGGGCACGACTCCAAGCAGGCGCAATCAAGGAACTCATCCGCGCACCTAAGATGGGCGATTTACTGAAGGCACCGGTCGGCGTCGTCGACGATAACCACAAAGTACTGGAATCGATCCAGGACCTGCTCAAATCTGCAGGTTACTCGGTGCGTCTTTTCTCTTCCGCGGCGGCGTTTCTTGAGGCCAATGCATTCCAAACCATCGCGTGCCTGATTTGCGATATCTGCATGCCAGGGATGGACGGCTGGGCACTTGAGCGTCGCATTGCGGAAAGACAGCCACAACTGCCGGTCATCTTCATCACGGGTGATGAGGCCGCATGGGCTCAGGGCATCACACGTTTCCCTCAAACGCAGAAGCGCGTTCTCCTGAAGAAGCCCTTTGATGAACAGCAACTCCTCTCTGCGGTCGCGCGCGCCGTCGCCCAGCGGCCTTGACAGCGACCCCGCGAATAAATCCGAGGAAGACGGGCCGCTCTGCGCGCTGGATAACACACTGGGGCGACAGGAGAGGCCAACTGGCAGCAAATCGCTACCATCGTTGACGTTGCGGTCTGACGGACGAAGCCGCGCTTGTCTCAAAACGGAGACCTGATAGTGGAAGCGGCGTAATCCCTGCAGCGAGTGCTTCTGTTGCCGGATGGCCTCGCAGCGGGGCTTCCTAAGCCAATCCCGAAGGAATTAAACAGGAAACAAAGTTGGTAGCTCTCCGCTGCTACCAAACTCCCGGTGAAATAGCGCCGACCGGAGGGTCAGAACACTTTCGGATCGAAGCCGTGGAGCCTGCAGACCCGTGCGGCACGCCTGCGGAAGTCGGCATTGTGCTCTGTGTTCGGCGTTTCGAGCTTCCACCGCATCTGGTGCAGGTGGATCATTTCGTGGGCTACGGTTGCTAGCAGTGTCGATAGGTGACCATGCCGGCCGCTCGACACGCGGATAGTTTCGCCGTCGCAGTCTCCATAGGTGGTCCGATCACGCAGGACCGCGAAATCGATCGCATCCGCATCGGGCAGCTTCCAGCCCTGAAAGGGAGACGTTGTCCGAAGCAATTCGTAGGCGGCAATGAGCGTCGCCTTATTGATCACAGAGACCCATGCGTCACCCATCCGTTTGTACAACCCCGTCTTGGTGACGCTTCCACCTTCACGTCTTTCACGACGTTTTCGTAGAAGCCAGCACAATTCCTCTGCCTCCCTCAAAACGTCATTCAGCGCGATCTCCGGTTTCGTCCGATGTCAAGCAGAGATTTTTTGCGAGCCGAACTTTTTCGATAAGAAAACGCATAACGATTTAATACGTATACGAACGATACGATAACGTCACTCACGCCGCGCTTTTCTGCGCGTTGACGCCGAACAGAAGCCGGTCGAGTGCCGCCTTTCGCTTCTCGAACGCCTGAGAGCGGCGGAATCCCCGCGTCTTTCGCAAGTACACGCAGCATTGCGCCATCGTCAGTCCGCGCCCATAAGTGAGCCAAAGAAGTTTTGCACCGATCGGATAATGGACGAGATGTTCGGCCATCCAGGCGAGCAACTCGTCCGCGCGGTCGATCGCACCCGGCGATGGCGCGGCAAGCTTCACATTCACCTCGCCATAGCCGTACGCCTCGACCGCATCGCGCACATAGAGCGGCCACGAAGTCATCGAGGTCACGCGATAGCGCCGATCGGGATCGGGAAGGCGCCGATACGTTTCGTACGCTTCACCGAGGCGGGCAATCAGCTCGTCCCGTGTCATGCCGCGCTCCGCCAGTTTCGCATCGGAAGCGCACACACCTCGCCGAGGAAACGCTGCACGTCTTCGAGCGAGCGTGCCACCGTCACCGGGACGCGTGCGTCCTGAAGTGCGGCGTAACAATCGCGCTGCGATGGCAGGAGAACATAGCCGTCGGTTCTCAGCTCTATGCAGTAAGCGCTGCCGTCATAAAGGACGAGCAGATTGGGGAAGCCCTCGCGCACGCCCAGATTTCCGCATCCGGAGTCCGTGAAACAGGCCGCCTCCGCCGAGCGGAAAGATGCTGAAGAACGCCGTCGGCGGGAGCGCCTGCGCCAGATAGCTGACGACGGCCGTCTGCAACAGCTCATTCGCACTCAGTTTCCTTTGTCGACGTCGTTGCTTGCGCTCCACGATCATTCAGACCTCGATAGTGCTTGATTGTTCATGGGTTGTTCCAGAGGGATCTGGACATTGAGGGTCGCGGCCCCGAGCGTGGGAGGGGTGGGGGCTGCTCGGGGCCGCTCTCTCGCCGGCCTGAAGGGAGGCAAGCCGGACGGATTAGGTGTGAACCCGAACCTCTCATAGGCTGACGATAGGAGTAATAATCCTATAAGTGCAATAGGAAAAATCCTATTAGCCTAGAGGTAGGAAAAAACCTAATATCGCGGCTTATGAACACCTCGATCGACCCCGTACGGCAACTGATTCGGGACACGCTCTCCCAGCGGCATCTCAACATGTCCGCTGTGTCTAAGATGCTGGGCAAGAACCACGCCTATCTGCATCAGTTTCTCGATCGGGGAATCCCGGCGCAGCTGCCCGAGCTCGTCCGCGAACAATTGGCCAGAATTCTCGACGTGCCTGAAGAAAAGTTGAAGGGCGGGGGCGGTAAGGGCTCTCGTCTCCCCCCGTCGGCCGTCCGGGCCCGCCGTTTATGGGCGACAAGATCCCCGTCTACGGTGCTGCCCAGGGCGGATCCGATGGCTGGTTCCCGCGGAACGGCGAGATCGTGGACTATGTCCCGCGCCCGCCGCACCTCGCGGGCGCCACTGGGGCCTATGCCGTTTTCGTTGCCGGTTCAAGCATGGAGCCCCGCTATTACGCCGGCGAGATCGTCTATATTCATCCCGGCAAGCCGGTTACGGTCGGCGCTTTCGTGCTCGTTGAGGTCAAACCCGAATCGGAAGGCGAGGCCCCGAGAGCGTTCATAAAGCGCCTGGTTAGACGAACCGCAACCAAAGTGACCTTCGAGCAGTTCAACCCGCCGAAGGAAATCGACATCAAGTCGGCCGACATCAAATCAGATGCACCGGATCGTCGGAAACGCCGAGAGCGGCGGTCTCTAAGACCGTTCCCGCGTCTAGCCTCTCTCTACCGTCAAGCTTCGCACCGCTGGTGGGGTCGTTCGTACGCCCCATGGCGTACGAATTTTTACCATCTCAATAGGTTAATAGGAATTATCCTATTGTGTTGTATAGGACTATTGATAAGGTCGCCGTGCAAACTTTGGAGCAGTGCGGTGCCCAGTTCCTATTTGATGCAGCCGGTTCGCCCGGAGGCCGAGCTTCGAGGCCGCCAGGATGTCCTGCAGGTCGCCGTGGCTTGGCGGAAGATCGTCTGGCGCCAGGCGGCCCGGGACGAAGACGAGCGGATTGATCGGCTCGTCGACATCTGCACACGACTCTGCGACGGGGATGTTGCTGCCGGTAAGGATCTCGCAAGCAAAGCGATCTGGACGCCAGGCTGACGTGACGTCCGGTCAGAACGCGCGTCGTTCGCCCTCGCCAGTTCCGGGCTGCTGTTCGATGGAGACCTTCGAAATCGAGCCGTCGTCCGACGCCAGGACGCTCTGCGATCCGTTGGCCGGAAGCGCCTTCTGCGCGATGAACTGGATCTGTGCGGGGCGTGGCACCGCGACCGTCGCCGGTACCAGCGCGATCATCAAGCCGATCGCCGGCAGCGCGTAGCGATATTGGCGATGACTGATAAACACGACCACCGATCCGAATGTGAGGATTGCGGCCAGCACAATTCCCCAACCCCGCAGGGCCGGTACAGCAAGCATGATGGCGGCCATGACATCGAGCACGCCGGTCACGATCCTCACGCGCGGCCCGTAATCCCAGCGCTTATACGCCTCACGCACGAACCGCGGGCCGATGAGTTGAACCGCCCCGATGAGCCCGAAGGCCATCGTCAGCAGCAAGGCGACCAGGGAATAAATCGAATCGACGTACATCAAAACTCCACGCTCACCCTTGTGCAAGAATGGGCCGGATCCGGGGGAGGGACCGGATCCGGCCCGCATGCAGGAGCGGTCGGGGGATCCGCCTTGCATGAAGTTCGTCTGACCCGTTTGGGGGTCAGAGGGTGAACGCGGCGCTTGGCCTTGTGTTGCCCAGCTCAGGGCTGTCACTTTTGCGGTGCGCACGTCCCCTTTCGGGAACTTTCTTCAAACCGCGTGCCAAACGCCGTTACCAACCAGTAACATCGTAGAGATACTTACGTGTAAGTACCATGTCAAGTCTGGTATGTGCGATTACTGCCTGGGTAAAATAGTGAAGTTGAAACAGATGCTTATCGAAAATAAGCAATCGGGACGAGGAAAGTGTCTTGGGTCCGCTTGGACATAATCCGTGTACGGATTACCGTCGTGAAAGGAGGAGGCAGTGGTAAACGCCATCGTTCATAGCTCTCCTGTCGGTCCGCTCACGCTGGTGTCAGATGGCGGATCCCTGGTCGGCCTCCATTTCGAGGGCTGGTATCCTCCCGCCGGCGCGATACAGGAGTCGGACCCCGTGCTGGTCACAACCGCCCGCCAACTCGACGGCTATTTCGCCGGACGGCTCAGAACGTTCGACCTTCCGCTCGCACCTGCGGGAACGCCATTCCAGCAGCGCGTCTGGTCGGCTTTAAGCGATATCCCTTTCGGCGAAACGCGCAGCTATGGGCAACTGGCAAAGACCATCGGCAAGCCGTCCGCGATGCGCGCTGTGGGGGCCGCGAACGGTCGCAATCCGATCGCCATTGTCGTGCCTTGCCATCGCGTGATCGGTGCGGACGGTTCGCTCACCGGCTTCGGTGGGGGCATCGAGCGGAAGAAATTCCTGCTGAGCCTTGAGCAGAGCAAGGAGTTGCGGTTGACCGGCTAGAGCGCGCACACGACTTGCGCAGTGATGGAAGAACGACCACGTTCACGTCATGACGAACAAAGTCGATCGCGCGCTTCAGGGCCTTCCCGTTACCCTAGCCGATATCGAAGCGGCCGCCGCTGCAATCGCCGATGCGGTCGAAATCACCCCCGCGCGTCACTCCCGCATATTCTCTTCGCTTGCCGGTGCGGAGATCTTCTTCAAGTTCGAGAATCTGCAATTCACCGCTTCGTTCAAGGAACGCGGCGCGTTGAACAAACTCCTGTCGTTGGATGAAAGCGCACGCAAGCGCGGCGTGGCCGCCATGTCGGCAGGCAACCATGCCCAGGGAGTCGCCTATCACGCAGGACGGTTAGAGATACCCGCGACGATCGTGATGCCCGAGGGGACACCTTTTACGAAGGTCAAGCACACGCGAGACTTCGGCGCGCGCGTGCTCATCGAGGGCAATTCCCTGTCGCAATCCTTTACCCGCGCTCAAGCGCTCGCGGCGGCGGACGATCTCGTATTCATCCACCCCTATGACGACCCATTGGTGATTGCCGGTCAGGGAACTGTGGCGTTCGAATTCCTGCGCCAAGTACCGGCGCTCGATGTTCTCGTCGTTCCCATCGGCGGCGGGGGGCTTATCTCAGGCATGTCGATCGCTGCCAAATCAATCAATCCTCGCCTGCGGATTTTCGGCGTGGAAGCCAAGCTCTATCCCTCGATGTACAACGCTATGAAAGGGGAACAGACCGTCTGTGGCGGGCAGACCATCGCCGAAGGTATTGCTGTAAAAGATGCGGGCGCGATTGCGCGTCAGGTCATTGGCGCCTTGGTCGACGACATTCTGCTTGCCGGCGAAGCCGAGATCGAAGCCGCCGTCGTCAAGCTTCTTGAGATCGAGAAGACGCTCGCCGAAGGAGCCGGCGCGGCCGCGCTCGCTGCCGTTCTCGCCCATCCCAAGCTCTTCGCCGGCTGCAACACCGGCATCGTGATCTCCGGCGGCAATATCGACATGCGGCTCTTGTCGAACGTGATCCTGCGCGAGCTCGCCCGCCAGGGACGGATCATGTCGCTGATCGTCAGCATCGAGGATCGGCCGGGCGTGCTCGCCCGCGTGGCATCCCTCATTGGCGATGCCGGCGGGAACATACTGGAGGTGTCGCACAACCGCCTGATGACCGGGGCCAGCGCGAAATCGGCCGATCTCGGGCTCGTCATCGAAGCCCGCGACGACGCCCACGCCGATGAGATCAAGGCTCGGATCGAGCAGTCGGGCTATGTGGTGCGTGACACCGACCGTCCCGCGCATTGACCGGGTTGCGTTAACCTTTCCTTAAGCATGTGCTTCGTTCGGCCGGGAAGGCGCGCTACGGTGTTATCGGAAGGCAAGAGGCGTGCCCAAATGCCCAAGACGCTCGCGCAATGGACTGGCGTTGCTGTGACCGCGATTGTTGTTTCCGGGTCCGATATAGACCTGCTCTTCGCGGTGCCGTTGGGGATTTTTGCCGGCGCGCTGGCAACCTTCTTCTCGAAGTTCTGCCGAAGCGACGATTCCCGCGGCTAAGCCTCGGAAGGTATCGAATTGAGCGCAGCTTCCAGCTCGGCGAAGCTTGGTTGAGAGTCCGAAGGTACGCTTCCGCGTCCGATTTCCACCGACACCTGCGCCGAGTTTCCGTGCAGATGCGCGACCAGGATGTCGCGGATGACGTGATAGAACTGGGCTTCCTCATCCACGATACCCTTTAGCCGCGTCGCGATCGGCCCGACGAGGCCGTAGGCGAGGAACACGCCCAGGAACGTTCCGACGAGCGCGCCGCCGATCATGGAGCCAAGGATTTCCGGCGGCTCGGTGATCGAGCCCATGGTCTTGATCACGCCGAGAACGGCCGCGACGATTCCGAGTGCCGGAAGTCCGTCGGCCATCGTGGTGAGCGCGTGCGCCGCGGTGAGCGCCTCATGATGATGTTTTTCGAGCTGCTTCTCCATCGCCGTCTCGACCTGGTGCGGATCTTCGAGGCTCATGGTCATCATGCGCAGCGTGTCGCAGATGAAGTCGAGCGCGAAATGATCCTTCGAGATTCTCGGATAGCGCTTGAAAATCCCCGACTCGTGCGGTTTTTCGATGTGGGCTTCTAGGGCGATCATGCCCTTCATCTTCATTGTCTTGGTCAGGAGGAACAGCAGGCAGAGCAGGTCGCGATAGTCGGAGGTCTTCCACTTGGGCCCCGAGAAGGCCTTGGCGATCTCGAACACGGTTCGCTTGACCGATGCGATGGACCCGCCGAGCAGCAGTGCGGCGATCGCCGCTCCGCCGATCGTCATCATTTCATGGGGGAGCGCATGCAGGATGACTTCGAAATGCCCGCCGGAAAGGACATAGCCGCCGAAGACCATGGCGAAGAGGGTGATAATGCCGACGATCTGAAGCATTCGGGACCAGTCTTTGCGCGCAAAAAAGGGCCGCGCGATAAGGCTCGCGGCCGACAGCTTCAGTATCGGGGGGTACAGCTTAAGGAGGGGTGAAATGGCCGGCCCGGTGCTCAATCGATGCGAACTCGTTAATGACTTTTCTAAGATGCGTACTTATACGGACGCCATGTGGGACATCCGAGCCGAGCGGAACGCAGATGCACGGGCGATCGAAGCGCTTGTCGATCGCTGTTTCGGACCCGGCCGTTATGCCAAGACCGCCTATCGGCTACGCGAAGGCGTTGAGCCCGAGCCGCGTCTCTCCTTCGTCGCGGTCAAGACCGGCGACGGCGTGTTGCTCGGTTCTGTCCGCTTCTGGCCCGTTGTGATCGGCGCCGAGCCGTCGCTTCTCCTCGGTCCGCTCGCGGTAGAGCCGGAGCTCCGGGGACGGGGTATCGGTATTTCGTTGATGCAACGCGGCATCGATCAGGCGCGTGCGCTGGGCTTTGGCAGCATCGTTCTCGTAGGCGATGAGCCCTACTATGCGCGCGTCGGCTTTTCGAAGCTCGCGCCCGGCCGCGTCCGCATGCCCGGCCCGGTCGATCCGGAAAGGCTGCTTGGGCTTGCGCTCAAAAGCGGCGCGCTCGACACGCTTTCAGGCGACGTCAAGCGCGCGCGCATCGATAGCGCCGTATCGGCCCAGGCGACGCCGCTGGGTTAACTGACCACGGCGGGGGGATAGACGGCTGGGGGGCCACCGCGCGCGCTCGTGAATGCCCACCAAATTGTGGTTGCATCGCGGCGCTGGTAGATTGCCCGCCACGTTCAGTTCCAGAAGCCACCTACAACAAGGACTTGGGGAGTACGAAGCGATGCGATTGAATTGGATGAAATCCTTGGCGCTGTCGGCGTCGATACTGGGCTTGAGCGCGCTCGCGCTGTTTGCCGCGGCGCCTCCCACAGACGCCGCCGAGGGACCGCCCAAATACCAATACGATCCGAACTGGCCGAAGCCGCTCCCCGCGAACTGGGCGCTCGGCGGTATCACGGGCATGTTCGTCGATCACGAGGACCACATCTGGGTGCTCAACCGGCCCCGCGATCTGGATGAATCGAACAACTACGCGACGCTCAACCCCCCGGCCGCCGATTGCTGCATCCAGCCGCCGGCCGTGCTGGAATTCGACGCCGCGGGAAATCTCCTGACCTCGTGGGGCGTGCCTGAACTCGGTGCCGGGTTGGCCCAAGTCCGAGCACACGATCTTCGTCGACCGCGCGAAGAACGTCTACATCGCGGGCGCGCAGCCGGGCGACACGATCCTGAAGTTCACCAAGGACGGCAAGTTCATCTCCGATTTCGGTCATCGCGGGCCGGCGGTCGCGACCGAAGGCCAGAAGCAGGACAACCAGCAGACCAACCTGCTCCTGCGCGGGGTCGCGGCGGCCACGCTCGATGAAGACGCGAAGGAGCTCTACATCGCCGACGGCTACCTGAACCGCCGCGTGCTCGTGTTCAACTCGGATACCGGCGCATTCAAGCGCGGCTGGGGCGCGTATGGCGTAGCGCTGAGCGAGATCCCCAACGACGCGCAGCCGCCCTACGATCCGAACACGACGGCGAAGCACTACAGGTCGCCGGTTCATTGCGTCCGCATCTCGAAGGACGGCCTTGTCTATGTCTGCGACCGCGGCGGCAACCGCGTGCAGGTGTTCAGCAAGGACGGCAAATTCCAGAAGGAGTTTTTCGTCGCCCGCAACACGCGGATGCGCGGCTCGGTGGGCTCGGTCGACTTCTCGGCGGACCCCCAGCAGAAATACATCTTCGTCGCCGACATCATGAATATGAGCGTGTGGATGCTCGACCGCCAGACCGGCGAGGTCGTGCAGCGCATCGGCCGCTCAGGGAGAGGCGGCGGGCAGTTCGCCTTCCTCCATCTCGCGACGATGGATTCGAAGGGCAATCTCTACACCGGTGAAGTGGCGACCGGCCGGCGCATCCAGAAATTCTCGCCGGTGAACTGACGTCTAGAGTTAACGTCGAACGCAAAAGCCGATTCCAGAAATGGAATCGGCTTTTGTTTTTGAGTCCGCTTACCTGCTTCGAGATCATCCGCGCGCGGAACGCTTGAACATCGGACGAAACCGGACTATTCTGGACAGCTATCCAGTCGATCATGGAGTGAACCGCCCGCAGGCAACGCCCGCGGGCGTTTTTGTTTTAGCCCGACGCGGAGCGTAGCTCTGCGCGCGCACCGCACAATTTTCGGAACCCATTCCTAAGCAAACCACACAGCGGCCGACACGCGTCGGCGCGAAAGGAGCGATTCTGCAATGCGTACGGATTTGGCCCTTACTTCCCGTTTCGGCGAAACAACCGCAAGCCCGACGGTATGTGGGATGCCCCGTATATTGAAGCCTGGCCAAGACGCTCATACGCCCGACGATACTCTCGGTCAGGTGCTCGGAGGCAAGAGTAAGGCGGGCAACACGGTGGTTGTTCACTCAGACGCGTCTCTTTGGATCGGAGAAAAAATACCAGACGCTGCCAAAATCTCGCCAGAAAGCAGTGCCAGAGGTCTTAGGATCATGACCACCGATCCGGGCCTCGTGCCCGATCCGGGGCTGAGCATAAAAAGGGGTTATTCACGGCCATTGCGGTGATGGGGGCGATGTACACGGCTGCGAAATGGTTCGCCGGTGTGGGATTCACGCTGCTTGTGCTCATTGCGGTGACGGCTGTCTTCATCCCCGCAGAGCGGGAGTATTACCTGAACGCGCGCATTGCCGGAATTCTGGAGAACCTCGCCAGACGCACCGATCATGTCACGATGGGTGATGGGGCGGGGTGGGACTTGGTCGTGATCCTAGCAAACGCGGATGAGAAGGAGGTCGATGTTGAACACATCGATCGCATGGCCGGCATGGTCCTCAGCAGCGACTGGGCGCTTCGAGAGTTTGCCGCTCGGGCACTTGGGGAGCTTGAATCGAGTGCAAATCGGTCGGAGCGCATGATCCCAGCACTCCGCCGAGCTGTTGCAGAGCAGATCGCAGCGCTCAGGGGCTACGACGGCACAATCATCCCAGGCGTCGGTTCGGTATACAACGCGCAGCTATACGCCTTGAGCAGTATCATGGGCGTGCGGTTCAACGAGTTGAAGGATCACCCCGAGCAATTCGAGCAGCTGACGCCCGACATGGAAGCGTGCAGGCTGGTTCACTCTTCGGACCACTGCGACCGGCTGCTGGCGCAATGGCAGGCTGAACATCCATAGGAGTCGTGGCCGCGATTCTGTAGACCGAACCGCCCGCTGCAAACGCCGCGGGCGGTTTTGTATTGGCCAGGAGAAAGGCTGTCACCGACAGACCCATAGTGCGTCGAACCAAGATCACTGTTGGGGGAGGGCAACTCAGCAGAAGAGAGAGCAGTCATGAGTGACCAAAGGAACGGCAGAGACAGCGCGGGGCGTTGGATGCCCGGGCAGAGTGGCAATCCGGAGACCCAATTCAAGCGTGGTGAGAGCGGCAACCCGAAGGGGCGAGGGACGTGGAAGCGCACGCTCATACCGCGCACGCACGCGAAGACTGGGGCTGAATACAATCAGCTTGCGTCGTACCGGCCATATGCGAAACAGGTCGGATTCCACGCGGCGGGCGCGACGCATGGCGAGCGCCTGCTGATGGCAGGCAACCAGCTCGGCAAGACGCTCGCGGGCGGGATGGAATGGGCGATGCACCTGACCGGCCGCTATCCCGATTGGTGGACGGGACGCGTGTTCGATAAGCCGGTGCGGCTGTGGGCGGCGGGTGTGACCGCGGAGAGCACGCGCGACAATCCGCAGCGCGTCCTCGTCGGTTCGCCGCCACAGAAGGAGAGATGGGGCACCGGGACGATCCCACACGACGCCCTGAAGCGGACGACACTGTCTCATGTCGGCAGCGACATGGTGGACATGGTCGTCGTGCGCTGGGGCGGCGGCGGCGACGTGCAGCAGGGCGAGAGCGTGCTTGCGTTCAAGTCCTACGAGAAGGGGCGCCAGAAATGGCAGGGCGAGACGCTCGACGGAGTCTGGTTCGATGAAGAACCGCCGCTCGACATCTACAGCGAGGGCAAGACGCGCTGCCAGGCGCGACAGGGCATTGTCATCATCACCTTCACGCCGCTCTTGGGAATGACGGACGTGGTGAAGCTGTTCCTGGGCGAGGCGGATATCGAGAAGATGCGGAGAGCGCCGTGACGGTCGAGCGTCAGACCGACCGATCGACGTATGGCCGCTTTCTGCCCCATTTGTGCCGTTCACGGTCAGCGCCAAATACGGCAGTTCATCGCCGAAGTCGGACGTAGCCGAGCGCGAACGAGAGTAACCATTGTAGCGGACGAACTCGCGGACGATCAGCTTGGAGGATCGCTTTCGCTCGTAGTCTCGAATTGAGCGATAGGGCTATTTGATCGTAGAGGTCTGCAACTGCGACCACCGAGTCCTGGTCGGCCCAACGCTTTTGGAATGCTCGTTAGACATCGTATTCGGCCAGACGTTTCCTCGCTTCTTGCGCGATGCTCTCGACTTTGTCGGCTGCGAGCTTCTGCAGCACTTCCCTTGTAACCTTCCGGTTGTAGGCAATTCTCTGGCGGACCGTCTCATCCTGGTCATCAGCCAAGAGAAGCATCAACTCCGCAGGGAGCTTTCTCTTCATTGCCACCATGTGGCGAACCCTCAAATCCGGGTCATGGGCCAGAATAGCCAGGATTTCGATGGGAACGGTTTTGTTGTGTGCCACCCATTCCCGCATCTCAGGATGCCGGGCGACAATATCCAACCATACGTCCATGGGCGCCTCATCATGCGCCGCCCGAAGGTATTCGGTTGGTGTACTGCTCGTCCGTAAGCGGATGAATTCTTCCGCGCTCGTAATCGTCACAGCCGCGTCGGTTGGTGAAGGGCCTCTTTACTCGGGAGCCATAGTCGTGCGTGTTGAAGATGTCCGCAATGGGTCTTGTGTCACGAGTGCCGCCCGGAGTGGGACGGTACGCAACTGTACGAGAGATGAAGGAGGGCCCTTCGAAGCCGGTGATCAGGTACTGGCTTCAAGCCCCCGCAAGCTGCTGTCGTTAAGAGCGACGGTGGTGAACGTTGCGGAAAAGCCGGGACAAAGATTCCGGCAGGCAGGGTTGAGAGAGGCGAGCGCAAGCGAACCGCCGATGAAGTGTCGAAAGCGGATTAGACGATGTCGAAACCGGGGGGTGACCCTTCCTCCGGGATCAGCTCGGGAGGAGCCTGGAGCCTGCCCGAACGGCATCCGGCATGTAGGCGGCGCGAACTCAACCAGGCTTTTGTACGGAACGTGAGAACCTGTTCGGCGATGCCAAGGGAAAAGGCGCAAGCGGCTCAAACCGCGAGGCCGAAAGTACCAATGCGCCGGGCAGGGACGGACTGCTCCGTAGTAGCGGTGAAGCGGGTGTAATGCCCGTGGAGCGAAGGGAGCGGGTCACCGAAGTTGGATCGGGTCAACCGGAAACGGGAGGAACCCGGTATTCAACGGAAGGCGGCAGCCTTCGAACGGTGGCACGAGCCGGATGATGCGAGAGTATCAAGTCCGGATCTGTGAGAGGCTCGGGGTGAAATTCCCCGGGCCTACTCGGCAGTAACTGCCGTTCAGTCTAGCTCGCCGCGACACGTCCGGAGTGCGCCCGAAAGATGGGGTAATCGGCCGGGCAGCTTGTGGATAGCTGACGATTTTGGGTGCTGCGCTTCAGGCTGATGGTGAAAACGAGGTCCGCATTTGCGGCCTCAAGCATCAGAAGGAGAAGCGCAGCATGGACCATTTTGCTGGACTAGACCTGTCGGTCAAGGAGACAAGCGTTTGCATCGTGGATGACACGGGCAGGATCGTGCGGGAAGTGAAGGTGGCGAGCGAGCCCGAGGCGCTGTTACAGGTTCTGATGAACCCCAGCTACCAGTTCAAGCGGATTGGATTGGAAGCCGGGCCACTATCGCAGTGGCTTTTTAGCGCTCTCGCCGAAGCAGGGCTGCCAGTGATCTGCGTCGAGACGCGGCACATGAGGGCGGTATTGAAGGCGCAGATCAACAAGACGGATCGCAACGATGCGCGCGGGATGGCGCAGATGATGCGGGTGGGGCTCTATCGTCCGGTACATGTGAAGACGTTACGCAGTCAGAAACTGCGGATGCTTTTGACCCATCGTAAGCTGCTTCAGTCAAAGGCCATCGCCATCGACAATGACTTGCGCGCCACCTTGCGTAACTTCGGTCGCAAGGTGGGCACGGTGGGGACGGTTAAGTTCGAAGCGCGCATCAAGGAGCTTGTCGAGGACCTTCCTGACTTGGCCGTGCTGGTCGAGCCGCTGCTTATTGTCCGCCGGGTACTTCGCGAACAAGTCGGCATTCTGCATCGCCGCTTGCTGGCCATCGTTCGGGACGATGATGTGTGCCGGCGCCTGATGACGGTGCCCGGTGTCGGCCCCGTGGTGGCGCTGACCTATCGCGCAACTGTCGACGTGCCTGCCCGCTTCCGTAACTCCAAGACGGTCGGGGCGGTGTTCGGACTGACGCCCGCCAAGCATCAGTCAGGTGAGGTCGAGCGAACCGGCGCGATATCGCGGTGCGGAGATGAGATGATGCGGATGATGCTCTACGAAGCCGCCCAGATCGTGCTGGTGCGCTCGACAAAATGGTCCTGGCTCAAGGCCTGGGCGATGAAGATCGCCAGACACCGCGGGATGAAGAAGGCGATCGTCGCGCTGGCGCGGCGGTTGGCCGTGATCATGCACCGCATATGGGTTGACGGTACCGAGTTCCGCTGGACCCGGGACGTCGTCGCAGCAGCATGAAAGTCATACAGAATCAAAGGCGATAGGAGAAAACTCGAACTCCACCAGGCGGTGGGATGATGTCCCTCACGGGACGATGGATGAGGTGAGATCGTATGTCCGCTTGGACCTGCCGTCAGTTTGCCGGCAAGGCCGCCCAAAAGATTGTTCCACCTCATCCTCGGATCCCATGCTGGAAGGGCCTACGTGCCGATTCCGAAGAGAAGCGCGAGCCCGTGAGCGGCATCAACGCTGGTGTGGTGGATAGTCTGAAAGTGCTTGACCCCCAACGGCCGATTAGAGAAGCGGACATCGAACCGGCAGCGCTGGGATGTCCGCTTCTCGCCATATCGCGGACATTAGCGCACGTATCAACGTGTGCTAGCCCAGCGGATGACTATCGGACTCAGGCCTGCTTGCCGACGACATCCGCAGCCGCGATCCGGACGGCCGGATTCTCTTCGACCGCTGCTCTCGTACCGGATATCCTTGCCGCCGTCGCAATCACCCGCGAGCTGCCATCGGTAGCACTCGCCTAATTTCTCGCCGAGGTCAAGGCCTCCGTCTAGCGAGGCGTCTCCGTCTGCCCATGAACTTTAATGCAATCTTGATCGCATCTCGGTGCCGATGCCGCAGAATCGATCAGGTGCTTGGCGGTGTTCTCAAGCGCGTTGCAGTCGTACTTCATCGTATGATCGTCCTCTGGTCATTTCGAGCACTGCGAAGACTCCGTTCTAGCCGAAGACGCGGACCTCCAGCGGCGCTACCCGCTCCTTGACGCTTAGCTCGTAGTGACTTCGAGCTTTCAGCGGCTGTGATGAACTCTGCGATTGGATGACTGGTCGGATGAGATTATTCGCCGACAGTTGTTCAACGCGCCCTAGGCAAGCTTGATGCACTGCCGTCGATGATAGCGAACGTTATATCCGAACATCGACCGTGATCGTATGGCTGAGCGGTTCGCGCGGCGAGCTTCGCAATTCGCGCGATCGAGGAACAATGATTCAAGCAGCCCGTCCCCGTGTTCCACGACCAGAAGCACGTGATCCGCCATCGGCCGCCGCGCGCGTTGATCAGCCGACGCCGTTTAAGCGCTGTCCGTCATCTTACGGAATTCTGCCAAAGGCCTGAGCGGTCGACACCGCTGACCAGTACCGAATGATCAGACCTCATAGCGCTGAATTCCTGTAGCCCCGCGCCTCGAATGTCCGAGTTGGGTCGTTGTGTCACGAGTGCCGCCCGGAGTGGGACGGTACGCAACTGTACGAGAGATGAAGGAGGGCCCTTCGAAGCCGGTGATCAGGTACTGGCTTCAAGCCCCCGCAAGCTGCTGTCGTTAAGAGCGACGGTGGTGAACGTTGCGGAAAAGCCGGGACAAAGATTCCGGCAGGCAGGGTTGAGAGAGGCGAGCGCAAGCGAACCGCCGATGAAGTGTCGAAAGCGGATTAGACGATGTCGAAACCGGGGGGTGACCCTTCCTCCGGGATCAGCTCGGGAGGAGCCTGGAGCCTGCCCGAACGGCATCCGGCATGTAGGCGGCGCGAGCTTCAACCAGGCTTTTGTACGGAACGTGAGAACCTGTTCGGCGATGCCAAGGGAAAAGGCGCAAGCGGCTCAAACCGCGAGGCCGAAAGTACCAATGCGCCGGGCAGGGACGGACTGCTCCGTAGTAGCGGTGAAGCGGGTGTAATGCCCGTGGAGCGAAGGGAGCGGGTCACCGAAGTTGGATCGGGTCAACCGGAAACGGGAGGAACCCGGTATTCAACGGAAGGCGGCAGCCTTCGAACGGTGGCACGAGCCGGATGATGCGAGAGTATCAAGTCCGGATCTGTGAGAGGCTCGGGGTGAAATTCCCCGGGCCTACTCGGCAGAAGCGGACGTTCCGCCCACCCGGTCGACGTCCGAATGCGCCAGGGGGTAATGGCAGCTTGTGTATAGCTTACGCATTTGCCGTCGGCCGATGAGATTGAACACATCCTGCGCCTCAGGATGACAGCGATCAGAAGCGAGGTGAGCGAGCCCGAGAATCAAACGTCATCCATGGCGCCCACGCGCGCACGCAAGGTGGTGGGGACGGCATGGGGTGGTCGTCACGCGACACCGAGATATCGGGCGACAACCGTTGCGATCACGATGACGCCTACGATGCAGATGATGCTGTGCATGACAATCTCCTCTGCGGTGAGAAGACACCGCGCTAGCTGCCTCGAGCGTGGCCGTGATCCCACCGAAGGCGTTCGGAATCGTCCCTCGATCTTGTCGTCCCTGCCGTGAACTCCAGCATGGCGTCGCGAGAGCTTTGCCCAGTGCTTGTTTCACGGCGCCTTTGAGTTCCGTCGCAGGATCCGACGATGCGGGCCTTGTCCATATTCATTTCGCCGAAACCTGATCCCGTGAGCGCAAGAGGCGAACCGAACGATGCCATGAACGTGTGAGCACTTGAACGCGGCCATCCTGAACCGAAATCACTAAGTTGCCTTCGTCAAAGCTGCGCACGCAGGTCGATAGCTCGTCTCCATAACGTACTCTCAGACGCTTCCGTGCCGTATAAGACCGGCAAACGTGCAGAGCCTAATGAGTGACCGGACAAACAGAGACGAGAGCACTTGCCGGTCGAGATTGATTGCTCGCCGCTTTCGATCACAGCCTCCTCCACCCGTCGGTCACGTCCGGAATGGGATCGAAAGCGGACATCGGACCGGGTACGGCGGGATGTCCGTTTCTCGCCAGAAGATGGGGTAATCGGCCGGGCAGCTTGTTGATAGCTGAGGATTTTGGGTGCTGCGCTTCAGGCTGATGGTGAAAACGAGGTCCGCATTTACGGCCTCAAGCATCAGAAGGAGAAGCGCAGCATGGACCATTTTGCTGGACTAGACGTGTCGGTCAAGGAGACAAGCGTTTGCATCGTGGATGACACGGGCCGGATCGTGCGGGAAGTGAAGGTGGCGAGCGAGCCCGAGGCGCTGCTCCAGGTTCTGATGAACCCCAGCTACCACTTCAAGCGGATTGGATTGGAAGCCGGGCCGCTATCGCAGTGGCTTTTTGGCGCTCTCGCCGATGCAGGCTTGCCAGTGATCTGCGTCGAGACGCGGCACATGAGGGCGGTATTGAAGGCGCAGATCAACAAGACGGATCGCAACGATGCGCGCGGGATGGCGCAGATGATGCGGGTGGGCCTTTATCGTCCGGTCCATGTGAAGACGTTACGCAGTCAGAAACTGCGAATGCTTCTGACCCATCGCAAGCTGCTTCAGTCAAAGGCCATCGCCATCGACAATGACTTGCGCGCCACCTTGCGGAACTTCGGTCTCAAGGTGGGCACGGTGGGGACGGTGAAGTTCGAAGCGCGCATCAAGGAGCTTGTCGAGGACCTTCCAGACTTGGCCGTGCTGGTCGAGCCGCTGCTCATTGTTCGCCGGGTACTTCGCGAACAGGTCGGCATTCTGCATCGCCGTCTGCTGGCCATCGTTCGGGACGATGATGTGTGTCGGCGCCTGATGACGGTGCCCGGTGTCGGCCCTGTGGTGGCGCTGACCTATCGCGCAACCGTCGACGTGCCCGCCCGCTTCCGTAACTCCAAGGCGGTCGGGGCGGTGTTTGGACTGACGCCCGCCAAGCATCAATCGGGTGAAGTCGACCGAACCGGCGCGATATCGCGGTGTGGAGATGAGATGATGCGGATGATGCTCTATGAAGCCGCGCAGATCATGCTGGTGCGTTCGACGAAATGGTCCTGGCTCAAGGCCTGGGCGATGAAGATCGCCAGGCACCGCGGGATGAAGAAGGCGATCGTCGCGCTGGCGCGGCGGTTGGCCGTGATCATGCACCGCATATGGGTTGACGGCACCGAGTTCCGCTGGACCCAGGACGTCGCAGCAGCATGAAAGCCGTACAGAATTAAATGCGATAGGAGAAAACTCGAGCTCCACCAGGCGGTGGGATGATGTCCCTCACGGGACGATGGATGTGGTGAGATCGTATGACCGCTTGGACCTGCCCTCAGTCTGTCGGCAAGGCCGCCCAAAAGATTGTTCCACCTCGTCCTCGAACCCCATGCTGGAAGGGCCTGCGTGCCAATTCCGAAGAGAAGCGCGAGCCCGTGAGCGACATCGACGCCGGCGTGGTGGATAGTCTGAAAGCGCTTGACCCCAAACGGCCGATTAGAGAAGCGGTCATCCAATTGGTCAAAACGAGCGCTACCGCGAGTCTGACGCGTGACGCGCAAACTGCTGCAGTGCATCACCCAACGCGGCGGTCATGGAGAGATGCGGCGTGTGATCGGTGTCGAGTTCGACAACGTTGGTGATTCCGTTGTCGGCAATCATCCGCCGCTGCAACGCCGCCGTAATCGCCCGATCCTTTGCGCATAGGACGTAATAACGGCCGATGCCATCGAGAGCCCCAGCCGGGATGGACACCGGCGCAGCGAACGGTCCGAGCGGCTGTGGGCGCTGTTTGGAGACGGCCCACGCTGCATCGGCCTCGGAGCACGATCCGTACAATGCACTCCGCGAGGCGGCAGCCGGCATCGTGGCCACCGGTGGTTCGATGACAATGTTTGCCTGTACTTGGTCGTCAGCACCTTCGGGAAGATGCGCCAGGTCGAGCAGGCTCTGGCCGTCGCGCGGTACAAACGCTGTAACGTAGACCAGTGCTGTAACGCACTGCGGATAGCGGGCAGCTGCCTGGGTAGCAATGACGCCGCCCATACTGTTACCGGCAATGATGGCGGGCTCAACGCTTGTGGCCAGCACCTCTCCGAGGCGGGCAACACATGAATCGAGGCTCACATCTCCCGGCAGCGTTGCATCGTCGCCGAGCCCCGGCAGGTCGAACACGTCCACAGTGTGGCCAGCTGCTCGCAGCCGCTTCGCCAGCGGGGCCCAAATCCATGCGCCCGTGAAGGCTCCGTGCACGAGGACAAATCGAGCCACGCTGGACTCCTTTGGTCTAGCCGCCACTCTGGAAGAGTGCGCCGTAATCAGTTTCACCCGTCACTCTATCACTCGTCCGACCAACACCGCAGCGTCTCATAAGGGTCAAAACCCGCCGTCGCCATACCCGGAGTCCAATGTCCGCTTTGCGGCTGTGAGTTCAACCGGTCAGTGCAACACCACTCGTAGTTTATCGGCTGGGGTTTCGAAGCCCAAGGTCTTTCGCGGACGTTGATTGAGCCGCAGGGCAATGCTGTTGAGGTAGCTCTGGGAGATACGCGAGAAGTCGGTTCCTCTCGGGAAGTACTGACGCAGCAATCCGTTGGTGTTCTCGTTTGAGCCGCGCTGCCAGGGACTGCGAGGATCGCAGAAGTAGACCTGCACGTTGGTGGCAAACGTGAAGCGTTTGTGGGCATGCATCTCCTTGCCTTGATCCCAGGTTAGGGAGCATCGCAGCTCCTCGGGCAGCTTGCGGATGTGCTTGGCAAGCGCAGCAACAACAGTCGTCGTGTCCTTACGGGAAATCTTGACGAGCATCGTGAAGCGGGTGTTGCGCTCGACGAGGGTGGCGATGTGCGTGTCGTTCGCTCCGGTAAGAAGGTCTCCTTCCCAATGGCCCGGCACGGCGCGATCCTCAACCTCGGCGGGCCGCTCGCGAATGGAGACCATATCGAGGATATGTCCCTGTCCGCTCTTCGCATTGTGGCTCTTGGGGCGACGCATCCGCCGCGCAGTACGCAAGTGTGCCGTCAGCTCCTTCTTCAGCACGCCACGGGTCTGGATGAAGAGGCTGCGATAGATCGCTTCGTGAGATATCTGCATATCCTGGTCGGCCGGGAACTCCTGCTTCAGCCAGCCGGAGATCTGCTCCGGCGACCATTGCAGCGCGAGCTTCTGCGCCACGCGCCATCGTAGCTCCCTATGCAGCGCCAGGCGACAAGGCTTGGGACGCAACGCCCGCTCCCAGGCGCTCCTGTCGGCCCGGTTTGCACGATACGCCTGACTGCCGCCGTTGCGCCTGATCTCCCGACTTACTGTTGATGGTGCCCGTCCGAGGCCCTGGGCGATCTGCCGCAGCGATCCGCCCACCGCAATGCCGCGGGAAATCTCTTCGCGCTCCTCAACCCTCAGCGCTGACACCGCTCTGCGCCGTGGCGCCGGAGCAATCCCTCCATGGAGAGCCACGATCCCCTGGACGCCGGTCTTGTTCCTTCTTTCCAGCGCCCGGGAGATAGCCGCAGCACTCTGCCCGTTCCTCCAGCGCTCCCACAATTCAGCCTTCTGTTTCGCCGTGAACCGAACCCGTGACGTCACCATGTCCCACCTCCCTATCCAATCAGATTAGAAGGTGTTGCGCTGACCTATTGAATCCGCCGCCCGTGAGCGGACATTGCCCAGGCATTCAGAGGGTAAACGACAATCTATAAAAGCGGCGAGGCAAATATCGTCCGTCGAAATTAGCAGCCTTTGCGTTTAGCATGGCTGCCGTACGCGCCACCACGAGCGATCCCGCGATGCCGATGCCGTTCAACCGATGGATGCTCCTCCTCATAACCACGGGGTGGCATGCGCGCGCGCGTCTGCGTCCTCTTCTGCTGGCGTGTGCATTTCTCGCCCTCGCAGGCACCCACGTAGTGTACGCGGCGGACGGGGTCACGCCCGCTCCGGCGGCGACGCCGGAGGCCGCCGTGCGCCTGTTCTACCCTTGGTATCTCGGCGAGATGATGAAGGGCCGCGTGCCGCTCACCGAGGAGCGCATGCAGGACTACGTCGCCGAGGACACGCTGCGCGACATCACGTTCGCGATGAGCTTCTCGAATGGCGGGGCGAGGGCTGCAAAGGACTACTTCCTCCAGGCGAAGGACTATTACGACGATTGGGCCGACCATATCGCGGTGTCGGAGGTGACCATCGACGGCGATACCGCATCGACGCTCGTTGCGCTCGGCGACCCCGCGCTGGGGACGCGACGTCTGGCACTCAGGCTCGTGCGCGAGGACGGTGGCTGGAAAATCTCGCGGGTCGACGAGGCGGCAGCTTCAAACTAGCAACAGCTAATCCATTCTGCTGAGGGCAGTACGGGGCCGGGCGTCCGCCTAACGCTGGAAACGGCCTACGAATTTATGCGTGAACAGAATAGAGCAAATTGTTCGGTCGGGAGCGCATGACGCATGTCTGCTTTGGGTCAACCGCCGATGAAGTGTCGAAAGCGGATTAGACGATGTCGAAACCGGGGGGTGACCCTTCCTCCGAGATCAGCTCGGGAGGAGCCTGGAGCCTGCCCGAACGGCATCCGGCATGTAGGCGGCGCGACTCTCAACCAGGCTTTTGTACGGAACGTGAGAACCTGTTCGGCGATGCCAAGGGAAAAGGCGCAAGCGGCTCAAACCGCGAGGCCGAAAGTACCAATGCGCCGGGCAGGGACGGACTGCTCCGTAGTAGCGGTGAAGCGGGTGTAATGCCCGTGGAGCGAAGGGAGCGGGTCACCGAAGTTGGATCGGGTCAACCGGAAACGGGAGGAACCCGGTATTCAACGGAAGGCGGCAGCCTTCGAACGGTGGCACGAGCCGGATGATGCGAGAGTATCAAGTCCGGATCTGTGAGAGGCTCGGGGTGAAATTCCCCGGGCCTACTCGGCAAAGATTTGCCTTCCCCGCTTGACACAAGGAACGTCCGCTTTTCCCAAGACCGGTCATTCCCCGTGCGGAAAGCGGACATCGTCAGCACATGACCGGTTGAACTCACCGCCCTAACGCTGCCGACGTGGGAGAACTGGAAAGCTCAGACTGGATATTTGATTAAACTTTCCGTTGTGGCGCGACCAGGGATTAAAGACGTCTGTGCCAATCTAGCGCCATGCGATCACGCCGAAGCGGATCATGACGGATCATCCTGAAGAGCGCCGGGCTATCTTGCGCATCCATGAAGTTTGGCAGCGGCTTGCGACACACGGACTCCCCAACCGCGCCGCTCTCGACCCGAAGGAGTTCGGGGGCGACTGGTCCAGCTGCCTGATCGTGCCGATCGCCGGTGACAACGGAAAGCCGCGCGGTTTTTCCGAGAAGGGGTTCGACCCGAACAGTCCCAGGCAGCGACTGGCTTGCACGTTGCTGTCTCAGGCCCAGCACCACATCTCGCGCGTTCTTGCGACGGGCCAAGCGGTCGGCTACGGCGGAACGGCATCGCACGATGGGACCGACATCCTCTACCGGATTGTGCTCTTGCCGCTTTCGGAGGACGGAGCGCGCATCGATGCGCTGCTGGTGGGAGTCACGTACCGTGACGTCCCCCCCGCGAGTGAATTGCGCGTTTCGGACATCGCGTGGTGCAAGTCCCCACTGAGCCTTCCCCAGGCGGGCGTGAAGCCCTCGGTCGCACACGCTCATAAGAACGGTTCCTGACGACATCCGGTGTGATGGGGCTCGTGAAGCGCTTAAGTCGAGGCGAGATCGGTGCCCTTGTGTGGCTCGGGACAAGCGCCTGCTTGCTGTTCGGCTTCTTTGGCTTCGCGACCGTCGCGCCTTGGACATTCCATGTGATGTCCGCCTCAGAGGCGGCTCTACGATGCCCTGGTGCGATCGACGTCTCCTGGCCGGCAGTGCTTTGCGATCATGGCCGCCCGGTTAAATGGGAGCTCGGTCTGATCAGCGACAATCCGCTCCGCTACAGCCTTTCGCTCTTGCAGATGATCATCGGCGTCGGCGCTTTTTTGTTTGGTGTTCGCCAATTGAAGCGGTTTCGCTGGTGAGCGTCAGCAGCAGGGTTACGACTCGCTGCAACTTTCTTACGGGTTTTGGGTTTTAGCTGGACCGGCCGCCTGACCGGGGCATCGGCGGCGCCTGCAACGCAGGGTTCCGTCATGAAGCTCCTCGCCGTCCATCCCACCGGATTGATGTATACGCGCATTTTCCTCCGCCTCGAACCCTTGGGGCTCGAGCTTATCGCGGAGGCTGCACGCCGCGCCGGCCACGACGTTCGCATCCTCGATCTCCAGGTGGAAAGCCACCGCGACTATTACCGCGCGCTCGCCGAATGGCGCCCCGACGCCGTGTGCTTCTCGGGGAACTATCTCGCCAATGTTCCCGAAATCGTCGATCTCGCCAAAGCCACTAAAGCGCGGCTGCCGCGCGCTTTTATTTTCGCGGGCGGCCACAGCATCTCGTTCATGGCGGAGCAGCTCCTGGCGCACGGCGAGGGCGCAATCGACTGCGTGCTGAAAGGCGAGGGCGAAGCGTCCGTCGTGGCACTTCTCGATGCCGCGCGCGACCGCGACCTCCTGGATGTGCCGGGCGCGGTGACCGCGGATGGCGAAGGTCCGCCGCCGCGTTTCGTCGCCCATCTCGACGATCTGAGCCCGGCCTATGACCTCCTCAAGCACCGCCGGCGCTATTTCATCGGCCCGCTGGATCCTTGCGCGTCCGTCGAGTTCTCCCGCGGCTGCCCGTGGGATTGCACCTTCTGCAGCGCCTGGACGTTCTACGGCCGCTCCTATCGAGCCAAGAGCCCGGCGGTCGTGGCGGACGAGCTGTCGCGGTTGGCCGAGCCCGGGGTCTTCATCGTCGACGACGTCGCGTTCATCCATCGCGACCATGGCGAGAAGATCGCGGAGGCCCTGCTCTCGAAGGGCATCCGCAAGCAGTACTACCTCGAGACCCGCTGCGACGTGCTCTTGCGCAACAAGGACGTGTTCCGTCTCTGGAAGCGGTTGGGGCTCAAATACATGTTCCTCGGAGTCGAGGCGATCGACGAGGAGACGCTCCGGGGCTTCCGCAAGCGTACGTCCGCGGACACAAATTTGGAGGCGATCGAGTTCGCGCGGTCCTTGGGCGTCGCGGTCGC
Source organism: uncultured Alphaproteobacteria bacterium (assembly GCA_963708555.1). GTDB lineage: Bacteria > Pseudomonadota > Alphaproteobacteria > Micropepsales > Micropepsaceae > CAIYRG01. Next base: position 208,192 of record CAVPTF010000001.1, on the reverse strand, counting down.
CATCAACATCATCGCGGATCCCGGCTGGGACAAGGAGCGCTTCGACACCATTCGCCGCTGGTGCATGGAGATTCCGGAAATCGTCAACATCAGCGTGGCCACGCCCTATCCCGGCACCGAGATCTGGCACACCGAGCAGCGACGCTTGACGAGCCGCGATTACCGGCTGTTCGACATCCAGCATGCCGTGCTGCCGACCAAATTGCCGCTGCCGGAGTTCTATGCGGAGCTCGTCGAAACCCAGCGCGTCCTCCAGCACAAGCATCTGGGCTTGAAGACGCTGAAAAATGTCGCCGGGCTTGCGACACGCCTGTTCCTCAAAGGACAGACGAATTTCATCCGCTCGCTCCTGAAATTCGATTCCGTCTTCAACCCGAAGCTCCAGCTCGCCGATCACGCGCGCAAAGTGGACTACGAGATTCCGCTGCCCCCGGAGTCGACCACGCGAGTCGACGCGAAGCGCCTCTACATCCATGCGCCGGCGCGCAAGCACCGCGTGCTGGATGAGGCAACCGAACGATTCGTCGATGCGACGCGCTTGGCGCCACCTGATCGTCCGGCGGGCGATGTCGCGGATATCGAGAAGATGCGAGTAGCGAAATAGCGAGTAGCGAATGGAGTGTCGGCGGCCAATTGCGCCCTATTCACCACCCGCCATTGGCGATTCGCGTCAGTGCAACTCGCGGCGCCAGGCGAAGAGGACGGTGCCGAGCACCATCACGAGCGCGAGCCACGGCGGAAGCAATTCCTGCGCATCGACTTCCGTCACGCGATAGGCGCCGCGGCGCTGAATGCCGAACCAGCCATTGCCGGCTGACGTGGCGCCTTGATCGACCGGACGCAGCTCGGGCACGCCGTCGGACATCCACTCCACGCCGCCGCCGGTGGCGGCCGCGTACGGGCGCAAGATCTCATCGGTCGCGCGCATGTCGGCGACCTCGCGCGGGTTCAACGGGCCCGCCGCCGCGACGGTGTTGAGCGTGCCGTCGTTCAGGCGATAGAGCCCAAGCTCTTCCGCCTTGATGTTGCCGGTGAAACGGCCGGGGCTGGTGAGCGTGAGCGGCACGGTCAACGCCTTGCCGGTCGGGCTCGTGACTTTCACCTCGGCCGCCTGCTCCTTCATGGTCTGGCGCGTGATGCGGAGATCGCCGCCCGAGACTTCGGCCATCAGCCGCTCTTCTTCGAGATCGGGCTCCTTCATCAGCCAGTGCGCGAGACGGCGCAGAAGCTCGGCCTGCGGGCCGCCGTTCTCGTAGCCGCGCGCCCAGAGCCAGATCTGATCCGACAACAGCTGCGCGACGCGGCCCTTCTGCACGCGGTCGAGCACGAGAAGCGGGCGCTGCTGAGGTGCGGCCATCAGCGTGTTGCCGGCAAGCGTTTCGGCGGTGATGACGCGGAACCAACGGCCCCAGTTCGGGGTCGTGCCTTCCTTCGCCGTGTCGGCGGGCGCCGGCGTTGCGGCGGGGGCCTGAGGCTGCAGATTGAGCGGCAGCTCGTTCGTGTCCGCGGTCGGCTCGAGATTGCCTTGCGGCAGGTCGCGCGTGACGGGATGAGCGAAGCCGGCCTTGGTGATCACGGGCTTGAACGCGCCCTGGACCACTTCGCCCGTCGGCTGCGCCGGAAGCACGGCCGCGAGCGGCGTGCGGTAGATGCTGGTGTCGTCCGCGAATTCCGGACCCGAGGAGAGCAGCAGCGCGCCGCCGTTCTCCACGTATTTCGCGAGGTTCTCGAAATAGGCGAGCGGCAGCAGATCGCGGTTCTGATAGCGGTCCAGAATCACGAGGTCGAACTCGCTGAGCTTCTCGGCGAACAACTGGCGCGTCGGGAATTGGATCAGCGCGAGCTCGTTGATCGGCGTCGAGTTCGAGCTTCTCCGGCGGGCGCAGAATGGTGAAATGCACGAGATCGACCGAGGGGTCGGCCTTGAGCAGGTTGCGCCACACGCGTTCGCCGGCATGAGGCTCGCCCGAGACGAGCAGCACGCGGAGGCGGTCGCGCACGCCGTTGACCATCACGGCAGCGCGGTTGTTCTGCAGCGTCTGCTCGGCCGGGCCTGCGGCCGCTTCGAGCTCGATGACGTTCTCGCCGCCATGAGCGACGGGCACGCTGATGGTCGTGTCCTTGCCGATGGGTGCTGGCCGATTGCCGCTCGCCTGACCGTCGATGCGCACCGCGACCTGCGCATTGCCGCTGGCCGAGCCGCCGAAATCATCGACGCGGAAGGTGATCTGCGCTTCGCGGCCGACGATGTTGTAGCGGGTCGCGCGAACGACGGTGAGCTTGCGGTCCCGTTCGCCGGGGGCGCCGGTCACGAGCACATGGAACGGCGCACCGAGATGGAACGTGCGCGGATCGGGCGCATCGTGGACTTCGCCGTCGGTGATGACGATCGCGCCCGCGACGCGATCGGGCGGCGCGTCGGACAAGGCCGCGTTCAGCGCGGTGAACAACGCGGTGCCGCCGGTCTCCGCGCCCGCATCCGTGCTGGTGAGCACTTCGGCTTCGCGAACCTCGACGTTCAGGGCTTTGAGCTGCTCGCGATAGGCGGCAACCGCCTTGTCGGCGTCGGCGCGGCGCGTGCCGATCTCCATGCTCTGGGAGCGGTCGACGATAAGGGCGACAATGTTCGACAACCCCTCGCGGGTCTCATGCAGGACCAGCGGATTGGCGAGCGCCAAAAGCACGATCATGAAGGCGATCACGCGCGCCCAGGCGCCATGGGCGCGCCGGTAGACGGAGAAGGCGAGGATGATCAGGGCGAGCGCGGCGAACGTCGCCATCAGCCAAAGCGGGACATGCGGTGCGAACGCGACGCTGAAGGAGAAAAAATCCACCGCTTCCGCTCCTATTTGCCCAGGCGCTCCAGCAGGGCCGGGACGTGGACCTGGTCGGTCTTGTAATTGCCTGTCATAGCATAGATCACGACATTGATCCCGAACCGTATCGCCATCTCGCGCTGCTGTTCGCCGCCGGGGACGACGGCCGCGATCGGCTGGCCCGTCTCGTCGCGCGCCCAGGCCGCGGCCCAGTCATTGCCGCCCATGATGATGGGCGAGACGCCGTCGCCGCCGCGCGCCGCGACCGGCCCTTCCGGCGGGCGGCTGGGATCCTGCGGCGGAAGCGCTTCCACCCACACCTGTCCGCCGCTCCAGCGGCCGGGGAAGTCCTTCAAGAGGTAGAACGTCCGGCTGATGACATGGTCCTCGGGGATGGGCTCGAGCGGGGGAATGTCCAGCTTGGCGAGCAGCCGGCGGAGGGTGGTCTCTCCGGGAGAGCTTCCGGTCGCCAGGCCCGAGATCGGCGCGTCGCGGGTGTCGAACAGGATCGTCCCGCCTTCGCGCATGAAGCGCTCGATCTTCGCCGCCGCCCTTGGCGACAGGTCTTTCTCCGCCACCGACATCGGCCAATAGAGCAGGGGATAGAACGAGAGGTCGTCGGTCTCGATGTTGACGCCGACCGGAGGCGCGGGCTCGTAGGCGGTGCGCGCTTGAAGCTCGAGCCCGAGGCCGAAGAGGCCGGCCTTGCTCATCGAGTCGGTTTCGGCATCGCCCGTGGTGACATAGGCGAGCCGCGTGTCGAGCGCGGACTCGAGATCCTTTTCGACGTTCGCACCCGCGGGCGGCGCTTGCGGTGCGGGCGCAGGGGCCGCCTCCGAATGCGAGACGAGGGCGACGGCGAACGCGGTGGCCAGCACAAGAATCGCGAGAGACGCCGGCCGTGCTACGGGGCTGCGCGGGCGCGGCTTGCGCCGGTTGGCGCTGACATAGCCGCGGAGCCAGAGCGAGAGGAGAGCATCGATCAGCAGGATGATCAGCGCCGTTTCGAGCAGAGGCCATTTCAGCTCACGCGCGGCTGTCCCCGAATAGGGGAAGACCGATCGGCCGATATCGAGCGGGGTGAGCATGGAGCGGGTGCCGAAGGCGTTCAGCGCGATGAGGGCGCCCTGAACACCGTAGAGTCCGGGCGGATGCAGCGGGCCGACATTGGTCGACTCGATTTCCGAGGCGCGGATGGGCGTCGCTTCCGGGAACGGCTTCTCGAGGTGTCCATAGCCGTCCAGCGTCTGGAAGGGCGGGAACGTGCCTGTGCGCGCCGCTGCGGCGCCGCCGCGTACGCCTTCGGACAGCTCGATCACGCGCCGGAGCATGTCGACATACAGGCCCGAGATCGGCAGCGTGGACCAGCCGGGGCTCGCCGCGACATGGAACAGCACGATCCAGCCGCGTCCGCGCGGCGCGCCTGTGACCAGCGGCGTGCCGTCGGTCAGACGCGCCCAGGTGTGATCCGCCAGCTCGACCGAGGGTTCGGCCAGCACCTGGCGGGAGACCGTCACGTCATCGGCGATGTTGAGCCCGCGGAACGGGCGAGTCGTCGGTGAACGGGGTCAGCCGCTGCGGGGACGCCCAGGTCATCGCCCGGCCCATCATCCGTTCGCCTTCGCGCAAGCGGACCGGAACGAGGTCGTCGGCATTCGCGGCAAGCCTCGGTCCGCCAAAGCGGACCAGCACGCCGCCCTCCTCGACGAACTTCTGGACGCGCTCGTGTTCGCCGGCGTTCAGCTGGCCGATGTCGGCGATCATCAGGACGGCGATGCCGCTGTCGAGCGCCTGGTCGATCGTGCCTTCGTGCAGTTCCGCATAGGGCTGCAGGGCGCGCTGGAGGTAGTAGACGTCCGACAAATATCGGCGATGCCGAACTGTCGGCGGAGGCTCCGGAGACCAGTCCCACCGGGCGGCGGCGGAACCGCGCGTCGATCAGTTGGACGGCAGCCGGCCGACTCATGGGCCATCACCGCGATGCGCACCGTGTCGTTCCGGAGCTCCAAGGGGAGCGCGATCTCGGTCTTGGCTTCCGATTCCCGGATCTGGAAGGTGTAGGGCGCGGTCTCCAGGATCTGGCCGCGGGCGTCGAACGCCGCAACCCGGCCGGTGCGGGCGACATCGGTGGGGACGCGCGCGAGCGTGACGCCGAACCCGGCGGCGATGTTGTCTGGCGGACGCATCGCGAGCGGGCCCTTGTCCTGCTCGTCGTTGAAAATCCCGAGGCTCCCAATGGCGGCAAGGCCGTCGCCGAAGGCCTTCGCGTCGCCGTGGTCGAGCCCATCGGAGAGCCACATGATCTCCGGCGTTCCCTCGAACGTGATGCCCTGGAGCTGCTCCAGCACCTTGGCGCGGTCGGGCAGCCAGGGACGGGGCGTCATGTCGTTGACCGTCTGGAGCGCGGTCGCCGGGTCGAGGAATTGGGTGGTGGCCGGCGCATTCTCGGCGGTGCCGATGATGACGATCGGCCGGTCGTCGCGGGTTGCCCCGGTCAGCGCGCGCTGCATGGCGGCCTGGCGGGTCTCCCACTCGGCGGCCGAGGTCCAGCCATTGTCCACCACGAGCACCAGCGGACCGCTCCCCCGCGCCACCGGCGTCGGGTCGTAGAGCGGCTCGGCCAGCGCCAGGATGGCCAAGGCGGCGGCGATGAGGCGCAGCAGGAGCAGCCACCAGGGTGTCCGGGCAGGGGTCTCCTCCGACGATTTGAGCCCAAAGAGCAGGCGCAGCGGCGGAAACACGATGCGCTTTGGCGCCGGCGGGGTGACCCGCAGCAGCCAGTAGATGATCGGCAGGCCGATCAGGGCATAGAGCAAATACGGCGCCCCGAACGACAACCCCGTAAGCAATCCCGCTAAACTCGGCATGGCTCAGAATCCCCGCTGAGCGCGCGCTCCACCGAGCGCGCCATAGAGCGCAATCAGAGCCGCCCCCGGAGGGCGGTCAGTCCGATGGCGCAGGAAAACCCACCCCAACCTGCGCGCGAGCTCCTTTACGGCTTCGGCGTGTGCATCATAACGCTGACGATAGGAGCTGCGCACCATTTCTGCGCGTCCGAGGATCGTCGTGTCTCGGATCGTATGCGCCTCGAACCGGGCGCGGCCGGTGAAGGGGAAGTCCTCCTCGGCCGGGTCGATGATCTGCACCAGGTAGCCGTGCGCCCCGCTATAGGCGAGCGCCTTCATATGGGCCTCGATCTCGTCGAGCGGCTGGAGGAAGTCCGACAGCCAGACCAATTCGCAGTGGCGCTTGATCAAAAGCTCGGGCGGCAGGTCGGCGTCGCTCAACGGCAATTCGGCGAGCTGGTGAGCCATCCGGCGCATCGCGATCCGTCCCGCGGCCGGCCTCATGCTCGCGCCCAGCACGCCGATGCGCTCGCCGCCCCGAATGAGCAGCGATCCCAGCGCTAAGCCCAGCACGGTCGCCCGCTCCCACTTCTCCGGCACGTTGCGGTGCGACGCATAGCGCATGCCGAGCGAGCCGTCCCTCCAGAACCAGACCGTTTCGGCCGCTTCCCACTCGCGCTCGCGAACATAAAGGTGCTGCGACTTCGCCGACTGGCGCCAGTCGATCACCGTCGAGGGATCTTCGACCCGGTAGCGCCGGAACTGCCAGAAGGTCTCGCCCATCCCGGCCTTGCGGCGGCCGTGCACGCCGAGCCATACCCCGGATGCCAGCCTCTCGGCCGAGACCAGAAGCGGAGGAAGTGCCGCGGCAATGCCTTCTGCTTCCTCGCGCGGACGATTCCACCGTCCGCCTGATGCGAATCCAAGGATTGGTACGCAGTATCCGCCATGGAGGTTCGCGTCGTTCAGTTGTGTCCCGCAAAGAGGCGGGATCGTTCGCTGTTAAATATACGCTTGGCAGAGTCCATCGATGACCTGCCGGATCGTCGCGCCCTCCGCGCGCGCCGAGAAATTGAGCGCCATGCGATGACGGAGAATCGGGTGGGCCAGCGCGATCACGTCGTCGATCGAGGGCGCAAACCGCCCTTCGATCAATGCGCGCGCGCGGATGGCAAGCATGAAGGCCTGGCTGGCGCGCGGGCTCGGTCCCCAAGCCACAAAGTTGCGCACCGTTTCGCTGGCTGAATCATCGGGCCGGCCCGACCGAACAAGCCCCAGGATCGCCTGCACGACCTTCTCGCCCACCGGCAGCCGGCGGACGAGGGCTTGCGCCTTGATCAGGATCTCCGGATTCAACACCGGCTGAGGTGGCTTTTCATCGCCGACCGTGGTCCGCATCAGCATCAGATTCTCGGCCTCGCGATCGGGATAGCCGACGTCGACCTGCATCAGGAAGCGGTCGAGCTGTGCTTCGGGAAGCGGATAAGTGCCTTCCTGCTCGAGCGGGTTCTGCGTCGCGAGCACATGGAATGGCTTGGGAAGGTCGTAGCGCTGACCGGCCACTGTCACGTAACGCTCCTGCATCGCCTGCAGCAGCGCGGATTGCGTGCGCGGCGATGCGCGGTTGATCTCGTCGGCCATCAGCAGCTGACAGAACACCGGCCCCTTGATGAAGCGGAATGTACGGCGACCGTCTTCGGCTTCTTCGAGAACTTCGGATCCGACGATGTCGCCCGGCATCAGGTCGGGCGTGAACTGGATGCGCTTGGTGTCCATACCGAGCACGGTGCCGAACGTGTCCACGAGACGGGTCTTTGCGAGACCCGGGACGCCGATCAACAATCCGTTGCCGCCCGCGAGCAGCGTGATCAGCACCTGATCGACGACGGACTTCTGTCCAAAAATGAAGCTCGAAATCGCTTCGCGCGCCTTGACGAAGCGATCGCCCAATTCTTCAGCGAGTGCCTCAGCCTCGGCCGCGTCGAGGGTAGGATTGAAACTCATGATCTGCGCGCTGTCCTTGGTCATTACAAGCGGTTCCGTCATGTTCGTCGCGGCCGTTTCCGGGGCGTTTCTGGCACTCGATCACGGCCCGCGATACAGTGCGGGCTACAAAGCCCGGATTTCAGCCAATGCCAGGTCCCCATGTTGCACCGTTGGGGGGCTCATGCAACAGCCTCAGGCCAGAATCCGGAAAAGTACAGATGGCGGTGGCCAAAATAGGGCTGCGCAACACAATGCCGTGAGAGCTTCATGCAGAAGGCGTTCGACATGGTTAGCGAATTCGGTGCCGTCAGCGCCAGTGCCACAACGCGTCAATGGCGCGCGCGCATCGAAGCTCACCTCGATCGCGCGCCTTCCGAACTCAAGCTTGGTCAAACACTCAAGCCCGCAGCGATATTGTTGCCGATCATCGAGCGTGAAGAGCCGAGCATCCTTCTCACCAAGCGTTCCGACGACATGCCGACGCATGCCGGTCAGATCAGTTTTCCCGGCGGTCGTGTTCATGCAGGTGACGCGTCGCTGGTCGAAACCGCGTTGCGCGAGCTTGAAGAGGAAACAGGCATAGGCCGCGAGTTCGTGACCGTCGCAGGCTTTCTTGATCCTTACGAGACGGTGAACTCGGGGTTCATGATCCTACCCGTCGTGGGGTTCGTGCGCGAAGGCTTCACGCTCCACGTCAACGCCAATGAAGTCGCGGAAATTTTCGAAGCGCCGCTGGAGTACTTGTGCGATCCCAAGAATCGCAGCCGCATGAGCGTGGAGCGCCAGGGCGTGATGCGCGAGTTCCACACGATCCCCTTCGCCGGTCACACGATCTGGGGCGCCACCGCCGAGATCATCGTCAATCTCTCCGGGAGACTCTGCACATGATCTCGCGGATTTTCTTCGACGGACTTCTGTTCCTGCTGCCGTTCGCGCTTTACGCCGTGTATTTGCGTTTGCGCCAGCAGGACGAAGAGACGTCCTCGAAGCAGCATCCGTGGACGGCTTTGTTCATCTCGGGACTTGTCCTCGTGGCGGCGAGCTTCGTGTTCTGGGGTCTCTTCGAGAACACCAATCAGCGCGGTGTCTACATACCCCCGCATTTGGAAGATGGCCGTCTTGTTCCGGGCCGCGTTGTTCCCGAAACGGAATCCGACAGCCGAAGCACCGGCGGCCCTGTCGAGACGGAGCGCGTCGAAACTGGCGGGGTTCAGTGAAGCGTCTGAATACGGCTCAACAGACCTGGATGACGGCCCGGCCCACGCGAGCTGTCATGCGTGCGCTCACCCGGGATGGCGGCGCTGCGCGCTTTGTCGGCGGAGCGGTTCGCAACGCGCTTATCGGAGAGCCTATCGGCGACGTCGACATCGCAACGCCGCTTCCGCCTGCCGATGTGATCGATCGGTTGAAGCAATCCGGACTGAACGCGGTCCCCACGGGCATCGAGCATGGCACGGTGACGGCGGTTTCGTCCGGGAAGCCGTTCGAGGTCACGACACTGCGCCGTGACGTGTCGACCGACGGACGCCGGGCAACCGTCGCCTTTACGACCGAATGGTCCGAAGATGCAGCGCGCCGGGATTTCACCATCAACGCGCTCTATGCGAACGAAGACGGTGAGGTCTTCGACTATTTCGGCGGCCTCAGCGATTTGAAAGCGCGCCGCGTGCGTTTCGTCGGCGATCCAAGAACGCGCATTCGCGAAGACTATCTGCGCATCCTGCGATTGTTCCGCTTCCACGCGTGGTACGGCAAAGGCGAGCTCGACGCCGACGCTTTCGCGGCGGCTGCGGCGGAGAAGGCGGGGCTGAAACTGTTGTCGGGCGAGCGCGTGCAAAAGGAATTGCTCCGCCTGCTGGAAGCGAAGTCTCCGGTCGCCGCGTTGCGCGCCATGCAGAGCGCCTCGATTCTCGCCGAGATCTTGCCCTCCGGCCTTCAGCTCGATCGCGTGGCGCGTCTCGTCGGCATCGAAACCGCCAATCGCCGCAAGCCCGACAATCTATTGCGCCTCGCTGCGCTGTTGCCGGACGACGCGAAGATTGCGCGCAAGCTCTCCCAATCGCTGAAGCTCTCCAATGCCGATAAGGATCGACTCATCGAGGCGGCCGAACCGGACGATCGCATCAACGCATCGCTTTCGCCACGCGAAACACGGCAGCTTCTTTATCGGCTCGGCCGGCAGTGCTTCCTCGATCAGATGTTGCTGCGCTGGTCGGACATGCAACGCGCATCCCCAAGATGGAAATTGGCGCAAGCTTCTCAAGCTTGCGGAGTCGTGGAAGAAGCCCGAGCTTCCGGTCGATGGCCGCGACGTCATGGCCAAGGGGATCGATGAGGGACCGAAGATCGGCACCACGTTGCGCGCGCTCGAGGAGGAATGGATCGAGGCCGATTTCGCACCCGATCGCCGCGCGCTTCTCAAGCGTCTGAAAGAAACGATCAACCAGCCACGCAAGTAACCCATGCAGTTTGAGCTCCTCGAGTCCCTAAGCCTTCCCGGCGATCCATCCAAACCCAATGAAGACAGCTTCTCGAACGCTGGCAATTTCGCCTGCGTGTTCGACGGCGCGACCGTGCTCGGCGAGAATCTCATGCCCGGTCGAAGCGACGCGCAGTGGATCGCGCAATTCGGCGCGCGGCGCTTGCGAGCGCATGCCGAGTCGGGTGCGGGCAGTTCCCGCGACATGCTGCGCGCTGCGGCTGCCGACGCGGAGAAGAGCTTCGCCGCCTTGCGCAAGCGGGCGCCTGCGGAAACCTATGAGACGCCGCTCGCGTCGCTGATGGCGCTGTTCATTCGCGCCGGCGCGCTGGACGCGCTGTGGTTCGGCGACTGCGGCGCTCTGATCAAATCGCCCGATGGCGCCGTCTCCGTGGTCGGCGAGGCGATCAAGAGCCGCGCCCGCGAGCGCAGCCGCGTCTCGAGCTTGGCCGAACCGGAAGGCGTGGCGGCGACCTCGGTGCGAGAAAAATTCCTGCCGGCGTTGCGGGCCTCGCGCAACCGCGTGAACAAGAAAGGCGGCGACTGGTTGTTTGCGCCCGACGTGAGGTGCGCGACTCATGCCAAAGAAGCACGTCTCCTCGTGCAGCCCGGTTCACTCGTCATGCTCGCAAGCGATGGGTTCTTCGCGCTTGTGAGCGATTACGGCCGCTACTCCGCGGATGGACTGATGTCGGCCGCGGAGCAGGGCGGCCTCGCCGCGCTCGGCAAAGAGCTCCGCGCGATCGAAGCCGCGGATCCGAAGGGCATCTCCTTTCCGCGCTTCAAGAGCAGTGACGACGCCACCGCAGTGCTGCTGTCGCTCACCGCGTGAAACGACTAAAGTTTGGCGCCACGACAAGGTCGGCGAACACGACAATGCACATCGCATGGGTTCCTTTCGCGGTTCTTGGCGCGCTCCTTGCCGCGCTAATCGGTGCAACCCCGGCAGTCGCGGGCAGCGCGACGCTCAATATGGTCGTCGTCATAGACGGCTTGCGGCCCGACTCGATCACGCGCCGGTGAGACGCCCAATCTGGCGCGATTGCGCCAGGAGGGCGTGAACTTCGCCAACAGTCATTCCGTGTTTCCGACCGTGACTCGCGCCAATGCGACGGCGATCGGGACCGGCGTCTATCCGGCGCGCAACGGCATGTTCGGCAACTCGCTCTATGTTCGCGCCGTCGAGCCGAACCGCGCTTTCGCCAACGATGACCACCGCAATCTGCTTGCGACTCGATACGGTCACCGGCGGTCGCATGGTGATGGTGAAGAGCTTGGCGGAAATCCTCGCCGAGCGCGGCAAGACTTTGGCGGTGATTAGCTCCGGTTCGACCGGGGGCACGCTCTTGGTCAATCCGCGCGCGCCGCAGGGTGTAGGCGTGCTGGTGAACGGCTATTGGGAACCGGGTACGCGTGTCGCCTTTCCCGATGCGATCAATCAGGCGGTGCTTCGCCGCTTCCCTGCGGCGCCGCGCCCGGGTGGAGCGCGCGACTCCTACATTGCAGCGGTGAATTGGACGCAGCGGGTGCTCAACGAATATCTGCTGCCGGACGTGAAACCGGACGTGGTCATCAACTGGATCACCGAGCCCGATCACACGCAGCACGCCTTCGGCGCGGGCTCGCCGGAAGCTCGCTCCGTGATCCGCGGCGTGGATCGCGAAATCGGCCTTCTGCTCGATCGCCTCCGCCGCCTCAATCTCGCCGACAAGACGAACATCATTGTGGTGTCGGATCATGGCTTCGGTCAGGAGACCTTCGGCGTCGATGTCACCGGCGAATTGGTCAGAGCCGGATTGAAGGCGGGGCCACAGTCGGACGATGTCGTGATCGCGAGCAGCGGTCAGGCGATGGCGCTCCACGTTCGCGATCACGATGCCAACGCGCATCGCGTCCATCGTCCGGTTCCTGCAGCGACAGACTTGGACAAGTGTGCTGTTTACCGCCGCACGAACCGGTGAAGCCGCGCCCATCGCAGGACGCGAGCCCGGAACCTTCGCGCTTGAGCTCGTTCACCTCGGTCAAGCCGAGCGAGGCCCCGACATCGTGCTGACCTTTCCGTGGGACTCGTCGACGAATGCGTTCGGCGTTGCGGGAACAAATTCTGCTGCCGCTGCGACGACCGGTCCGATCAGCGGTGCGGACGCCGGTCATGGCAGCCTCAGTCCGTGGACGATACGCAATACGTTCATTGCCTGGGGCGTCGACTTCAAGCGTGGCGTCGTGCTGAACACGCCGTCGAGCAATGTGGACATCGCTCCGACCTTGCTCGCGCTGATGAATTTGGAACGCGACACCGATGTGTCCAGTTTTGACGGACGGGTGTTGAACGAAGCGTTCGCCAATGGTCCCGACGGCGAACAGGTTACCGTCCAAGTGCGTACGCACATCGTCGAGACCGGTGATGGAACCTATCGCGCGGCGCTGCAGGTGACCGAGCTGGGCCGACAACGCTATATCGACAAGGGCTGGCGCATCCGGTGAGTGAGCAAGCTCCTCGCGTCGTCGTCATCGGCGGCGGCTTCGGGGGGATCGAAGTGGCGCGCGCGCTCGGCCGCGCGAAAATGCCCGTCACACTGATCGACCGGCAGAACTACCACCTTTTCCAGCCGCTCCTTTATCAGGTCGCGACGGCGGCGCTTTCTCCGGCCGACATTGCCGAGCCCATCCGGAAAATCCTCCGCCGCTATCGCAGCGCGCAAGTGATCCTCGGCGAAGTGGAACGCATCGATCGCGACGCGCGCGACGTCGTGCTGAGCACCGGCACGCGCGTGCCTTACGACGTGCTCGTGCTCGCGACCGGAGCGACGCATTCCTATTTCGGACATCCGGAATGGGAACGGTCGGCCCCCGGTCTGAAGACGATCGCCGATGCGCGCCTCATCCGCTCCGAGATTCTGCGCTGCTTCGAAGAGGCCGAGATCACCGAGGATGCGGCCGAACGCGAGCGGCTCATGACGTTCGCGGTGGTGGGCGGCGGCCCCACCGGCGTTGAAATGGCGGGCGCGATCGCCGAGCTCGCGCGCTATGTGCTCGCCAAGGACTTCCGCAACATCCGGCCGGAGCGCGCCAAGGTCCTTCTGATCGAGGCAGGCCCACGTCTCCTCACGGCGTTTCCCGAAAGCCTCGCCACCTACGCGGAGAATCGCCTCAAGAAATTGGGCGTGACCGTGATGCTCAATTCACCGGTCAAGCCGCTTTCACGTGAGGCGATTCTCATCGACGGGCGTACGCTTCCTGTCGGCGCGACGATCTGGGCCGCCGGCGTCGCGGCTTCACCCGCCGCCAACTGGATCGGCGTGGAAACGGACAAGGCGGGCCGGATACGCGTCGCGCCGGATTTCTCGGTGCCGGGGGTCCCCGACATTTTCGTCATCGGTGACGTTGCGTTGGCGCTCGACGAAAACGGAACCCCGCTGCCCGGCTTGGCGCAGGTCGCGAAACAGGAAGGCGTCTATCTGGGTCGCGCGCTCGCCCGCCGCCTTCCGCGTCCGTTTCCGCCGTTCCGCTATCACTCGCGCGGCAACACCGCCGTCATCGGCCGCAATGCGGCGATCTTCGATTTCGGCGGCGGCTGGGAGCTGAAAGGATGGATCGCCTGGTTCTTCTGGGCGTTCATCCACGTCTACCTGCTGGTCGGATTCGAGCATCGCCTGCTCGTCTCGGTGCAATGGCTCTGGCGCTATTTCACCTACGAGCAGGGCGCGCGGCTCATCGTCGACGAGATGCGAAAAGAGTAGTGCTATTGCTCCGACTGCGGGACGATCGTCACGCTCTCGATATGAGCGCCGCGCATCAGCGTGATCGTGACGCTCTTGCCGGCGCGTTCGCTGGTGAGCAGGCGATGCAGGTCGTCGACGCCTGAGAGCACGTGGCCGTCAAACGTCAGCAGGACGTCGCCCGGACACGAGGCCTGCGCGCGAGGCCGGCGTGTTCTCCATCACTTCCGACACCATCACCGCGTTGTCGCTCGGCCGATCGAGGCCGCGCACGAGGCGCTTTTGCAGCGTGATCGTCTGTCCGGCCAGTCCCAGCCGGGCGCGGCGCACGCGTCCGTCGCGCATCAGACGCGCGGCGACGTCTTCGGCGGTATCGCTGCCGATCGCAAAGCAGATGCCCTGTGCCGCGCCCGCCATCGCCGTGTTGATGCCGACGACAAGCCCGCGTCCGTCGACCAGCGGTCCGCCCGAATTGCCGGGGTTGAGCGGTGCGTCGGTCTGGATCACGCTTTCGATGAGCCGGCCCGAACGCGCGCGCAGCGTGCGTCCGAGCGCGCTGACGATTCCGGCGGTCACCGTCGTCTGGTAGCCGAACGGATTGCCGATCGCGACGACCAGCTCTCCGACGCGCAGTTTCGACGACGACCCGAACGTCGCGTAGTCCAGTCCGTTGGCCGACATCCTGAGCACGGCGAGATCGGTGTCCGGATCGTCTCCGACCATCCGCGCCGACGCTTTCAGCCCGCTCGGCAGGACGACTTGGAACTCCTTCTGGCCGGCGGCCACGTGGCTGTTCGTCAGCACGTAGCCGTCGGGGGTGAAGACGACGCCCGAACCTTGGCCCGCGGGCTGCCCGTTCTGGCGAAGCGCGATGATGCTCGCAACGGCAGGGCCGACGACGTCATAGGCGTGCGAAACGCGCGCCGAATAGGGATCGAGCTCGAACTCTTGGGTGTTGGGAAGGGCCGACATGTCCATCAGATAGGAACCGCGGGCCGGCTGCGCAAACCCGGCCGAACGGCCAGGTCGTCCCCGGTCATCCGCCCGATACCGCCGCCGCCTCGATTTGCCCATCCTTGATCCCCATCTAGGCAATGGAGGCACGGATGACCGATTCAGTACTTTCCCAGCTGTCGAGCGCGTTGAGCGAGCTCGTCGCGAACGCGCGCGGGTTCCTCGCATCGGCGCGCGGCAAGGACGGCACGCAACTCAGCGGCGTGCTGTGGACGCCGAACACCGTTGTCGTATCCGAGCAGGCGCTGCCCGATGGGTCGGATTTCGAGGTGACGATTGCCGACGTCACTGCGCCCGCGCGGCTCGCCGGTCGCGACGAGGGCACCAACGTTGCCGTCCTGAAGCTCGATCGCGACGTGGCAGGACGGCTTCCCGCGCACGCGGTGCCGGCCGTGGGGGCGCTGGCGTTGGTATTGGGCGTGGGCTCGAACGGGCCCGCGGCGCGCCTTGCGCTCGTGCGTTCGGTCGGCGGAGCCTGGCAGAGCCTCGCCGGTGGTACGATCGACCACAGGATCACGCTCGACACCTATCTCGGCAGCACAGAAGAAGGCGGCCCGGTGCTTGGCCCCGATGGTGCGATCTTCGGCATCGCCGCGCGCGGCGCCGGACGCCAGAGCCTGGTTATCCCCGCATCCACAATCGACCGCATCGTGCCGCTGCTGCTCAAATCCGGCACGGTCGAACGCGGATGGCTCGGCGTTTCGCTCCATCCGGTGGCCTTGCCCGAAACGCTTCGGCACGAGCAATCGCAGCGCGTGGGTTTGATGGTGATGGATGTGGCCCCTGGCGGACCCGCCGCGAAAGCGGGCGTGCTCGCGGGCGACATTCTTCTCGCCGTCGGAGGCGCTCTCGCCACGAGGCCCGGAAAGATCGCACGGCAACTGGGCGCCGAGAGCATCGGGCGGACGCTCGGCCTCACGCTGGCGCGCGCCGGGCGCGATCGTGACGAGCGAATGCGTCATTGAAGCGCGCGGGTCGACATGACCGAGGCTGTCTTGAAGCTCGCGCCTCAACGCCTGCGTGTCGCGGTTCTTGCCGCGGACCCGCGACGCGGCTTGCTGCTGTCTCGTCTTGTGCGCGACCTCGGACATGAGGTCGTGGCCGGCGTCGAACACGCGGCTGTTGTGCTCACCGACGGCGTCGCTGTGCGCGGTGATTTGCCTGCGGTCTCGCTCGGGACCGAAGGCGAGAACCATCGCGCCAGGCTGCCGCGCGACGCGTCTGCCGAGCAGATCGACGCCGCCTTGCGCGCGGTCGCCGTAGGACTGAGCGTGAGCGTCGCAGATGAGCCGGCGCGGCGCTTCGAAGCGCTTCGCGAACCGGATGAACCCGCATTGCTGACGCCGCGCGAGCTCGAGGTCTTGCGCGATGTCGCCGATGGACTGACCAACAAAGAGATCGCCGGTCATCTCGGCATCTCGCTCCACACGGTCAAGTTCCATGTCGAATCGCTGATGCGCAAATTGGTTGTATCGAGTCGCGCGGAGGCTGTGTCGAAGAGCATGCGGCTCAACCTTCTCGCGCCCTATCGCCTCTAATCGTCGGAAGCGCGTGCCGATCGCGGAGAAGTCGGACTGCTGGCCGACTGGGTCTTCCGAAGCTCGGCGGTCGTCTGGTTGCCATTTGCAGCGTGAATGTCACAATTGCCGATTGTCTGCCGATTAGTTGGAACTCCTGTGGCAGGTCCGATGGTCGAGCAACGGTTGTCGAGACGTGCGTTTGTCGGCGCCGCGGCGACGATCCTCGCTGCGCCCGGCATCGTCGGCTGCGCGACCGCGCGGCGCAGCTGGCAGAGCGATCCGTTCAGTCTGGGTGTGGCGGCCGGGTCGCCGTCGGCTGACGGTTTCGTCTTGTGGACGAGGCTGGCGCCCGAGCCGATGAACTACGACCCCTCCGCGCCGGCCGGCATGACCGGCGATGGAGTCAGCATCGAGTACGAGATCGCCGCCGATCCCTCGATGCGGACGATCGTCTCGCGCGGAAGCGCGCTTGCCGATCCGCGCTACGGCTACTCGGTGCATGCCGAGATCACCGGCCTTCAGCCGGGGCGCCCGTACTGGTACCGCTTCACGAGCGGAGACGCGACGAGCCGCGTCGGTCGCGCGATGACCCGGCAGGCTCAGGGCACGGCGGTCGAGCGCGTGAACTTCGGCTTCGTGTCCTGCTCCAACTACGAGCACGGCTATTTCTCGGCGTACCGTCATCTTGCCGACGAGCAGCCGGATTTCGTGCTCTTCCTGGGCGACTACATCTACGAGTATCCGGACGGGCGCGTGAACGAGATCGTCCGCCGCCACAGCGAGGGCGTGGAGACGCAGAACCTCGCCGCTTATCGCAATCGTCATGCACAGTATCGACTCGATCCCGATCTGCAGCGCCTGCACGCCGAAACCACCGCGCTGATGACATGGGACGATCACGAAGTGCAGAACGACTACGGCGATCAGTGGTCGCAGACCTTCGACGATCCGCAGCGTTTCCTGCTGCGGCGCGCTGCGGCCTATCAGGCGTATTACGAGCACATGCCGGTGCGCGCGATGTCGCGGCCCACGGGGCCTGCGATGCGCATCTACGATCGGTTCGGCTTCGGCGATCTTCTGGAGATTTCGCTGATCGACGGCCGTCAGTACCGCTCGCGCGGCGCGTGCTACGCGCCGCCGGACAAAGGCCGCGCGCATCTCGAAACGATCGCGAGCTGTCCGGAACGATTGGATCAAAGCCGCACCATGCTGGGCGCTCAGCAGGAATCGTGGTTGTTCGACGGCTTCGCGAGATCGACCGCGCGTTGGAACGTGCTCGCCGGAGACGTGATGATCTCGCAATGGAAGCAGCGGAACGTGGCCGGCGAGACGGCGTTCTGGACCGACGATTGGAACGGCTACCCCGCGGCGCGCGCGAGGCTCGTCAATCGCATCCGCGACGCGCGCCTTTCGAATCCGGTGACCGTCTGCGGTGATGTGCACGCCTACTGGGCGAACGACGTCAAGCTCGACTTCGACGATCCGTCATCACCCACGGTGGCGAGCGAATTTGTCGGCACATCGGTGTCGGCGCGGCCCGGACCCTACGAGGTCTTTGTGCAGAATCTGCCCACCAATCCGCATGTCCGGTTTTTCGAGAGCCGCCAGCGCGGCTATGTCTCGGTCGCGCTCACGCGACAGACGATGACCACGCGCTTCCGCACAGTGTCCAACGTCACCGATCCCAACGCGACGGTGTCGACGTTGCGCACTTTCGTCGTCGAAAACGGAAAGCCTGGCGCGACCGAAGCCTAGATCACGACTGCGAGTCCAGGAACCCCGTCAGATACGTGTTGTACAGCTCGGGGTTCTGCAAATGCCCGAAATGGCTGACGCCGGGCATGATGAGGAACCGCGCATTGGGAATGAGCCGCGCAAGCTCTTCGGTGTGCTCCCGCTTGATCGCCTCGTCATATTCTCCGTCGACGACCATCGTCGGCGTGGCGATCATCCCGAGCTGCTGCGCCGTGTAGTCCGGCTGCGAGTTCCACATCGCGCTGATCGCTTCCACGAACGCATCGTACTGATCGGGTGTCGGTGACACGCGCCTATATTTTTCCCCGGCGTTCGCGATCGCCTGACTGAAGACGGGATCTTTGTCGAATCCCGGAATCAGCCCGCCGATATTGAAATTCGCACCGTACGCCCAGAGCTTCGTCAGGCGCTCCGGATGCCGCATGGCGATGTCGAGCCCGATGATTCCGCCATCGCTCCAGCCGACCAACGCGACCTTGTCGATCATCAAATAATCGAGAAGGCCGATATAGTCGTCGGCCATCAGCTGATAGCCGAACGGCTTGTCGGACCGGGTGCTCCGCCCGTGCCCACGGCTGTCGGCGATGATCACTTCGTGATTCCGAGCGAGCACGGGGACCTGATTGCCCCATGTGTCGCCCGTTTCCAATCCGCCATGGATGAGAAGAACAGGGCTTCCGCCGCCCTTGTTGAAGACCGCGTACCACATCTGGATGTCGCCGACCGTCGCAAGACCGCTCTGGTCCGGCGTTGGCAGCGCTGCGGGTTCCGGCAGGGTTTTCCAGGTTTCGGTCTCGTTCGTAGTGGTCGACTGCAGCGCTCCGAGGAAAACCAGGATGATCGCCGTGGTCGCCGCGATCAGCACCGTCCACCCCACATAGGGCGAGGTCGTTCTTGCTGCTTGTGCCATGGCGACAATCCCCCATTGCAGCGGCGTCGCCCCGTTAACGCCAACGGAAGCGAGTGAGGAAATGCTGCGCGAGCGCAGCCCATGCTTTTGCGATACTATACGCCGATTGCCGGCGCGGGAGGAGCATTACGTGAGCGGCTATCGGATCGATCGGCGCAATTTTCTTAAGGCAACCGCACTCGCTGCCGTCACAACGAATGTGACACACATGCGCGAGGCGCACGCGCAGGTCGTGGTCCCCAATTCCACCGGCACGGCTCCTCCCAAGCTGAAAGCGCCCGCGAATGCCTGCGATTGCCACATGCACATCTACGATCCGGCGCGCTTTGCGATGCCGCCGAGCCAGCGGATTGCACCGGCGAACGCCGCTGTTCCGCAATATCGGCTGCTCCAGCAGCGGATCGGGACGACACGCGTCATCGTCGTGCAGCCGCGCAACTATGCCATCGACAATCGCGTGACGGTCGATGCGATCAAGCAATTCGCGCCCAACGCACGCGGTGTTGCGGTGCTTCATCCAACTGTCACAGACGCGGAACTCAAGGCGCTGAACGATGCGGGCATCCGCGGAATTCGTTTCAGCTTGGGCGATCCGGCAACCGCCGCCGTTACGCCGGATATGGTCGAGCCGCTGGCACGACGCGTCGCCGATCTCGGCTGGCACGTGCAGTTCAATGTCGAGGGACGGCAGATCGTCGAGCTCGCCGATGTCCTGCGCCGTCTGCCGACGCCGATGGTGTTCGATCATCTCGCCAATCCGGGACCCATGGGCATCGATCACCCGTCTCACGCGATCGTGCGGAGCCTGATCGACCGCGGCCGCACCTGGGTGAAACTCTCCGGCGCCTACTCCAACAGCCGAATGGGGCCGCCCTACCCGGAAGCAACGCGCATCGCGCAAGCCTTCGTCAGGGCAGCACCCGAGCGCCTCGTGTGGGGCAGCGACTGGCCGCATCCCGGCGTGGTTCCGGTCGCCGACAAGCCCGACGATGCGCTGCTCTTCGATCTGCTCGCCGTATGGGTTCCCGACGAAGCGATGCGCAACCGCATCCTCGTGCAGAATCCGGAGACGCTCTACGGCTTCCCGAAAGCGTAAGCTATTTCAGCCGCCGAACAGTTCCTTGAAGAAGCGCTCCATCGCGACCTTGTACTGCGTGTCGGCGCGCTCTTCTGCTGCGTTCGACGGATTGGTGAAGCCATGGGATGAGCCGCTGTAGATCTGCAGCTCCCAGTTCACCTTGGCCGCGCGTAGATCGGCGACGAGCTTGTTCACCTCGTCCAGCGGCGCCACTTCGTCCTCGGCGCCGTGCAGGATCAGCACCTTGCCCTTGATGTTCTTGGCATCCGCCGGCGTGAAGTTGCGGAACGAGCCGTGGACGGCGATGGTGCCGAGCGCCGGTGCCCCCGTCTCCGCCAGCTCCACCGCGACCGTGC
This sequence comes from uncultured Alphaproteobacteria bacterium, assembly GCA_963708555.1. GTDB lineage: Bacteria > Pseudomonadota > Alphaproteobacteria > Micropepsales > Micropepsaceae > CAIYRG01. The sequence continues at coordinate 187,713 of CAVPTF010000001.1, read as the reverse complement.
CGCCGAAGCAATAGCCCACGACCGCGATCTTCGTCGCATCGACCATCGCGTGCCTCGCGAGCACATCGAACCCTGAGCGCGCGCGCGTCCGCATCAATGCGCGATCGTTGTTGTAGATGGTGGTGAGCGCCGTCATCTCGGGCACGGTCTTGGGAACGATGTCCTTCCCGAAGATGTCTTCGGCGAAGACGACATAACCCATCCTGGCGATCATCTGCGCGTCTTCGAGCGTCTCGCCCTGCAGACCGCCGCGATAGTGCGCGAGCAGCACGCCGGGCCGCTTTCCCGTGATCGCATCATCGTACGCGAGATAGCCCTTCAGCGCCGTGTTGCCGTGCATGTACTCGATGTATTGCGTCTTGATCGCCGCTTGCGCGGACTGGGCGTACAGAACAACCGAAACAGCCAAGGCGACGACCGTAGAGAGCGCACGAGAGACGTTCATCGAAAGTCCTCCCAGGATCATGCTTCGCCGTTATTCCAACGGCTGGATGCGCGCGATGTAGCCTTCCTGATCGACATACCAGACGCTGACAGGAGTGGTGGAGTTGTCGACCCAGCTCTTGCGGTCGATGCCGTAAGGCTCGGGCAGCACATATTGCGTCCACACGCCGGTCTTCGGATTGAAGCGCGAATAGCGGCCGCCATGCATCTCGCCGGCCCACACCTCGCCGTTCTTGTCCGCGATCGCGCTGTAGAACGACGCATAAGGCGTCGGCGATTTGTACTCGTGGACGCGCTTGGTCTTGATGTCGAACTTGACGAGCTGACCGCCGCGTCCGCCCGCCCAATAATTCCCCTCGAAATCGAACGCGCCGCGTGCCGGTCCCGAACCGGGGCTCGTGCTCGGCTCATAGAGCTCGTTCGTTTGCGAGTCGAACACGACGACGCCGTCGCGCGGCCATGCGCCGCCGCCGAAATAGCGGCCGTCGCGGCTGAGCGCGCTTCCATAGGTGCTCGGGAACTTCTGGGTCTTGAAACTCGCGGCCTGCTCTCCGGTGAGGCCGTCGACCTTGCTCACCTCGTTGTTGCGCGTCTTCCAGATGAAGCCTTTCGGATCGAGCGCGTAGTTCCCGCCCATCGGAGCGTTGATCGGCTCCTGCACCTTCCACGAAACGCGCGTGAATTCTTCGGTCTCAGGATTGAGGCGATAGATGTTGTGCGCCCAGTTCTCCGAGCCCCACACCATCCCGTCCTTGTCGACGGTGATCCAGTGCGTGCCGGGAAGCGCGCCTTTGGCGACATCGGGAACGCGGTATTCCTTGACGACGCCGGTCTTGGGATCGAGCCGGCCGATATAGGAGCTTCTATGCGTGCTGTACCAGATGCGCCCTTGCGCATCGCCCGCCACGTCGTGCGTCGCGGTCTCGATGCGCGGCAGCTCGTATTCGGTGATGATGACGCGCGTCGCAGCACCCTGCGGCCGCGGCAGCGTGACGAAGAACGGATCTTCCGAATTCGGGCCGCGAGCGGTCGCGAGCCACTTCACCAGCCGCGCTTCGTCCGCGTCGTTGAAGCGTCCGTTCGGACGCATCAGGATCAGCGGCGAACCCGCGCCATGCGTCATGCGATTGACGATGCGGCCCCAGCTGCGCTCGTCATAGCGGTTGCGGAAAATCTGCTGGTACGAGTGGCACCAGTTGCAGTTCAGCGTGAGCAGGCGCTTTTCCTCGCCGGTGCCGGAAAGGCTCAGCAGCCATTCGGAGCCCGTCATCTGCGCGGCGATCTCTTTGCTCGGCGGCAGCAATTCGAGCGGCGAAACGCGCTTCAGCGTGATGTCCTCGAGCTTGTCCGTGCCCTTGATCTCCACGCTCTCCTTGGCGAACGGCTGATATTCGCGCGGCAGCGCGATCCTCAGCGTGTACGTTCCGGGATCGAGCTTGGGGAATTCGTACCTCCCGTCGGCATCGCTGTAGACCGTCGTGCGGATCGCCGTTTTCTTGGAGATCAGCTGGACCATCATCCCTTCCAGCATGTCGCCGGTCGTGGATTTCACGATCCCCGTCGGTCCGCCGAGCAGCTTGTGACTCGCTACTTGCGCTTGCGCGGGCAACACGGCGGCGAGCAACGCGGCCGTCGAAAGCAGCAACCGTCCAATTCGACTCGTCATGGGACGTCCTCCTAGACGAAGAATTCGGTGAAATGCTGATAAACGCGATCGGGCACTTCCTCTTGGATGTAGTGGCCGCAGGGCAAGCCTTCGCCGGTCACGTTGACGGCGTGCCGCCGCCACACCTCGAGGAAATCGGTTGAGCGATCGGGACCGCGCGCGCCCCACAGGACAAGCAACGGGGGCGTCGCCTTGCGATCCTTGTCCGCCGTGTCCATCTCGAAGTCGCAGGTCGCGCACGCGCGATAATCGCGGCACGAGCCCGTGATGGTCTTGAGCGTGTAACAGCGGACATATTCGTTGAAGACGGTCGGATTGATGAAATCCACGCCGGTGCCGCCGCGGATCAGCATCCGATTGCGCAGGAAGAACTCGGCGCCCGCGGCACTCATCAGGCGCTCGGGGAACGGTTCGGGCTGCGCCATGAACAGCCAGTGCCACGAGGCCGTCGCCCAGGTCTTCGTCGTGTTGGTCCAGATGTAATAGTTGGGCAGCACGTCCATCACGGCCGCCTTGATGATCCGCTCGGGATGATCGAGGCACATGCGATAGGTCGTGCGGCCGCCCCGGTCATGGCCGGCGATGAAATATCTCCGGTAGCCGAGCTGCTCCATCACCTCGACCATGTCCTGAGCCATGGCGCGGAAGCTGTAGTTGATGTGGTTCGGGCCGGGCTCCGGCAGCGAGCTGTCGCCATAGCCGCGCAAATCCGCGAGCACGACGTGATAGCGCTGCGCCAGCCGCGACGCGACCTTGTGCCAGCACGCATGGCTCTCGGGATTGCCATGCAGCAGAAGCAGCGGCGGACCCGAGCCGCCGTGACGCACGCGGATCGTGGCTCCACTCGTCTTCATGTCGAGATGCCGGAAGCCCGGAAACATCGCCGCGATTTCCGCGCTGCCCCAGCGATGCGAATCGTTCACGTAATCTGCGGTCGAGAGCCGCATTGGGTGTTGCTGTTTGTGCCTGCACACCCGAGGCGCCTGCACCGGCCAGCGTCGCGCCCGCGGCAATCGCTTGCACCAGGTGGCGCCGGCTCAGCGCGTCGTCGTTCGGCTCGGTGTCGCTGTTGCGCATGGCGTCACTTCGCGACATAGCGGGGATTGAGCGGCGGCTCGTCGTCCTTCCAGCAGCACGCCTCGCGGATGAAGGTCACGAGATCGTCGATGTCCCTCTCGCTCAGCGTGTACTTGTAGGACGCCATGCCGGGACTGCCTTCGCGGATTTGCTCCTTGATGCCGTCGTCCGTCGCGGGCCGCCCCGTGATCAACGTGCCGCGCTGATAGACGCCCGTGAGCTTGGGCGCGCCTTCGGCGAAGTCGTTATGGCAGAACCAGCACTTGTAATAATAAATCTCCTTGCCGCGCTCGACGCCGCCGGCCGCGCTCCGCTTGAACTCGAAAATCTCGAGCGAGCGCTGATAGTGGTCCGCCGGCGGTGCATCGGCCGCGGCCTGAGCCGCGGGAACTGCTGCCTGTTGCTGGGGCGGAGGAGCGGGCGCATCGGCGGTCGGCCGGCGGCCGTACCAGATGCCACCGACAACCGCGGCGATCAGCACGATCCCCGCCAAAGCGCGTGCAACGGTACCGAAATTCATCGTTCCCCCTGCTGTCATGGCCCGGGAAATCGACGCACTTTAACAAGTTTCGGGAGAGCCCGCTATTTAACCACCGTCACCGGGGCGGACGCCTTGGCGATCACGTCCCGCGCCACCGAGCCCAGGATGAGACCCACGGCCTTGCCGTGGCCGCGCGTGCCCATGACGATCGCGTCGCATTTCAGCTCCTCGCAGAACGCGACGATGGTTTCCGCAGGTTGGCCGACGACGATGTGGATGTGGTGAGGCACCTTTGCCGCGTGCAGCTTGGCGTCGGCGGCTTTGAGCTCTTTCATCCCTTCGTCGTGGTGGTAGCCGGAAACCGCCTTCTTGCCCACGAAGGTCGAGACGGCTCCAGGAAGAGGGTATTGCACGTTGATCAAGTGGACTTGGTCGACCAGCCCCCAACCGGCCAGCGTGATGGCATGCTCCACGGCCCGCTCGGCACCTACCGAACCATCGACCGGAACAAGCAGGTTGAGGCGCCGCGCCGTCATTTGTGCTCTTCGCCCGCGAGATCGACGACCTGCGGTTTCTTTTGCTCCGCTCGCGCGGCGATGATCTTGCCTAAGACGACGACGAACAGCGCGCCTGCGATGGCGGAGGCGAACTCTATCCATTCGCCGTGCATCTCGATGATCGCATGCGTCCATTCCGCGATCGCCGGATCGGTGATCCAGATCTCGCCCGCGATCCAGCCGATGAGCCCCGCGCCTGCGACGATCAGGATCGGATAGCGGATGAAGACGTTGAGGATCAGCGTGCTGCCATAGATGATCAGGGGCACGCTCATGGCGAGCCCGAGACCGATCAGGAGGACGTTGCCGTTGGCGGCGGCCGCGATCGCGATGACATTGTCGAGGCTCATCACCGCATCGGCGATGATGATCGTTCGGATCGCGCCCCAGATGCTGCTGTTGACGCTTCTTTCGCCGCCGTTTCCATGATCGCCGTGTTCCGGAACGATCATCTTGACGCCGATCCACAAGCAGCAGGATCGCGCCGATGATCTTGATGTAGGGAACCGCCATCAGCTCGACGATGAAGAACGAGAAGACCAGGCGCAGTCCCACCGCGCCGAGCGCGCCGAACCAGATCGCCTTGCTGCGCAGATGCGGCGGCAGGGAACGGGAGGCGAGCGCGATCACCACGGCGTTGTCGCCGGAAAGCACGATGTTGACGCCGATGATCTTGAGAAGGCCTTCCCAGAACGCGGAAGTGAATTCCATAGGCAGACGGCCGCTCGCTTGAGGTCGAAAGAACGGCGGCGAACCTAGGGCCCGCCCGACCGGGTTGTCCAGCCGAATCGGACACGAGAACCGAAGCCCACGAAAATGTCAGTCTGCAAGTGGTTAAGGCCAGCGCACTTCAGGCGGCAGCGACATCAGGATGGCTTCGACATTGCCGCCCGTCATGAGGCCGAAACGCGTGCCGCGGTCATAGACGAGGTTGAACTCGGCATAGCGGCCGCGCCGGACAAGCTGCTCGTTCCGCTCCGCCTCGGTCCAGGTCTCGCTCATGTGGGCGCGCACGATCTCGGGGAAGACCGCAAGCACCGCGAGACCGACCTCGCGCGTGAATGCGAAATCCTTTTCCCAGTCGTTCTCCAGATAGTCGTAGAAGATGCCGCCGACGCCGCGCGGCTCGTTGCGGTACTTGATGAAAAAATACTCATCGCACCATTTCGAGAAGCGGTCGTAGTAGTCGGCGCCATGTGCGTCGCAGGCGCGCTTCAATTGCCGGTGGAAGCGCATCGCGTCCGGATGGTCACGCCGCCGCTGCTCGTCCAGCATCGGCGTGAGATCCGATCCGCCGCCGAACCAGGATTTGGTCGTCACGATATGACGCGTGTTGAAGTGGCAGGCCGGCACACGCGGTGAGCGCATGTGGGCGACCAGCGAGATGCCGCTTGCCCAATAGCGCGGGTCGGTTTGTGCGCCGGGAATTTCCTTGGCGAACTGCGGATCGAAGCGCCCGTGCACGGTCGAGATGTTCACGCCGACTTTTTCGAACACGCGGCCTTTCATGATCGACATCGTGCCGCCGCCGCCGTCGGAGCCGTCGTCTGTGGGCCGCCGCCAGTCCTTGCGCACGAAGCGCCCAGCCGTGCCCGCCTGCGATCCGGAATATTCGTCCTCGATCGCCTCGAAGGCGGCGCACAGCCTGTCGCGCAATTCGGTGAACCACGCGCGCGCCCGTTCTTTGTGTTGGTCCGTCGAAACCATGTCTCACCCTGGCCCGATCATGCCGGGAATCCTTTGATCTGCCGCAAGGCCTCGCCCAGAACCATGGCGCCCGCCTGGGCCACGTTGAGCGACCGAAGGCCCGGCTTCAAGGGAATGCGCACTCGTCCATCCGCGGCCTCGTGGACGAAATCCGGCACGCCCGCGCTTTCGCGGCCAAGCAGAAGCGTATCCGAAGGCGCAAAGGCGAATGCCGTGTGGGCCAATGTCGCGCGTGTCGTCAAGAGCACCAGCCGGCCTGCGAGTGCTTCGCGGAAGGCCTGCCATGAGGCATGACGCCTCAACTCGGCCAGTTCCACATAGTCGAGCCCGGCGCGCCGAAACCCTGCCTCGCTGAAGAGGAAACCGCAGGGCTCGATGATGTCGATCGGAACATCGAGACACGCGCCAAGGCGGATGATCGCGGCCGCGTTCTGCGGAATGTCCGGTTCGAACAGGGCAAGGCGCATAACCTTTTGCTTACCAAATCAATGGATTAGTTGGCGTGTAAGACGTCCAAATCCGTTGTAGCCGTTGCGCAATTTGGGCGAAAGCGGCATCCTTGATGTTCGCAGTGACTTCATGACTCCGGGGGGCATCATGAAACGCACGCTGGCCTGGTTTGCGACGCTGGTGCTCGGCCTGTCATTGGCAGGCTGTGCCCAGGACGGCAGCAATGCACGAGTGGCTCAGTCCGTCGACTTTCAGTGGACGTCGCCGACAAAGCGGGTCCTTCTGGTTCCGCCTGACGTCGAACTGAGCGAACTCAATGCCGGCGGTATCCTCGAACCGCGGGCGGACTGGACGGACACTGCAAAGGGCCACATCGACAAGAATATCAGAGCGCATTTCGCCAAGTCGGGAGCCGATGTCGTAAACGCGGATCTGTCCTCGCCTCGCGAGGTGCAACTGGCGAAATTGTACGATGCCGTGAGCGGCGCAATCCTGACCCATCTCTACAACGAGCCGTTGAAGCTTCCCAACAAGGGTGACGCCCTTGATTGGACCTTGGGACCTGGCACTGGAGAGATGCGCGATCGCTATGGCGCGGATTACGCGCTTTTCGTGATCGTGCGCGACAGCTATTCCTCAGGAGGCCGTCAGGCGCTCCAGGTGGTTGGTGCGCTCGCCGGCGTGGTGGTTCCCGGCGGCGTGCAGGTGGGTGTCGCGTCCCTGATCGATCTGCGCACCGGGAACATCGTGTGGTTCAATCGCCTGATCAACAGGTCGGGCGACTTGCGCACCGAGGCGCCCGCTCAGCGGGCTATGGATCAGCTGCTCAAGGACGTTCCGATATGATGCGCGATGCACGCGCTCGGGCGAGACTGCCTGCACTGTTTCTGTCGCTGATCCTGGGCGCGGCGCATGCTGCGCCTGCGGCGGGGCCGCTCCCTCCGAACTATAAGCCTGCCCTCGACACGGCCGAAGGTGGTCTTTGGCGTTCCTTCGACGAGTTCGAGAAGGAGGTTCGGCTCTCGCCTTTGCTGGTGCAAGACGAAGCGCTGAATGCGTATGTCAGGAAGGTCGCTTGTGATCTCGCTGGTCCGCACTGCGCTTCGCTGCGCATCTATGTGGTGAACGATGCGACGAGCAACGCGCTGTGCGCGCCCAATGGGATGATCCTCGTCTGGACGGGATTGCTCCTTCGCGCTCAAAACGAAGCCGAGCTTGCTTTCGTTCTCGGCCATGAGATCAGCCACTACATCAAGCGCCATTCCCTGCTCAATTTCGAGAAGACGAGGAGGTCTGCCGGCTTCCTGACAGTCCTCAATGTGGCAACCGCAGGACTTGCCAGCATCGGGACTCTGATCGCCGTCGGTGCACTCGCTTCATACTCGCGCGACCAGGAGCGTGAAGCGGACGCAGGCGGGTTCGAACTCGCGGTCGGCAGGGGTTACGATCCGCGACAAGGCGCGCTTTTTTGGGAGAATGCCGGTGAGGAAGATGGCGCAAATCCCAACCGCGCAAAGCCCTCACCCTACATGGCGTCCCATCCGGCCACCAAAGAGCGCCTGGAGACGTTGAACAAACGCGCCGCCGAGATCGAATCGCAAACGCGCGCCGACGTTGTCGGCGCGGAAGCTCACCGCAGCGCCGTTCGCCCGCACCGCTCGGCCTGGCTGGATGCCGAACTCAATCGCGGTGAATATGCCGAGAGCATTGTCGTGATTTCGCAGTTGCTCAAGGCGGAAGCAAATTCGTCGGATCTGCATTACTTCCTCGGCGAGGCGTATCGCCGTCGCAATGCCGACGGCGATCTCGGTAAGGCCACTGCGTCTTATCAGACAGCGATCGGCGCGGCAGACGCTCCGATAGCTGCTTACCGCGGCCTCGGTCTCGTTGCCCTCAAGGCAGGACAAAAAGACGTCGCGCGCGACGCGTTTGCGAAATATCTGTCTCTGGCACCTGAAGCGAATGATCGCGCCATGATTCAGTTCTATCTGGCAGGCGTCGGAGAGGCACAGCCATGATCGCACGCATCATCGGCGTCTTAGGCATTTGTCTCGCACTGGGCGGCTGTGCGGGCGGCGGCGCGGCCGGCTTTCGCACAGTGGAAGCCGGTATGTCCGTCAGTGTCGGCAACAACGTCACGGTCGACCCGCAGATTGTGTGGGCCAATCCGTTTGGGCCGGGCATTTCGACGACGGTCTGGACGATCGACGGGTTCGGTTTGAACGATTTGCGCTTCCTGATGGGAATCAAGCCCGGAAATCCGTTGACGCGGGTGGCTGGCGTTGAACCTTCGGAGATAGGGACCTACTCCGCGACAATGCTGCCGAACGACGTGATGGATTTGCTGGCGAGCACTCTGGGTAAGGCGGGATTCCAGCAAATCCGCACCGACGAGGTTGAGACCTGCTCAGTTTGGCGCCGTTCAGGGTTTCCGCTTTGACCTCGACTACTTGAGGAAGAGCGGATTGCAGATGAAAGCCATGGTGCTGGCAGCGCAACGCGGGGAGACGCTCGACCTGATCATGTTCTCGGCGCCGGCTGAGTACTACTTTGACCGCTATGCGCCCACGGTCGAACAGATTTTTTCGTCAGTCCGCGCTGCCGCTCCCGCCCAAGCTCGGGCGGGCTGAATTTTGAACTCAATTTTTTAACGGCCGCTTCCCTTATTCTCTGGGATACGGTCTTTTTCTGCGGCATCGTGCCGCAAACCGTCGTGATTCGTCCTTCTTTATGGTACGCGCGTTATAAGCGCGCTGCCGTGGGTGGGGGCTCGGGGCGGCGCGTTGTTGTTTGCGCCTGGAAGAATAGTAGTAAGGGCAGTAAGACCTTGGATCATACGCAGACCGCCGATCCCACTCGACGCGACTTCCTCTTTATCGCAACCGGAGCAATGGGCGCAGTGGGCGCCGCGGCCACGCTGTGGCCGTTGATCGATCAGATGAATCCGTCAGCCGACGTGCTGGCGCTCGCCTCGATCGAGATCGATCTCGCGTCGATACAGCCGGGCCAGTCCGTGACGTTCACGTGGCGCAGCCATCCGCTGTTCGTTCGCCGGAGGACCCCGGAAGAGATCGAAACCGCGCGCGCCGTTCCCGTGGACGAGTTGCTCGACCCGTTGGCCCGCAATGCCGGTTTGCCGGAGAACGCGCCTGCGACCGACGAAAACCGGCTGAGCCCGAATGCTGGCGGCGGCCAGCAGGGCGCTCAGGCGATGCGCCGCGCCGAATGGCTGGTCGTAGTAGGCGTTTGCACGCATTTGGGTTGCACGCCCGCGGCCAGCACGCCGCAGGTCCCGGAAGGCCAATATGGCGGATGGCTCTGCCACTGCCACGGCTCGCAATACGATACGGCCGGCCGCGTCCGCGTCGGTCCGGCGCCGCGCAACCTCGACGTGCCGCCCTATCGGTTCCTGTCAGATACACGCATCCAGGTGGGCTGAGAACGATGTCCGGTTCAACCTATCAGCCGAAAACGGGCTTGACGCGCTGGCTTGACGCGCGTCTGCCGATCATCCGCTTTGCGTACGAACATGTGCTGATGTTCCCGACGCCGCGCAACCTGAACATCTGGTACACGTTCGGCGGCATTCTCGCCTTCTTCCTCGGGCTGCAGATCGTCACCGGCATCCTGCTGGCGATGCATTACACGCCGGACGCGGCGCGCGCCTTCGACTCCGTCGAACACATCATGCGCGACGTCAATTCGGGGTGGCTGATCCGTTATCTGCACGCGAACGGCGCTTCGATGTTCTTCCTCGCCGTCTACATCCACATGTTCCGCGGGCTCTATTACGGATCGTACAAGGCGCCGCGCGAGCTCCTGTGGATTCTCGGCGTGCTGCTTTACGCGCTCATGATCCTGACCGCGTTCCTCGGCTACACGCTGCCCTGGGGCCAGATGTCGTTCTGGGCCGCGACCGTCATCACCAGCCTGTTCAGCGCCATCCCCGGTATCGGCCAGCCGGTCGTGGAATGGCTGTGGGGCGGGTTCGGCGTCGACAATCCCACGCTCAATCGCTTCTTCAGCCTGCACTATCTGCTGCCGTTCGTGATCGCGGGCGTCGTCGTGCTGCACATTTGGGCGCTGCACGTTCCGGGCAACAACAATCCGCTCGGCATCGACGTGAAGGGGCCGCGCGATACGGTTCCGTTCCATCCGTACTACACGGTGAAGGACTCGTTCTATATCGTCTGCTTCCTGATCCTGTATGCGTATTTCGTGTTCTTCGCGCCGGAAGCGCTCTCGAGCCCGGACAATGCCGAGCCCGCAAATCCGCTGGTGACGCCGCCCGAGATCGTGCCTGAATGGTACTTCCTGCCGTTCTACGCGATCCTGCGTTCGATCCCGGACAAGCTCATGGGCGTCATTTCCTTGTTCGGCGCACTCGGTGTCCTGTTCTTCGTGCCCTGGCTGGATACGTCCAAGGTGCGCTCGGCGCGCTTCCGTCCGGTGTTCAAGCAGTTCTTCTGGCTCTTCGTGGCCGACTGCGTGATCCTCGGCTATGTGGGCGCCAACGCGGTGGACGCGACTCTGCTGAACACGTCGATCCCCCTGCTTTGGATCGGCCGTATCGCGTCTCTCTACTATTTCGCGTTCTTCCTCGTGATCATGCCGCTCGTCGGGAAGATACGAGAAACCCAACCCGCTGCCCGACAGCATAGCCAACTCGGTGCTGAGCAACGCGCCGCATCGTTCGGAGACGGCGTCATGATTGCCACGCGATTTGTCTTCGCCATGTTGGTTGCCGCGGTAGCGGCGGCCCCGGCGCACGCGCAAGAGGCTGTTGCTTCGGCTGTGAAGACCGCTCCGGCGCCCGCAGCGCATGCGGTCGAGGTGGAGCAATTGCCCCCGCGTGATGGCAATTTCTCGTTCGAGGGACCGTTCGGCACATATGACCGGGCAGCGCTGCAGCGCGGTTTTCAGGTCTACAAGGACGTCTGTGCGGCGTGCCATGCGCTGAAGCACATCGCGTTCCGCAATCTCGCCGATGAGGGTGGTCCTGGGCTCACCGCCGATCAGGTGCGAGCCCTTGCCGCTTCATACCGTGTTCCCGCGGGGCCGAACGAGCAGGGTCAGACGGTCGATGCCAACGGGAATCCGCTGATGCGGCCCGCGACCGCGTCGGATTATATGCCGCCGCCCTTTGCGAACGAGCAGGCGGCCCGCGCGTCCAACAACGGCTCGCTGCCGCCCGATCTGTCGCTGATTACGAAAGCGCGTATCGGCGGCGCCAATTATGTCTATTCGCTCCTCACGGGCTATGGCCAGCAGCCGCCCGCGGGCGTTTCCGTCGGATCGGGCCGGTTCTTCAATCCCTATTTCCGCGGTGGCCAGATTTCGATGCCGCCGCCGCTCAATCCCGATTCCGTCACGTATGCCGACGGCACGATGGCGACCGTCGAGCAGGAAGCGCACGACGTGGCGACGTTCCTCGCATGGGCTGCCGATCCCAAGATGGAAGAGCGCAAGCGCACGGGCTTCAACGTGATGGCGTTCCTGATCGTGTTCGCTTCGCTTCTCTACTTCTCCTATCAGCGCGTCTGGTACGGACAGCACTGAACAGGGAACCAACGTCGCAACTGAAGCGTTGCACTTTGGTTTTCCGCTGTCGGATTTCCGATTCGTGATACAACGCGCGCCATGACCAAGACGGTTCTCGGGATTATCGGCGGCTCCGGCGTTTACGACATCAGCGGTCTCGAAGATGCGCGTTGGGAACGGGTGAGCTCGCCCTGGGGTGAGCCCTCCGACGATCTTCTGTTCGGCACGCTGGAGAAGGTCGAGATGAGGTTCTTGCCGCGTCATGGGCGCGGCCATGTCCACTCGCCCACGTCCATCAACTACCGCGCCAACATCGATGCGCTCAAACGCGCGGGTTGCACCGACATTATTTCCGTCTCGGCCTGCGGGTCCTTCCGCGAGGATCTGCCGCCGGGCTATTTCGTGCTCGCCGATCAGTTCATCGATCGGACCTATGCGCGCGACAAGAGTTTCTTCGGAAAAGGCTTCGTCGCCCACGTGTCGCTCGCCCATCCGGTGTGCCCGCGTCTGGTCGCCGCGCTGAACGAGGCGGCTCAGCTCGAGAATATCGGCTGCCGGCTCGGGGGCACCTATCTCGCGATGGAAGGTCCGCAGTTCTCGACGCTTGCGGAGTCGCGGCTTTACCGGTCCTGGGGCTGCGACGTCATCGGGATGACCGCGATGCCGGAGGCCAAGCTCGCGCGCGAGGCCGAGATGCCCTACGCGCTGGTGGCGATGGTCACCGACTACGACTGCTGGCACCCGGACCATGATCACGTCACGGTCGAGCAGGTGATCCGCGTGCTGTTCAACAACGCGGATAGGGCCCGCGCGCTGATCAAGCGTGTGGCGCCGATGCTGGGTCCGGAGCGCACGCCCTCGCCGCTGGGGATCGAGCGCACGCTGGACACCGCCCTCATCACCGCCCCCGACAAGCGCGATCCTGAGCTGTTCAGGAAGCTCGATGCGGTCGCCGGCCGGGTCCTGAGAAAGCACAGCTAGAGGTCGTCCTACGCGCTTTCGCCACTTGCGGAACCGCGCCGGGTCGGTAGAACCTCCGCCTCGACAAAGAGGCGCACCCGATGGACTTCTCGAGAGCCGTTCGTTCGATCCCCGACTATCCCAAGCCGGGGATCATCTTCCGCGACATCACGACGTTGCTCGGCAACGCCCGCGCGTTCCGCAGCGCGGTCGATGCGCTGGTGCAGCCCTATGCCGGCGTGCGCATCGACAAGGTGGCGGGCATCGAGGCGCGGGGGTTCATCCTCGGCGGCGCGGTCGCGCATCAGCTTTCGGTCGGTTTCGTGCCGGTGCGCAAGAAGGGCAAGCTTCCCTGGAAGGTGATCGGCGAGGACTATTCGCTCGAATACGGCGTCGACCGCGTGGAGATCCACGAGGATGCGGTGAGCAAGAACGAGCACGTCATCGTCGTCGACGATCTGATCGCCACCGGTGGCACGGCGTTCGCCGCGATCAAGCTCTTGGAGCGCGCAGGGGCGAAAGTGGTCGGCTGCTGCTTCGTGATCGATCTTCCGGAGCTCGGGGGCGCCGCGAAAATCCGCGCGCTCGGGAAAGAGGTCACCTCCCTGGTCGCGTTCGAAGGACACTGACGGCGAGGACCACGAGTGAAGCTCTATTACTCGCTCAACTCGCCTTATGCGCGCAAAGCGCGGATCATCATCCACGAGCTTGGCTTAAAACCACGCGTCGAGGATGTGATCGTGACGCTTCCCGCCGATGCCAAGTTCCGCGCGATCAATCCGCTCGGCAAGATTCCGGCGCTGATCCTGGACGACGGGTCGGCGATCTACGATTCGCCGGTGATCTGCGAATATCTCGATGAGCTCGGCAACGGCCCGTTCTTTCCGCGTCCGCGCTTGCTGCGCGAAGCCCAGGGACGCTGGCGCGCGCTGACCCTTCAGGCGCTCGGCGATGGTCTTGCCGATGCGGTCGTCCGGCGCAATCAGGAGCGGCGCCTGGCGCCTGAGAAGCGCTCGGAAGACGTGATCGAACGCCAGACACGGGCGATCGAGGCGTCCTTCGCCGTGCTCGACCGGATGGCGCCAAAGTTCCCCGCCGAACCCACGATCGGCGAATTGGCGGTGGCGTGCGCGATCGGATATCTCGATCTGCGCGCGCCCGAGGATGGCTGGCGCCAGCGCTATCCGCGTCTCGCGGAATGGCTGGAGGTGTTCTCTGAGCGCCCGTCGGCCCAAGCCACCAAGCCGCCGCCCGCGTAAGTCTGGGCGCGGCCCGCCTTGGGCTGTAAATCGCGCCGCGGAAAGGCCATATAGGCGCCATGAAAATCAAAGGCATCGAGACCCGCAGCATCTGGCCGACGACCGACGGCTTCGTCGAGGTGATCGACCAGACCAAGCTGCCGCACGGTTTTGGCACGGTGCGTCTCACATCGATGGCGGCGGCCGCGCGCGCGATCAGCAACATGACCGTGCGCGGGGCGCCCCTGATCGGCGCGACGGGCGCCTATGGTCTCGCGCTCAGCCTGCGCGCCGATCCCTCCGACGAGGGGCTCGACAAGGCGCACGCGGTGCTGCTTGCCACGCGTCCGACGGCGGTCAATCTGCGCTGGTCGCTCGACCGCGTGCGCGATGCCGTGCGCAATCGCCCGCGCAGCGAGCGCGCGGACGCGGCCTGGAAGGAAGCGGCCGCGATCTGCGACGAGGATGTCGAGACCTGCCGGCGCATCGGCGAGCACGGTCTCGGCCTGTTTCAGGCGATCGCCGCGAAGAAGTCCGGACCGCTCAACATCCTCACGCACTGCAATGCCGGCTGGCTCGCCTGCGTGGATTGGGGCACCGCGCTCGCGCCGATCTATATGGCGCATGACCGCGGCATCCCGCTTCACGTCTGGGTGGACGAGACGCGCCCGCGCAATCAGGGCGCGTCGCTGACCGCGTTCGAGCTCGGCTCGCACGGCGTCAATCACGCCGTCGTTGCCGACAATGCCGGCGGTCATCTGATGCAGCAGGGCAAGGTCGATGTCGCCATCGTCGGCGCGGATCGCGTGACGCGGAACGGCGACGTCGCCAACAAGATCGGCACCTATCTGAAGGCGCTCGCGGCGAAGGACAACAACGTTCCGTTCTATGTCGCGCTGCCGTCGACGACGATCGACTGGACGCTGGCCTCGGGCGACATGATCCCGATCGAGGAACGCAGCGAAAGCGAAGTCACGACGATGACGGGCCGCTTGCCCGACGGCAAAGTCGCCACGGTCGAGATCACGCCGCCGGGAAGCCGCGCGGTCAATCCAGGCTTCGACGTGACGCCCGCGCGTCTGGTGACGGGCTTCGTCACCGAGGAGGGCATCTGCGCCGCCAGTGAGCCCGGCTTGCGCGGCCTGTTCCCCAACGAGCAACGGAAGAGTTAGCGCATGAAATCCCTCTGGTCCGACTCCGAAGCGAAGACCTATGTCGCGCGCTACGGCGACAAGGGGATCGCGCCCGATCTCGCGCTGCGCGTCTACACGACACGGCTGCTCGGCGGCGATCCGGCGCTCGTGCTGCATGGCGGCGGCAACACCAGCGTCAAGACGAAAGCCAAGGACCTCCTCGGTGACGAGGTCGATGTCATCTGCGTGAAGGGCTCGGGCTGGGACATGGGCGACATCGAGCCGCCGGGACTCCCTGCGGTGAAGCTCGCGCCGCTGCGCCGCCTGCTCGCGCTTCCCAAGCTGTCCGATGAGGACATGGTCAATTATCAGCGGATCAATCTGCTCGATTCGTCGGCGCCCAATCCGTCGGTCGAGACGCTGCTGCACGCGTTCCTGCCGCACAAATTCGTCGACCACACGCATTCGACGGCCGTGCTCGCGCTCACCGATCAGCCCGACGGCGAGGCGATGGCGCGCGACACGTTCGGATCGCGCATGGCGTATGTGCCGTACACGATCCCGGGCTTCGATCTGGCCAAGAGCGTCGCTCAGGTCTACGCCACCAATCCGAAGGTCGATGGTCTCATCCTGATGCGCCACGGCATCTTCACGTTCGCCGAAGGCGCGCGCGAAGCCTACGAGCTGATGATCGAGATGGTGACGCTCGCCGAAGAGCGTCTGAAGCGCGGAAAGAAGACGCTGGTGCAGGCCAATCTGCCCGCGCGGCTTGCGTCTGTCGCGGACATCGCGCCGGTGCTGCGCGGCGCGAGCGCGCTCGTCAACGACAAGAAGGACGGCGCCGCCAAGCGTCAGATCCTCTGCTTCCGCACGGACGAGGATATCCTCAACTACGTCAATGGCGCCGAGCTCGCGCGCTATTCGCAGCAGGGCGTGGCGACGCCGGATCACACCATCCGCACCAAGAACTGGCCGCTGATCGTCCCGGCGCCCGAGGCGGACAAGCTTGGCGAATGGGAAAAGTCTGCGCGCGCCGCGGTCGAACAATTCGTCGCGAAGTACCACGACTATTTCGCGCGCAACAACAAGCGCGTGAACGGCGTCAAGAAAGAGCTCGATCCGTTCCCGCGCGTGATCCTTGTGCCGGGCGTCGGCCTGTTTGGCCTGGGCGCATCTGCGAAGGACGCGGCGATCGCGGCCGACATCGCGGAGAACACGGTCGAGGTCATCACCGACGCCGAGCACATGAGCTCGTATCGGCCGATCTCGGAGGAAGACCAGTTCGACGTCGAGTATTGGTCGCTCGAACAGGCGAAGCTCGGCAAGGCGGCCGAGAAGCGTTTGGCGCGTCAGGTCGCCGTCGTCACCGGCGGCGGCTCCGGCATCGGCGCGGCGACGGCGAAAGCGATGGCCCGCGAAGGCGCGGAAGTTGCCGTGCTCGACCGCGATCTCGAAGCCGCGCGCGCGGTCGCAAAGCAGATCGGCGGCCATGCGCTTGGGCTGGCCTGCGATGTGACCAAGGACGAAGACGTCCGTCGCGCCTTCGATGCGGTGTGCGAGAAGTTCGGCGGCGTCGACATCGTCGTCTCGAACGCGGGCGCCGCATGGCAGGGGCGCATCGGCGACGTCGACGAGAAGACGTTGCGCAAGTCGTTCGAGCTCAACTTCTTCGCGCATCAGACGGTGGCGCAGAACGCCGTGCGCGTCATGAAGGCGCAAGGCACCGGCGGCTGCCTGCTGTTCAACACGTCGAAGCAGGCGGTCAATCCGGGCAAGGATTTCGGTCCGTATGGACTGCCGAAGGCGGCGACCTTGTTCCTGGTCAAGCAATACGCGCTCGACCACGGCAAGGACGGCATCCGCTCGAACGCGGTCAACGCCGACCGCATCCGCACGGGCCTGCTCACGAACGACATGGTCGCCGCACGCGCCAAGGCGCGCGGGATTTCCGAGACCGACTACATGAGCGGCAATCTGCTGGGGCGCGAAGTCACCGCCGACGACGTGGCCGATGCGTTCGTGTTCTTGGCGCTCGCCCGCAAGACGACGGCGGCCGTCGTCACCGTCGACGGCGGCAACATCGAAGCGTCGATGCGCTAAGGCTTCCGCGCGATCAGCACGCGATTGATGAAGCTGTAGTACAGCTCGCCCGCTTCGTCGCGCGCTTCGTTCCGGCCTTCGATCAATCCGAATTGCGGCCGCGTCGGCCAATCGAGCTTCGCGAACGGCTCGTTCGTGTAGGTCAGCGTCGTTCCCGGCCGCACCGGTTTCAGCCAGCGCAACTCGCGCACGCCCGGCGAGACATAGTTCGCCTGCGTGTCTTCCGCGCCCTCCGCGACACGCTCGCCGCGATAGGCCATCATCAGCTTCATCCACACCGCGGCTGTGTGCCAGCCGCTCGCGATCAACCCGCCATAGGACGAGCGCAGCGCGGCCTCCTTGTCGACATGGAACGGCTGCGGATCATAGCGCCTTGCGAACGCCATGATGTTCTCCTCGGTGAAGGTGTAGGAGCCGAGCGTGATCTTCACGTTGAGCGGAAAATCCTCGAACCACATCAGCCGGCGGTCCTCCGTCTGAACATCACCGAGCAGACGAACATCATCACGAGCTCGCCGTTCCTCTTCTCCTCGTCGCGCGTCATCGTGAAGCGGAAGCGCACGAACCCACGGTCGGGCCGCGAGGACAACCGCGTGTCCAGCACTTCGCCGTCCATGCGGATGCGGTCGCCGACGAGCACCGGCTTCCGCCACTGGATCTCATCGACGCCGGGAGCGCCCATCGAGGTGGCGCGAATGAACAAGCCGTCGACCATCATGCGCATCGCGAGCGCGCCCAGATGCCAGCCGCTTGCGGCAAGACCGCCGAGCATCGAGTGCTTGGCCGCTTCCGGATCGGTGTGCTGAGGCTGAGGATCGAATTCGCTCGCGAACTCGATGATCTCCTCGGCGGTCAACGTGTGGCGGCCGAGCCGGAAAATCTGGCCGCCGCGGAAATCCTCGAAATGGAGAAGCTCGGCCTCGTTCATTGCAGCGCTGCGCTCACACATTGAAGCGGAAATGCATGACGTCGCCGTCCTGGACGACGTACTCCTTGCCCTCGAGCCGGAACTTGCCCGCCTCGCGCGCGCCGGCCTCGCCATTGCCCGCGATGTAGTCGGCATAGGCGATGGTCTCGGCGCGGATAAAGCCTTTCTCGAAGTCGCTATGGATGACGCTGGCGGCCTGAGGCGCGCGCGCGCCCTTCACCACGGTCCAAGCGCGTGCCTCTTTCGGACCCGCGGTGAAGAAGGTGATCAGTCCCAGGAGATCGTAGCCGGCACGGATGACGCGGTTGAGCCCCGGCTCGGCCAGTCCAAGCGAAGCGAGGAACTCGTCGCGTTCGGCGGCCGGGAGTTGCGCCAGCTCTTCCTCGATCCGGACGGAAACCACCGACAGCGCCGGCGCCCTGCGCCTTTGCCATCTCGATGGCCCGAGCCGACGCCGCGTTGCCGGTTGCGGCGGCCGCCTCGTCGACATTGCAGACATAGAGAACCGGCTTCTGCGTCAGCAGTCCGAGCTGCCGGTACGGCTCGCGTTCTTCTGCCGAGAGCACCGCTTCGCGCGCGGGCTTGCCGTCCTGCAGCAGCGCGGCTGCCCTCGTCATGAGGGTGAGTTGGAGCTTTGCCTCCTTGTCGCCGGTCTTCATCTTCTTCTCGAGCGCCGCCATACGCCGCTCGAGACTTTCCAGATCCGCCAGCATCAGCTCGGTCTCGACCGTCTCGGCGTCCGACACCGGATCGATCCGCCCCTCGACATGCGTGACGTCACTGTCTTCGAAACAGCGCAGCACGTGAATGAGCGCCTCCATTTCGCGGAGCGAACCGAGGAATTGGTTGCCCAGGCCTTCGCCCTTCGACGCGCCGCGCACGAGACCCGCGATATCGACGAAGGCGATACGCGTCGGCACGACCCGCGCCGACTTGGCGATCGCAGCCAACTTATCCAGACGCTCGTCGGGCACCGCGACGTCGCCGACATTCGGCTCCACCGTCGAGAACGCATAGTTCGCGGCCTGTGCGGTCGCGGTCTGCGTCAGTGCGTTGAACAGCGCCGACTTGCCCACATTGGGCAAACCGACAATCCCACATTTAAAGCCCATCCGGCTTTTTCTCCTCAGGCTTGGGCTTTTGGGGCCGTTGCGGCTTGGTCAAGAGCGCCACGCGGTTCATGAAGCCTGCGTCGTCATCGGACGCGAGATGCGGCGCGGCCTCGGCGATGGCCTCGATCAACGGTGTCAGCCATTCGTAGTCGGCCTTCGGGAAATCGCGCAGCACATAAGAGGGCACGAGCGGCGCGGCGCCGGGATGTCCGACGCCGATGCGCACGCGCCGATAGTCGGGCCCGATCACCGATGTCACCGAGCGCAGGCCGTTGTGACCGGCGTCGCTGCCACCGACTTTCGCGCGGATCTTTCCCGGCACGAGGTCGACTTCGTCATGGATGACCACGATCGCCTCGAGCGGCACTTTGAGATAGCGCGCGGCTTGGCCCACCGACATGCCGCTCTCGTTCATGTACGTCATCGGCTTCAAGATCAGCGTCTTTCGCCCGCCGATGGTCCCTTCCGCGACTTCGCCGTGATAGCGCGGCCGATACGGCGAGAAGCGATGCCGGGCGGCAATCGCGTCGACAGCCATGAAGCCCACGTTGTGGCGATGGCGCGCGTATTTCTCGCCGGGATTGCCCAGCCCGGCGAGAAGAAGAAGGGAATCGGTCATCGGATTTGAGATACCAGAAATCGGAAGCCGGTTTCTTGGTCCGGCTTCCGATCTCCGAAACTACTTCTTGCCCTTCTCGGGGGCTTTGCCCTTGGCCGGCGCGGCAGCGGCGGCACCAGCGGCTGGAGCGGCGGCACCCGCGGCGGGAGCGGCGGCGCCCGCGGCCGGAGCGGCACCCGCGGCGGCAGCACCTTCCGCACCCTCGGCGGCAGCGGCGCCTTCGACGGCGCCCGCTTCCGCGGCGGCGGCGACCGGCGTCTCTTCGACGAAGGTCGTCGGCGGTGCGATGGACGCGACGGTGAAGTTGCGCTGGATGACCGTCTTGATGCCCTCGGGCAGCTTGACGTCGTTGATGTGCAGGCTGTCGCCGATCTCGAGTCCGTCCAGATCGCCCTCGATGTAGTCGGGGATCGCTGTCGGCCGAGCAATAGATTTCGATCTCGTGGCGCACGACGTTGATCACGCCGCCGAGCTTCAGGCCGGGCGAATTTTCCTGGCCGCGGAAGCGCACCGGGATCGCGATGCGCACGCGCGCGCCGGGCTCCAACCGCAGGAAGTCGATGTGGATCGGCCGGTCGGACACCGGATCGACCTGGATCGCGCGCGGCAGAACGCGCGTCTTCTTGCCGCCGATGTCGAGCATCACCAGCGTCTGGAGCAGGGCGCCCTGGTAGTAGATCTTGCCAAAGGTGCGCTCATCCACCTGAACGTTCTCCGGCTCGCCTTTCCCGCCATACACGATGCCGGGAATCTTGCCCTGGAGGCGGGTTTGATAGGCGGGACCTTTGCCCCTTGTGGACCGCGGCTCGGCGGCGAGGTCGACCATTTGACGCATGGCGGAATTCCTTGAGATTTGGGTTCCCGGAAGGCCCGTTCGGCCCCGGAAAGCCGAGCCTTTTAGCGGAAGGCGCGAGGAGTGACAACCGAGGAGTTCAGCCCATCGGCCCCTGTTCGAGGAAGTCCTCGACATAGGCCATGCGCACAATCCTTAACGTCACCACCGCGAGCGGGGTCGCCAGCAGCACCCCCCAGAGGCCGAACAGCAGGCCGAAGGCGACGATGGCGAGCAGACTGATCGCAGGCGGCATCCGCACGGACCAGCGCTGGAGCAGGGGGAGCGAGATGTTGCCCTCCAGCTGCTGGGCCACGATGTAGACCCCGGCCGCCCACAGCGCGAGCGTCGGGCTCACGGAGAGCGCGATCAGGAGCCCCGGCACCACCGCCACGATAGGCCCGATATAGGGCACGAACACCGAAACGCCCGAGAGAATGCCGAGCGCGAAGGCGACGGGGACGCCGATCAGGTACAGGCCGACCCCGGTCACGGTGCCGAGGAACAGCATGTCCAGCGTCATCGCCAGCAGCCATTTCCGCAGGTCGTCGCCGGCCGCGTTGATGATCTGACGGCCACGCTTGCGCTTGGCAGGCGGTAGCAGGCGGATCGCACCATCCAGGTAGGCGTGCGGGTCCGCCGCCAGGTAGATCCCGATCACGAGGATGAGCGCGATGTTGGCGAGCCAGCCGAGCAGGCCGCTGGCGAGAGGCAATGCCGAGAGGATCGTGCTCGATGCGCCGTTCGCGGCGCTCTCTCCAAGACTGAGCACCCAGCGGCCGAGCTCCCAGGAATCGAGCCAGTCGCGCGTGACCTCCCAGGCGCCGGGCAATTGCGCCGCAAGCAGCGTGAATTGCTCCGCAGCTCGTGTCCCGAAAGCGGCGAGGAAGCCGATGGAAATCAGAAAGAGCACCGTCGTCGTCAGGGCCAGCGCCCAGTGCTGCGGCATCTTCAGCCGTTCGGCGACAGGCGCGGACAGGCTGTCGAGCGTGACGGCGGCGATGATCGCGCCGAAGCCCAGGATGAAGACGAGCGCGAGCTGCCAGACCGCCGCCGCCAACGCGATGACGAGAAGCACGATCAGGACCTTGCCGAGAAAGCTCGGCTCGGTCTGGCGCTGAGTTGGGCGATCTAGCATTGCGGGGCCTCCGCCACCCAAGCCGCAAAGCGAGTCGCACTATGCTCCAAAGGCGATTGCTCGAACACTCTTTCGCCGTGCTCCTTTGCCGACCTGAAAGGGAGTATTGTGGCGGGGGGATGGAAACAAGGGCGCTGGTCGTGGAGAGAACGCTTCCGGCCGGCATTTCGATGAGGGGGATGACATGCCGCCGATCAATTATGTCGGAATTCTTGCCGCGGCCGTCGCGGCGTGGCTCGTCGGCGCCGTCTGGTACGGCGTGCTCGGCAAGCAATGGATGGCCGCGCTCGGCTGGACCGAAAAGGACGTGTGCGGGCCGGATGGCAAACGCCACATGCCCGTGGGACCGATGATCCTCTCGTTCGTCGCCGCGCTGATCATGGCGTTCCTTTTGTCAGGGCTGATGGGACACATCGGAGCGGCGACCGTGAGGTCCGGCATCATCTCGGGCGCGCTCGTCTGGGTGGGCTTCGTGATCACCACGATCGCGGTCAACAACGCCTTCCAGCAGCGCAAGGTTATGCTCACCGTGATCGATGGCGGCCACTGGCTGCTGGCGCTGATTGTCCAGGGTGCTGTCCTCGGCGCGCTGAGCTGACATGTCATGACCCCGCTCGAGATCGTCTGCAGCTGGGTCGAGAACACATCGCTGTCGATGTGGGTGCGCGGCGAGTCGATGCTCGCGTTCCCCTCGATCTTGTCGGCCCACACGCTCGGCATGGGATTTCTCGCCGGGAACGAGCGCGGGAATGGATCTTCGGCTGCTCGGCTTCGCGAACCGCGTGCCGCTTGCCGGGCTCGCGAAATTCTATTGGGTGATGTGGCTCGCGCTGGCCGTGAGCTTCACCTCCGGTGTGCTGCTGCTGATCGGCTATCCGTACAAGGCGTTCACCAATCCGGTGTTCTACGTGAAGCTCACGCTGATCGCGGTCGCGGTCTATCTGATCGTGCGGATCCGCAAGGACGTTCTGCTTCAACCCGATCCCGATGCGCGGGATGTGTATCGCCGCGGCTGGCTGTTCGGGATGATCTCGCTTGGGTGCTGGGCGGGCGTGATCCTCACCGGGCGGCTTCTCGCTTACACCTACACGTGGCTTCGCGTCGGCATGCCGAACAATTTCTGAGGGCAGCGATGTTCCCCTTGTTCGAAGAGCCCGAATTGCCCCAAGCGTGGGAGCTGTGGATTCGGGGCACGTTCCTGCATCTGTTCGTGTTGGACAACGGCAGGTGGCTCTGGCCGATGCTCGAGACGCTGCACTTCATCGGGCTGTCGCTGCTGTTCGCGACCATCGGTCTGTTCGATCTTCGCGTGCTTGGCATCGGCAAGGCGATTCCGCCAAGCACGCTCCACCGCCTGATCCCGATCGGGATCGCGGGCTACGCGCTGAACGCGCTGACCGGCGTCTTCTTCTTCTCCGGCTTCCCCGAGCAGTATTTCTACAACGCGGCCTTCTGGTGGAAGGGCACGTTCATGGCGATCGCGGGGATCAATGTCGCCGCGTTCTATCTGAGCCCATCCTTCCGCGAAGTGCAGACGCTTCCCGCCGGCGCCGATGCGCCATTCCGCGCCAAGCTGATCGCGGGAACGTCACTCGGCGCATGGAGCGCCGTGCTGATCTGCGGACGGCTGCTCACCTTCTACCGCCCGCCATATTTTCACTAATCGAAGAGCGTCGACACCGATTTTTCGTTGGCGATGCGGTCGATCGCTTCGCCCAAGAGCGGCGCGATCGAGATGCGCCTTATGTTGGGCGCCTTGCGCATTTCTTCGGTCGCCGCGATCGAATCGGTGACCACCAGCGATTTGAGCTTGGACTCGCGGATGCGCGCGACCGCCCCACCCGACAGCACGCCGTGCGTCGCATAGGCGTAGACAGCTTTCGCGCCCTTGGCGAGCAGCGCTTCGGCGGCGTTGCAGATCGTGCCGCCGGAATCGACGATGTCGTCGACGAGCAGGCAGGTGCGCTTGCTGACGTCGCCGATGATGTTCATCACCTCGGACTTGCCGGCGCGCTCGCGGCGCTTGTCCACGATGGCGAGATCGGCGCCGAGGCGCTTGGCCAGCGCGCGCGCCCGCACCACGCCGCCGACATCGGGCGACACGACGATCAGATGCTCGCCGTCGAGGTAGTCCTTGATGTCCTTCACCATCACCGGCATCGCGTAGAGATTGTCGGTCGGGATGTCGAAGAAGCCCTGGATCTGTCCGGCGTGGAGATCGACCGTCAGCACGCGCGACGCGCCGGCTTCGGTCACGAGGTTCGCCACGAGCTTGGCCGAAATCGGCGTGCGCGGCGCGGTCTTCCGGTCCTGGCGGGCGTAGCCGAAATAGGGGAGCACGGCGGTGATGCGGCGCGCGCTGGAGCGACGGAGCGCATCGATCATGACGAGCAGCTCCATGAGATTGTCGTTTGCCGGGAAGCTCGTCGACTGGATGACGAATATGTCCTCGCCGCGGACGTTCTCCTGGATCTCGACGAACACTTCCATGTCGGCGAAGCGGCGCACGACCGCCTTTGTGAACGGCACGCGCAGATATTGGCTGATCGCCTCGCAAAGCGCCTTGTTGCTGTTGCCCGCAAGAAGTTTCATGGCCGCAGCTTCATCCTGAAGTTCCCCAGATCCGCCGTCACATGACAACTCGACCATCCCTCGGTTTCTTCTAGCAAGGTGCTCCATGGGCGTAAACCAGACCGGGACAGCTAGTCACAACCACGAGGCCACGCCCCAGTCTGCGTATGTCGTCGGTTCCTAATCCGTGAGCATGATCGCCGACAATTGCCGCCCGTAATCCGGCTCTTTTCTGTGCGTCGTACGGCGGTAGGAGAAGAAATCCGCCTCGTGCACATAGGTGCACAGGGGGATGGTCTCAACCGCGCCGACGCCACTTTGCCGCAGGCGGTGCGCGACATAGGCGGGCAGGTCGAACTGCCAGTGCCCGGCGCGCTGCGACGGCTCGAAGAACGTCTCGTTGCCGGGATCGGCGGCGAGGAACCGCGGCTTGAATTCCGGGCCCACTTCGTAGGACGGCTGGCTGATGCACGGTCCGATTGCTGCGGTGATGCGTTCGCGTTTGGCGCCGAGCCGCTCCATCGCCGCCACGACCGAGTTCGGTGACGCCCGCGAGCGCGCCGCCCCATCCGGCGTGCGCCGCGCCGATCACGTGAGCTTGCGCATCGGCAAGCAGGATCGGCGCGCAATCGGCGGTCAGGATGCCGAGCACGATGCCGCTCTTGTCCGTCGCGAATGCATCGGCCTTCGGATTGTCGGCGATCTCCCAGGGCGCGCGTGACGGTGACCGCTTGCGCGCTGTGGATCTGATAGAGCGTGACGAGCGTCGCATGAGGCGCGAGCGCGGCGGTTGCGCGCGCGCGATTCTCCACCACCGAGGCGCGCGCGTCGCCGGAACCCGGCCCGCAATTGAGCGAGTCGTAGACGCCCGTGGACACGCCGCCCTTGCGTCCGAAGAAGCCGTGCGCGACGCGGGGCGAGTGCAAGACATCTGCTTTGCGGAACGGTGGTGTGCGATCGTTCATGCGAACCCGGGAGGCGAAGCGTGCGTTGCACCTTCATACACGGCAAGAACCTTAAAGAGTGTTCCCATCTGCTCAGGACGGGTAAGGCGCACGACCGCGGCATCGATGTCGGCCGCGTACTCAGGGTTGTCGCGCTTCAGCCGGTCGGCTCTGCTGCGGAGCCCCAACGCCGCAAGAAAGCGGCCCTGTGAGACCGGGCCAAGCACGCGGGCTCCGGCTTCATGCGCGGCGGCGGCGAGCGCGGCGAAATCGACATGAGCGGTGAGGTCCGCGCCACCAGGTTCCGCGATTGGATCGGCGAAGGCGCTGTTCTTCATCGCCTGCAACGTGTCCCCGACGGCGGTTTGCGTGTGACCGTAGTCGATGATCAGCGCGACGCCGCCCGCATCCGCGATCCGGCTAGCGATGCGGCGCACGAGCTCGATTGCACCCGCGTTCACTTCGATGACCGAGGCTATTCGGTGCATCGCGCACGGAAGCGGGAATCACGGACGACGGAATTGTGTCAGGCGTCAGCGCGAAGCGAAGCTCGTCTCCGTCGCTCGTCACCATGCGTTCGTGCCAGCCGCGTTCGCCCTTCACGAATTGATGGATCGGAAGCGCATCGAAGAATTCGTTGGCAACGAGAAACAGCGGGCCGTCCGCCGGCACATCGTCGAAGCGCGACACCCAATTCACCGGCAGTGCTGCGAGAGTGTCCGCCTGCTTGGCGCGCAGCGCGGGGCTGGTTTCCACGAGCGTAAGACGCGTGGCGTGGACGAATTCCGGCCTGAGCTTCGCGGTCGCGCGCATCATGTCGGCCATCAACGTCCCGCGCCCTGGTCCAAGCTCGACGAGGTGGACGTTCTTCGGCCGCCTGCGGTCTTCCCACGCTTGCAAGAAGAACAGCCCGATCAGCTCGCCGAAGATCTGGCTCACTTCGGGGGCGGTGATGAAATCGCGGCCCAGACGGATCGCGGCGCATGTAGTAGCCGTGCTCCGGGTCGCCGAGCGCGATCGCCATGTATTGCGCAACCGTGAGCGGGCCTTGGGCTTCGATCAGCGCGAGGATCTTGCGCTTGAGCGCGTTCACGCCGTCTTGGCCGGTCTCTGCGCCGCGTACCACAAGAAGTAGGCGGCGGCCGCCCACATCGGAAGGCTCAGCAATTGCCCCATGCTGAACCAGCCATAGATCATCGATTCGGAGTCGCGGAAGAATTCGACCGCGAAGCGGAACACGCCATAGAACAGCAGGAACCACGCGATCACCGAACCGGGGCGCTTGTGGATTTGCAGCGTCGTCATCCCGAAGCGGAGGATCAGGAACAGGACGACGCCCTCGAGCAGCGCCTCATAGAGCTGGCTCGGATGTCGCGGGATGCCCTGCGGGGCGGCGTTGGGAAACACCATCGCCCAGGGGACGTCGGTCACCTTTCCCCACAATTCGCCGTTGATGAAATTGGCGATGCGGCCGAAGAAGAGCCCGATCGGCGTTGCCGCGGCGATCAGATCGGCGACGGCGTAGAGGTTGAGCTTGCGGTTGCGGCAGAACAACCAGACCGCGATCACGACGCCCAGGAGCCCGCCATGGAAGGACATCCCGCCTTCCCAGGCGGCGATGATTCGGATCGGGTTGGCGAGGTAGTCGCCGGGGAGCCCGCCGCACGCCGGTGCCGCGGCGCCCGCGAAGCCGCAATAGAGCACGCCGTAGAACAGCACGAAGCCAAGCCGGCCGCCGATGATCACGCCGAGCGTGATCCAGACGAACAGATCGCCGATGTCATCGGCCGTCGCGGGCGCCTTGCCCTGGAACGGGGCGCCTTCCCACAGCGTCTTGTTCCGCAGCAGCGTGAGCACATACCACCAGCCGAGCAGCAGGCCGGCGATATAGGACAGCGCATACCAGCGGATGCTGATCGGTCCGTAGATATGGATCAGGACCGGATCGATATTGGGGAACGGGATAACGGCCTCGATCATGGGGATGTGTCTTGTGTGCTGGGCCGCACCTAGCTCGCGCAAGCGGCTGGCCTATGTCAAGCAGGGGGCTACCGCCGTTGCCCCTGGCGACCTATGTACGGCTCACCAAGGCGGCTAGAGGAGTACGCATGCAGACGGACAATCGCTTCCTCGACGGGATGGCCAAGTTCCTGACGAACGCGGCGGGCGCTGCCCAGGCGTTCAAGGCCGAAATGGAGACGATGGTGAAGGCCCGGATCGAGAAGATGATCGCGGACCTCGACTTCGTCCCGCGCGACGAGTTCGACGCCGTGAAGGCGATGGCGGCCAAGGCCCGCACCGACAACGAGAAGCTTGCCGCCCGGGTGGCGGAACTCGAAGCGAAGCTCGGGATGGGCAAGCCAAAGCACAAATCCGCAGGGCGTCCGCGCAAGGCGTAAGCCGACCTCGCGCCTTCAAACCTGTGAATTGGCAACCACGAACCGGCTATCGAGTCACAAGGTCGCGCGTGCTGCCCTTGTCACCGCGCAAAATCTTGTGTCAGGTTGATCGCAACTGCTTCGCGCCCAGATTCACTGACGTTTTTCGAGGGGCCCCTCACATGAAGCTTGCCACGACCGAACCGACGCACGAGCTGGAACATCCCCTGGACATGCTCGAGCGAACGGTCGAGGACAATGGCTGGCCCTTCGAACGATCGGGACGCGACGAGATCAACCTCTCGGTCGCCGGCCGCTGGTGCGACTACCACTTCTGTTTCACGTGGCGGGACGAGCTCCAGTCGCTCCATGTCTCGGTCAATTTCGACATGCGGGTGGCCCGCGAGCGCCGGGTGGAAATCGCGGAACTCCTGATGTCGATCAACGCGCAGCTCTATCTCGGCCACTTCGACCTCTGGGCCGAGGACGGGGCCGTCATCTTCCGCCATGTGCTGATCTTCCCCGACTCTCAGGTCAGCTCCGCCCAGTGCGAAGCGTTGCTGCACCTGGCCGTCGAAGCCTGCGAGCACTACTACCCGGCGTTCCAGTTCGTCCTCTGGGGTAACAAATCGGCGCGGGAAGCGATGGCGGCGGCTGTGCTCGAATGCGCCGGGCAGGCCTGAAAGGCGCCAAAGCCCGCCGAACCCGGAAGCGGACGTCGCCGCGCTCGGTCCTGCTCATCGGGGCCGGCCGGATGGGCTCGGCCCTCATCAAGGGCTGGCTGGCGGCCAAGCGGTTCTCCGCGATCCACGTGATCGAGCCGGCGCCCTCGGCGGGGCTCAAGACCTTGGCGCGCAAGCGGGCGATTGTCCTTCACCGGGGGCTTCCGGCTGACCCTGCCGCCGCTCGCGGCGGTCGTGCTCGCGATCAAGCCGCAGGTGCTCAAGGGGGAAGGCGATCTCCTCGGCACATTGGGCAAGACCGGTGCGCTGGTGCTTTCGATCGCGGCGGGGATCGGCACGAAGCTGCTGCGGAGCAGGCTCGGCGGCGGTGCGCCGTTGGTCCGGGCGATGCCGAATACGCCGGGCGCGATCGGCCGCGGGATCACGGTGTTGTGCGCGGGCGGAAAGCTGTCGGCAAAGGAGCGGGCGCTCGCCGAGGGGCTGATGTCGGCGCTGGGGGAGACGCTCTGGATCGACGATGAGGCCCTGATGGATGCCGTCACGGCCGTTTCCGGCTCGGGACCGGCCTATGTGTTTCTGCTCGCCGAAGCCCTCGCGGCGGCTGGCCGCGCCCAGGGCCTCGACGGCCCCACGGCCGAGCGCCTCGCGCGCGCCACCGTTGCGGGCGCGGGCGCGCTGCTGGCGGCCGACACAAGGCCGGCGTCCGATCTCAGGAAGGAAGTGACCAGCCCCGGCGGGACGACCGAGGCCGCGCTGAACGTCCTGATGGCGAGCGAGGGACTCGAACCGCTGATGGGCCGGGCGGTCGATGCCGCGACGCGACGGGGCAGGGACCTGGGAAAGGCTTAGAGGATGAGCGCTGCGCCCGCGCCCACCTTCACAGGCCGGGCCTGGTCGGAGGTGTTTCCGGTTTTCCTTTATCTCGGGCTGACCAGCTTCGGCGGGCCGGTCGCGCATTTGGGCTATTTCCGCCGGGAGTTCGTCGACAAGCGGCGCTGGCTGGACGAGGCGTCGTACGCCGACATCGTCGGGCTCTGCCAGTTCCTCCCCGGTCCCGCGAGCAGCCAGGTCGGGATCTCGCTGGGGCTGATGCGGGCGGGATATCCGGGCGCGCTCGCGGCCTGGCTCGGCTTCACGGTGCCGTCGGCGATCCTGATGATCGCGTTCGGCTACGGCGCCGCGGCGTTCGAAGGGGTCGCGGGCAGTGCCTGGCTGCACGGCCTGCAGATCGTGGCCGTTGCGGTCGTCGCCCAGGCGGTGATCGGCATGGCGCAAGTCCTCTGTCCCGATCTCCCGCGCGCGGCGCTGGCGCTGGGCGCCGCCGCGCTGATGCTGGTGGTGCCGTCGGCGGTGGCGCAGATCGTCGTGATCGCGTTGGGCGGGCTCATCGGCTGGGCGTTGCTCAAGCCCGGCAAGCGGCTCGGCGACACGCTGTCGTTCCGCGTCGGTCACTCGACATCGGTGACGTGCCTGGTGCTGTTCTTCGCTCTGCTCGTGCTGTTGCCGGCGGCCGCGTTCGTCAGCGGGACCCAGGTCATCGCGCTCATCGACAGCTTCTACCGCGCCGGTGCGCTCGTCTTCGGCGGCGGCCATGTCGTGCTG
Organism: uncultured Alphaproteobacteria bacterium; assembly: GCA_963708555.1. Lineage (GTDB taxonomy): Bacteria > Pseudomonadota > Alphaproteobacteria > Micropepsales > Micropepsaceae > CAIYRG01. The sequence continues at coordinate 157,552 of CAVPTF010000001.1, read as the reverse complement.
CCGTTGTTGCAGGCCTCGGTCGTTCCGCAGGGGTGGGTGAGCAACGACGATTTCCTCGCGGGCTACGGCGCTGCGCAGGCCGTTCCCGGTCCGCTGTTCACGTTCTCCGCCTATCTCGGGACGGTGAGCACGGTGCCGCCCAATGGGTGGCTCGGCGGCCTCATCTCATTGGTCGCGATCTTCCTGCCGTCGTTCCTGCTCGTCATCGGCGCGCTGCCGCTGTGGAACGAGCTGCGCCAGGTCGCATGGGCGCAGTCGGCCCTGTCGGGAATCAACGCAGCCGTCGTCGGGCTCCTGCTCGCGGCGCTCTACGATCCGGTGTGGACGAGCGCGATCTTCACCGTCGCCGATTTCGCGATCGCGCTCGCGGCGTTCATCGCGCTGATCGTGCGCACGCCGCCGATCCTCGTCGTGCTCGCAACCGCCGGGCTCGCAGACGCTGCTCGCTTAGATCGGCAGGCGGATCACCGCGCGAAGGCCGCCGCGCGCGCTGTCCTGCAGGTAGGATATCGCCGCCATGCGAGCGGGCGATGTCGCGCGCGATGGTGAGTCCCAAGCCGACACCGCCGACCTGGAGATTGCGCCCCTCATCCAGCCGGTGAAACGGCCGGAACGCTTCTTCCCGTCGCTCTTCGGCAATCCCCGGGCCGTCATCGTCCACCACGATCTCGACGCGCCGTCCGGCGTGCTTGACGCTGACCTCGGCGTGGCGCCCGTATTTCAGCGCGTTGTCGATCAGATTGGTCAGGCAGCGCATCAGGGCGTGCCGCCTCACCGCGATCGTCAGATCGTCGGCCTGGCCGAGCTTGATGCGGTCTCCCGCGTGATGGGCGCGCTCGGCGTTCGCAACGGCTTCAGTCGCGAGGCTGCCCAACTCAACTTGCTCCACGACGTCGGAGCCTTCGCCGCGCGCGAACTCGAGATACTCGTTCAGCATCCGCTCCATCTCCGCGAGATCGGCCTGCATCGCTTCGGTGTCGGCGTCTTTCGGCATCATCGCGAGCTGAAGCCGCATGCGCGTCAGCGGCGTCTTCAGATCGTGGCTGATGCCCGCCAGCATGTCGGTGCGCTGCTGGACGAAGCGGTCGATGCGTTCGCGCATCTGGATGAACGCGGCGGACGCCTTGCGCACTTCGGTTGCGCCGCGCGGCTTGAAGTCGGCGACCGGGCGGCCTTTGCCGAACGCCTCCGCGGCGGCCGCGAGCCGCTCGATCGGCTTGACCTGGTTGCGCAGGAACAGCACCGAGATCGCGATCAGCACGAGCGACGAGCCGATCATCCACAAGACGAAGATGTCCGCGCTCGACGCGGTGACGCGCGTGCGCGGGATGAGCAGGCGCAGCACGCCGTCCGCCAGCTGCATGCGGACATCGACATGATCGGGATAACGCTCCGTGTCGAACGATACGTTCTGCGGAAGCTGGCTGGTAAACAGGAAGTCGAGCTGCCGGTCCAGAACGGTGGTCGGCGCTAGAGACGGTCCGCGTGAGCTGCTCGCCCGGCATGAACTGTGCCTCATAGCCGAACATCTCGGCGGCGACCTGACGCTGGCGGTCGCGCTCGGGGCCGAGCGGCTGCGTGTTCTCCAGCATCACCATGTAGCCGACATCGTTCACGACGCCGCGCGTCATGATCGCGGTGGTGATGCGGTAGTGCCGGTCGAAGAAGACGATCGTGACCACCGTCTGCAAGAGGATCATCGGGATCACGATGATCATCAGCGAGCGGCTGAACAGCCGCCGCGGCATCAGCCGCTTCAACGCGCGCAGCGGATGGAGCAGCGGCGTCGCGCGCAGCGTGCGCCGCGTATTATCCAACGCGGTCTGGGACCAGGACATAGCCGACACCACGAACGGTCTGGATATAGAGCGGAAGCTTCGGATCCTCCTCGATCTTACGGCGCAATCGCGTCACTTGCACATCAACCGAGCGTTCCAGCGCGATGTTGAGGCGCGCGCACAGGGCCGACCGCGAAAACGGCCGTCCCGCGTTCGCCGCGAACAGTTTCAGCAGCTGAGTTTCGGAGCCCGTAAGCTTAACGCGCTTGCCGGCGCGGGTAAGCTCGCCGCGCTCGAGATCGAACAGGCAGGCGCCCATCTTGATCTCGCGGTGCGGCGGCGGGCGCTTGCCGCGCGAGCGGCGCACAAGGGCGGATGGCGCGCAGCATCAGCTCGCGCGGCTCGAAGGGCTTGGGAAGGTAGTCGTCGGCGCCGCGCTCCAATCCGGTGATGCGGTCCGCCGACTCGCCGCGTGCGGTGAGCATCAGGATCGGCAAGTCGGACTGCGCGCGCAGATCCGAAGCGAGATCGAAGCCGTTTTCGCCCGGCATCATCACGTCCAGGATAAGGCAGTCGAAGTCGATGCTCTTGATCAGTGCGCGCGCCTCGGCGGCGTCGGCCGCGGTTGTGACGAGGAACCCTTGCTGGGTCAGAAAGCGGTGCAAGAGGCTTCGGAGCCTCGCATCGTCGTCGACGACCAGGAGATGGGCGCTATCGGTTGTGTTCATCGTTTCGATGACAGAACAAACAACCTCAGTTTAACGGGCTTTTCCGCCGTCATGTTGACATCAATAGGCTGCCGATTTAGGCCTAGCAAGCTGGTTTTTCGAGGTTTTCCATGGCCGAAATCATCCCCTTTGACCAACGCGACGGCTCCCTTTGGCTCGACGGCAAGATCGTGCCCTGGCGCGAGGGGAAGGTCCACGTACTCTCGCACGGCCTGCATTTCGCCTCCTGCGTGTTCGAAGGCGAGCGGATGTATTCGGGGCGCATCTACAAGCTGGATGAGCACACCAAGCGCTTGTTCCACTCGGCCGAAATCCTCGGCATCAAAATTCCGTACACGGAAGAGGAGATCAGCCGCGCCTGCTATCAGGCGGCGGAGGCGCAGTCGATCGTGGACGGGTATGTGCGCCCCGTGGCGTTCCGCGCCGCCGAGACCATGCCGACGGTCTCCGCGCAGAAGGCGGGCGTGCGCGTCGCGATCGCGGTGTGGCCGTGGCCGTCCTATTTCGATCCGGCGGAGAAGCTGAAAGGCATCAGGCTCGACATCTCGGATTGGAAGAGGCCCGCACCGGACACCGCGCCGACCCAGGCCAAGGCGGCAGGCCTCTACATGATCTGCACGATGTCGAAGCACGCCGCCGAGGCCAAGGGCTATGCGGATGCGATGATGTTCGACTATCGCGGGCTCGTCGCCGAGGCGACGGGCGCCAACATGTTCTTCGTCAAGGACGGCCGTCTGCACACGCCGATCCCCGACTGTTTCCTCGACGGCATCACGCGGCGCTCGGTCATCGCGCTCGCCAAGCAGCGGCAGATCCCGGTGCATGAGCGCCAGATCACCCGCGAGGAGCTGCCGACCTTCGAGGAGTGCTTCCTCACCGGCACGGCGGCCGAAGTGACGCCGGTCTCCGAGATCGGGCCCTACCGCTTCAAGCCGGGCAAGATCAGCGAAACGCTGATGAACGACTACGCCGAGGAAGTGCGGCGTCCGGCGCCGGCGCGAGCCAGCGCCTGACCCTGATCGCCGCTAGCGAGATCACTTCGCGCGTTCGGCGGGGCCGGACGACAGCGTGGGGACGCGGTACAAGCATTGAGCGCGGTCAAATAGAGCGTGCGCCGATCGGGTCCGGCGAACGCCAGATTCCTGGCCACGGCCGGAAGCCGGATGGTCCCCAGATGATTGCCCCGCGGGTCGATGACCTGGATGCCGGCTGCGGTCGACACGTACACCCGGCCTTCGGAATCCAGCGCCATCCCGTCGGCGCGGCTTCTCAAGCCGAGCGAGCCCTGTTCGGGATCGCGCAGCTTCACGAACTGACGCTTGTTCCGCGCTGAGCCGTCCGGCTGGATGTCGAAGGCATAGACGTACTCGCCTTCGGTGTCGCCGACATACAGCGTGCGGCCGTCGAGACTGATGGTGAGACCATTCGGCCGCCTGATCTCGCTGTCGATCAGCAGAACCTCGCCGTTGGCGCGCATGTAGTGAACGTTGCCGGGCTGCATGGGCGCGACATTCGGGGCCGGACGCGGGGCGGGATCGGTGAAATAGATGCCGCCTTTGCCATCGGCGATGAGATCGTTCGGCGAGCGCAGCGGCATTCCGCCGGACGCGGTGGCGAGGCCGGTGACGGCGCCGCCCGGCGCAATCGCGATGATCCTCTTGCCGCCGCTTTCGGCGCCCAGGAGACGCCCGTCCTTGAGCAGGAACAGCCCGTTCGTGCCGTTCGTGTTCTCGCGCCAGATGGAAACCGTGCTGCCGTCACGGTCCACCTTGTAGATGCGGTTCTCGTCGATCGCGGTGAAGTAGAGGCCGCCATCTCCGGACGGCACAGGCCCCTCGAGTCCGTTCAACCCATCCTTGACCAGCTGCACCTGGGCGCCGGCCCGGATGACACCGGGGATTTCAGCCTGCGGCGCCGCCGGAGTCTGGGCCGCAATAGCGCTCCCGAAAGAGAGCGCCAGCATCGCGGCGAGAACGAGTGCCCTTTTCATCGGAATCCTCCGTACACTGACGGTTGTCACTGAGGCGCGCAGGTGAAGCTCGCGGCCGCCGTCGGATCGCCCTTGCCGTCATAGCGCGGGTGAAGCGGATAGAGGCACATCGGCCGTGTCGCCACGACCTTGAACGGCGCGTCCTTCTCCTGCGTCACCTGGGTGAGCGTTCCCGGCGTCTGGCCTTGATCGGCCCACGAATCCAACGCGCCCAGAAGGTCGACGTCGGAGGGAACCGGCTGGCCGTTGGCGAGCAGACCTTCGCCGCCGTGGTTCACGCCGGGCGTCACGTAGAAGCGGATGAATGAATCCGCGCGCCCCTGGCCCATCTTGGCGACGACCGATTTGTAATAGGAGACCTCCTGCAGCAGGCTTCGCTGATAATCGGCGCCGTTGCCTTTCAGGATCAGCTTGCCGCCGCGATTGAGGAACGCCGAGAGATCCGGATCGGTCGTGTCGAACATCTCCGAAATCTCGGCGATGCGCTTGGCGTAAGCCTGCTCGGTGAATTTGAGCGAATTGAACTTCGCGTCGCGCACGAACATGTAGCGCACGAACCCGTCGGCATTGACCCAACCGCCCGACTGCTCGTCCTCGGACGTGATCGGGAAGCGCGGCGGCGACTTGCCGGTGATGTTCTCTTCCATGCCGCCCGGCTGATCGACGCCGGCATAGTTGTAGCCGGGGAATTGCGTCACGCCGTTCTTCAACGTCGCATGCTGGTAGGGCCGGTGCACGAAGCGGTCGGCCGCGATCTGCTTGTCGGAAAGGCACGTGTCGCCGGTGTCGGCGCCGTTCGCGCAGCGCAGCTTGCCGATGTCGAACACGCTGTTGCATTTCTCGTAGGCGCCGATGACGCCGTCGGCGAGCCCATCGAGCGAGTCGCAGGCGGCGTTGACGGCCTTGTGGATCATCTTGACCTTCGCGGGATTGATCCATCCGCCGTCCACCTGCATCGGCGCGAGCCTTGCGCGCACGAGATTGCCGCCGGTGTAATAGGCCACGGGCACGACGCTGACGATGCCGTCGAAATCCTGCGGATAACGCTGCGCCATCATCAGCGCTTCGCGGCCGCCTTCCGAGCCGCCGTAGAAATACATCTTCGCCGGTGCGCGGTCATAGAACGCGCGCACGATGCGGATGCCGACATCGTGCGTCTTCTTGTAGGCGGCGTGCGCCATGTTGATCAGCGCCTCGTCGTTCAGCGCGAACGCGCGGGGCTCGGGCAGCTTGTCGTTCTGATGGCCGGAATCCGTGCCCCAGGTGGCGAAGCCGCGCGCGACCGGCACCGGCGTGTCGCGCCGCGCGTCGCGCAGCGGGTTCATCCCCGTGATCAGCACGCCGTTCGAGCCGCCGCCGCCATACTGGACGGCCTTGCCGTTCCATTGTGCCGGCAGATTGACCTGGAAATTGATCGGCGGCGCGTTGCGATCGACGGGCGCGATCGCGCCGAGCACCTTGCAGTAGTCGCGCTTGGCGCCGTTCGGGCGCGGCCGGATCGGCGGGCACGCTCTGCATCTCTGCGGAGGTGATCGTCGCGCCGCTCGTCGGCAGGCCGATTTCGCTCGGTGCGATCTTCAGCGAAGCGAGATCGGCGCACGACATCGCGGCGCGTGCCGGTTGAGCCGATACGGAAAGAAGCGCGACCGCAGCCACGCCGCCCAACAGAACACCGCAAGACCCGTATCGCCGCATCGTTTCCTCCTCGTTTTATTTGGATCAGGATACCACGCGCGGCGCTAGGCCGGCAGGGTGCCACGGCCACGTGATCGGTCAGGGATATGCCGCGTTTATCGCGACCAGCGGTTGGCGCTGTGATCGTCGCTCTCGCGCGCTTCCACCCAGGTCGAGCCGTTCTCGCGCTCCTCGAGCTTCCAGAACGGCGCGCGCGTCTTCAGGTAATCCATCAGGAACTCCGCCGCCGCGAACGCTGCGCCCCGATGGCTCGACGCGACACCGACAAAGACGATCCGCTCGCCCGGTGTCAGCCGGCCGACACGGTGAACGACGCGCACGCCGAGCAGCGGCCAACGTGTTCGCGCCTCGGCCACATGGGCCGCGATCTCCCGCTCGGCGAACCCCGGATAGTGGTCGAGCGTCATCGCCGCCATCCGGTCATCCGCCCGCACGAGGCCGATGAAGCTCGCGATGGCGCCCACGTCGCCCGGTCTGTCGTCGTGAGCGCTGCGATTTCGGCGCCGGGATCGAAGTCCTCGGTCTGGATGCGGATCTCGCTCATCCTCCGGTCACCGGCGGAAAGAACGCCACCTCGTCGTCGGGGCCGATGCGGGCGTCGAACCGCGCATGCGCCTGGTTGACCGCGCAGCGCAGCAGCTCGGGCCTCGCGAAGGCTGCTTCGTAGCCGGCCCCGCGGCCGCGCAGGAAGTCGACGAGGGACGCAACCGTGGTGACGTCCGAGGGGAGGGCAAGGTCCTCTTCCGAGCGGCCGATCTTCTGCCGGACCCAGGCGAAATAGAGCAGTTTCACGCCGGTCTCTGTTCGCTGCGCACCGCAGGCTCTTCGTCCTCGTCGGGCTTCACCGATCTCTGCCTTCGCCGGTCTCCTTGGGTGTGCGAGAGCCCAGCCTGGAGGTAGGCGTATCCGGTGTAGAAGGTGAGGCCGGCCGCCACCCACATGCCGATCAGCGCCCCGATCGTGACGCCGGGCAGCATACGCTCGGTCGCCGAGGAGGCGATCAGCGCGGCTATGGCGGCGACCTGGACGGTGGTCTTGACCTTGGCGATCCGGGTCACCGGCAGGCTGACGTCGGCCGCGGCCAGGAATTCGCGCAAGCCAGAGACCAGGATTTCGCGGCAGAGGATGACCAAGGCCGGCACCAGATGGATGCCCGAAAGCGTGCCATCGCTGGCCAGCATCAGAAGGGCGGCGGAGACGATCAGCTTGTCGGCGATAGGGTCCAGCATGCGGCCGAACGAGCTTTCCGCCCCGAACTTGCGGGCGATCATCCCGTCCAGCGCGTCGGTGGCCCCGGCCAGGCAGAACAGCACGAACACGATCCAGCGGCCCGCCTCTCCGGGCAGGAAGAAGGCTGCACAGAACAGGGGCACGAGCGCGATACGGGCGACGGTCAGGGCATTGGGGAGCGACGACATGTCAACAGTCTAATGACAGACCGCCCGAAATCCCATCCTTCTTAGGTCCTATGGGGCGGGACTGTCGCGCCTGTTCCGTTATGGAACTGTCATCGAAGCTGGGTAGTCGTTCCGGTCATGACACAAACCCTCGTGGCTCCACCAACCCTGGCGGCCCTTGTCGAAGACCTGGTCACCTACCTCCGCGACCAGCATGAGCTGCAAGAAACAACCCATCCGCACCCTCTGCCTCCGGAGGGGCTTGAACGCGTATTCGACACGTTCGGCCACCACCTCGTCGCACTCGCCCTGGTGGCGCGGTCCGACGACAAAGTCGCCGTCCAGGAACGAGAGGTGATCCTCCGTCACTGCAAGAGCCGCGCTCTGTTGGCGGGGCTCGAAATGACGCCGGAGGAGGAGCAGGTGCTGGAAGAATATCTCCGGCATTTCCTGCCGACGCTGAAGCAGCTGATACCGACGCTGGACCAGCTGAAGCACGACACGAAGGCGGAAATCGCCGGTCTGATCGCGGCCGCCCACGCGCTCGTCGAAGGCCGACGGAACCGTACGTCTGCGGGAGGTTACTTATCTCGCCTCTCTCCAGGACGCGCTGCACGCGCTCTGAACGCCGTGTTGTGACGCGGGTCCGCGCGGGCGTACAATAACCACGTCGAAGCGAAGTGATGCGTCGAGACGAACCGGTCCGCATTGCGCCCGGTGTCACGGTTCGATGTGCCCGGTTCGACCTGAATTCCCAAATCATCAGTATACGTCGTTTTAATCCGGCAGATGCCGTTTGCGATTCGCCGCACACCGCAGATGTGCTAGTGTTGTTGCGGGCAAGCGCTCCCGACGCGGTCGGTTGACGCGCCGGGACGCTCGAGGGGTGGCCAACATTTAGGGAGGCCCCGATGAGATTCGCCGCAATCGGACTTGCAGGTGTTGCGATGATGATGTCCGCAACGCCCGCGTTTCCCCATCATTCCTTTGCCATGTTCGACTACATGAAGAGCACCACGCTCGAAGGGACCGTCAAGGATTTCCAATGGACCAATCCGCACAGCTGGATCCTGATGATGGTGAAGAACCCTGAAGGCGTGGATCAACAATGGGCGGTCGAGCTCGGAACGCCGTTGGGCCTGAGCCGTCAAGGCTGGGTTCCGAAAACTCTGACGCCGGGCATGAAGATCACCGTGCTGATTCATCCATTGAGGGATGGCACGCGTGGCGGCCGCGGCATTTCCGTGACGCTGCCGGATGGCGTCACGAAGAAGCATCCCTTTCCGTTGGGCGTTCGAACATCGTGAATCGTGTGGCCGGTTTCGGGAGGTCAGTGAGTGCAACTCTCAGCAACGGAGACTGCGATGAAAGTGAAAGACGCAATGCACAAGGGCGTCGATTGGGTCGGTCCGGAGACGCCGGTCGCCGAGCTCGCGAAATTGATGTGCGACCACGACATCGGCGCCATTCCGATCGGAGAGGACGACAAGCTGATCGGCATGGTGACCGATCGTGACATTGTCTGCAAAGGCTTGGCCCAGAGCAGCTTCGATGCCCGCCGCACGACAGCGCGCGAGGTGATGACGACCGGCATTCACTGCTGCCGGGAGGATGACGATCTCGCGAAAGCCATCAGGCACATGGAAGAGCTCAGGGTGCGCAGGCTGCCCGTGATCAACAAGAGCAGGCGGATGATCGGCATGCTGAGCCTCGGCGATATCAGCAATTTCGCGCCTGGCGAGATGGTGTCGAAATACGTCAGAAGTGTTTCATCGCATCATTGAAACGATGTTGCTCGTCGGAGGCCTGGCTGCGGCGTGGCCGTGCGAAACATGATGAATGTTTCATGAGACAGCGGGCGCGAAGGCGGGCATCATCGGCGGTAGAGGCGGGTCGCGGATTTCTCGTGCCCGACACGTGACGGCGTCAGCATGAGGTTCGCGATCCTTGAACCAGAGGGTTCGGGAGAAGCGAAAATGGCTGCGAGACTCCATATCCGAAATCCGGCCGAATGGGCCGTTGATCAAGTCGTGCACGCGGGCGCCGCGGCGAAGTCCGTGGCCCAGTCGGTCGCCGGAGCGCATCCGGCGGACCCTGTGGTGCGCCGGATCAGCGTCGGCGATCTGAAGGACGTTCTCATCAGAGGGCTCGAGGACACCGGTGCGTACCGCACCGATGTGTTCTTTCTCTGCCTCGTCTACCCCGTCATCGGGCTGATGCTGATCGGGTTGAGCGCTCACCATGCCCTGTTGCCCCTGATCTTCCCGATTGCAGCGGGCTTCGCGCTGGTCGGTCCGGCAGCAGCGGTTGGGCTCTATGAAATGAGCCGGCGGCGCGAGCGCGGTCTTCCGACCACGTGGTGGGACGCGTTCGGCGTGCTCGGCTCGCGCGCCTTCGGTGCGATCGCGGTGCTGGGGCTGATCTTGTTCGCGGTGTTCGTGGCGTGGCTGGTCGCGGCTTACTTCATCTATGAGGCGACCGTCGGACCCGAGCAGCCGGCGTCGCTCGGCGCGCTTGTCCGCGATGCGCTCACGACCGAAGCAGGATGGACCATGATCGCCGTCGGCATGGGCGTCGGCTTCCTCTTCGCCGTTCTCGTGCTTGCGATCAGCGTCGTCTCGTTTCCGCTCTTGCTCGACCGCGAGGTTGGGCTCGTCAAGGCGGTGTCGACGTCGGTCCGCGCGGTTGCGATGAATCCGGTGCCGATGGCGGTGTGGGGCATGATCGTCGCCGGCCTATTGGTGCTCGGATCGTTGCCGCTGTTGCTGGGCCTCATCATCGTCATGCCGGTGCTGGGCCACGGGACGTGGCACCTCTATCGCAAGGTCGTGGCGCGTCGCTCGCTAGCGATTCAGCTCGTCGGGATTGCGGCCCGCGAGCCAGAGCGCGAGATTTCCGACGTAGCGCGCCACCGATCTGCGTGCCTGCTCGGATTTCGCGAGCGATCCACCGGGTGGCTCGGAGACGAAGTTCGGCGCGCCCATTCGTGGGTCCCAGTTGTAATCGGCAAAGTGGTGGAAGGTGGACTCCGCGAGTGCGGGACCGGCCCCGCCGGCCGGCTCGAAAGCAACCGCGATGTTGAACGGAGCGCCGCTGACTTTGCTGCGGCCGGTGGCGATCACTCTTGCGGTGCGATCATCGGCGGGCTTTCCGACCGCGCCTTCATGAGGATGAGCCGGGAGAAATCGCACGATGCCCGCCGCATCCTCCGGATCGCGCAGCACCGGATGAAGCGGCTCGATCGGCGAAATCTCCTGATAGTCGCCGTTGCTGCCCGAGTGATAGTTCGGCCATGAGATATAGGTCGTGTAGATGTCATCGATGCGCCGGCGGCGTTCGTCGGGCTCGGGATTCTTCGAATGGAAATGGTGCGCCGCGCCAATTCCTCCAAGCGTGCAGACCGAGCTACCGAGATCCATATGATCGCGCGTCACCATCAAACCGCCGCCGCGATTTCGGAACCGCGTGATCGCCTCGCAGTCTTCCGCCGTCAGCCCGTCACCGACATCCACCGCGAACAGCCAGAGCTCGTCAAAGTCCGTGCGATCGAGACGCGAGAGGATCGAATCCGGCTGACCTGAGGGGTCGCGATCGCGCGCAACGATTTCGAAGAGCGGATCGCCGTCACGACCCCTCAGGCCGCCCAAGATGGTCTCGTAAAAGACTGAAGCGCCCGATGTGCCAGTCGTTCTCGGTGTAGGGGATCGTGGTTTGCAGCAGAATCTTGCTGGGACTTGCCATGGCCGGCTCCTAACAGGAGGCAGGCCAGGATGCTTGGATCGAAGGCTCGCCACAACCCGGCCGAACGGCGAGGGCTCAGCTCTCGCCGTGGAAGAAATCGTGAATTTTTTTTGCAAGCGCCTTGCTGATCCCATCGACGGCTTCGAGATCGGCGAGGCTCGCTTGCGCCACGCCGCGCGCCGAGCCGAAATGCGCGAGCAGCGCGCGTTTGCGGCCTGAGCCGACACCGCCGATCTCTTCGAGCGGACTTGCGCCGATCGCCTTGGCGCGACGCTTGCGATGACTGCCGATGGCGAAGCGATGGGCTTCGTCGCGCAGACGCTGGAGGTAGTAGAGCACCGCGCTTTTGGATTCGAGACGGAAGGGCGGCTGGCCGCGGCGATAGAAGTGCTCGCGCCCGGCCTCGCGCTCGATGCTCTTGGCGACGCCGACCACGATCACGTCCTCGACGCCCACTTCGGTGAGCGCGGCATGCGCGGCCTCCACCTGGGCCGCCCCGCCGTCGATCAAGACGAGGTCCGGCCACTTGTTCCACTTGCCGTCGCCGTCGTTCTCCGCCGCTTTCGCGCATCAGGCGCCCGAAGCGCCGCGTCAGCACTTCGCGCATCATCGCGGTGTCGTCGCCCGGCGTGAGGTCGGCCGACTTGATGTTGAACTTGCGATACTCGGCTTTCTGAAATCCTTCCGGCCCCGCGACGATCATCGCGCCGACCGCATTCGAGCCCTGAACATGGGAGTTGTCATAGACCTCGATGCGCTTGGGCGGCGCGTCGAGCCCGAAGGTTTCGGCGACGCCTTCGAGCAGCGCCTGCTGCGTTGCGTTCTCGGCCTGCTGACGCGCCAACTGCGCGCGCGCGTTCTGCACCGCGGCCAGCATGATCTCGCGCCGCTCGCCGCGCGCGGGCACGCTGATCTCGACCTTGCGATCCGCCTTGATGGAAAGCGCCTCCGCCACGAGCGGGCATTCCGGAATCTCCTCGCTCAGGAGGATCAGCCGGGGCGGCGTGCGGGAATCGTAGAACTGGCTGACGAACGAGCCGAGCACTTCGCCGGACGGAACGTCGGCGGCATGACGCGGGAAGTACGGCTTGTTGCCCCAGTTCTGTCCGGCGCGGAAGAAGAACACCTGGACGCACGATGCGCCGTCCGCGCGATGCAGCGCGAAGACGTCGGCTTCGGAGAAGCCGCTCGGGTTGATCGCCTGACGCGAGTGGATATGGCTCATCGCGCGGATGCGGTCGCGCAATTGCGCGGCGCGCTCGAAGTCCATCTTCTCGGATGCGTCGTGCATCTGCTCGGCGAGCTGGTCCTGGACCAGCCGGCTCTTTCCGGTGAGGAATTCGTTCGCCTGCGCGACCAGAGCCGCATAGTGCTCCTGATCGATGCGCCCGACGCACGGCGCGCTGCAGCGCTTGATCTGATAGAGCAGACACGGACGCGTGCGCCCCTGGAACACCGAGTCCGAGCACGAGCGCAAGAGGAACGCGCGCTGCAGCGTGTTCAGCGTCATGTTCACGGCGTAGGCGGCCGCGAACGGCCCGAAATAGATGCCGTCGCGCGCTTTCGCTCCGCGGTGCTTGAGCACCTGGGGAAACGGATGATCGGTGCGCAAGAGGATATTGGGGAAGCTCTTGTCGTCCCGGTAGGAAACGTTGTAGCGCGGCTTCAGCCGCTTGATCAGATTGGCTTCCAGCAGCAGCGCTTCCACGGCGGACGCGGTGGAGACAAAGATCATCTCCGCCGTCTCCGAGATCATTCGCTCGATGCGATTGGAGTGCGCGCCTGCCTTCGCATAGGAGGCGACGCGCTTCTTGAGACTCGCGGCTTTGCCGACATAGAGCACGTCGCCCTTGGCGTTGAGCATCCGGTAGACGCCCGGCGCGTCAGGCAAGGTCTTGAGATAGGCCGCGATGCGCTCGGCGCCTTTCAGCGACGCGTCCTGCTCCTGCTCTTCCGGCGCATCCGAGGGTTGGTTTTCTTCCATCATCCCATCATATTACAGTACAACACTTGTTGTTTAAGGGCGGCGCGCACACCCATGGCTTGCATCTTCCGGCAATTGTTCGATCCGCAATCCTCGACCTACACATATTTGCTCGGCTGCAGCAAAACCAAAGAGGCGATCCTGATCGATCCGGTGTTCGAGCAGGTGCGGCGCGACGCGGCCCTGATCGAGGAGCTGGGGCTGAAGCTCATCACGACGCTCGAAACCCACGTCCACGCCGATCACGTGACGGGCGCCTGGCTGCTGAAACGGCGGACGGGAAGCCGGATCGCCGTCTCCGAGGCCGGCGGCGCGCAAGGCGCCGACGTCTACCTCAAGCACGGCGACAAGGTGAAGTTCGGCACGCGGCATCTCGAAGCGCGCGCCACGCCCGGCCACACGCATGGCTGTCTCAGCTATGTGCTCGATGACGAAAGCATGGCCTTTACCGGCGACACGCTGCTGATCCGCGGCTGCGGGCGGACCGATTTCCAGCAGGGCGAGCCGCACGACATGTACCGGTCCGTGCATCTGCAGCTCTTCACGCTGCCCGACAGTTGCACGCTTTATCCGGCGCATGATTATCGCGGGCTCACATCCACGAGTGTCGCCGAGGAGAAGCGCTTCAACCCGAGGCTTGGCGGCGCGCTTTCCGAAAGCGATTTCGTGGGCTACATGAACAATCTCAACCTGCCGCATCCGAAAAAGATCGACATCGCCGTGCCGGCGAACCTGAAATGCGGCAAACCGGACGAGGATCAACCGATGGCCGACCCCGATTGGGCACCGCTGTCCTGCAATTTCGCCGGGATCTGGGAAGTCCAGCTTCACTGGGTCGAGGAGAATCTCGGAAAGGTCCAGGTGCTGGACGTGCGCGAGCCCGAGGAATTCACCGGACCGCTTGGGGCGAATTCCCGGCGCGGTGCTGATCCCGTTGGGCGAACTCTGCGGGGCGCACGGGAGAGCTGAAAAAAGATCAGCCGATCGTCGCGGTGTGCCGCGCCGGCGGACGCTCGGCGCAGGCGACCCTCATGCTTCAGCAGGCGGGCTTCACGAAGGTCGCCAATCTTCCCGGCGGCATGTTGCGCTGGCGCGGCGAAGGCCACGTCGTCGACGGCGGAAGTTCGTAGTCAGCTCGCGCTGCGTTCGATTTCGACGCCGGCGGATTCGGTGCCCGGCAGCGCATGCAGCTTCTCGACGCGGATACGCGCTTTCTCCACGCGCTTGTCTTCGAGACACGAGGCCGCGATGCGTTCGGCGAGACTCTCGGCGAGGTTGATATGGCCGGCGGCCACGATGGCGCGGATGTTGTCCGCGACCGCCTCATAGTCGACGACGCTGTCCAGCTTGTCGCCTTCGGGGCCGACCTTGCAGGTGAGCCAGACATTGATCCGCACCGGCTGAGGCTTGCCGTGCTCGTGACCGTGCACGCCGATGCGGGCGAGCAATTCCAGATTGCGGACGAAAACAAGGGTGACAGTCTTGGTCATTGTTCGACACCGACATCGGCGGTTTTCCAGATCAGGTGCTGACCGCCATCGACCGCGATCATCTGTCCCGTGACGGCGCGCGCATCGATCAGATAGCGCACCGCGCGGGCGACGTCGTCGGGCGTCGCGCCGCGGCCCAAGATCGTCGACTCCTGCTGGCGCTTGAAATGCGCCTCGCTCTGCCGCTCGTTGCGCAAGGTCGGCCCCGGCGCCACGCCGTTGACGCGGATGCGCGGCGCGAGCGCCTGGGCGAGCGTGACGGTCAGCCAGCCGAGACCGGCGCGGCTGACGCCATAGGAGAGGAATTGCGGCGTCGGCTTGAGCAGCCGCTGGTCGAGCAGGTTGACGATCGCGCCCTCCGCGCCGTCGGGGAGTTGCTCGGCGAAATTGCGCGACAGCACGAGCGGCGCCCGGAGGTTCGCCTCGATGTGCTTGTCCCAGGATTGCGCGCGTCATGGTGGCGATCGTGTCGTTCTCGAACACCGAGGCGTTGTTGACCAGCGCCGTGAGCGGCCCGACCGCCTCGCGCGCCCGCTCGATCAGGCGCTCGGTGTCGTCTTCCATGGTCAGGTCGGCATTGATGGCTGCGGCATGGACGCCCTTTTTGTGAAGGGCGGCGACGACCTCCTCCGCCTCGGCCTGGGAGTTGTTGTAGTGCACCACGACCGACCAGCCGGCATCGGCCAGATGGAGCGCAATGGCGCGGCCCAAGCGCTTGGCGGCGCCGGTGACGAGCACGGATTTCTTGGCCGGGGTCATGGGTCCTCTCTAGCACCGCTCGCCCCAGGTGGGAATGTGCGGAAATCCATTAGGGTTCCGCTCCGCTTAACGATCTTGTCGCCTTGCCTTTGCAGGGCTAACGGCCTTCTATGCCCAGTTGTCCGTACAGGTGAATTGCTCCATGTCGCTCGACACCATTGGTCATCTCGCGCCGCGCGTCGCCGACAGCGCCCAGCCGCTCGACGGCGATGCGCTGCGCCGCGACCTGACCGCGCTGGCGCGCTCGTTGGGGGGCGACAGGACGAAGCTGCGCAAGGCGGCGCTCGAGGCGATCCGCGCGACGTTCGTGCAAGCCCGCGCCGAGGTGAAACAGCGGATGGAGTCGGGCACGACGCCCGGTGTCGCGGTGGCGAGAGCGCTCTCCGCGCTCCAGGACACGACGATCCAGGTGATCTACGACTTCGCCGTCCGGCATTTCTACCCCGCGCCCAATCCGACCAAGTCGGAGCGTTTGGCGATCGTCGCGACCGGTGGCTACGGCCGCGGCCTCCTGGCGCCGTCGTCGGACATCGACCTGCTCTTCATCCGGCCCTACCGGGAGACGCCGTGGGACGAGAGCGTCATCGAATTCATCCTGCACATGCTGTGGGACCTGGGACTCAAGGTCGGCCACGCGACGCGCTCGATCCAGGAATGCGTGCGTCTCGGCAAGCAGGACTTCACCATCCGCACCTCTCTCTTGGAAGCGCGCTATCTCTGGGGCGATCGCGAGCTCTACGACGAGTTGAAGCGCAAATTCTGGAGCGACATCGCCACCGGCAACGGCCAGGACTTCGTCGACGCGAAGCTCGGCGAGCGCGACGACCGTCACCGCCGCCAGGGCGAAAGCCGCTACCTGGTCGAGCCGAACGTCAAGGACGGGAAGGGCGGCTTGCGCGATCTGCAGACGCTCTACTGGATCGGCAAATATCTCTATCGCGTGGAGGACGCGAGCGATCTCGTCCATCACGGCGTCTTCACCAAGGAAGAATACAAGACGTTCCAGAAGGCCGAGGCCTTCCTGTGGACCGTGCGCTGCCATCTGCATTATCTCGCGGGACGCGCGGAGGAACGGCTGTCGTTCGACATGCAGCCTGAGCTCGCGAAACAGCTCGGCTACTCCGATCCCAACCTGCACCGCGCGGTCGAGCGCTTCATGCGGAGCTACTTCCTCGTTGCCAAGGATGTCGGCGATCTGACGCGGATTTTCTGCGCCGCGCTGGAAGAGCAGCACAAGAAGTCGACGCCGTCGCTGTCGCGGCTGCTGCCGGGCTTCTTGAAGCTCAAATCGGACAACGACGATTTCTTCGTCGAGAACGGGCGGCTCGCGGCGCGCCCCGGCCTGTTCCGCGACGATCCGATCAATCTCATCCGCCTGTTCCATGTCGCCGACACGAAAGGCCTCGACATCCACCCCGCGACGCTGCGCAACGTGACGCGGCAGCTCGACCTGATCGACGACAATCTGCGCGCCGATCCGCAGGCGAACCGGCTGTTCCTCGATACGCTGTGCTCGCGGAAGGACCCCGAGCGCGCGCTTCGGCTGATGAACGAAGCGGGCGTGATGGGGCGTTTCCTGCCCGAATTCGGGCGCGTCGTCGCGCTGATGCAGTTCAACATGTATCACCACTACACGGTGGACGAGCATCTGCTCGTTGCGGTGGGCAATGTCGCGCGCATCGAACGCGGCGAGCTGAAGAGCGAGCTGCCGCTGGTCAGCGACCTCATCAAGCGCGTGAAATCGCGCGAGGTGCTGTTCGTGTCGATGCTGTTGCACGACATGGCCAAGGGCCTGCCCGGCGATCACTCCGATCTCGGCGCGGCGCTCGCCGAGTCGATCTGTCCGCGGCTTGGCCTCTCGGCGGCCGACACGGCGACCGTCTCCTGGCTCGTGCGCCAGCACCTGACGATGAGCGATGCGGCGCAGAAGCGCGACGTGTCCGATCCCAAGACGGTGGCGAATTTCGTCGACCTCGTGCAGACGCCGGAGCGGCTGCGGCTGCTGCTGATCTTGACGGTCGCCGATATCCGCGCGGTGGGGCCGGGCGTGTGGAACGGCTGGAAGGCGCAGCTTCTGCGCGAGCTCTATCTCGAAGCCGAGACGCTGATGTCGGGCGGCGATTCCGCGCCCGAACGCAATTCGCGGATCGAAGACGCCAAGAACGGCCTCAAATCGCGGCTCAAGGACTGGCCGGAAGCGGCGCGCATCCACGCCACCAGCCGGCACTACGATGCCTATTGGCTGGCGTTCGATGCCAAGGAGCTCGAATTCCATGCCCGCCTGATCCGCGCCGCCGAAGAGAAGAACGAGAAGCTCGCCATCGGCGCGCTGTCCGATCCGTCCAACACGGTGACCGAGATCGTCATCTACACGCAGGACCATCCGGGGCTGTTTTCGCGGCTTGCCGGCGCGATCTCCGTCTCCAACGGGAGCATCGTCGGCGCGAAGATCTTCACCACGACCGACGGCTATGCGCTCGACTTTTTCCGTGTGCAGGACGCGTCGGGCGGTCCGTTCGGGGATGGCGGGCGCATCGACCGCCTGAAGCAGACGATCGCCAAGACGCTCGCCGGCGAAATCCTGCCGCGCGCGGTGTTTGCCAAGCGCACGCCGGGAAAGCGGGCGGCTGCGTTCAAGACCCGCTCGCGCGTGATCTTCGACAACGAGGCCTCCACCGTCTCCACCGTGATCGAGGTCGAGAGCCTCGACCGCGTGGGCCTGCTCTACGAGATCACGCGGGCGCTGTTCGACATGGGGCTCGGCATCTCGTCGGCCATCGTCGCGACCTATGGCGAGCTCGCGGTGGACGTCTTCTATATCCGCGACATCTTCGGCCATAAGGTGCTCCACCCCGAGCGTCTGGCCGCGATCGAAGCCCGGCTGATGAAGGCCCTCGAAGGATAGAACCCGCCCCGCGCCCGAATGAGCACGGCGCCGGCGCGGACACCCTGTCTACGGTTGTCGAACGGGTCCGAAGTCCGGCGGTGGAATGCGATGTTTCGTTCCAGCCTCATAGGCCGAAGCGATCCGCAAGAGCGTGGGCTCGGAGAACGGCCTGCCGAAGAACATGATGCCGACCGGGAGCCTCGCCGGAACGGGGACGAGGCGCGTACCGCCAGGAGCCGCCGCATCGCGGACGCGATCGAACACGCGCGTGGTGAAACCCGCAGGCACCGACAGTGTCGGAATGCCGTGTTGTCCCAACAGGCCCCAGACGGAATTGGTCCGGCCTGAGAGTGGCGGCTCCATGGGTGCGCCCAGGACGTATGCGGGAATGTTTCCCGCCGGAGAGACGAGCGCGTCGAGGTTCTCCTGCGCCATGCATTGCAGAACGACCTGCTGATTGGCGAACCTGTCCTGAAAGATGGTCGCGAGATCGAGCGTCATGCTCGCGTTCATCTCCTCGAGCGCCGCTTTCCGATCGATGAACCCTGCGTCCGGACGAATGTCGCGATAGTATTTCGATTTGTCGATCAGATCGCGGATGGATTTGATGTTGGCGTCGCCGCGCTCCCTCAAGTAGCGGCTCAGCATGTACTTGGTCAGTCCGGGATTGCCGCCCCCGCCGATGTTCCGGATCGTGGTGCCGGAAGGCACGAGCGACGGATCGAAATACATGTCCACGAGCGTAGAGATGTGGTCCGCCGACGCTTTCCCGTTGGCGTCCACTGGAAAGCGATCCGGAAACCGTTCGGTGAACACCCGGTTGCGATAGATGGGCAGATACCTGTCGATGCAGCTCTGAAGCAGCGCTCCTCCTACGCCCGGGTCGACGATCGTGGCGCCCAATCGACGCAGATCGCCGACGGCACGCTCGGCGATATCGATGGTTTCACCATCGGCCTCGTTGAATGCGCGCTTGTCCATATGCTCGCGAATGACGCCGATCCGCAATCCGTTCAGCATCCGCTCGTTCGCGAAGCTGCGATAGGGCTCGGTGGGCAGCCGGCCGATGCTGAACGCCGTCAGCTCATCCCTCGGATCGTAGCCGGCGATGACCTCGAGCACGCGCGCCGTATCCCTGACGGTGCGGCACAGCGGTCCCACGCGCGTGTTCAGCGCCGCGCCGATCATGCCGTCGCGGCTGACCAGCTCCTGTGTCGGCGCGAGTCCCACGATGCTGTTGTTCTTGGCGGGATGATGGATCGATCCGCCGGTTTCCTCGCCGATGGAGCACGTCACCAAGTTTGCGGCCACCGATGCTCCGGAGCCGCCGCTGGAGGTGCCGGGACTGCGTTGCGTATCGTAGGGATTGCAGAAGGGCCCGCCGAAGGAGCTTCGCGAGTTCGGTGTTCCCATCTCTCCCAGGTTCGCCTTGGCGATGAGGATCGCGCCCGCGTCTCTCAGGCGTTTGACGAAGGTTGCGTCGCGTGGCGGACGATCGTTTGCATAGGCCGCATCCATCCCCGACGTCGTGCGCATGTCGAACGTGTCGTACTGATCCTTGATGGAGAGCACGACGCCATGGAGCGGGCCGATAAGCGTTCCAGTGGATGCAAAGTGGGCGTCTTGCCGGGCGGCCACGTCGAGAGCGTCGGGCATCGCCGGATCGGCATCGGCGGAGTCGGTCAAGCTGCGTGCTTTACGCGGATCGAAGCCCAATCGTTCTCTTGTGGCGGGTCTCAAATTCAACGTCATCAAGGCGTTGAGCTGACGCGCATTCCTGATCGGTGTGATCGGTGAAAGCCCGAGGACACCATCGGGCTGATTCACGCACGTGCCGTTGTACGCTTTGATGCGGTTCAGGTAGAGCTGCACCACCCGCGTCGACGTCAATTCGCGCCGCAGGATCGCCGCTTGGATATCCTCGATCGTCGCTTCTTCGATTTGAAATCCTGTCGTCTGAGCCGAGGCGAGCGATGGCGCGAGCAGGATCAGCGATGCCAATGCCAGTTGAGGAAGCACGGAACGTCCTCCTTATTCTTTGCATCAGTGGGGAAGACCGGCGCGGGGCAGAGCACCGCTTGAGTGCCACTCAAGACGATATCAATTGCAGATGTCCGGGGAAAGGAGAGCAATGCGGGCGTGATGCAAGGAGATCGGTAGGGTCGATTGTCCGAGTTGGGTCAGAAATCGCCGAACCAGGCCAGTAGAATAGGTCCGAATTCGTTCAGGAACGGTCACTCCTAGTGCTAGCGCCGCTTGCGCCGGGTCGCGGGCTCGGCGATAAGGCCGCCGCCTCGATCCCTCTGCCGGACGCGCCATGACGGATACCGCCACGCATAAACCGCTGGTTTTCTCGGGGATGCAGCCGACCAACACGCTGCATCTCGGCAATTATCTCGGCGCGCTCAGGAACTGGGTGAAGCTCCAGGAGAGCATGCCCTGCATCTACTGCGTCGTGGACATGCACGCGCTCACGGTCGAGACCGACTCCAAGGCGCTGGCGCAGGCGACGCGCGAAGTGACGGCCGCCTATATCGCCGCGGGCGTCGATCCCAAGCGCTCGATCCTGTTCAACCAGTCGCAGGTCGCGGCCCACGCCGAGCTCGCCTGGGTGTTCAACTGCGTGGCTCGCCTTGGCTGGCTGAACCGGATGACGCAGTTCAAGGACAAGGCCGGCAAGAACCGCGAGAACGCGTCGGTGGGATTGTTCGTCTATCCCAATCTGATGGCGGCCGACATCCTCGCCTATCGCGCGACGCACGTACCCGTGGGCGAAGACCAGAAGCAGCACCTCGAGCTCGCGCGCGACATCGCGCAGAAGTTCAACAACGACTTTGGCGCGCCGGATTTCTTTCCGCAGCCCGAGCCGTTCATCGTCGGGCCCGGCACGCGGGTCATGTCGCTGCGCGACGGCACGAAGAAGATGTCGAAGTCCGACGAGTCCGACTATTCGCGCATCAACCTGACCGACGACGCCGACACGATCGCGCAGAAGGTCCGCAAGGCGCGCACCGATCCCAATCCGCTGCCCGACAAACCGGAAGGATTGGCGGGCCGGCCCGAAGCCGAGAACCTCATCAACATCTATGCTGCGCTCGCGGATTACACGCCCGAGACGGTGATCGGCGAATATGCAGGCGCGCAATTTTCCGTCTTCAAGAACGCGCTCGCCGATCTTGCCGTGGCCAAGCTCACGCCAATCGCGAGAGAAATGCGCTCGCTTTTGTCGGATCCCGCCGAGATCGATCGTATCTTGAAAAACGGCGCGGAACGCGCGACCGCGATTGCCGCCCCCGTGATGGCGGAGGTCCGCCGCCTTGTGGGTTTTGTAGGTTAAAAACTTGCACATTGATCTCGCGCCCGCCCTACGCCATCTTCCGGCCATGGATCGAGGTGGGCGCAGTTCGCAGTCGCGTAATCTGGAAAGTGGCGCATGAGAGTACGTCAGTCGCTTAAGCGCGCGCGGTCGCGCTTCCGCAACACCGAACCTTTGAGCACAAAAAACGCCGGATCGGGGCCGCTCGCTTTCGCGGTCTGGCCGCCCGCCGGCTCTCCCGTATCGCTCCGCACGTGGTGGCGGGAAGTCGCCGCCCGCGGGCTGCTTCACGCCGATCCTCCCGATTTCCCCGAAGACGCGGCCTATGGCTGCGGCCAGACGGTGATCGTGCTTCCGGGGTTCTGCGCGCCCGATCTCTCGACGATACGCCTGCGCAATTTCCTCAAGCGCCAGGGCTTCGATGCGCAGCCCTGGGACTGCGGGACGAATCTCGGTCCGACGCGCACGATCCTGACCAGCCTGGAACGATTGCTGGGCGATGCGGCCGACAAACAGGGAAGCCCTGTCGCGCTCGTCGGCATCAGTCTCGGCGGGACGATCGCGCGCGAGATCGCCAAGCGCCGGCCCGAATGCGTCGATCACGTGATCACGGTGGCGAGCCCGATCAAGCTGCCGGTGGCGACGCCGCTGGCGCCGCTGGCGAAGTTCGCGTCGCTGGTGTGGGACGGCGATGCCCGCGATGCGATCGCGCGCGTGGCCGAGCCGCCGCCGGTGCCGCTGACCGCGATCGTCAATCCCAAAGACGGGATCGTCGACTGGCGCTCGTGCATTCCGGATCCTGCGCCCAATGTCGAGGTGATCGCGATCGAAGGCGCGCACACGACGATGGCGTCCAATCCGAACGTCCAGCGCGTGATCGCCGCGCGGCTGGCTCTGAGCTAGCTAAACCGTCAGGCTGCGCTCGGTCTGGTTGCGCGCCCAGGCGAGATAGTCATCGTTGCCGCCCGCGATCGGCAGCACCAGAAAGCACGGCGTCGTGTAGGGGTGCAGCGCGCGTGCGGCGGCAACCGCGGACTCGACGAGCGAGCGCCGCGTCTTGATGAACGCCGCGACCTCCTGGCTTTCCTCCTGCTTGCCCTGCCAGACATAGACGCTCGTCATCGGCGGATAGACGTTCACGCAGGCCGCCAGCTTGCGGTCGACCAGCGCGCGGCCGACCGCAAGCGCTGACTCCGCGTCGGGGAACGTCGAATAAACGAAGCAGAACTCGTTGCCCGTTTCGATCATGAGGTCACCAGCTTTCGTCCAGCCGCACATGGCGGGGCTGCGCGGCGACGCGTTTCAACCAGGCGGTCACGGCCCCATAGCGCGAAAGCTCGAATCCGCCTTCATCCGCACAATGAGTGTAACCATAGAGCGCGATATCGGCCAAGCTGTAAGCGCCGCCGGCGAACCAGTCGTTGTGCGTCAAATGCGTCTCCATGACGGAGAGCGCGGCATTGCCGCGCGTGTGCCAATCCGGAATGAGGGCGCGCTTCTGCTCGAGCGCCTCTTTGGGCGCGTAAGAGAGCCAGAACCGGGCGACCGCGACATAGGGCTCATGGCTGTACTGTTCGAAGAACATCCACTGCAGAGCTTGCGCTTTGCCCCAATCGTCAGAGGGCTGAAGATCGGTGCCGGTCGTCAAGAACCAGAGGATCGCGCCCGACTCGGGAAGGCAGCGGCCGTCGTCGAGCTCGAGCATCGGTACGCGGCCATTCGGATTCTTCGCCAGAAATTCGGGCTCGCGCGTCTTTCCGCTGTGCACGGGATAGTCTTTGAGCGCGATGGGCTTTCCCAATTGACGCGCCGCGAGCCGCACCTTGTAGCAATTTCCCGACATCTGCATGCTGTGAAGGATCATCATTGCTGCTCTGCCCCAAAGAAAAAGGGCGGCGAGGATTTGCCCGCGCCGCCCCAGAGAAGTTTTTTACAGCTTCAGGCTGCGCGGAGATTGACCGCCTTAGCGCCGCGTGCGTCGGGCTGAATGTCGAAAGCGACCTTCTGGCCCTCGCTCAACGTGCGCATGCCCGCTGCTTCAACAGCGGTGGCGTGGACGAACACGTCCTTGCCGCCGCCTTCCGGCGAAATGAACCCATAGCCCTTCGCCGTGTTGAAAAACTTCACTGTTCCAACTGCCATGTTTGCTCCCGATGCACGAATTTCCGCCGGGCGACATACCTCGGCGGTGCTCCGGAGACCCTCGATTTCGGAAGTAGGCTGTCTCGTCCAGGCGCGCAACTCAGGCGGTCGGATGCAAAACAAGCGCGCTTCATCGAACGGACGCCGTTGCGCCTCAACCATAGGCTTAGCCGGCACAAAACTCAAGCTGCGTGCACAAGGTCGCGCCTGGAACTTCGCTGCAATGCGGGAGTTTTCGACTCCGAGGGTCGCCGGCTCCGCGTGGGAACCGGCGCGGAACTAGGAGGTAACTTCAGATGAACTTCAAGCAATCGGCTATGGCCGTTTTGACGGTTTCGGCGTTGGCAATGACGGCAGCTTGGGCGCAGGAAAAATCGACTGAAGACATGCCCAAGGCGATCGACGGCATCGAAACCGCTTGCGATGGCACCACCATCGCCAATCGCAACGATCCCAAGTGGCGGGCCTATTCGCTTCGGATGGAATTCGCCGGCAAGGGCGGCCAATATCTCGGCGGCGAAACCGTGAACGTGAAGGGCGAGGAGATCGACGTCTCCGTGACGTGCCAAGGTCCCTGGGTGCTGATGAAGCTTCCGGCGGGCTCGTACCACATCTCCGCCGACGTGCCCGATGCGGGCCACAAGGAAATGAACGTGCGCGTGCCGGCGAGCGGCCAGCACGTCGCGATGTTCAGCTTCCCGAACGCCGGCGGCGAGATCACCAAGCCGGTCGAGACACCGCGCATCGCATCCCGCTAACGAGGATTGTCAAATACAGCGCGCGTGGGATGAACGTCCCGCGCGCGCTTCTGCGTGCGCGCTTGCCATCGCTGCCTGTTGGGCTCAGGCTCCCGTGCCGTTGCAAATCACGGGGCAGGCGCGATGAAGCAGGTTCTTGCGGCGGCGCTTTCGACATTCGCGCTTGCGAATGCGCAGGCGCAGGACATCACGAAGGCTCCGCCGCTTCCTTTCGATTCACCGGTATCGATGCGGGCCATGGAAGCGGTCTGCACGGGCATCGGTGCGGATTCGCGCAACGATCCGCGCTGGGCGAGCTATCCGCTGCGGATCGAGCTGGTCGGGCGCGCGGGAGAATATCTCGGTCAGGCGGAAGTGACGCTCTCGCAGAACGACGAGGCGATCATCGGCGTGCAGTGCGGCGGGCCCTGGCTGCTCGTGCGCCTGCCGCCGGGGATGTACGACGTGACGGCGATGGTCGAGAACGTGTCCAAGACGGGACGCGTCACCGTCCCGGCCACGGGGCAGGGCAGGCTCGTGCTCCGCTTCCCGGAATTCGGCCAGGAGCAGGCGAAATAGAAGGCATTTGAATCAAATACGCCGGAGCGCGGAGAGGATTTGTTCGGTCCTCGCCGTCAAACTTGGCTTCATGAATAGCGTCACATCGATTTCGCTCGCCGGTCTTCAGGCCGCGGCCGCCCGCCTCGAGCAGAGCGCGCAACGCGTGGCGTCGGACCAGAATGCCGATCTTCCCAAGGAAATCGTCGAGCAGAAGATGGCCGAGCACGCGTTCAAGGCGAATCTCATTGCGCTCAGGACCGCCAACGAGATGACCAAGCAGATGCTGGATATCCTCGCCTAATTTTGGTGGGTGGCAAAAGCAAAGGGCGCGGTCCCCGTCGGGAGACCGCGCCCTTTGTGTTTCAGGCCCAGGTCAGTTCTGCGGTTCGACCTTGACGATCGAAGCGCCGTGGTTGCTGCCGATCCAGAGCGTGCCGGGCTTCGTCCGCGAGTCCACGAACACGCGGCGGATATTGGTCGGCCGCGGCAGCGGATATTCCGTGTACTGACCGGTCCTGGTGTCCAGCCGCGCCACGCGGTCGGTCAGCATCGAGCCGGTCCACGCGTCGCCATGCGCGTCGAGCATCGCGTCATACGGCGCGCTCCAGGCCGTGGGGACTTTCCATTCCTTGATCTCGCCCGACTTCGGGTCGAGCATGCCGATGGCATTGCCGCCATATTCCGCGAACCACAACCGGTCCTGTGAATCCACGCGGCCGCGGCGCGGACGCGACATCTCGGTCGGCGTCTTGTAGAACTTCAGCGCCTTGGTCTTGGCGTCGATGCGGACGAGGTTGTTCGACGAGAAGTCGAGCAGATAGGCGTTGTTCTGCGAGTCGGAATGGATGCCGTAGGTGCCGATGCGCCGGCCGTTGAACGGATCCTTCTGATTGCCGAGGTCCTCGAACTTTCCGGTCGCGACATCGAGCCGGTAGATGTTGGTCTCATCCGAATTCTTGATCCAGACCTTGCCGTCGACATGGGTCGCGTTGACCGCGAGGTGACCTGTCTGTGCCGCATCGGTCTGCCATTCCTTCGGCACCGGCCACTGCGTGAACTTCTCGGTCTTCGGATCGAACTTCGCGATGTTCGCCTGATACATCACGCCGATCCAGATATTGCCGTCCTTGTCGGCTTCGAGATCGAGCGTGCCCGTCGGCCAGCCCTGCTTCACAACCGGGATCGGATACTGCGTGACCTTCCCGGTCTTCGCGTCCATCTTGCCGAGGAATTGCTGGCCGAAATCCGAGTACCAGACGGTGCCCTGCTGATCGAGGATCACGTCATGGGGCTGGATCATGTTGTTGGGCAGATCGTATTCCGTGACGACGACCTGCGTGGATTTTCCCTTGAGGCGCGGCAGCGTCTTCAGCGGCCACTCGCGCGTCTCGGTCTGGCTCAGATTCACTGACGCCAGCCATTCGGCGACTTTCAGCGCGTTCGCGCCGCCGCGGCTCATCATGCCGTCGCGCGTTGCCGTGCCGGCCAGGCGCTGCGGCTTCGTCGGCATGCTGCCCGGATAGTAATTGCTCATCCGTTCGAAGACCTGCAGGAAGCCCTGCGCGTCATACGTCGACTTCACGATGCGCTCGTAGGTGTGGCAGCCGTTGCAGTTCAGCAGGAAGCGCTTCTGCTCTTCGGTGCCCGGCATGCTCATCAGCCACTCGGCGTTGTTGAGCTGCGCGGAGAGATTGCGCGTCTTGGTGAGCTTGAGAGCGGAGGTCGCCGGCTTACCCGCCGCGACATCGGCCGTGATGGTTCCGGGAAGATCGTATCCGACCGCACGCGCCTTCAGCGTGTATTTGCCGGGCTCGAGCCTGTTGGCCGGGAAGCTGAAGCGCCCCTGTGCGTCCGTGACCACGCTGACGCTGATCGTGGAGCCGTCCTTCTTGGCGCTGACGACCACGCCTTCCATGTTGCCTTCTTCGGTCGAGCTGACCTGACCGGTCAGCGCGGCGGGCGCTTGCGCCTGCGCGGGGCCTGCGACGACGATGAGTGCTGCTAAGCCCGCGACTGTTGAAAGCAACCAATTCTTCCGCATGGCCAACCTCCCAGCCGGTTGATATCCCGCGATCGCACAGACCTCTGCGCGCCCGGTTCGAATTAGCCGATGATCTTAGGCCTTCTTGGGGGTTTGGCCAACGGCCGGAAGTGCTTGGTTCACGATCCGTTTATCGGGTTAAGCGGATTGTGTCAGTGGCCCGAGGACCTCTTCGATCCTGCGTTTGAGCGTCCCGATGTTGAACGGCTTGACCAGATAATTGCTCACATTGAGCTTCTGCGCCTTCATGACCGACTCCGCTTCACCGTGGCTGGTGAGCATGATGAAGGGGGTCTTCTCCAGCGTCGGGCTGCTTGCGGATGGCCGCGAGCAGGACGAGGCCGTCGGCCTTCGGCATCGTAAGGTCCGAGATCACGAGCTGTGCGGGGCTCTGCATCAAGTGCTTGAAGGCTTCTATGCCGTCGCCGCACTCGGTGATGTTGCTGAAGCCGAGTTGCTGCAGGCTCGCCTTGAGCAGCGCGCGTATCGAAGCCTGATCATCGACGATCAAGACGCTGAGGCCGGATGGATCTGCCATGGATGCCCCTCCTCAGTGCGCTAGCTCTCCGGGGGCACTCCAGGTTGCACTTGCGGGCCTTAAATTGCGGTAAAGCCCATCAGGGCTCGTTGGGCAGGGGCGGGGTGCTTGCGGGCGGTTTCCGCGACTTGTGCGGCCTGCTCAAAGGCATAGGCGAAGGCGAGGAGCCTAGGCTCGCTGTAGTCCAACCCCAGCAATTCGGCGCCCACGGGAACGCCGAGCGGGGCTGTGGGCGTCGGCGCCGAGAACCCGGCCTGGAACGTGACCGCGGGAAATCCGGTGCTGTTGGAGAGCGTGCCGTTGCGCTCGAACTGATCGCGCGAACCGGCGGGGACGACGAGGATCTTCTGATGCGGATAGAGGACCGCATCCAGATTGTTGTCGGCCATGAACTTCGCGACCGCGAGTCTCAGCCTGTCGCGGTTCAGCATCCTGTCCTTGTAGGCTTGGCTGTTCATGCCGTCGACGACCGCGATTTCCTGTTCGAGCGTCGCCTGCACGGCCGACGTCTTCGCGGCCACCAGCTGGGCGAAGCTTTTCACCGGCGCGTCCGGCGGAAGCGTCGCGAAGTAGCGATCCATCACCGTCCGGGCTTCGTAGTCCGACGTGACGACCTGACCGGCCAGCGCGTCGTATTCGGGCAGCGCCATTCGCACGGCGGTCGCGCCGAGCTCTTCCATCTTGGCGATCGCGCGCTGCATCACCGCGTTGACCTCGCGGTGGCGCTCTTCGTTGCCGGACATATTCGTGAGCACGCCGATGCGCGCACCTTTCAGCGCGTCGCGGCTCAAGAGCTCGGTGTAGCTCTTGGGCGTGCGTCCCTTGCCGAACGCGGTGATCGGATCGGCGGGATCGTAGCCCGCCATCACATCGAGCAGCAGGGCCGCGTCCCTGACCGTTCTCGCGAGCGGCCCGACCTCGTCCTGGGTCTGGCTGTTCGGGATCACGCCGGCGCGGCTCACAAGCCCGCGTGTCGGACGGATTCCGACGAGGCTGTTCGCCGAGGACGGCGAGCGAATGGATTGCCCCGTGTCGCTGCCGGTGCCGATCAGCGCGAGATTCGCTGCGACGGCCGCACCGGTGCCGCCGCTCGAACCGCCCGGCGTGCGCGTGAGGTCATAGGGATTGAGCACCTGCCCGCCGAGGCTCGAGATCGACAAGCCGCCGCGCGCGAATTCCTGGAGGTTCGTCTTGCCCAAGATCAGCGCGCCCGCTTTGCGGATCTTGTCGACGGTGAACGCATCCGACTTCGGCCGCGACGCCTTCATGCTGACATTGCCGGCCGTCGTCGGCATGTCGGCGGTGTTGAAATTGTCCTTCAGCACGATGGGAACGCAGTGCAGGGGACCGGCGCCTGATGGATTCGCGGCGTAGGCGCGATCCATCTCGGCTGCCGTTTCCATCGCTCTGGGATTGACCGTGAGCATTGCGCGCAACGCGGGGCCGCGCAGATTGTAGGCCTCGATCCGGTCGAGATAGGCCCGCGTCAGCTGCACGCAGGTCAGCCGCCTGGCGGCAAAGGCCTGATGCACGCTCTCGATCGTCGCTTCCTCGAGATGGAAGGGCCGAGCCTGCTGGGCATGTCCGGTGGCTGTGACGGCCAGGATCGCGATCCCGGTCCCAATTCCCCAATGCCAACCCATTGTTTCCAACTTTCCGACGTTTTTCGTCGCAAGGGTAACGAAGCTTATACACCTTGAGGAGCACCGTCCCTTGTCATCGATCGCTTGTGCAGATGCCCGGCCGTGACCGGGCGACGGAGGGAACGGGCGATGGCTTTATCCGATGAATTGGAGAAGCTCGCGCGCCTGCGCGACCAGGGCAACCTGACCCAGCAGGAATTCGAACAGGCCAAGACCCGCCTGCTTTCGCCGGCCCCATTCAAGGGCATTCGGCGTCAGTCCAAAACTATGCTCGGAGGGCTGCCGCTCTGGTCCGTCGCGTTGGGGCCTGACCTCGACAAGGGCGAAATGCGTGGCCACGCGAAGGGAATCTTCGCGTTCGGCGACATGGCGACCGGCGTGTTCGCGGCCGGCGGATTGGCGCGCGGGGTGTTTGCCTTTGGCGGTTTAGCCATTGGCCTCGCGTCGTTCGGCGGGCTCGGCATCGGCGTGGTGCTTGCGCTCGGCGGCGCGGCGGCGGGCGGGGTTGCGATCGGCGGTGGTGCTGCGGGCGTCTATGCGATGGGCGGCGGCGCCGTCGGGACGCATGTCCTGTCGGCGACGCAGTGCGATGCGGAAGCGCTCGACTTCTTCAGCCGCACCTTCGAATGGTGGCAGCAGCTCGACATCGTCGCGCAGAACTGCGTGTCGTAGTCGGGCGCGGTGGTCGTCTGGCGTCGCTTTCACGGCTATGAAAGATTGATCCTGTGCGCGGGAGGTCCGCGGACGCGCCGTTGAAAGCCGCATCCCGAATGGACTCCCAGGAAGAGCGCCTACGAGAGCATCGCGATCGCGGGCTGGTGCAGGTCGTAGGCCCGCTCGGGCTGGCGGCGAATGTCGTCAATATCGTCATCGGCGCGGGCATTTTCGTTCTTCCCGCTGCGATCGCAGCGCAGATCGGGTCCGCCGCGCCGCTGGCCTACATCGCCTGCGCCGTCGCCATGGGCGCCATCGCGTTGTGCTTCGCGGAGGCGGGCAGCCGCGTGCCCACGAGCGGCGGTCCCTACGGCTATGCCGAGGCGGCGTTCGGCCCGTTCGTCGGCTTCATCATGGCCGCGCTGGTCTGGCTCTCCGCCGTGCTCGCATCCGCGGGCATCGCAGCGGCGCTGGTCGACGTGCTCTCCGGGTTCGCGCCCGCGCTCGCAGGACCCGATCCCGCGCGCGGGCGTCATCGTTGCGCTCTACGTGCTGCTCGCGGCGGTCAACATCGCGGGCGCAGCACCGGGCGCGCGGCTCGTGGGATTCACCACCGTCGCCAAGCTGATCCCGCTTCTGGTGTTCCTTGCCGTCGGCGCGTTTCTCGTACGCCCGGAGAATCTGACGGTCGACGCGTCGAATACGGGGGACTTCGGCCGCGCGATGTTCCTCGCCATCTTCGCCTTCTCCGGCATGGAGACGGCGCTCGCGGTGAGCGGCGAAGTGCGCGCGCCGGCGCGCTCGGTGCCGATCGGCTTGCTCGGCGCGATGGGCGGCGTCACCGCGATCTACATCCTGATCCAGATCGTTGCGCAGGGCGCGCTCGGCGCCGACCTCGCGCGCTCGACCACGCCGCTGTCCGATGCGCTTGCCGGGTTTTCGCCGGGTCTCGCAAGCCTGCTGCTGGCCGGAGCGGCGATCTCGATGTCGGGCTATCTCGCGGGCAATGCGCTCAGCGCGCCGCGCCTGCTGTTTGCCACGGCGCGCGACGGCTTCCTGCCGTCGGTGCTCGCGGCGATCCATCCGCGAACGCACGCACCCGCGGTCGCGATCATCGTCCATCTCGGGATCGCCGCGGCGCTGGCGCTGACCGGCACGTTCATCGAGCTCGCGGTGCTGTCGACGCTCGCGACCGTGGGCATCTACGTGCTCGGCTGTGCGGCTTCTCTCGTGCTGCGCAGGCGGAAAGTGGCGACCGCCGGCGAGCCGCTGCAATTCCGCGCCACGGTGCCGGCCGCGTTCATCGGCATCGCCAGCATGCTGTGGGTGGCCGCGCAGGCGACGCCGAGCGAGGCGATCTCGGTCGCCATCGCGCTTGCGGCGATCGGCGCGCTCTATCTCGCGGTGCGCGTCTCGCGCAACCGGACCGCCTGACGCCTACTTCGCCGACGCGGCGCGGGTGAGCGCCGCCTGCCAGCGCGCCGCGAATTGCGCGCGCGGCACTTCCTGACCGCGCAGATAGACGCGGTTGATCCTGCGCGTGTTGGAGATGCTGTCGAGCGGATTGGCGTCGAGCACGGTGAAGTCGGCGTTCTTGCCGGTCGCGACCGTGCCGGTGTTGAACTTGCCGATGGCGGCGCCGTCGCGCGTGGCGCCGACAATCGCCTGCATCGGCGTGACACCCATGGCGACATGGCTCTCGAGATCCATATGGTTGGCGAGGCCGACCAGATGCCGGTTTTGCCCGGTGTCCGTGCCGCCGACGATCTTCACGCCGGCTTCGCGCAGCCGCATCGCGTTGCGCGCGTCATGCGCGAACGCAGCCTTGGCCTCCGCGACTTGCGCCGGCGTCATCTTGCGCAGCGGCTCGCCCCAATATTGCTCGATCTGCTGTGCCGAGTAGGTGGCCTTGAGCAGCGGATCGTCGAGCCACGCCGGACGCTGCGGACCGCCGAACGTGTTCATGTAGGCGCTGATCAGCGACGGCGTCATCCAGATCACCGGGCGATCGTTCCGCGCGATGCGGTCGCGCACGATGCGAACGAGCTCGTCATCGACGACGTCCTCGCCGCGCACGGGCACGTGCAGCCAGCCTTCCATGCCGCCCTTCATCAGCGCCTTCGCGTCGGAGAGCTTCACGTTGTGGACCGCGACCGGAACGTTGTTCCGGTGCGCTTCATCCAAGATCGCGCCATAGAGCGCGGGCGAGAGCGTGGTCTTCGCGCCCTCGCGGTCATCGACCCAGATCTTGATGAACTCCGGCCGCAGGCGGGCGTAGTCGCGCACCGCGGCGCGCGCTTCGTCCGGCGTCGCCACCCAATAGGACACGTCCATCCGAGACGGATGGCCCTGTGCGCCCGCGGTGGGATACGCCATGCCGGGTCCGGCGGTCTTGAACAGAGCCGTGTTCGGGATCACCTCGTCGCGCACTTTCAGCGGCACGTCGCCCCAGCCGGTGCGTCCGCCCTTTCCATCCGCGCGGTCCACGAGGTCGCCGACGCCCACCACCGCGCCGACGCCGAAATACGCCATGCGCTGCAGATGATCGATCAGGTTCTCGCGCGTGAACGTCTCCTTGGACATCGTGCCTTGCGCGAGATTCTGGTAGCCGTAATGGCCGTGCAGGTCGACCAGCGTCGGCATCACCGTCTTGCCGCTGAGATCGACACGCTGAGCGCCCGCGGGCGCCTGGACCTCGCCTCTGCGTCCGACTTGGGCGAATTGATTGCCCTGGACGACGAAGGCGGAGTTCTCGATCGCCGTTCCGTCGCCCACGATGAGGCGCGCGCCTTCGTAGATGGTTGTCTGGCTCTCTGCCGGTGAGGCTATAAGGGCTGCGATGACGAGAGATGCGAGCGACAACAAACGCGACGGCATGGAACGGCGCATGGGGTCCTCCCGATCGTTTGGCCCGAGCTTACCCCATTTCGGGAGCGTTGCGATCTGGCAAAGGACTCCCGGGGGCGTTATCTGAGGCACGACATGAAAGAGCGGACCAGAACGTGACGGTGAGCCGGCAACAGCGGCGTGTGCGCTTGAAGGAGAGCGTCGACCACGTCGCGCGCTACGGGATCAATCTCGACGACACGCCGACCCAGCAGATGTGGTCGATGATCGGGCTCGCGCGCATCCTGATCGACATCCTCGACAGCCGCGCGCCCGCGCGTGCGAGCGATGCGGCCAAGCGCGCGCACGAGTTCTTCGAGCTGTCGCTCAAGCGCAATCCGTCGAACCACCGGATCGAGTGCGCCAAGGGCTGCGGCTTCTGCTGTCACCTGCGGGTGAGCGCGATGGCGCCCGAAGTGTTCCACGTCGCCAATTTCGTGCGCAAGCAATTCGCCGGCACGCTTGACGAGGTGATCGGCCAGGTGCGCGCCGCCGACAGCAACAGCCGCGGGCTCAGCGCGCGCGACCGGCCGCTGCACAAGTTTCCTTGCGGTCTGCTGGTCGCCAATGCGTGCTCGGTCTATCTCGCGCGGCCATCGGCGTGTCGCGGGCTGACATCGATCTCGGTCAAGACCTGCGAGCGCGGCTACAACGGCGAAGAGGTCCAGGTTCAGACGCCCGCCGTGTGGACCGAGATCCGCCAGGCGCACAATCAGGCGATGTGGGCGGCGCTCACGGCCTCAGGACTGCCTGCCCATTCCTACGAGCTCAATCACGCCATGCTGGTCGCGCTCGAGGTGCCCGATGCCGAGAGGCGCTGGCTTGGCGGTGAGGACGTATTTGCCGAGGTCTCGTGCGACCGGTTGCTCGCGGGCGAAGACGCGCCGCGCAAGCAGCATCTGATCGACGTGCTCGTGGCCGGCGCGCTGGCGAAGGAATTTCCGCCGAACCCCTAAACCCATTCGCGTCTCGATGCGTTTTGCATCGGCTGGCTGATCGAGGGCTCGAGGACACGCTGATGGTTGCCCTGTTGCGATTGGGGGGTAGGCCGCTTGCGCTGGTTTCGATACTCGTCATCGCCTGCTTCACCCACACATCTGCAGCAGCGCAGCGATTCGCACGCAATGTGGCTGTTCCGCCGCCGCCTCAAGACAATCTCGCGGCCTGCGCGCAGAGCGCGGACGAACCTCACCTGAGCCTTCATGTGGAAGTGCGTGGCGCGACCGGACAATTGGGGCCCGGTCAAAACGTCCAGGTCTCGTCGATGAATGGATTTCCGCTCGTCGCCCTCAATTGCGACGGCCCGTGGGCAAACTTCACGCTTGAGCCTGGCCGATACAAAGTGATGGCGTTCCTGGGCCCTTTGCGGAGCAGCGAAATCGAGATCGACGTTCCGCCGTCAGGCACGGCGGTCACGCTCACGCTAGACCCTGCGCCCAACAGCCAGGTTGCAGAGACGTTAGGCGTTCCGAGGATCGAGATCGCGGAGGATGAGATTACGTCTTTGCCGCCGCCCCCGGCTGAGCTGCTGCAGGAAGCGCGCGGTAGCCCGTGACTTCGGGCACTTTCATCACTTCTTTGCCGCCGGCGGCGGCGTGGTGACACCGGGGATGAAGCGGAAGTCCTGGTTCGCGTAACCGGTCACCTCGGGCACCTTCATCACCAGGAAGCCGTGATTGAGCGCCTCGTGGCAGGAATTGCACGAGGCCGTCAGATCGCCGAAGGCGCTCTGAACAGGGCGGAATTCTGCGACATGATCGCGCCGTTCACGGCCCTGACCTGAGAATCCATGATGTTGATGAAGGTCGGGCCGAGATCGATGTTGATGTATTTCGGGATCGTCGCGGCGATCTTGTCGAAACCGGCGCGCATCTCGCGGAGCTGGAACGCGGCCAGCGTCCAGTTGCGCTGCTGACCGGCGGCCCACAATTTCTGATGGCGCGGCTGGATCAGCATGGTCATGAGGTCCGAGAGCGTCGGCTTGAAGTCGAGAATGACCAGCGGCGCGGGGGGCGCGGCCGCAGGGGCGGGCGCGCTCTGCGCGATCCCGATCACCGATGCGGCGAGCGCGATGGAACCGGCCAGGGCAAGTCCGACGACGTGACGAATCTGCATGAGGAAACCTCCCGAATTTGGCCCGGATGCTACACCGACTCGCGCCCGGCGCGGAACCGGCCGGGCATAGTGCTCTCCCGTAAGTGAGGGGTGACGGATGTCAGCGCGCGCGACGCGGCTGGGGTTTCTTCCCCCTGATGGCGCGCGTGCCGGGAACGCCCTTGGTGCTGCGCGCGGCGCTCGGGTCCCTTGGCGAGGTGCTCCGCATCGCGCCATCGACGGCGTCCTCGACCGCCGATTGCCGCGCAAACGGGTCGTCGGCGATCGCAAGCTCTGTCGCCTGAAGCCGCTTGATCTCGTCGCGGATCCGCGCCGCCTCTTCGAACTCGAGATCGCCGGCCGCCTGGCGCATGCGCTTCTCGAGCTCCGCGATATGGGTGCGCAGATTGTGCCCGATCGGCACCGGGTCCTCGGCAAAGCCGGACTCCACCAGCACGTGGTCGCGCTCGTAGGCGGAGGCCATGATGTCGGTGATGTTCTTCTTGATGCTCGACGGCGTGATGCCGTGCTCGAGATTGTAGTCCTGCTGCTTCTGGCGGCGGCGCTCCGTCTCCGCCATCGCGCGCTTCATCGAGCCGGTGACATGATCCGCATACAGAATGACCTTGCCGTCGACGTTGCGCGCCGCGCGTCCGATGGTCTGGACGAGCGAGGTCTCCGAACGCAGGAAGCCCTCCTTGTCGGCATCGAGGATGGCGACGAGCGCGCATTCCGGGATGTCCAGGCCTTCGCGCAGCAGGTTGATGCCGACGAGCACGTCGAACGCGCCCAGACGCAGGTCGCGGATGATCTCGATCCGCTCCAGCGTCTCCACGTCGGAATGCATGTAGCGCACGCGCACGCCGTTCTCGTGCAGATACTCGGTGAGGTCCTCGGCCATGCGCTTGGTCAGCGTGGTGACCAGAGTCGCGGTAACCTTCCTTGGCCACGCGCTTGCACTCGGCCAGCAGATCGTCGACCTGGTATTCGACCGGGCGCACCTCGACCGGCGGATCGATCAATCCGGTCGGGCGGATCACCTGTTCGGTGAACACGCCGTCCGTGCGCGCGAGCTCCCACGGTCCCGGCGTCGCCGACACGAACACCGTCTGCGGCCGCATCAGGTCCCACTCCTCGAACTTCAGCGGCCGGTTGTCGACGCAGGACGGCAGGCGGAAGCCGTATTCGGCGAGCGTCGCCTTGCGCCGGTAGTCGCCGCGATACATGCCGCCGAGCTGCGGAATGGTGACGTGCAACTCGTCGACGAACACCAGGGCTTCGTCCGGCAGATATTCGAACAGCGTCGGCGGCGGTTCGCCGGGGCGGCGGCCGGTGAGCCAGCGCGAGTAGTTCTCGATGCCGGCGCATGAGCCGGTGGCTTCGATCATCTCGATATCGAACAGCGTGCGCTGTTCGATGCGCTGCGCTTCGAGCAGCTTGCCTTCGCGGCGGAACCATTCCAGCCGCAGCCGCAGCTCCTCGCGGAGGCCCTTCACGGCTTGCGCCAGCGTCGGACGCGGCGTCACGTAGTGCGAGTTGGCGTAGATCTTCACCGTCTCGAGCTCGGCGGCGTTGCGCCCGGTGAGCGGATCGAACTCGAAGATCGAATCCACTTCATCGCCGAAGAGGGTGATCCGCCACGCGCGGTCCTCGTAATGCGCCGGGAAGATGTCGATCGTGTCGCCGCGGACGCGGAAACAGCCGCGTGCAAACGCCTCGTCGTTGCGGCGGAATTGCAGCGCGACGAGGCGCGCGAGCAGCTCCTGCCGCGGGACTCGCTGGCCGCGTTCGAGACCGAACGCCATGCCCGAATAGGTCTCCACCGCGCCGATGCCGTAAATGCAGGACACCGAGGCGACGATGATGACGTCGTCGCGTTCGAGGATCGCCCGCGTCGCCGAGTGGCGCATGCGGTCGATCTGTTCGTTTACGGACGAATCCTTCTCGATATAGGTGTCGGTGCGCGGGATATAGGCTTCCGGCTGGTAGTAGTCGTAATACGAGACGAAATACTCCACCGCGTTCTCGGGGAAGAAGTTCTTCATCTCCGAGTACAGCTGGGCCGCGAGCGTCTTGTTCGGCGCCAGGATCAGGGCAGGGCGCTGCACCTCGTGGATCACCTTCGCCATGGTGAAGGTCTTGCCCGAGCCGGTGACGCCGAGCAGCACCTGGTCGCGCTCCGGCGCGGTCGAAGCGCCTTCGCCGCGGAGGCCCTCGACCAGCTCGACGATCGCCTGCGGCTGGTCGCCGGCGGGCTGGTAGTCGGCCACCAGCTTGAAACGCCGCCCGCCCTCGCTCTTTTCCGGGCGTTCGGGCCGGTGCGGCACGAAGGCGGTCATCTCCGCGCCGGTCATGCCGGCGAAGCCCGGAGACGCTTCAGCAAAGCCGCCTACGGGGCGGAACCCGGGACCATTGTTGTGGGGCATGGAGCGAATATAGGCGGTGTCCGCCGCTTATGCATCCGGCCAAGGGTCCCAAAAAGCAAGGGGCCCTAAAACAGCTTCCCCGGCTCGGGGCCGGGGAAGCACCAGGCAAACGGGATAGACCGCCTACTTCAGCATCCCGGCAGCATCGGCGGCGCCTTTCTTGGCGGCAGCCACGTCCGATGTAGAGACGGCTTGCCGCGTGACGGTCAGCGCCGACTCGAGCTTTGCCTTCGTTGCGGCGTCGGTGGTTTCCGGAATCGCGCCCTGGCCCTGTCCATTGCAGGGGTTGCCGAAGGACTCGTCGAAGCCTTTCCCGTTGGGCCCGACGAGGCAGTTCAGCACATGGTGCATGTGCTTTTGTACATCCTTCATGTCGGTTGCGGCCGCGGCAAAGCCCGCGTGTTTCGATGCGGTACCGACCTGCTGCGGTCCGTCGGCCAACGCCACGCCCGAGACGAGCGCCACAGAAACGAGCATTGCGCCAAGCACGAGTTTCGAATTCGCCATCTTCTCAACCTCCCTGTTGGCGCGCGGCCGAGGGCGCCGCGACGCTCTCCGCATCATGCCACGTCAGGAGGTGAGCGTGAAGGTGACCAGACCCCGGCGGGTATTGACGTTGAACATGACGGTGGTGCCTTCGTCGTCGATCCAGACTTCGTAGCGCTTCTCGCCGGACAGCCGCGCGATCTCATAGCGGCGGGCACGGACCATCGATCCGTTGATCGGGAGCTCGGTCATCTCGGCCGGACGTATCGTGACGTCCTCCAGCTGGCCGCGATCGGGCGTCAGCATCGCATCGCCCTTCAGCATGGCCTCGGACCACGGATTGGCGAGCTTCACATCGGCCGGGGCCGTGAAGCTTCCGTTCGGCGAGTCGACGGCGAACCGATTGCCCTCGGCCTCGCCTTTCACTTCGGTCGCACGGCCGTTGGTCGTCGTCAGCCCTTGGAACGATATCAGGCGCTCGCCCACCCAGCGCTCGACGCGGTCGAAATCCTGGCGATAGAGCACGATGCCGAGGATCGCAACGCGGATGCGGCCTTCGGTCGTGACGGTCGTCTTGTCGCCGCTTGTCTCAACGGAATTCGTATAGGTGCCTATGCTGCCATAGGTCGAGTGGCGAATCTGGTAGACGAATTTCTGAGGCGCGGCGGATGCAGGCGGCGCGGACGCCATCACAGCAGCGGTGACGACGATCAGCGAGAAAAGGGAGCGAAGAGGAATCAACAGGGCTTTGGACATCATGGTTTTGGCTTCCTTGAGGCGCCCGCTCCTCGACATGTCCGCCGGAAAACATCGCCGCCGGCCGATACCTATTCTCTACACAATCGATCTGTTCCGGCAACCGTGGGCACGGCGGAACAGGGTTGAAACCGTGACATAGCCGCACCATCTAGCGCGCAATCGTCGGGGTTTCCGGCGTGTTAGTCTTTTCTTGCGAGAGTCGCCTTGGCGCTTTTCGCGCAAGGGACGCCGCATGCAATGGGGAGCAACCGCCATGAAAGATTTCACGATTAGCCGCGGGGATGGCCCGCCGGTTAAGCGCTGGTTCACGTCAGCGGGCATGGCCGTCATCGGCCTCATCCTGCTGCTCACTGTTATGGGCTCGTGGTACACCGTCGATCAGGGCGAGCGCGCGGTTGTCCTGCGCTTGGGCGCCATCGTCGGCGAATTCGGGCCGGGGCTCCACTTCAAGATGCCGTGGGTCAACACCGTCCATAAGATCACGGTGCAGAACCAGAACCGCCGCTACACGCCGCTCGAGGCCTACTCGCGCGATCAGCAGCCGGCGAATTTGACGGTCAGCGTGACCTTCATGGCGTCCGATCCGAGCGCGGTCTACAGCCAGTATGGCGATCTCGACGGCGCGGTTCTCCGGCTCATCGATCCGAGGGTCATGTCGGGCGTGAAGACGATCTTCGGACAGTACGATGCGGTGCGCGCGATTCAGGAACGCGCCGGTCTGAACAACGACATCTCCAGCGCCATCACGTCGGCGATCACCGGTCCGATCCAGATCGTCAGCGTGCAGGTCGAGAACATCGATTTCTCCGAAGCCTACGAGCAGAGCGTCGAGCAGCGCATGCTCGCCCAGGTGCAAATTCAGCAGCGCGAGCAGAATCTGAGAACGACGGAAGTCGAAGCACAGATCGCGCGCACCCGCGCCGAAGGCGAGGCGAACGCCATCCGCTTGCGCGGCGACGCGGAAGCCTCAGCCATCCGCGCCCGTGCCGACGCGCTGCGCGCGAACGCCGATCTGGTCCAGCTTCAGGCGGTCGAGAAGTGGGACGGAAAGCTGCCGACGACGATGATTCCGGGCTCCGCTCTCCCGTTCGTGAACCTGCAGGCTACAAAGTAGGCGTCCCGGTTGCGTCGCCACAGTTTGGGCCCTTGACCGGCGATGTAGGATCGCTGAAGGAGGTATCGGGCACGCGCTTCCCGCGAACGTGTTGATGCGGGCGAGGCTCGATCTGTTAGCCCAAGGCAAGATCTGGGGGAGCACGCATGGCGGCGAGACAGCGCGGACGCGCCTGAATTGAAGACCTTCGCGATGCGGGCGCGATGAGTCCCAGCGTCCTTTCGCTTGGCGCGCTTCTGGTCGTCATTGCCGTCAGCATGACGTCGCGCATCAATGTCGGCGTGCTGGCGATCACGCTCGCGGCCGGCGTGGCGCTTCTCGCGGCGGGCTGGACGGCGAACGAGTTTGCCGCGGTCTTCCCCGCACCGCTGTTCCTGATCCTTGTCGGCGTCACGCTGCTGTTCGGGATCGCGGTGAAGAACGGCACGCTCGGCGCCATCACCGCGCGCATGGTGCGATTGTGCGGGCATCGGACGGCGATTCTGCCGATCGCGTTCTTCCTGCTCACATTCACCCTCTCCGCGATCGGTCCCGGCGCGATCGCAGGTACCGCGATCATGGCGCCGCTCGCCATGTCGGCGGGTGTCGCGGCCGGCGTGCCGGCGTTCCTGCTCGCGCTGATGGTCGGCGTCGGCGCCAATGCCGGAACGCTGTCGCCGGTGAGCCTGACGGGCATCATCTCGCTGAACCTGTTGGAGCGTGGCGGTCTCGGCGGTCATGAGGCCGCCGTCTTCATCTCGAATTTCGTCGCCCACATGGTGACCGCGGTCGCTGCGTATGTCCTGTTCGGCGGATTGAAGCTGATGCGCGAAAACCGCGAAGCGCCCCGCTTGCAAACCGAAGCCGCGCTTCCGCCGCTTACGCCGACGCACTGGCTGACGATCGCGGTGCTGGCGATCTGGCTCGCGGTGGTCATCGGTTTCGAAGCCAATCCGGGGCTCGTCGCGTTTCCCGCCGCGGCGCTTCTTATTCTTGCAGGTGCTGCCGACGACAACACGGCGCTCGCCACCATCCCCTGGTCGGTGATCATCATGGTGTCGGGCGTCAGCCTCCTGATCGCCGTGCTCGACAAGACCGGCGGCATGGAGCTGTTCACCCAGATGCTCGCGAGCATCGCGACGCCCTATAGCGTCAACGGCATCATGGCGGGCGTGGCCGGCGTGATCTCGAGCTACAGCTCGACGTCGGGCGTGGTGCTTCCGGCGTTCCTGCCGACCGTCTCGGGCCTCGTCGAGCGGCTTGGCGGCGGCGATCCGTTCGAGATCGCGCTCAGCATCAATATCGGCGCCGCGCTCGTCGACGTTTCGCCGTTGTCCACGATTGGGGCGCTTTGCATCGCGGCCGTTCCTGTCGGCGCGACCGACACCAAGGAACTTTTCCGCAAGATGCTGCTGTGGGGCTTCTCGATGGCGCTTTACGGCGCCATCTTCTGTCAGCTGTTCGTGGGCTTCTTCGCCTGGTGAGCTAGGCGCGCACAGGCACGCGTTAAGCGTCTGCTAACCAAACGAAGCCGGAAAACGAAAGGAATTTCGCGCCGCGGCGGCCGGCCGGCGCGCTTTGGTAAAAAGCAAGTTGATGTTTACGCGACAACAAGGGTCTGATTGTTCCGCCGACGCGCCAGCCCTATGACTAGAGCGTGACGTTCTCGACCGAGTAGAGACCGTTCGGTCGAGGCAGTGGGGTCGTCACGAGAAGAAGAAACTGAGGGGTCTGGTGCCGTGAGCGACGCATTCGTCAGAGACTGGATTTGGGTGCTTGCGTTCTTTCCCTTGTGGATGGTCGCGTCGGGGACGATGTTCGGCCTCGCCTATGGTCCCAAGCAGGCCATGGGATTGCGCGGTCAGAAGCTGACCAACATGCTCACGCTTCTCCTCAGCCTTTCCACCGCGGCCGGTGCGCTGATGTGGCTCGAGTGCACCTCGCTGATCCATTTGCCATTCGCGCGTCAGGCCTGCGGGATGTTCCCGGCCGCCATTTTGTCGCCGACTTGGCTCTAGCGGCGCTCGCGCGGGCCCCTTTTCGGGGCCCGCGGGCGACCTTTCCTTAGTGCTGCGCTTGTCGACGCGGCGCCCTTACCGGCGCCGCGTTTCGCTTTGGCTGACACGACGCTGACGGGTAGCGGCGGGCTGCTGTCAGGCGGTCTTCGTTAAAACGGAGGCAACCCTCGACAGAAAGCGAACACCATGACCAAGAAACTGAACTCCCTCCTCGAGATGGCAGTCGTCATCGGCGGGCTGATTGCGGCGCCGATTGTCGTCCTGACGTCGTTCCAATCGGTTTTCGTCGCCCGCGCGGATCACGGCGCACTGACGATCGTCCAGGATGTTCCTGCCTCGGTCCTTCACACGGCCCAACTTAAATTCTAGGCCAACGCCGGTGAGCGCCATCATGCGAGACCTCATCCGGACGACGCTGGCGCGATCGCTCTATGTGGCGGCCGCCTTCGTTGCAGCGCTCGTTCTCGTCGGCGTTGCGGGCCAGGCGCCGGAACGATCGGTCGGAGATTGGGTTCTTCTCGCCTCTGTCCTGATCGTTCTGGCGCTGGTGGCCGGCCTCTTGGCGGCATGGGTCGAGTTGCGGCAGCGATAGGGTCGTCCGTGGTACGCTCCACTCGGCCGGCGGGGGCGGGACCATGCACAGTACGAGCGACGCGCGTTTACGGGTGATCGGCATTCTCCTGCTGTGGGCGATCGTGTTTGCCGCCTCTTTCGTCGTACCGCTTGTTCATCAGGCCCACCGGCGAGATGCTTCTTTCGCGGCTTCAATCGCATCGAGTATTGGTTCTGGCTGCAAGTCGCGGCCTTCGTCGTCGCGATTGCTCTGGCGATCTCGGCACATCTATGGCGCGCGGAGATTTCCCGCCGCCTCAAATGGACAAGCCGCGTGCCGGTGATGATTGGGGGCGTAGAGATGCTCGCCATCGCCGTGCTCATCGTGTGGGCGACCTACTAGGCGCTAGTCGGTGATGACGCGGATGGGCTTGCCCGCGAGCCAGGCCTCGATGTCCTCGAGCGCCTGCGGGAAATAGACGTCGTACGTCTCGCGCGTGACGTAACCGAGATGCGGCGTGAGCACGGTGTTGGGCGCGCGCAGGATCGGCGCATCGGCGGGCAAGGGCTCGCGCTCGAACACGTCCAATCCCGCGCCCCCGATCGTCCGGTTCATCAGCGCATCGATCAGCGCCTGTTCGTCCACGATGGCCGCGCGTGCGGTGTTCACCAGGAACGCGGTCGGCTTCATCAGCGCGAGCTCGTCGCGTCCGACGATGCCGCGCGTGCGGTCGCTCAAGCAGCAGATGGATCGTCAGCACATCGGCCATGCGGAACAGGTCGGCCTTCTCGACGCGCGTGCAGCCGGCTTCCGCGGCGCGCTCCGCCGTCAGGTTCTGGCTCCAGGCGATCACCTTCATGTCGAACGCGAGCCCGACACGCGCGACCTGCGTGCCGAGGCGTCCGAGGCCGAGCACGGCAAGCGTCTTGCCCTTCAGGCCGATGCCGATCGTCTTCTGCCACGCGCCGGCACGCAGCGAGCGATCCTCCTCGGGGATGTGCCGCGCGAGCGCGAGGATGAGGCCCCAAGCAAGCTCTGCGGTGGGTGAGCTTCCCGATCCGGTGCCGCAGACGAGCACGCCATGCTCGCGGCAGGCGGCAAGATCGATGCCGAGATTGCGCATGCCCGCGGTGACCACGAGCTTCAATCTCGGCAATTGCGCGACGAGGCTGCGCGGCAGCTTCGTGCGTTCTCGCGTCACGACGAGGACATCGAACGGCTTGAGGCGCTGGACCAGCGTTTCGCCCTCGACATGATCGTTGAACACCGTGACCGAGACATGCGGCGGCAGACGGCCCCAGTCCGCGAGCGTGCGCGTCACGTTCTGGAAGTCGTCGAGAATGGCGACGGAGATCGGCGTCATCGTCTTGCGCCGACAGAATAGCCGCCTTGTGCTCGCCGGCGGCGGGTGGATCGGTTCGCAAGTCGAACGCTTCGCCGTCGATGCGGATGGGCAGTTTCGGCAGCTTGGTCTCGATGCCGTCCGAAAGAGTGGTCGGCGCGAGGCTGCCGTTGGCGTTGAGGTGCGGATCGTCGAACAGATCTTCGGGATGGGCGATCAGCGCGAACGGAAGATTGGCCTTCACGCAGCGCCGTTCGATCTCTGCCGCCGGCAGCGTCTTGAACAGCGCGACCAGTTCCGGAATCAGACGTGCCCGTTCATCGACACGCTTTTCGTTTGTCGACAGCGATATGTCATTCAGCAGGTCGGGCAGGTCGAACTCCGCGCAGAAGCTCCGCCACTGGTTGTCGCTGGTGACGCCGACGAAGACGCGTTCGCCGTCGGCGCTCTGAAACAGCTCGTACACCGCCCAGGCGCTCACGCGCGCGGGCATCGGCGGCACCGGCTTACCGGTGAGCGCCGAGTACGCCATGAACTGGCCCATCAGGAACGCGGCGGTCTCGAACAGCGCGCTTTCGACCACCTGACCGCCCTTGCCCCGGTCGCGATCGCGCAACGCCGCGAGAATGCCGATCGCGCCGAACAAGCCGCCGGTGATGTCGGAGATCGAGGTGCCGGAGCGCAGCGGCATGCCGGGCGGCCCGGTCATGTAGGCAAGGCCGGACATCATCTGCACGACCTCATCCAGCGCAAAGCGATCCGCATACGGACCGTCGAGAAATCCTTTGAGCGAGCAGTAGATCAGCTTCGGATTGATGCGCTTTGCGTCGTCGGGTCCGAGACCGGCGCGGGCGAGGGCGCCCGGCGCCATGTT
Source organism: uncultured Alphaproteobacteria bacterium (assembly GCA_963708555.1). Taxonomy (GTDB): domain Bacteria; phylum Pseudomonadota; class Alphaproteobacteria; order Micropepsales; family Micropepsaceae; genus CAIYRG01. The sequence continues at coordinate 112,940 of CAVPTF010000001.1, read as the reverse complement.
CTCGATCAGCACATCGGCCGTCGCGATCAGCTCGCGCGCGGAGGCCAAGCCTTCGGGCGTCTTGTAGTCGAGCGTGACGCTCTTCTTGTTGCGGTTGTAGAAGGCGAAATAGCCGGTGCCGAATCCTCTCAAGCGCCGCGTCCGCTCGCCGTCGGGCGGCTCGATCTTGATCACCTCCGCGCCGAGATCGGCGAGGATCATGCCGCAGCAGGGCCCCAGGATCGTGTGCCCGAACTCGAGCACGCGCACACCGTCGAGCGGAAGCGTTCGCGCCGTCATGGCGGGGATTTCCTCACGGCATCGGGCAGCGCGCGCGGCGCCGGTCCGCGATAGCGGAAGCCGCAACCAGGCGGGGTGGGGCCCTTGATGCGCTCGCCCTGGCGCGATTGCTCGAACGCATGCGCGCAGATGCCGACGCTGCGCGAGAGGATGAAGATGCCGCGACCGAGCTCCGCGGGGAAACCCAGCTCCAGCAGGACCACAGCGCTGATGCCGTCGATGTTCATCGGCAGCGGTTTCGCTTTGCCGCGCGACAGCGCACGTTGCACCGCTTCACCCGCGACGAGATATCGCCCGCTGACCGTGCCCGTCTCTCTCGACTTCGCGCACGAGCTCGGAGAGTCTGACCGCACGAGGATCGACCGGATGGAAGCGGTGGCCGTAGCCCGGGATGAACTCGCCGCAGCGCTCGCGATACTCGGCGATGGCTTCCTCAGCCGCCACATCTTCGTCCGCGCCGGCAACGTGCCGCGCGTCCACGTCCTGGAGCAGCTCCATGCATTGCTGTCCGGTACCGCCGTGCACGTCGCCCAGCGTGTTGACGCCGCTCGCCATCGCGCCGTTCAGGCCGAGGCCGCAGGTGGCGGCCATCCGCGCGACAGCGATCGACGGCGCCTGCGGCCCGTGATCGACGGCCGACACGAGAACCGCGCCGAACAGGTCCGCCTGCTGCTTGCTCGGCAGCTCGCCGCGCAGCACCAGCCAGATCATGGCGGGGAAGCTGATGTTGCCGATCAACTCCTCGATGGCGTAGCCGCGGATCCGGATCGAGCCGGGTGCGATGTCGACGATGTCGGTTTCCCACCAGCCCGTCACGTCGTCGAGCGTGAGCGTGCTCCGGTCCTTCTTATTCATCGGCGGTCCTCAAGCGGTGCATGGCCAAGGTGTTGATGATGCGTTGTTTTTCGCACCTTCAATAGTCCGTCCGCTCGAATTTTGAAAAATTACATTGGGCGTCCGCAGCCGCGCGGTGTCGTGCCCAAGGCTCTGGCCGCGCGGGCTTTTCCCCGTTTCCAATAGTTTGTTCGTTCGAATTTGCGATTTTTTCTGCGGCGAGGACCGCGCTCCGGAAAAAATATCGTCCTCGCAACTCATCACAACGATTCCCTTGTGGTTGGGGTGCGGCCGCTCACCGCGAGGCCGCTACGAACGAAGATGATCGCCGGTTCCGGGAAGTTCAATGGCGAGCGCGAGAGTTAACCAAGAAGAATTTACACGCGGCAAACCAACGCCTGGATTGGGACGCAATGCTGCAGAGACCAGGCTCCGGGGCGCTCCCAGATGTTATCGTAGTATCCCAAGCGTCGTTCAGACCGGAACGCGGCTTCAAGACTAGTCCGGCCGGAAAATGCGGAGTTTATTTTTCCCTCGGCATTCAGTCGAAGTCGCCACTCGATCCAGCCGTTCTCGAACTTGATCGCATAGATATCGCTGCCCCCGCGCGCTACTCCGTTGAAGGCGACGGATTGCACGACACCCAGTCTCTCTACTGCGGCTTGGAGATGGGGCAGCTGTTGGCGGGTAACGGTCGCCAGTTCGGGACTCATTCGATCGTAGTCGGGTTGGCCGCGCCGCAGCTCGTCGATAGCGGCACTCAGCGCGGTGTCCGACCCCGGATTCTGAAGCTGCTGATCGATCCGCCTCAGAGTCGCGTCTGTCCAAATCGCCCACGGATCGGACTCATCAACACGGATTGCAACGTCTCCAGCGTTTTGGCGCCAGAGAAGCCGTGTCGCTCGACCGTCGGAATCCACTTCGAAGGTGACCTCGGCATCGACGTCGGTCAGAAAAAACGTATGATCCCCTTCGGCAAAAAGTTGCAAACGGGGCGTTCCGACGCGCTGGACGAAGAGCCGATCGCCACTGCGCGTGACGGCGGCCGGTGAGCCTTTGTCGAATTTGTAGTGGCCGACATAGCCTTCGAATGCTGCCGCATCGACTGCGGCCGCACGGCGTTCTTTTGGTTGAAAATCGGGCCAGCCATATTCGCGTGCGATCGTACGCTGTATCTCGGCCGCAAGCTACCCGCCGTTGTCGCTGTTGGTCATGACAACGACACCGTCGCCGTCATTATAGGCGAAGAGATTGGCCTGAAAACCGTCGTCGGCACCGCCATGGGCAAACCAGCGGCGGTCGGCGTGGAAACCCAACCCCCAGCCGCCGAGTCCAGGTGTCACCATCTGACGGGTTATCGCGGCCGAGAGAAATCCGTTAGACCGTCCCGCAAAAGAGCTCTGCACCGCGATGGCAAATCGCGCGAGGTCCGAAGCCGTGGTCCACAGCCCGGCGGCGGACATTTCCGGATAGGTATGCGCGCCACCGCGAACGGGCCGGCCAGTGTCGCGATACGGGGTCGCAGCGACGGCAATGCGGTCTTCCGGCAGCGGCTGTTCATATGTGCTCCGTGTCATGCCGACAGGCGATAGCACGGTTTCTTGCATGAACCTTGTAAATGGCATCCCAGTCACATCGTCGAGCAATTGCTGCGCGACGACATAGCCGCCGCCGGAATATCTCCAGATCTTGCCCGGCGCGATGTCGACGACGATAGGCGGGGTGTTCGCGGGCACCTGACCGTTCAACACTTGTACAAGCGTAGGAACATCGGCATCCGATGCATAGCCTGGGAACCCATGTACCGTCATCCCGGCCGTATGCGTCAGCAATTGCCGCAATGTGATCTTCGCTCCTTCCGTGAACGAGTTTGCTGTTACTTTCCAACTTGTCAGATATTCGTTCACGTCTGTGTCGAGACCGAGCTTTCCTGATTGCACGAGAGCGAGGACGCCGGCCGCTGCCACCGGCTTGCTGATCGACCCGGCCTGAAAGAGAGTGTCGGGTGTCACTGGATCTCCGCCGAGTCTCGTAACACCGAAACCGCGGGCCCATGCAATCTCACCATTATGGATGACCGCGATGCTGACTCCCGGGACGCGGAGCGCTTCCATTCGTTCGACCAGACTCACCTTTGGCCGCGTGGCGCCTAACGGCACGACGGCTGGCAGGATGTCGGACTCAATGCGGCTAATGCGCTGTTCGACGGCAACAGCGGACGTGAACGGATTAGGGTGGAGGACTGCTGATAGCCCGACGGCAATCAAGACAAGAAGCGATGCGGTGAGGATGGCTTGAAACGATGCCCGCCGAACTTGGAACTGGACATACGCGGCCTCCTCAAGAGTGCGCACCCGACTTCGGCAATATCAATCCAACGAATTGCGTCGCAGCCTGACCCAACTAAGTCGTCGGCAGATTACGGCGGCGCGGATTCGACAAAAGCGTACTCATGCTGGGCATCGCGGGTAATCAGCGCCCGTTTTCCATTCCTCTCGCCGACGACGAAATTGAAGCCGATGATCGTCGGCTCGATCGAAATGAACGACGTGGTCCCGTCGTCATTCTTGCGCGTTGCGACTGGGCTGCTCCACGCGCCGAAATCGAAGGTCGCGGCGCCCTCGCGCCGAACGACACGCAGCTCACCGAGCTCTGGCGACGTGTAGCGGGAGGCGAGTCTGCTCACCTCCGCTTCATCCGCCGGAACGACGAGCCGCTCGCGAAATTTCGCGATGCTCGCAGCGCGCTGCATACGCGCGACCTGTGCTTGCTCGACCGCTTCAGATTTTCCGTCGAACAGCACTTCGAGAAGCCGCCGCCGGAATAGGCCCAGCAACAAGTTCCCGGTATCCGAGTTCGTCAGGATCACCGCGCCGACGCCATGATCGGGGAGGAATAGCATGTCGCTCTTGTAGCCGAACATGCTGCCGCCGTGGCTCAGGACCGTGATCCCGTACTGCGTGCGGATCCCGAGCCCCATCCCGTAGGAGGCGTTCCTCGCCGGATTGGACCTGTGGCTTGCGGCGCTCCAGCAGGTTCTCCCTCGAGACGAACCGCGTGCCGTCCGGCAGCATGCCGCCGGCGAGCTCCATCTGCAGGTACTTCGTCAGGTCGCGTGCGCTGGTCCACATCCCGCCGGCCGGCCGAAGCGGCACGACCGAGTAGTTGTTGTCCATGCGTGCCGCAACGGTCTTGCCGTCCACGTCGTCGCCGTGCGGGCTCGCAACATTCCCGCACATAGCGGTCGCGAAATCGAACGTCGTGCGCGTCATTCCAAGCGGTTCGAACACCTTCGACCGCATCGCCTCGTCGTACGCAGCCCCAAGCTCCTGCCCTGGGCTGATCACATGGGCGCCGACATAGCCGGCGGCCGCGGCCATGACATTGCTGTATTGAAAAATCTCACCGAAGCGGCTGGTCGGCTGCATGGTGGCGAGCGACGCGAGCGATGACGCCGGTGTGGCCGTACGAGAACTGAACAGCCACTCGAAGTCCTGCCGCGGCATCCCTGTGCAGGCGCAGACCAGATGCTTCACCAGCACCTGCCGCGTCGTCTCGGCGTCGCCCAGCCGGAAATCTCGATAGACCTCCGTCACGGGCTGGTCCCAGCGCAATCTGTTCTCGTCCACGAGCTTCGCAAGGAGCAGCGTCGTCATCGGCTTGGTGTTGGAGGCGGCGATGAAGAGCGTGTCGGCATCGATCAGCTCCGACTTGCCGAGCGCCTTAACCCCGAACCCGCCTTCGAAGACAACCTTGCCGCCGTCGATGAGGCTCAAGCCCACGCCGGGGATATCGAACTCCCGCATGACGTCCTGGACGAAACCCGTGAGCACCGCGATCCGCGCGGCGTTGAGCGAATGAGCCTGCTTTCCGCTGAACATCTCGCGCTGGTATCCCTTGGGGAGCAGGCTTCCGGACACCAGCGAAAAGGCCGCGCTGCGTTTCTCGAACGTCGAGAGGCTTGCTTCGACAATCGTGACCGTCCAATTCTGGCCCGCCCGCCACGCCAGCGCATAGACCACGGCTTTCTCGTTGGGCGATGTCTCGTAATTGTAAACCCGCCGCTCGTCCCAACCGTTGAAAGGCGCCTGCGGCAACGCAAGCCTGAGCGGTCGGTTTGCATCCGGACGGTAGCTCGCCCACCCAGCCGCCACCGCGGCGTCGGCGTCGGCCGCTTGTACATCCACCAGAGCCAAGTGCGAGTCGGCTTCGGGTGGAGCAAGGACCCTCTTATTCGTGCCGGACGTGACGCTCCAGCCCGCGGGCGCTGTAAATGTCGCGCCGGTTGCCGTCGTAGACGACGTGTCCGCCGCGAACCGCTCCGATTTGATGTCCGAGGTCGCTGCCGGTTGGCCAACGGCCGCGCCGGCAAAAGCAACTGAAAGAGCCAATCCCAGGACGCCGATGTAACGGATGAGCCCGGATGCGCGCATGGTTCGCTCCTACAAGTGTCTGCGGCACTCGAATACGGGAGCATGTGCACCAGCAGACCACAGAGCGGTTCTGGGCGCAGCATTTCACGCATAATACCACCACCTAGAGAAGTCGCATAAGGAATCTCTGGTGAGTTTCATAAGCGTCTGCGGTTTAAGCAGACTTTCGGGAAAGTTTCGCCTGTCCTTCAGGTATCTCACAATCGTCCGTGGCTTAGTCCGCATGCGGGCGATCGGTCGTCTCATCGCCCTGCAAGACAGATGACCGCGGCTGTTGGGGCGAACCGCTGCCATCGCCAACCGATGAACAGGAGAACCAAATGGGTGAACCGAGAAGCGCATTCCTGCAGCAGGTCGTCGAGACTCTGTTGGAAACCAAGGCCGTCAATCTCAACGCGGTCGGTATGGTCATGAGCAAGTTCGGCGACCGCGCCGTGCGTGAGGGCGAGTCCCTGGTCACGATCATCAACCGCAATGTCATGTGGAATTGCGGCTGGCCGGGGCCCGAGCTCGACATCATGAACCAAACCAAAAACCAACGCTGATCGACGTCGTTGGTCATGTCGCCACTCGCAACAGCCATTCCCTCCCGAAAGGCTGTGGCAGAGACGCGGGATCGCCGGGATCTCATCCGGCGATCCTGCCTGGCGTTCGGCATCGCCAAGCATGCTTTAACCGCTGCAGCCCGTCACGAGGCGCAGACGGAGAACAACGGCCGGCAGGATCGGAATGCGGGCGATGCTCCGCTGGGCGCGGGTCCATTGGTCGTCGCCAAAGTCGTCGCCGAAGCCACCATGCTCCTGCGGAGCGCGGCTTTCCTGCGTCAAACCGATGGCGAAGTCGCTTGCCTGTTCGATGAATTGGCTGCAGCGCCTCATTCCTTACGCCCGTCGAGAGTCGGTTCTGGTGGCGCTGTGTCGCGATCCGGCGCGCGCCCTCGATAACGCGGCCGCCCACATTCATCTGAGGGCTCTCGGCTATCATGACCGGCCGTTCGATCGCCTGCTCGCCGAGATACTGAAGGACGAGGACGTTGGCGGCGAGCGATTGCCGAACCACGACCTGGAGCGTCAATGGCTCAGGAATATTTGGTCGGGCGTTTCGCACGGTCCCATGGTCGATGCCGAGCTCTTGAACCGCACATGCATTGCTCGCCCTCTCGACGCGCTCGGGTCCGCCACGTCCGATCTGTACGCGTTTACGCATGTCGTTCTCTATGCGAGCGACATGGGGCGGAAGCCCATCGCGCTGCCGCGTGCGGCGAATGAGATCGTCGCCGACGCCGAAGCGGGGCTCGCCGCCGCGATCGATGCCGAGAATTTCGACTTGGCCGCGGAGTTGCTTTGGACATGGCCGATGCTGGGTTTGCCCTGGAGCCCGGCCGCAATCTTCTGTTTCGGACTCTTGGCGGAGGTTCAGGACAGAAACGGGTTCCTTCCGGGACCAGGTTACTCCGCGCGCTATTGCGCCGATCTTCCCGAGGACGAACGGGACGACTACGTGCTGCGGACCTCCTACCACGCCAACTTTGTCATGGGCTTTCTCTGCCTGGCCGCCTTGCAGTCCGGCCTCAGTCCGCCTGTTGCTCTGCCCTCCAAATGGTTATCGGCACGCGCGATCGTTTCGATCATGCCGTTGCTGAACGCCAACTCTCGAAACTCCGGCTGGCATAATCGCTTTATGGGGCTGGATGCCGGCTGCCGGGGTTCGCTGGCCGAATTCGTGCTCACGATCGTGCTGCGCCGGGCACGCGCGGCGCACGACTTGGAATTGGTTCGCGATGGTCTGGGTGTCGCGCTCCGCTGTGGCCTCACGGACGGGCCGGCCGTCCGCCAGTCACTCGATCTGTTACGCCGCGTCATGCTCCTCAGTCAGACGTTGAGTGAGAACGCTTCGTCAGTGGGTTGACCGGGACGCACGCGGCTGAAGACCACGGGTTCCATCCCGACCTCTAGCTCTTCATTGCGCATGCGGACGACGGTGTAGGTTGAGTCTTCGAGGGCCGTAGATTGCGGATGGTCGGTGCGGAAATGCGCGCCACGGCTGTCGCGGCGCGTTTGAGCCGCCGCCGTGATCGCCCGGCTGACGAGAACCAGATTCTCCAGATTGAGCCGGTCCATCCAGGTGAGGTTGTAGCGACGGTCGGCGCCGTCGACGCCGCATGACGCGATCTCGCGCGTCAGATCCTCGAGAACCGTGTTGGCGCGCGCGAGACTTCTCGGTGCTTCGAATGATGCCGACATCGTTCCACATCACGTCCAAGAGTTTCTTGCGGAGCGCATTGATATCGCCGGGAGGCTTGCCGAAAACGCCGAGGGCACGCTCGCGCGATGCCTCGATGGCAGCGGGATCGGGATCGGGGAACGCTCCGCGAGGCTTCGTCGTCTCGGCCATCGCATCGCCGGCCAACCCGCCGAACACGGTGGAATTGGCCACGCCGTTTCCGCCGAGCCGGTTCGCGCCATGGACGCCGCCGGTATCCTCGCCCGCCGCAAACAGACGCGGCATCGGCGTCGTGCAATCCGCCTCGAAGACGACGCCGCCCATCATGTAGTGCGCGGTCGGAATCACTTCGACCTGGCCTGCCGCAAGATCGAAGCCGCAATCCGCGCAGCGCTCGACCATGCCCTTGAACTCGCGGCGAACCTTGTCCGGCCCGAGATGACCCATCGAGATGAACACGCCGCCGTTCGGGACTCGCGCGGCCTTTCAGGATCTGATCCATGATCGAGCGGCTGACGATGTCGCGCGTCGCCCGTTCGCCGCGCGCATCGTAATCGAACATGAAGCGCTTGCCCTCGCCGTCGAGCAGCCAGCCGCCCGAACCGCGCAAGCCCTCTTCGAGCACGGTGCCGGTCATGCGCGTGCCTTCGCCGGCGAGCAGTCCCGTCGGATGGAACTGCACCATTTCCATGTCGCGCAACGGAAGGCCGGCACGCAGCGCCATCGCCATGCCGTCGCAGGACTTGTCGCCCGACGGCGTATGATATTTGTACATCGTCGGGCCGCCGCCGGTGGCGAGCAGCGTGTTTCGCGCGCGCACGAGCAGCAATTCGCCCGAACGCATGTCGAGCATCAGCGCGCCCGCCAATCCCGATCCATCGGCGGCGGGCACAAGATCGAGCGCGCGGTGATCCTCGAGCCGCCGCACGTCGCGACGCCAGACCTGCTCCGCCAGGCGGTTGACGATCTCGATGCCGGTCAGGTCGCCTTTGTGCACGGTGCGGTCGAATGTCTGGCCCGCGAAGGCCTTCTGATGGATCGTTCCGTCCGGATTGCGATCGAAGAAACAGCCGAGCTCGTTCTCCAGCTCGCGGATGCGCGTGCGCGCTCCAGTGACGAGCAGCCAGGCGAGGTCCTGATTGTTCAGCCAGGCGCCGCCCTCGATCGTGTCCATGAAGTGGCGTTCGACGGAATCGCCGGGCGCGAGCGCCACGTTGTAGCCGCCTTGCACCATCCGCGTGCAGCCGCATTTGCCGAGCAGGCCCTTGACCGCAATCGTGACGTCGAGGTCCGGATTGGCGCGCTTGGCGTGAAGCGCTGCGAACAGCCCCGCGCCTCCGGCACCGAGGATGAGAATGTCGGTATCGAGCTGGTTCATTCCTGGCGCGGTCACTTCAACGCGCCGATGCGCGCCAAGACCTCATCGCGCCGCGACGCCGCCGCGTCATTGATGTCGCGGTGGAGCGAGCCGCCATGCGAAGTCCATCGTGACCAGCAACGGCCCGAAGCCGCGGATGCGGAACTTCCACAAACATTCGGGATTGAGCTCCTCGAAATCCACATCCTCGATCGCTTCGATCCAGGTCGTTTGCAGCGCGGCCGCACCGCCGACCACGGCGAGATAGACGCCGCCGAGATCGCGGAAGGCCGCGAGGCTTTGCGCGCCCATGCCGCCTTTGCCCACGACGATCCGCACGCCTTCGCGCTCCATCAGCGGCCGCGTGAACCGCTCCATGCGCATCGACGTCGTCGTGCCGACGCAGATCGGCGCATATCTCGCCGGATTCTCCGCGGACGGTTCGACCGCTTTGACGTTGGGCGCGGTGTGCACGATGGCGTGTCCCTTGAGGTCGAGCCGCGTGCGCGCGCCGCGATCGAACATGGCGATCAACGTCGCATCGCGGATGCCGAACAAGGTCTTCTCGAGCGTGACGGTGTCGCCGACGCGGAGCGTGCGCACCGCGTCCTCGCCGACCGGCAGCTCGAGTGCGTGATGAGCCATCACCGCCTCATGCAAACGCGATCCCGCCCGGCGTGATGACGGCGCGGGCGCGGCGGGCGGAATGGCACTGGATGTTGACGGCCACCGGATTCATCGTGATGTGCGTCGCGGCGACTTCGACATGCACGCGGAACGCGGTCGAACGTCCGCCGAGACCTTGCGGCCCGATGCCGAGCTCATTGACCGCCTGCGACAGCTCGCGCTCGATCTTCGCCCCTTCGGGATCGGCGCATTCGGTCCCGAGCGGGCGCGTCGCCGCGATCTTCGCCAGATGCATGCACAGATCCGACGTGCCCCCGATGCCGACGCCGACGATGGTCGGCGGGCACACGCGTCCGCCGCATTCGATCACGCGATCGACGACGAAGCGCTTGATCGCGCTGACGCCGTCGGCGGGGATCAGCATTTGCAGGAAGGAGCCGTTCTCGGAGCCCGATCCTTTCGGGATCATCTCGATCTCGACCGTTTCGTCGCGCTTCCGAAAAATCGAAGTTCACGATCGGCACGCGCTCGCCGCACGAGGTCTGCTCGTTCTTGCGCGTGATCGGATGGACGACCGAGGAGCGCAGCGGCGCTTCGCGCGTCGCCCGCGCGCAGCCGCGCCGGATCGCCTCCTTCATCGCGGCGCCGTCGAACGTCACGTTGCGTCCGATCGTGACGTTGTAGATCGGGATCCCCGTGTCCTGGCACAGGATGTTCTTCGTGCGCTCGGCGATCGCGATATTCTCGACCATCGTACCGAGCACCGCGCGTCCCGGTGGCGTCGGTCTCGTCGCGCACCAGGCGCTCGAACCCTTGCTTGATGTCGTCGGGCAGAAGCTTCAGCGCACGCACATAAAGCGCTGCGCTCAGCTCTTCGATTTCGTTCGCGTCGATCTGCATGCGGAACCTATAGCACGGGCCTCAGGCCCCATTCAGCAGAAAGCTGAGCCCGAGCACGAACCCAACGCCGATGCAGGCGGAAACCGCGGCCGCCGTGCGCTCGCGAACACCCAGGAACTCTATGGCCAACACGCGCAACCCGAGCGCCATGTGCAGCGCGAGCGCGCCGACCAGTCCCGCCTCCGACAGCTTGACGAACGGATCGTTGGTCAAGCTCAGGAAACTGTCGAGCGCATCCGCGCCGTCGAGCACGGTCGCCAGCGCGATGAAATGGAACGGCACGAAGATCGCGAGCGCGATGCCCGAGAGCCGGTGGAGCACCGCGGCGACGTATCCCGGCTGTGTGCGCGGTCCGCCCCTCATGCGAGATAGAGCGCCAGCACCGCGCGAACGCCCAATGCGAACAGCGCGAGAGCGAACACGGCGAGCGCAGCGTCGCACGCGCGCCCCTGCCATCGCAGCCATTCGCGCAGGACGTTGCGAAGGCCGATCGGCGCGTGAACCGCGACCGCCGCAACAAACACGACGTAGAACGCGAGATACGCGACGTTCCCCTCGGTGCGCGCGAGGATCTCGCCCGCCGTCAGCCCGCCGCGCACGGCGTAGACGATGGTCGCGAGATGCACCGCGACCGCAAGCGCCAGCACGGCGGCGCTCGCGCGCTGGAGCAGGAACAGCGCCGCCGTCATCGCCGTCGCCGGCAGGGCGCGCTTCGCCACCGCGCGCTTCAACCCGGCGATGGAATAGGTCGGCGCAATCGCCTTGGGGCAATAGGTGGTGCAGCTCATATGCGTGTGGCACGCGTGGCAGCCCGAAGTCACCGCTCACCGCATCGAGCCGCTCCGCTTGCGCGCGATCGCGCACATCGTTCACCAGCGTCCACGCACGGTTGAGCGCAGCCGGCCCGAGATAGTCCGCATCCCACGCGACCACATCGCACGCGGAATGGCAGATCCCGCAGCCGATGCATTCGATGCCTTCGTCCGCGGCCCGGCGCTCGTTGCTTTCCGGCTTCACCACCGCGAAATCGTCGGGGATCGCATCGCCCGGCTCGAAGAACCCGCGCGCCGCCTTCCATTTGTCGAAGAACGCCGCCATGTCGACCGCGAGGTCCTTCACCACCTTGAGGTTGCGCAGCGGTTCGAGCTTGAGCGCGCCATCGCTCGCAACCGCATCGGCCACGCGCGTGCGGCACGTCCAGCGCGGGCGCCCGTTGACCACCATCGCGCACGATCCGCACATCCCCACGCGGCAGGCGAAGCGATAGGAGAGCGTCGGATCCTGCTCGCGCTGGATCTCGGTGACGACGTCGAGCACGGTCTGGTTGGGGCGCCGCGGCACGGCGAAGGGCTGGAACCGGCCGGTCTCTGCCCCTCGCCACACCTTGACGTGAAGCATCGCGTCCGTGGCTTGTGCTCCGCTGCGTAGGGTCAATTTGCTCATCCCGTCTTATCACGTAGGATGAAAACGGGAAGGGACGTCCGGATCATATGAACGGCTTGTGGAGAGCGATCGCGCCTGTCGCCGTCGCAGCGCTTCTGGCGTTGCTTCCGGCGCCCGACGGCTTGGCGCAGCATGCCTGGTATTATTTCGCCATCTTCGCGGGCGTCATCGTGGGCCTGATGGTCGAGCCGCTGCCGGGCTCCGTCGTCGGACTGATCGGGCTTACGGTCGTCACCGTGCTCCACCCTTTCGTGCTCTACAGTCCGGAAGAGCTGGCGCGGCCGGGGTTCAATCCCGCGGACGCGGCGCTGGCGTTTGCGCTGTCGGGCTTTTCCAACGCGACCGTGTGGCTGATCTTCGCCGCCTTCATGTTCGCGCTCGGCTACGAGAAATCCGGTCTCGGCAAGCGGATCGCGCTCACCCTCGTCAAGTCGATGGGACGCAACACGCTCACGCTCGGCTATGCGATCGTCGTGGCCGAGACCCTGCTCGCGCCGGTGACGCCGTCGAACACCGCGCGCAGCGGCGGCACGATCTATCCGATCATCCGGAATATTCCGGAGCTCTACGATTCGAAGCCGGACGATCCCTCGGCGCGGCTGATCGGCTCTTACATCATGTGGGTCGCCGTGGCGTCCGTGGCGGTGACGAGCTCGATGTTCATGACGAGCTTCGCGCCCAACCCGCTCGCCGTCGCGTTCGTGCGCCAGACCGCCAATATCGAGATCACGTGGCTCGATTGGTTCCTTGGCTTCGCGCCTATAGGGATACCGCTGCTGCTTGCGGTTCCTCTGCTCACCTATTGGTTCTATCCGCCCGGCATCACGCGCAGCGAAAAGGTCGCTGCATGGGCGGCACACGAGCTTGTTCAGCTCGGGCGCATGAACAGGCGCGAGATGACCGTGGCGGGCCTCGTGAGCATCGCGCTCTTCTTCTGGATCTTCGGCGGGCGCAGCGTGAACGCAACGACGGTCTCGCTCGTCGTCGTGGTGATGATGATCCTGACCAAGGTCTTCAGCTGGGAAGACGTGCTCAGATATCCCTCCGCGTGGAACATGCTGACCTGGCTCGCGACGCTGGTGGCGCTCGCCGATGGCCTCAACCGCGTCGGCTTCGTCGCCTGGTTCGCGGCCGCCGTCGCCGGCCAGCTTGCCGGCGTGCCCGCGATCGCGGCGATGATCATCCTCGTCTCGGTGTTCTTCTTCTCGCACTACATGTTCGCGAGCTCGACCGCGCACGCGACCGCGATGATGCCGGTGATGCTTGCCGTGGGTGCCACGATCCCCGCCATGCCGATGCCCACCTACACGTTGCTGCTGTGCCTGACGCTCGGCATCATGGGCGTCATTTCGCCCTACGGAACCGCGCCCAATCTCATCTATTGCGGCAGCGGATATTTGCCGTCGCGCGACTTCTGGCGCTTGGGCGGTATTTTCGGACTGATCTATTTCGGCCTCTTGCTCGCCGTGGGCGTTCCCTGGCTGCTCGCGACGCGGGGTTGATGGAATCGAGGAGGGAACATCATGAACAACGTTTCGAAGTTCGCTCTGGCGGCGGCTCTGCTGTGCGCGGCATTCGCCTCTCAGCTGAGCGGGTCGCTCGCGCAACAAAAATCCGCATCGCCTGCAACGGCGAATTTGGCGATCGATCTGCCGGACGTCGTGGCGGAAGTGAGGGCGGCGCATGAGCGCTACGAGCAGGCCCTGGTGTCGAACAACGACGCCATCCTCGGCGCAAGCTTTCGCAACGATCCGAGGACCGTTCGCTACGGGAATGCGGAAAATCTATACGGCTATCCGGAGATCGAAGCGTACCGGGCGCGCTCGTCGGGTCCGGGCCCGCGCACGCTCGCGAAGACGGTCATCACCACCTATGGCCGCGATTTCGCGGTGGCCTCGACATTGTCCTATCGCGCGGCCGCGCCCGGCAAGGTCGGCCGCCAGATGCAGACCTGGGTGCGCTTTCCCGAAGGCTGGCGCATCGTGGCGGCGCATGTCAGCACGATCGACGAACCGCGCTGACAGACCGAGTCAGCGGCACTTGAACTGACGGGGCGACGGTTCTCCGTTCGGCGCTTCGCGGTCGAGATCCCATCCCATGTCGTCGACGAGCGTGATCGATTGCTCGAACTGCACGGCCGGAATGTCGCCGAAGGCGATCGTGGCTTCCGTGATGTAGAGGCGGTTCTCGGCCATGTAGACGGAGGCGCGGATCTGACGCTCCTTCGTCTCGAAGATGTTGAGCTGGTGGCCCGGCATCCCCGGATCGTAGGGCGCGAAGTCCTCGTGGAACAGCGTCCCCCTTTGCTTCAAGTTCGCCGACGCGTGCTCGACGATCTGGACGTCGGCCTTGGGTCCGTCGAAGAAATCGACGATGGTGAGCGAGTAGCGGTTGGGGCCTTTCTCGACGTAGAACTGATGCGCGGGCTGAACCTTGCCGTTGTGCGTCGCGTAGAGGAAATCCCGCTGTTGCGGACGCTCCGGAAAAATGATCGCGAAGCCGTACATGCAGTTGGTGAAGAACGGCGCCCCCGTTGGTTCGTCTGCTGGCGTCTGAGCTGTCGCCGGCAGAGCGGCGGCCACGAACGGTAACATGGCCAAAAGACGCAGCATGCTGGATGTCGACATAACGACTCCTCCCGTTGGCTGATACGTCTTGTCCCGAACGATATCACTTCGCTGTGGTGGGGGCGAGCAGCCGCGGGCCCCGCGTGCCAACGGCGTGCCGGGCGTGATAGATTTGGCGTTCGTTCCTGGCGGCTGGAGGCACGGATGTCGAGACGGGATTTCCTGAAAGCGGCGGCGGTGGTGGGTGCGGCTGCGGTGGCGGGTGGGCTCGCCGCGCCGCGAACGGCGCTCGCCCAGCAGCAGAAAGCGCCGACCAGCGCGACCAAGCGGCCGATCCGCATCCTGATGGGCGGATACGGTCCGGCTACGACCGGGTTCAGCCTCGCGATGAAGCGGATCGGCGACCGGCTCGAAGCCAAGTTCGGCGACGAGGTCGACGTCAAATACGTCTACAACATCCTCGATCTCGGCTATCGCGGCGACGACATCCTCTGGCTGGTCGAGGACGGCGTGCTCACGCTCGGCTACCAGTCGAGCAGCTACTTCACCGAGCGCGCGCCCGATCTCGGCGTGGCCGACCTGCCCGTTCCTGTTCGGGGACGTGCAGAAGGCGCGCACCGCGATGGATGGCCGACTGGGCGACGTGCTGACGCAGCGGCTCGAAGCGAGCTTCAACTACCGCATCCTCGGCTACTACGAGAACGGCTTCCGCCACGTGTCCAACAAGCTCAGGCCGATCCGCACGCCGGCCGACATGAAGGGCATGAAGATCCGCGTGCTGCCGAGCAAGATCCAGGAGCGCACGTTCCAGCTTCTCGGCGCCGAACCGAAGATCATGGACCTGTCCGAAGCGATCGCGGGCGTGAAGGCGGGCACGCTGGACGCGCAGGAGAATCCGTTCTTCAACACGGTGACCTACGGCGTTCACACGTTCCACAAGTTCCACACCGCGACGAACCACTTCTATCTCTCGCGGCCGATCTTCCTGCACCGGCAATCGTTCGACGCGTGGCCCAAGGCGCTGCAGGACGAAATGCGCGCCGCCGTCCAGGAGTTGATCGGCTTCCAGCGCGATCTGCACGTGAAGGAAGAAGAAGACGCGATGGTCGCCATCCGCAAAGAGGGCGGCGAGATCATCGAGCTGACGCCGCAGGAGCACGCGCAGTTCGTGCGCGCCGTCAATCCGATCTTCGGCGAAGCGCGCAACCAATACTCACGCGACCTGCTCGGTCTGGTCGGCGTGTAAGTCGCACACACCGCGGCCTGTAACCCCTGCCGCGCACAGGCCAAAAAATTCTGGCGACTCCGTGTCGATCCGGACCTGCTCCGTTCGTCGTCAATCGTGGGGCGCAAACCGAAGGAGTGAGCCATGCCGTATATCGATGGATTTGTCGCCGCCGTTCCAACGGCCAATCGGGAGAAATACCGCAAACACGCCGAGGAAGCGGCCGCCGTGTTCAAGGAACATGGGGCCTTGAAGTCGGTGGAATGCTGGGGCGACGACGTGCCCGACGGTCAAGTGACGTCGTTTCCCATGGCGGTGAAGAAAAAGCCGGATGAGACCGTGGTCTTCTCCTGGATTCTCTGGCCGTCACGCGAAAAGCGCAACGAAGGGATGAAAAAGGTGATGGCGGACCCGCGCATGCAGCCGGACGTCAATCCCATGCCGTTCGACGGCAAGCGCCTGATCTATGGCGGGTTCGAGATCATGGTTGATCGTTGACGTGCGATGCCACACCGGAGCGTCCTTTGCGCAGTCTCAGGACGCTCCGCCCACGTTCTTCCAGAAGGACACGACGACCTGTGTCCGAGGTGATCGCGGGCGTGAAGGCGGGCACGCTGGATGCCAGGAATTTCAGAGCGTCAGGCCACAAAGAATTTGAAGAAGCGATCCAAGCACTGCTCGGGCATTTCCTCTTGTAGGTAGTGTCCGGTGGCGAGCGGCTCCATGCCCACGATGTTGCTGGCGAATTGGCGCCACACCGTCGGAAATTCGTCCGTCGGCGGCGCGCCTCTTGTGCCCCACAAGACGAGGAGCGGCGTCGCGATCGGCTTGCCTATATCGGCCGCGTCCATTTCGAGATTGATGGTCGCGCCCGCGCGATAGTCGCGGCAGGCACCATTGACGGTCTTCGGCGTGAAGCAGCGGATGAATTCGTCCATCACGATCTTGGGCCGCTGCCGTGGACTGTTGCCGCGGTTGGTGAGAAACCACGCGCCCCCCACGGCGTTGATCATCGTTTGCGGGAACGGTTCCGGCTGGGCGAGGAACGACCAATGCCACGCGCCGAGCGCCCACTCCCTCGTCGTGTTGGTCCAGACATGATAGGCGGGCAGCATATCCAGCAGGCAGAGCTTCATCACCCGCTCGGGATGATCGAGGCACATGCGATGGGAAACGCGGGCGCCGCGGTCGTGGCCGATCAGGTAAAACCGCTGATGGCCGAGTTGCTCCATCACTTCGATCATATCTTCGGCCATCACGCGATGGCTGTAGTTGATGAGTCTGTCGCCGGGTTCGGGCAGCGAAGAATCGCCATATCCCCTTAGATCGGGACACACCACGTGATAACGCTGCGCCAGCTTTGCCGCGACCGCGTGCCAAAGCGCGTGATTGTTGGGATAGCCATGAAGCAACAGCAATGGCGGTCCCGAACCGCCATGGCGCACGCGAATGATCGCGCCTTTGGTGCGCATATCGAGATGCTTGAAGCCCGGGAACAGAGCCGCAATCTCCGCGCTGCCCCAACGCGTGGGATCGCGCGAGTAATCGGCGGATGACGCTTCGGCCAGAACGGCTGTGGTTTGCGCAGATGCGGAAGTCGCGATGCTTGCCGTTGCCGCGCCCGCGGCCGCCACTTGTATCAGGTCACGGCGGCTCATCCGCTCTCGGTCGTCATGGGGCAATTTGGAGTGGGACGTCATTTCAGCTCCCCGTGTTTCTGTCGCGTTCACTTCGATCACTTCTTCGCGTCTGCCGCGGCTTTCTCTGCTTCGCGCGCGCCGCCGAGGATGCCCGCCATCGCGTAGTTGTGTTCGTGACACGCGTACTCGTAGATCGGGATGTCGGTCTTCGCCATCGGCACCACGGCGGTCCAGGACCGCGTCCACATGGTCGGATCGTCGACCGTGAATTCGTACTGAAGCGATGTTGGGGCCGGTGCGCGTGAAGCGCTCGATCAGATGCGTGTTCGCGCTGGAGCCCGGAAGGTTCGTCCCGCTCTTGAAGTTGATCGTGTCGACGACGAGCGTATCGCCCTCCCAATGTCCGCGTGAATCGCCTTTCCATTGGCGAATGGTCCCGTGCGGCCGGCCGTCCAGCGGCACGATGCGCGCGCTGTGCACCATCTCGTTCACGATGACGACGTAGCCGGGGGTCTGAACCAGCTGGACATTGTTGTTGTAGGCGCCGGGCGTCATGGGCGGCCCGGCATTCAGCCCAATGATGCATCGCTCCTGAACCGGCCGGTCTTCCCATGTGTCGGCTTTCGGACGGCCGAGCTGGTCGTCGCGCCGTTCAACGGCGCGCCGATCGGCCACCTTCTGGCCCTCCGGTGTCCAAGCCGGAAGCCGGCCGTCCGGGGGATCGACGATCAGGGAGGTGCGAAGCTGCGCGAGCTTGTCGCCGCGGTCGTACCAGAATTCGTTGTACGGGATCACGCCGCCTGCCGGATAATTGAGACCGCCCACCTCCGGATCGATCAGATCCCGGTTCTGGCGGCGATTCTCGTCCTTTTCGTACGCTTGGGCTTCCTCGGCCGTGAAGAACGCCTTGGTGCCGAGCTCCTTTGGGCGTTCGAGCGGCGCGATGGTGCGGTAGTCCCACACACCTTGCAGGTCCGGCTGGCCGTCGGCTGTGCGCGGCACGGTCCAGTTGCTCGCCGGGGCGGTGGGCGGGGCCTGCCCGGCCGCGCCTAGCGGCATCAGCAGTCCGGCGGCGATTGCGACAGAAGCAGCACTCGCTGAAGCAAGACATCGATCGCGCATCTCAAACCTCCTACTTGCTCGGCTGCTTGACGAGATGGCCGTAGAGAAGCTCTTCGGTGAACTCCACGCAGTTGTACTCCTGGAGCTGAGCGTTCTGCTCCAGGCGGCGGTAAAGCGGCATCCGCATTTTCCACGGCCGCGAGAACACCTTCGGATCCTCGATGGTGACTTCGTAGTCGATCACGTTCTGGGCGATGGGCGTGTAGCGCTCGACGACATGAAGCGCATCGCTGTGGAAGTTGCCGGCGCGGTCGAACCAGGTCTGGTCAATGAAGCTGGTGACGTCGACAACCAGCGTATCGCCGTCCCAGCGGCCGACCGACCATCCCATCCATGTATCGCTGGGGCTCTCCTCGCTGCTGCCGATCGGGATGGTTCGAGTCGCGTTGGCGAACTCGTAGACGATCAGCACCTGCTCCGGCGTCTGAAAGATCTGGAACGGATGCGGCATGTAGGTGGCGCGCGGAACGCCCGGCAGATAGCACTTGATCTCGGGGTCCAAGGTCAGCCAATTCTCGGCGTTCTCCTTCTTCTTCGCCGCGGCTTCCGGCAGATACGGGATCTCGTTGCCTTCGACGACGCCTTTGCCCGCCGGAACGCTGAACGCCGCGCCGAGCGCAATGACCGCGCCCTGTTTCGCCGGATGATCCTGGATATCCCAATTGGCCGTGTTCATCGCCTGCCAGATCCCGTTCAGGTCGGGCTTGCCGTCGGCGGTGCGTGCCGGCTGATAGACCTGCGCAGGAGCGCTCGTCGGCGAAGCGCCGATCCAGAACGCAGCGATCGCAAGGGCCGCAGCGCCCGCGAGCAGTGAGAGTGTCAGCCGATGGTTCATCGGTGTAGCGCTCTACCGCAGCGGGTCTTGTTCGAGCAGGAAGCCGGCACTGATGTGGTCTTGGGTTGCCGGATCGGGACCCTTTCCTTGCGCGAACGCCCGCTCCTGCGTGCGCCGGCCATGGAGCAGACCAGGGAGGCCATAGTTTCCTTCGATGCAGCGCGGCTCGGTGTAGATCCGGTTCTCCTTGTCGCTCTGTTTGGAGAACTCCTGCTTGACGGTCCATGTCTGCGTCCAGACCGTCGGCTCTTCGATCGTCGCGACGTATTCGAGTGTATCGGGGCCGGTGCGCGTCCACCGCTCGACCAGGTGCAGGTTCTCGCGTGCGCCCTGATAATCGGTCTTGGGACTGAAGTTCGTCACATCGACGACGAGCGTGTTGCCTTCCCAGCGACCGCGCGAGTCGCCGTACCACTGACGGATGTTCGCGGGCAGATGCGGGCTGCCGTTCATGACGATGTTGCGCTGCCAGCCCTGGCCCTGGCCCACGTCGTAGAAGATCGAGATGCCGCCCGGCGTCTGCACGATACGGCGGAAGCTGCCGCCGAACGCGGTGCCGAACTCGGGCAGGCCCAAGGTCAGGCAGCGCTCCGCCAAGGACGTATCCTCCGGATTGTCATGACGGTTGTGGCGCACGGTGTGGTAGCGCGGCGGAGGCTCGGCGCGGCGCGGTGACGGCTTCGGATCGTACTTGCCGCCGGCGCATGCCGCCTCTTCGTTCTTGCAGGTGTCGGTCGATTGCAGCATGGCGAGACGGAATTCGCGGTCGGCGGCGGCGAGCTTCTGGGCCTCCGGCGTCAACGGCGGAATGCGTCCATCCGGCGGGTCCGAGATCAGCGACGTGCGCGTGCCGACGCGCTTGATGGACAGGAATTCCGAATTGTAGGCGCCCGAGACGTCGCGCGTCGTGCCGCGCTCCGAACGTTTGTCGCCGGCGAGCATCGCCGCGCGCTGCTGGTCCAGCTCCGCGCGCTGGGCCTCGGTGAAGAATTCCTGGTTCGCAAAACGTGCCGGGCGTTGGAGCGGCGTATCGGTTTCGTCGGTCCAGATTCCCTGCAAGTCGGGTTCGCCCCAGGGCGTCTTCATAGGTGCAGCCTGATTTTGGGCTGTGATCTCCGTCGGGTTCAGAAAGACGAGCGCCGCGACGATCGCGGCCGATGATCCGATCGCATTCAGAAGCCGAGTGCGCATCTCATACCTCCTCGCGCCACCTCATGGAGGCGCGCTTGCGTTTGGATACCAGAATGCTTGATGGCAACCTTCGCAGACCTCCTGCATCCGGCCGCCGATGTCCAACAGCGCGTCCGTGCTCTTGGCCTCGCTCGCCCGCAGCGCTTCCCAGCCAAGACTTCGCAAGGTCGTGGCAAACGAATTGAAGCGGGGCCGATTCCTGTTGATGAGCGCGGTGATCTCCGCGGGCTCCAGCTCGACTCCCGGAGTCTCCGACTTTGTTCCCGGGGGCGCGGTTTGGCGACCCGGTGTCATCAGCAGATTTGCGCCCTCGATGATGCGGACGGCGGCGCGACGCACATTCATCCACTCCTCCGGGTGTTTTCGGAAACAGCTCGACCGTACCCTGATCCTTGTCGACGATGGTTCCCGATGCGCCCCAGATCACGTCGGCGGACGGATCGACGACGGCGTCCATCAGATCCTTGATGGTGGAGTGGACTTGGCTGTCCTTCGCGAAATTGTTCGAGGCGGCCTGGACGATGCCAAGCGACGGCGCGGCCATCCATCCCAAGATCGCCGAGCACAAGGCGATCGCGATCCGTCTCATCGTGCCGGCTCCTTCAGCGAAGGGGGCGCGGCCATCGTAGCAGCCCCGGAACCTGTCTGAAAGATCGCCTAGAGACCGCGCCTCACTCGGTGAATGCGGCAAGCTTCTTGAGCGTCGACGCTACGACGCATGGCCCATCAGCCGATGGTGTGTCCGAGCCGGCGGTAGCGGATGGCGGACGGCCACTTCCACACTTCCCACCAGCGGGCGCTGTTGTCGACGGAGAAGAACAGTATCTCCGCTTGGCCGACGAGATTCTCGAAAGGCACGTAGCCGACACCGCCGGCTTCGACGGGCGCTCTGCTATCCAGCGAATTGTCGCGGTTGTCGCCCATCATGAAGTAGTGGCCCTCGGGCACCACGAAAACCTCGGTGTTGTCCAGATAGCCGTGCGGCTCGCGGTCGAGAACGTCGTAGCTGACGCCGTTCGGCAAGGTCTCCCGGTATTGTGCCACTTCATTCTGATAGCCGCCGAAATCGTCGACAAACGACTCGACCGGTATCTTCGGCACCGGTTCGTCGTTGATGTAGAGCACGCCGTCCTTCATCTGAACGCGATCGCCGGGAAGCCCGATCAGCCGCTTGATGTAGTCGGTCTTGTTGTCCGCGGGCGTCTTGAAAACGATGACATCGCCGCGCTGCGGCAGAGAGGCGAGAATGCGCCCGTGCGGCAGCGGCAACAAATAACCCCAGGGCAGCGAGTAACGGCTGTAGCCGTAACTCGGCTTGGACACGAAGAGGTAATCCCCGACCAACAGCGTTCCTTGCATGGATTCGCTTGGGATGTTGAACGGCTGTGCGGCCGCGGTGCGGACGCCGCCGGCGATGAGAAGCGCGTAGAGAATGGTCTTGACCACCTCCCGCCAGGAGTTCTTGGCGGCGGGATTTGGCGACCGGGATTTCCGACATGTCGTCTGCCATCGTGTGCCTCTTATTTGAGGTAGGCGCTGCCGTCCATGATGACGCGCGCGGTGCGTCCGATGACGGCGGATTCGAGCAGCGGCGGCTTGTTGCTGATGGGATCGAGCCGCGCGAGCACTTCGAGATGACCGCCGGGATGTCCGATGCGGACGCTGTAGGTCTTGCCGCGCTCGGTCGCGCCTCGATAGGCCTCATGCGCGATCGTGCCGGCGATGCCGCACGCGACCGACGTGCCGATCGATCCCGTGCCGGGATGGGCCTTGGAAAACGCGCGGCGCGCCATCGAGCGCGACAGGATGTCGTGATCGCCCTTGTCGACAAAGACATTGTTCAGCGCCTTGTAGCTCGCCGGCTCCGCCACCGCGAACAGCAGCGGATTGACCCGCACCTTCATCTCCATCTCGACGTCGTCGGTGACGAACCCGATATCGCGCGAGACAGTGGCGCGGATGGCCTCGAGACGGTCGATCAGCGCCTTGTTCGCCTGCAATTCTTCCACGCCGGTCAGCGGATCGATTCCGACCTCCTCGGCGCGCACGAAGATGCAGAGATTGGCGGCATCGATCACGCTCACATCGATGCGGCCGAGACCCGGAACGTCGAAACGGTCCACCGGATTGCCGGTCGGCAGCACGCCGCGATTCATCGCGCCGCCACCGAAATCGCCGAAATCGAGATCGATGCGCGGTCCCGTGCCGGGCACGCCGCCGATCGCGAAATCGCCTTTCGGCGCGGCGTTTCCGTCTTGCAAAGGAACGGACGCGAGCAATCTGCGCCCGGTGTTCGCCTGATGGATCGCGATATGCGCCGGACTCGCCGTCGAGCGCGACATAGCGCTTATGCACGGCGTAGAGCGCAGCACCCGCGGAGAGATTGCCGCAATTGCTCGTCCAATCGACGCGCGGGATCACCGTTCCGACTTGTCCGAACAGATAATCGATATCGCAATCCGCGCGCGTCGGCGCACCCATCACCGCAACCTTGCTGGTGAGCTTGTCGGCGCCGCCGAGACCGTCGATCTGGCGCACGTCGGGACTGCCGAAGATCTCGAGAATCTGGCGATCGCGTTCCGCGCCCGGAGGCGGCAATTGATCGCGCTCGATATAGATTCCCTTGCTGCTGCCGCCGCGCAGAATCGTGCACTGGATTACATTCATCTCATGTTCCCGCCGTGGAACCGCCCTAAAGCCTTCACATTGCAATCTAATTTATTTGTCACACCTCCGCCACTCGAAGGAGGAACTCCGCGTCAGGGATAAAAAACCGCTTTCGGCCGTTTTAGACGGGTTGGTCAGGCAAGGAGGTAGGGCGCCATGACGAACGGATTTGCAAAGAGACTTGTTCGATCTGCCGGGGCTGCGGTCCTGGCGTGCTTATTTGCGACCGCTGCGGATGCACAGCGCACACAGTTGATTTCGATAACTGCGCCGGCTCCCGCGGAGACGCGCGTGCTGTTTTTCGACGTGCAGAGCGCAAGTCTCAGCCCGCTCGCGAAATCGATCGTGCTCAGCACAGTCGATGCGGCAGAGCGCGCGCACGCGAAGCGCATCGAGATCGCCGCCTATGCGGCAGACGATGAGTCCGTACGCGATTCGAATCTCGCCGCGCGGCGTGCCGCGGTCGTGAAGCAGCAGATCGCCCATTACGGTTTCCAGGGCACGGTCGTCGTCGATGAAGAAGGGCCGGAGCTTCCGCTCGCGGGTCTCACCGACAGCACATTCGACCGCCGCGCGACCCTCTCCTTGGTCCACTGATCGCTGACAGACAGGCGCGGGGGATGGCTCCCCCGTCTGCCCCCCCTTTGACCCTTGATAATGATTCTGATACTCACTCGCATTGAGAGTTGGAATTATTATAATGGGGGGGTGAATGGGGAAGAAGGGGCACAATCGCCTCAATGTTCGGTCTGCGGCTGGCGGCATCCTGCGGGGTGCTGGCCGGCCTCCTGGCGTCAGCCGGGGCCGTGAACGCCCAGGACGAGGAAACCGTCATCGTTCAGGGCACGCGCATTCCCCAGGCGTTGGCGGACGTCCAGGCGAGCGTCGGCGTGCTGACCGAGCTCGCGATCATCGAGAAGGACATCCAGAGCATCCGCGAGGCCTTCCGGCTTTTCGCGAACGTCATCGACCAGGACTGGGTGGATGCGGGCTTTATCCTTCGCGGCGTGAGCTCGGAAGGTCTCACGCCGGGCGGTGCCCCGCTGGCGACGATCTATGTGGACGGCGCGCCGCAGACGGTCCAGGGCGCGCGGCGCGGATTGCGCGGATTGTGGGACGTGAGCCAGGTCGAGATCTACCGCGGCCCGCAATCGACCTTGAGCGGGCGCGCCGCGCTCGCGGGCGCGATCTACGTCAAGACGAACGATCCGACCTTCGATTGGCAGATGGCGGCGCAGGCGACCTATGGCGAACACGCGACCAGCGAAGGCGCGGTCATGCTCGGCGGCCCGATCGTGGCGAACCGGCTCGCGTTCCGCGTGGCCGCGGAATATCAGCGGAGCGAAACCGACCTGAACTATCCGCTGTACGAACAGTTTTCCCGCTTCGACGAATTCGCCGAGGACGAATACTACCAGGTCCGCGGCAAGCTTCTGTTCACGCCCACCTTGCTTGAACGGCGGACGCGCGCTTCTCACCTACGCGTTCGCGCACGACTCGCCGCTCTATGACGACATCGCGGGGCCTGGTCTCGGCTTCGAATATTCGGAACGCCGCGGCGATCTCAACGCGGGCACGCCGTTCTTCCAGGCCAATCGCGAGACTGACAATCACACGGCCGTGTTCGACGTCACCACACCGTTCTCGGACATGCTGGCGTTCACGAGCACCACGACCTATGCGTTCACGCGGCTCGACCGCTCGTCGATCAATGCGGGCACGCCGGGCGAGGTGTTTGTCGCCAACGGGTTCGAAGAGCAGACCTATGTCACGCAGGAATTCCGCCTGAACTTCAACAGCGACCGCCTGCAATGGGTGGCGGGTCTCTATGGCGCCTACGAGCAGTCCGAGATCGATCAGGTCACGACGAACTTCTTCAGCGGCGGACGCCTCGACACCTCCAGCCCGTCATCGCAAACGCGGAACGTCGCGGTCTTCGGCGAGGTGAACTACGAATTCGTGCCGACGTGGAAAGCGACGCTCGGCGGGCGCCTCGACTACGAGACGCAGGACCAACACTTCTTCTTTTCGCGCGATTTCACGAATCCGGCGCTCACCGACATCTTGAGGGACGGCACGTCCAGGAACGATGGCACCACGGCGCTGCCCAAGCTGGGCATCGTGAAGGAGCTCGCACCCAGCCAGTCGCTCGGCTTCACGGTGCAACGCGGTTATCGCTCGGGCGGCGCGGGCGTCGATGCGACCGACGGCTCGGCCTACGAGTTCAACGCCGAATATACGTGGACCTACGAGCTGTCCTATCGCGCGACCTACCTCGATGGCCGCATGACCGTGGCGGCGAATGCGTTCTACACCGACTGGACGGACCAGCAGGTCGAGATCCAGCTGATCCCGCAGGATTTCACCAGCACGGTGATCTTGAACGCCGGCTCCTCGCATCTCTATGGCGGCGAGCTCGAGTTGCAGTTCCGGATTACGCCCGAGCTCAGCACCTTCATCGCCGTCGGTTATGTGGAGACGCATTTCGACGAGTTCATCTCGTCGGCGGGCGACTTCAGCGGCATGCCGTTCCCCGAAGCGCCCAAATGGACGGTGTCGTTCGGCGCCGACTACAACCATTCCTCGGGATTCTTCATCGGCGCCGATGCGAGACACGTGTCCGGATATCTGGCGCGCGATCTGCAGAACGCGCCGGTCGACAAGGTCGGCGATTATATCGTCGCCAATCTGCGCGCCGGCTACCGGGCCGACCGAACTGGTCCATTACGGTCTTCTCCGACAACATCTTCGACGAGGAGTATTTCCTGTACAAGGACGTGATCGGCACCTTCGATTGCTGCGGGACGCTCGGTCCGCGCCGTGTCACGGGCGTGACGTTGCGCGTCACCAACTAGGCGAATGGGTGCATCGGGCGGTCTGGCGTTCGCAGGGTTTGTGGCCGTCGCCGGCGGCATCGCGGTGTTGCGCTACGCGTGGCGGCGGCCGGAGCGCTGGCACGCGGCTGCGGTAGCAGGCGGCTGGGCGGTCCTCGGTGCGGCGGTCCTGATCCATGCGGCCGCGTTCAGCGCCGAGGTCGGACCGGCGGTCGCGGCGACTGCGTTCTGCATCGCCGGCATCGTGGCGGCCGCGTTCGGGCTCCAGATCCGCGCCGCGAGAGCCGCTGGCGCGCGCGAGCGACTCATCGATCCGTCCGAAAACCCGGTCCATCTCTGGCGAGCCGTTCTCCGCACGGTGACGACCGGTGTTCTTGCGCTGATCGCGGCGCTCTGCGTCGGGATGACCTTCACCGCGTGCGCGCCCGCTTCAGCACCGAACGCCGTCGTCTTCGGCGTCTTCACGACCTTGCTGGTGTGGGCCGGTCTTGCCGTCTGGGCCGTGACCGATGCGAGGGTGGTGCGCACTGGGAGCCATTCTCGCTGCTCGTGGCGGCGGTTGCGTACGGGCTTGGCCGTTTGGCCGGGCGTGTGCGGATGAACAAGCCGCGAAAATCGCTCGACGCGAAAATTCCGGCGAAGTTCGTGGCGTCGGTTCTTGCCGGGCATTCGACGCTCGGGCTTACGTTCGCGGCGCTGATCTACATCGTTTGCTTTTCCGGCACGGTCGCGGTCTTCGCCAACGAGCTGTTGCGCTGGGAGCGCCCAGCCGGACCGGTCGTTACGGACGCAACTCCGGCGCTGATCGGCCAAACGGCAAAGGCCGCCTACGCGCGTGCATCGAGCCTCGGGCCGGTCGACGAGCTGTTCCTGCAGTTGCCGACCGACGATCTGCCGCGCCTGCTGATCCAGGCGTCAAGCGCCGAGAGCGGCACTGAAGCGTGGCTTGCGGACGAGAACGGCGTGCTCACCGCACAGGAAGGCATCCCGTGGTGGCAATTCCTGATCGGGCTCCACGTGCGTCTCCTGATTCCCGGCCTCTGGGGACTCATTCTGGTCGGGCTGATCGGCGTGTTCACCGTGTCGCTCATCGCATCGGGCGTGCTCGCCCATCCGCGCATTTTCAAGGACGCGTTCCTGCTCCGCTGGGGCCGCTCGCGGCGGCTTCAGGAAGCCGATCTGCACAACCGGTTGAGCGTGTGGGGTCTGCCGTTCCATATCACGATCGCGCTCAGCGGCGCCGTCTTGGCGCTGGCGCCGTTCGTCGTGAACCTGATCGTCGAAACCGCGTATCGCGGCGACGCGTCGAAGGTTCTATTCGACATCTACGGACCCGGCCCCGGCGAGGATCGGGCGCCGGCGCCGGTCCCCGATCTGCAAGCCATTATCGAAGAGCTGTTGCGGACCTATCCCGACGCGGCCGTTGAAGCGATCACCTTGCAGAACGTGGCGACGGCGGGCCAGCTCGTACATGTCCTCACGAAGCGCCCCGGACAACTGAACCTGTCGGAGCGGCATTTCTTCGACTCGGATGGAAAGCTCCTCCGCACCGCGGGGTACGATGACGGTCCGGCCGGCCTCCAATGGACCGCCGCGATGACGGCGCTTCACTACGGCTGGTTCGGAGGATGGTTCGTGAAGCTCGCCTATGGCGTGCTGGGCGCCGCGCTCACGATCGTCGCCGCGACCGGCGTCAACATCTGGCTTGCGCGGTGGAGCGACAAGGGACGCATCCGCCGCGCCTGGCAACGGATATGGACCGCAATCGTATGGGGTCAGCCGGCAGCGTTTGGCGCATCCGCTCTTGCCGCGCTCGCGGGCGGCGCGGATTGGGTTGCAACGGCGTATTTCCTCGTCGTTGCCGCTGCTCTCGCGAGCACGTATTTCGTGAGAGACAATTTTCTCTTGTCCAGCGCCTTGCGAGTCCTCGGCGGCGCGAGTCTGCTCGCGCTTGCCGCCGTTCATTCGATCGCCTGGAGCGGCCAAATGGCGGACGGCATGGGATGGGCGATCAACGCCGCCATTGTCACATTCGCTGCGCTCATGATCGTCACGGCGCCCGCTTTGCGGCACACTCGCGCCTTGCAAAGCCAACATCCGGGCAAGTGAACGATGGGAAAACGTTACCGCGAGCTCAACCGCGACGAGCTCAGTCCGGCGCAGAAGGCGCTGTTCGAGTTCGATCGCCTCGACCCGCGGCGGCGTCGTGCCGACGCCGTTTCATGTTCTCGCCGAGAGCCCGGAGCTCGCGTCGCTGACGCAGGCGCTGGGCGCGTTCTGCCGCTACCGCACGGGGCTGTCGCCAAGATTGTCCGAGCTCGCGGTGCTGATCACGGCGGCGCATTGGGGCGCGGACTACGAATTCGACGTGCACGCGCCCGAGGCGCTCAAGGCCGGCATCGCGCAACCGGTGATCGACGCGCTCAGGGCGGGGAAAACTCCGTCGCTCGAGGATGACGACTCCCGGTTGATCTATGAGTTCGCCACTGTCTTTTATGCAACGCGCGATGTTCCCGACCGGTTGTTCGCGGACGCAGTCGCACGCTTCGGCCGCCGCCGCGTGGTCGAACTGGCGGGCGTATTGGGTTACTATTCGGGGCTCGCGATGCTGTTGCGCATCTTTCGGGTCTCATTGGACAAGACCGCCTGACTTTGGTGGGCGTACGAGTACGAGGGTAGGCGTGGGCCGGTCGGACAGCGACGCACGGATCGAAATTCGCAAGCCTTCGGAGTCGGATCGCGAGGAGATTCTCTCCGTGCTCAGGACCGCGAATTTCGACGCGATCGGCAGCAGTGAGATGCCCGAGTTCCCGCTGTCGGATTGTTTCATCGCGCTTGCGGGCGAGAAGATCGTGGGTGTCGGGGGCTATCGCATTCTCGATGCCGACACCGCGAAGACGACCCTCCTTGCCGTCGATCCGGCATGGCGCGGGCGAGGGGTCGGCAATTTGCTCCAAACCACCCGGCTCGAGGTGATGAAGGCGGCCGGGGTCAAGCGTATCTATACGAACACCGACGATGACGCGGTCATCGCCTGGCTCGAGCGCCGGCACGGGTTCCGCCGGTCGGGAGAGCTCATCGCCAAGCTGCGTCCTTTCGGCCGCCCCGACAGGGACCACTGGGTCAATATGGTGTGGGAACGCCCCGGGACCTGAGGGCGGCCGCTCGGGGTTTCGCGTTTAGCGCTCACGTCCGCTCGACCGCAATCGGCAATACTGGTATCAAAGACCTACGTTCCGCAGGGCTTGCGGGATCAAGGAGGAACCCATGCGCATTCGCACCGGTCTGCTTTCGCTTGCGGCAGTGCTTGCCGTTTCCTTCGCCGCCGAGTCGTCGGCGATGGAAGTCACACGGAACCAGAAAATCATCACCAGCGCCGCGGCCCGCGCGATCGCCGACGCCTGCACGGAATGGGCGACCCAGAACCGGGTCAGCGTTGCGATGGCGATCCTCGATTGGGGCGGCAATCTGATCGAGTCGCACGCCATGGAAGGCGTGGCCGCCAACGGGATCGACACGGCGCTGCTGAAGGCGAAATCGGCTCTGCGCTGGCGCCGTGCAACCTCGGAGACCAACCGGATCGTGCGCACGGGCGAGAACCTGGCGCCGGCGTTCATGGGCGACTTCCCGCAACAAGGCGCGCTTCCGATCATCGTCGACGGTCAGATGGTCGGCGCCATGGGCGTCTCCAGCGGCGACGGCGAGAAGTGCGCGCAATACGCCTTCGACAAGGTGATCGGCCGTCAGGCGCAGACCAGCAAGCAGATAGTCTGTCTCAAGTCCCGACCCGAAGCGGCGCTCTGAATTTGCGGAGCGCCGCGAGCACGCTGAGCGCGGTGATCCGCCCGGTCTTCGGGTTCTCGCTCGGGATGTTCTGGATCGACATCTCGAAGCTCGCCGAATCCGAATCCACGACGATGCGATGGACGTTGCGGGACAATGACGGGTCCGCCCAGATCTCGATGGTCGTGCGGTCGGGCCCGATGCCCGCGAGCGCGAGCGCGGCTACGACATTGACGTTCTCCGGAAATCCGCGCGCGGCTTCCCGTGCGCTGCCCTGGAAAATGCGCACCGGCTCGGTGATGCCGGCGATATCGATCCCGCGTTTCTCCAGATAGGGCGCGCCGAGCAGGCCCTTCACGGGCTTGCGCGTGATCATGCTCACCGAAGTGATCTCGCCCTCGGCCGCCGCGGCGACCGCGTCGAGGCCGATCAGCGCGCCGGTCGGCACGATGATCTGGCCGCCATATTCCTTGGCGAGCGCGATCAGATCGGGCCGCTCCAGCAGCTGGCCGGCGCTGATCGCCATGAAGGATTTTCCCGCCGTCAGCACCGGAACGGCGATCTCGGCGAACGCCGCCGCAGGCGCGCATTCGATGACGAGATCGGCTTCGCGCGCCAGACTCTCGATCGCATAGATATGCGCGTTGCTGCCGATGCCGTCGAGGAAGTCCTGCGCCTTCACCGGGTCACGCACCGAGACGCAGTCGAGCTCGACTCCGGGGATGTCACCCTGGCTGAGCTTGCGTGCGATCACCTTGCCGATCGTGCCGAGGCCGGCGATGCCGACTTTGATCGCGTCCATTCAGGTCATCTCCAGCGGTTTCTTCTTGGCCGGCGGCCGGAAGTGGCGGTCGAGCTCGGCCAAGTCATCGTCCTTCAGCGTGATGCTCGAGCGCCTTGTAATTGTCCCGCACATGGGCTTCCCGCGCCGCTTTCGGAATGGCGAACACGCCGGGCTGGCGGATCACCCAGGCGAGCGCGATCTGCGCGGGCGTCGCGCCATAACGCTCGGCGACATGCATCAGCTCGCTCGAGCGCATCAAGTGCCCCTGATCGAGCGGCGAGTAGGCCATGATCGGAATGTTGTGTTTCCTGCTCCACGGCAGCAGCGCGAACTCGATGCCGCGGCGGCGAGATTGTACATCACCTGATTGGTCGCAACGTCCTTTCCGCCGGGAAGCGCGAGCAGCTCCTCCATGTCGTCGACGTCGAAATTGCTGACGCCCCAATGGCGGATCTTGCCGTCGCGCTTCAGCGCGATGAATCCGTCGAGCGTCTCGCGCAGCGGAACGGAGTCCCGCCAGTGCAGCAGATAGAGATCGAGACGATCGGTCTTCAGGCGCTTCAAGCTCTCTTCACAAGCGGCGATCGTGCCTTTCTTGGTCGCGTTGTGCGGCAACACCTTGCTCACGAGGAACACCTCGTCGCGCCGTCCCGCGATCGCTTCGGCGACGACATCTTCCGAGCCGCCGCTGGCATAGAGCTCGGCCGTGTCGATGAGCTTCATGCCGAGATCGAGACCGAGGCGCAGCGCGGACACCTCGTCCTTCTTGTTGCGCGCGCTCTCGCCCATCATCCAGGCGCCGAACCCGAGCACGGGAATGGTGTCGCCCGATGGCAATTTGATCGTCGGGACCGCCGTCGTCATGTCACTCTCCGGTACACCCCCGTGGGTTGATCCCCATCTTACGCGACTCTTGCGACGCGCGCCTCCGCTTCGCGTTTCAGCGCGCCGCGATCCACCTTGTTGGTCGAGGATAGCGGCAATTTGTCCACGAACCAGACGAAGCGCGGGTGTTGGTACGCGGGCGCGTGCTTCAGCGCGTATTGCTTGACGTCGCTGTCGGTCAGATGCGTGCCGGGCTTCAGGATGACGAAGGCGACCGGTTTCTCGCCCTTGATGTCGTCCTCGATCGGCACCACGCAGGCCTGCGCGATATCCGGATGGCGCTCGAGCATGCGCTCGACATCGCTCGGATAGATGTTCTCTCCGCCCGAGACGAACATGTCGTCCGTCCGGCCGATGAAAATGTGGAAGCCGTTCTCGTCGCGGCGGAAGACATCGCCGGTGACGTAGAACCCGTCCGCCTTGATCGGCGAGGGCAGGTCGGGCCGGTTGTGATAGCCGTTCATCACCGAGGGCGCCTTCATTTCGAGC
Organism: uncultured Alphaproteobacteria bacterium; assembly: GCA_963708555.1. Taxonomy (GTDB): domain Bacteria; phylum Pseudomonadota; class Alphaproteobacteria; order Micropepsales; family Micropepsaceae; genus CAIYRG01. The sequence goes on along the minus strand of CAVPTF010000001.1, from coordinate 80,822 downwards.
ACGCCTTCCGCGGCGGGCCGGCCCTCGTCGTCGATCAGGCGAACCTGCACCTCGGGGTGCGGATAGCCGACCGACAATTCCGGCTGGGGCAGGCCCTTCGGATGCGGTCCGAACACGACCGGGCCGCCTTCGGTCGTGCCGTAGGCGTTGGTGACCGCGGCCTTCGGGAGCGCGTGCTTCAGTGCGGCCATCAGCGCTTCGCTCACGGGGGCCGAGCCCATGCGCACGAACTCGACCGAGGAGAGATCGGCGCGCCTCAGCCGCTCGCCCTCGCGCAACATCATTGCGATCATCGGCGGGACCGCGGTGAGCCATGTGCAGCGGTAGCGGTCGATGGCGTCGATATAGGCGGTAGGCCGTGAACTGCGGCAGCAGCACGATGGTCGCGTGCGCGGCGGTCGCGAGCTGGGAGAGCGCGAGCGCGTTCATGTGATAGAGCGGTGCCGCGATCAGATAGCGGTGGCGCTTGAGATCGGCGTTCAGCCGCGTCTTCACCACCCACAAATGGCTTTGATGCGAAAGCACGACGCCCTTGGGCACGCCGGTCGATCCCGATGTGTAGAGGAACATGGCGGGTTCGCGTGGTCGCGGCACGATCGTTGTGAACAGGCCGTGAGTCACAAAGCCATCGAATTCGCTTCCAAACTCGACGATGGGGAGATCCGGCGGGCAATCGGCGCGGCGCTCGGGGTCGCAGAAGACGAGCTTTGCGCCGGAGTCGCGGATGATGAAATCGATCGTCTCGCGCGGAAACTTGAAATTGACCGGCACCGCGACGAACCCGGCGCGCATGATGCCGAACATTGTCGCGATGAATTCGGCGCGGTTGGCCGAGAGGATCGCCACGCGGTCGCCGCGCGCGAGCTTGCGCGCGGAGAGTGCCCGCGCAACGCCGGTGGCAAGCGTCTCCATCTGCCGATAGGTGAACTCGCGCGGGCTGCCGGTGCCGAGATCGACGATCGCGATCTTGTCCGGATCGAGATCGGTGTCGATCAGGTCGCCGAGATTTTCGAACCGCAGCATCGATGCGGAAACTTACTTTGGCGGCGCGGTGAAATACGTCCCGCGGCCGCTCGCGAGCAGCTTGCCGTCCGCGTCATAGACATGCGCTTCGGCGGTCGAGAACTGGCTGCCTGCACGCACCACGCGTCCCTTGATCGTCAGATCGCCCGGCATCGCGGCCGCGTGATAATCGATGCGCATGTCGATGGTCGGCACGCCGCGCCCCGTGCGTTTCACCAGCGCCCAGTCGGCGGCAAGATCGACGAGCGCCGCGAGGATGCCGCCATGCGTGTAGCGCCGGTCGGGATTGACCACCCATTCCTCGCGCCACTTGGCCTTCAGCTCGATGCCGTCGTCCTGCAGCGCAACGACCTCAAGCCCGAGCCACTGATGAAACGGCGCGCGCGTGATCAGCGCCTGGACCTTTTCGACCGTGATCTCTTCGCTCATGGTTCGACGATCACCTTGCCGATCACTTTGCGGTCCTGGATCAGGCGCAGCCCTTCGATGGCGCCGTCGAGCGGCACGACCGTGTCGATCACGGGCTTCATCTCGCCGGACTTGATCATGTCCATCAGCGCAAAGAGGTCTTCGTCATAATAGCTGTTGGAGCCGATGACCTGCAGCTCGAAGCTCCAGATGTAGCGCAAATCCTCTTTCGGGTCGTAACCCGCGGTCGCGCCGCAGACGAGCAGCTTGCCGCCGCGCTTCAAGCAGCGCAGCGACGGCACCCAGGTATCGCCGCCGGTGAAGTTCACCACGACATCGACGCCGCCCTCGTAGCTGCGGCGCTGCGGCTTGCCGTATTTCTCGATCGCCCATTTGGACCAATCGACTTTGCTGTAGTCGATCACTTCGTCCGCGCCCAATTCCTTCAGGCGCGCCATCTTCTCCTCGCTGCTGGCGCAGGCGATCACTTCGGCGCCGAGCAGCTTCGCGAGAATGACCGAGCCCGTGCCGACGCCGCCCGACGCGCCCAACACCAGCACGCGGTCGCCCTTCTTCACGGTCTTATGCGTCACCAGCATGCGGTGCGCGGTGCCGTAGGCAACCGGCAGCGATGCCGCTTCGGCATAGGTCACGCCTTTGGGCATGCGGATGAGCTGGTCCGCGGCGACGAGACAATATTCCGCCATGCCGCCGTCGAGCATCTCGCCCATCAATCCCTTCTTCTTGTTGAGCGGATTGACGAGGACGGCATCGCCTTCCTTCCAGCCGGTGACGCCGGGGCCGATCTCGGTGATGTCGCCCGCCATGTCGAGGCCGATCACCACGGGCAGCGGCACCTTGATGCCGGGCATGCCCTTGACGGTGAACACGTCGTGATAGTTGAACGAGGATGCCTTCACGCGGATGACGACATGGCCGTCGACGGCGTTGGGCTTGGGATGATCGTCGACGATCTGGAGATTTTCGAGACCGCCATGCTGGCGGAGCAGTAAGGCCCTCATTGTTTCGTGCACTCAGGGATTTCGTTGGTGGCGACTATCTAGCCCTATAGCCCCCGATTGGCTAGGTATGGAGGGTGCCGAGCGGGCGTTTGGAGGTTCAAGAATGCAAGAGAATTTCAGGCAGTTCCTCGACCGCCTGCGGGAACAGAACGAGCTGATCGACCTCAAACAGCCGATCGACATCAGGCACATCGCCACACTGGTCGATCAGTCGGACAAGGCGCTCCTGTTCCACAACGTCATCGGTTACGACATGCCCGTCGTTTCCGGCATTATCCGCTCGCGCGAGCGCGCCATGATCGGCATGGGTGCGAAGACCTATGGCGAGATCGAGGTGAAGCTGAAAAAGGCGATCGACAATCCGATCCCGCCGATCATGGTAAACACCGCGCGCGCCGGCGAAGTGATCGCAACCGGCGATGATATCGATCTCTTCAAGCTGCCGATCCCGATGTCGTCGATCTATGACGGCGGACCGATGATCACCGCGGGCGTCGTGATCGCGCGCGATCCCGAGCTCGGCATGAACAGCGGCATCTACCGCTTCATCGTCAAGGAGAAGGCGCTCACCGGCATCGACATCGTCACGCCCAACAACATGCGGCTGTTCGCGCAGCGCGCCTTTGAGGCGAAACGGCCGCTGCCGATCACGATCAGCATCGGCACGCATCCGCTCGAGATCATGGCGTCGGGCTATCGCGCGCCCTTGGGCGTGGACGAGATGGCGATCGCCGGCGGCTTGCGCGGCGAAGGCATCGCGCTCGCGCCCGGCAAGACCGTCGACGTGCCGTACATCGCCGATGCGGAGATCGTGCTCGAAGGCGAGATCCTTCCCACCGGCTGGACGTGGCCGGAAGGCCGCTTCGGCGAGTTCACGCGCCTGATGGGCGGGCTGCACTGGAATCCGCTGGTGAAGATCACCGCGGTCTTGCATCGCAAGGACGCGATCTATTACGCGCTGCACATGCCGTGGGAGAACACGTGGCTTGCGGCGCCCACGCGTTACACCGCGATCCGCCAGGCGCTGAAGACGGCGGGCGTGGTGGTGAAGGACATCAACGTCACGCTCGGCGGCTGCGCCTTCTGGCACGCGGTGATCTCGATCAAGAAGCAGCCGGGCGAAGCGAAGAACGCGATCCTCGCCGCGCTCTCGGTGATGGACCTGAAGCACGTGGTGATCGTCGACGACGACATCGACGTGAACAATCCGATGGATGTCGAATGGGCGATCGCGACGCGCGTGCAGGCCGATCGCGACGTGCTGATCGTCACCAATGCGCGCGGCAAGCCGCTCGACCCGAGCCTGCCGCCGACGCCGCCCGGCATCGTGCCGACGACGGCGAAGATGGGCATCGACGCCACGATCGGCGAGGGGATTCCGAAAGAGCGCTACGAGCGCATCGCCTACGCCTATGCCGACACCGCGAAGATCGCGGACTACGTGAAGGGCAAGAAGGACGACGTGGCGAAAGCGGGCGACGAGCGCGCGGTCGCGGCGCTGGCGGAGGACATCCTGAAGGCGATCGCGGCGAAGCCGATGTATTACACCGAGATCGCCGAGAAATTCTCCAAGCACGATTTCCAGACCGTCGCGCGTGCGCTCGGCCATCTGCACACGACCGAAAGACTGTGGCAGGACGCCGAAGGGCGCATGTGCGAGCGCGGCTCCAAATTCGCCGCCAAACCACCGGGGAAGTAGATGAGAACGATGCATTATGTGTCCGCCGCTCTGCTCGCGGCGTCTGTGGCGGCGGCTGTCTCTTACGCCGGGGCTCAGCCGGCGGGGCCCTCGATTCCCGAGCTCGGCGGGCGCGAGCTCGGCTGGATCGCGAATTTCTGGGATTTCCATCTGGATGCGCCGCCGGGCTCGGGACACGGGCCGATGAGAACCGATCCGGCCTATCCCTATGTGAGCCAGATCCAAGACGGCAAGCAGGTCCGCGGGCGCAACGATCAGTATCAGGTGGCCATCGTGGATACGAAGGACCCGATCCTGAAACCGTGGGCGGCCGAGCAGATCCAGCAAACGAACGACGAGCTGCTGAACGGCACCCGCAAGCTTCCGTTCCGCGCGCAATCGCGCTGCTACCCGGGCGGCGTACCGGGCCAGCTCCTGTTCCTCGAACCGGTCTTCTTCATCCAGAGGCCGAATGAGGTGGTGATGCTCTGGCAGCGCAACACCTTCGTCCGCCGCATACGGCTCGGCGGCGTGCACCCGGAGAACGTCAAGCCGTCCTGGTTCGGCGATTCCGTCGGCCACTACGAGAACGGCGACACGCTGGTCGTCGACACGATCGGGCTTTCAACCAAGAACAGCCATATCAATTCCTTCCGCACGCCGCACAGCGAGAAGCTGCACGTCGTCGAGCGCTTCACGATCGCGCCGGACAAACAGAGCATCACCGCGATCGTGACGGTGGAAGACCCCGACACGTTCAACGGCCCGCTCACGTTCAAGCAGTTCTTTCGCCGGAACAACGCCGCCATCGACGAGTCGATCTGCGCGGCCGATGGCGGCGTGGAATATTTCGATCTCAACCTTCATCCGATCCCCGAGGCCCACACGCCGGATTTCTGAGATTCGCGCGATCCGCCACGCTATCCCGCCGCTTGTGCTACTAAAGAGAGTACGGAAAGGGGCGGGCCATGGCTGACGGACGTTCGGGATCGCGAGGCGCCGTACCGATCGCGCTCGGATCGGCAGGGGGCGGAACCGAGGAAGGCCGCGAGTTTTTCCAGAGCCGGGTCGCACTGTTCGGCGGCTGGGTGGCGCTGATCTCCGGCACCTTTTACGCGGCGTATTGGTTCCTGACCCTCTCGATCGCCCCACCCGTCCAGCTTCCGACGGCCCCGATCGGAGATCCCAACCTCTACCATCTGGCCGCGACCTTGGTTGCCGGCGCGCTATGGGTCCTGGTGCGGCCTCGCGTGCAGCTTGTCGATGCGAGCGCTCGAGTGGCTGGAGGCTATCGGAACGCTGCTCATGTGCGCCTGCTTCGCCCTGATGGGCATCGCGTTTGCGCAAGCGCACGCGGGGTCGGGCAGGACCCAATGCACGGCATCTTCGCCGGGCTGTCGGCCGACAGCTATGTCCTGCTGATCACGCGCCGTTGCCGTGCCAAGTACGCCCGTACGCACGCTTGTCGTCAGCGCCGTGGCGATGCTCCCGATGGTCATTGTCAGCGCCTTTGCTCTTACGGGAGTCCGCGTACCTGATATCGATGTCTTCCCTCCCATCGACATCATCACGTGGAGCATCGCGGGCGTTGCAATGTCGGTTGTCGCATCGCGCGTGATCTTCGGCTTGCGCGCGGAAGTCGACAAGGTCCGCCGCCTTGGCCAATACACGCTCGAAGGCAAGATCGGCGAAGGCGGCATGGGCGTCGTCTACCGGGCGAGCCACGCGATGCTCCGCCGGCCGACGGCGATCAAGCTGTTGCGTCCCGAGATCGCGGGTGAGGAGGCGCTCCGCCGTTTCGAGCGCGAGGTGCTGCTGACGGCCAGTCTGAGCCATCCGAGCACGGTCGCGATCTTCGACTACGGCCGGACGCCGCAAGGGCTGTTCTATTACGCGATGGAATATTTGGACGGGCTGAACCTCGAACAGCTCGTGCGGACATATGGCCCACAGCCTCCGGCGCGCGTTGCGCACATCATGCGCCAAGTCTGCGGGGCCTTGGCGGAAGCGCATGCGGTCGGTCTCATCCACCGCGACATCAAGCCCGCGAACATCATCCTGTCCGAGCGCGGCGGTTTGCCCGACGTCGCCAAGGTCGTCGATTTCGGACTGGTGAAATCGTTCGAGCAGGCTGCGAACGCAAGGCGATCTCGGAGGTGACCTCGGTAAATCTCTTCGTCGGCACGCCCCTGTATATGGCGCCGGAGGCGATCGGCGGGAGCGCGGCCCTCGATGGCCGCAGCGATCTCTACGCGCTTGGCGCCGTCGGCTATTTCCTGCTGACGGGCGCGCCCGTGTTCCAGGCCAAGAGCCAGGTCGAGATCTTCGCGCACCATCTGCACACGCCGCCGGACCCGCCCTCCGTCCGCACCGGCAAATACGTACCCGAGGAGCTCGAGCGTCTCATCCTGCGGTGTCTCGCCAAGAAGCCTGGCGACCGCTACGACGGCGCCAAAGCCCTCCAGCACGCGCTCGACCGGTGCGCGGAGAACATACCTTGGGACAATGATCTCGCACTGCAGTGGTGGGCGGCGTTCAAGTCCGGTGCAACGGTTGCACCGCTGACGGCCAGCGGCCCGCAGACCATCGCGATCGACATCACCGAGCGAGTCATCCGCGCGGGCTAGATCAGCGTCCCGCGGCGTAGCCTTGCATGCCGCGCGGGTTGGCCGCCGCCTTCCGCCGCACGCCCTCGCGTGAGGCAGCCGTCAGACGTCCCTCCGACCACTCGGGTCCGACCTCGACGATATGTCCGCGCCGTCTGAGCTCGGCGATCGTGGCATTCGCCCACACGGCTCTCGACCACGAGCACGCCGGGACGCGCGGTGCGCGGCCAGAACGAGATCGGGAAATGCTCGGAGTGCCAGGCGGGCGCGTCGATCGCCTGCTGCAGATTGTGGCCGGCATGGATGATAGCGCATCAGGAATTGGGTCGACCATTGGTCCTGCTGATCGCCGCCGGGCGAGCCCCAGCAGAGATGCGGCTCGCCGTCGCGCAGCGCCATCGTCGGCGACAAGGTCGAGCGCGGACGCTTGCCCGGCGCGAGTGCGGCCGGATGGCTCTCGTCCAGCCAGAACATCTGCGCGCGCGTGCCGAGCGGGAAGCCGAGCTCCGGGATGACCGGCGAGGATTGCAGCCAGCCGCCGGACGGCGTCGACGACACCATGTTGCCGTGCTTGTCGATGATGTCGAAATGCACCGTGTCGCCGCGCGCCGAGCCGAGCCGCCCGACCGTCGGCTCGCCGACGCCGAGCCCGCCCACCGTGGGTTCGCCGGTGCCCATCGCGCTCTGGGCTTTGCCGATATGCACTTCGCCGCCGAAGCCCGCGATGCTGCCCGGCCGCAAGTCGAGGCTCGCTTTGTCCGTCACGAGTTTCCGCCGCTCGGCATTGTAGGCCTCCGACAGCAGCTCCTTGCTCGGCACCTTGCCGAAATTCGGATCGCCGTAGAATTTCTCGCGGTCGGCGAACGCGAGCTTCGAGCATTCGACGAGGATATGGATGAAGTCCGGTCCCGCCGGATCGAGCCCGTCGAGATCGAAGCCCTTGAGCAGCGCGAGCTGCTGCAGCAGCACCGGACCCTGGCTCCAGAAGCCGGCCTTGCACACGGTGAAGCGGCCATAGTCGAACGTCGCCGGCGCTTCCACCGTTGGCGCCCACGACGCCATGTCGTCGGCCGTGAGCAGTCCGCGATGCGGCGTGCCGCTGCTGTCCATCGCTTCGGTGGTGCGGCAGAACTTGTCGATCGCTTCGGCGACAAACCCGCGCGACCACATCTGCCGTGCGCGCTCGATCTGTTTCACGCGATCGCCGCCCGCGCTCTCCGCCTCTTTGAGGATGCGCTCATACGTCGCCGCGAGCGCGGGGTTCTTGAGCAGCGTTCCCGGCGCCGGCACTTTTCCGCCCGGCAGATAGACCGCGGCCGACGTCTTCCAGTGATCGCGGAACAGCGGCTCGACGGTGGCGATCGTCGCACTCGCGCGTTCGACGAGCGGCTGGCCTTCGCGCGCGTAGAAGATCGCGGGCTCCAGCACGTCGCGCAGCGTGAGCGTGCCGTGATCGCGCAACAGCATCATCCAGGTCTCGAACGGTCCCGGCACGCAGGCGGCGAGAAGCCCGCTGCCCGGCACCATGTCGAGCCCCAGCGATTTGAACTTCGCGATCGTGGCTGCCTTGGGCGCGGGGCCCTGGCCGCAGATCACGATCGGCTTGCCGAGCTTGACGTCATAGACCAGCACCGGCACGTCGCCGGCGGGCCCGTTCAGATGCGGCTCGACCAGATGCAGCGTGAACGCCGCCGCGACCGCGGCGTCGAACGCGTTGCCGCCTCGCTCCAGCATCGCCATGCCGACGGCGGTGGCGATCCAGTGCGTGGACGCGACGACACCGAACGTGCCCTCGATCTCGGGGCGCGTGGTGAACGGCATCGGCGAGACCATGCCGGGGCCGGTGGAAGGAGAGGGTGCTTTCTTTGTCACGTGAGCTCAGCCGGTTTGGATGTCCTATGGGCCGCACATTTCATGAACGGGTGCGCCACGGCAAGTCGTCTGCGCGCTCCACGAACAGCCAGGCGCCTCGGCCGAGCGCCGCGGGGAAGGGGGCGACCAGCATGCGGCCGCTGCGCTCCGCCGCGACGCCGCCCGCAGCGAAGCGCGCGTTCGGCCGTGTCCAGCGATGCGACGCGGATCGCATAGCCCGCGATGAACGGCAGGGATGGCGCGGGCGCCTGCGGCAATACGCGCGCGAGGCTCGCCGCGTTGACCAGCTGCACGCCGCCGCGTTCGAGGAAAATGCCGCGCCCCATATTGGTGGGCAGCGCCTCGCGGCCGAGGAAGCGCACATAGCGTGCGGCCGCTTCGTCCACATCGGCAACCGCGACCACGACGTCCAGCAGCGCGTTCGCGCCGTTGGGATGGGTGAGCCAGCGCTTCTGCCAGACGGCGTCCTCGGTGTGGTGCGTGAGATACTGGATGCGCCCCTCGCGCATCTGGCCTTCCTCGACGCGCGCGACGGTGAAGGCGGCGGTCGCCTCGCCGGTTGCGGTGGCGACAGGGCGGCGCAACTCGACGATCGGGCGCACGCGGAAAGTGTTGGCCGCGAGCTGCGCGCTCGCCGCTTTCGCGTCCGCAACCGCGAAGGCGATCAGATGCAGCCCCGCATAGCGCGCCATGCTGGCATCGAACTCGCGGCCGAGCGGCGTGTCGGCGGTCTTGAACAGCACCTCGATATAACCGCGCTCCAGCATCGCGGTGACGTTGCCGGTGCCGGTGAGCTGGCCGTCCGCCATCTGGATCGATTTCGGCGCGGGCGCGAAACCGGCGCGCGTCAGCGCCTCACTCGCCGCATCCGCATCGGGGATGAAGTGCCCGACATGATCGAGGAACGTCTCTGCCGCGAGCGGCAGCTGCCGTTCGGCATCGACCGGGATCGTGGGCGGCGCCGCCATCGCTCAGGCCCCGCGCGCGGCGATGGCTTCGACTTCGACGACGCAGCCATGATGGAGCGAGGGAACCGGAACCACGCGAGCGCGCCGGCCGCAACTCGCCGAACAGCTCGGCATAGACGCGGTTGAACGCCGGCCAGTTCTCGACGCCGACGATGAAGGCGGTGACCTTCAGCACGCGGTCGGGTCCGCTGCCCGCCGCCTTCGACGATCGCGAGCATGTTGCCGAGCGCGAGACGCACCTGCTCCTCGACGCTCAAATCGGCGCGCGCCTTGCCTTCGAGACTCACCGGCAGCTGACCGGAGACGAAGATCAGATCGCCGTAGGCGCACGCCTGCGAATAATGGCCCGCCGGCTTCGGCGCGTTTGCGGTCGTGATGCGGTCGATGGTGGTCATGTGTTGAATCCTCAGAGACCGAGCAGGGGCCAATAGAACACGACGCTCAGCCATAGCACGACGAAGTCTACCACGGTCAGGAACAGGCCGATCTTGATGAGGTCGGTGTGGCGGAACTGGCCGTAGGCATAGCCGAGAACCAGAACGGCGGACTGGTAGGCGAACAGTTTCCCGCCGGTCGAGAACGCCCACAACAGCCCGATGAACAGCGGATCGAGTCCGTTCGCGCGCGAGAACTCCATCAGGATCGGCATCGACGTCGCAAGCATGGAAAGCTCGCTCGCCGTGACGAAGTGATAGAAGAACCCGCCCCAGTACAGCACGGCCGTCGCCAGCATGCGGTCCGCGAGCCACGGCTCGAGACCGCCGATGAAACTATCGGTGACGATGCGGAGCGCGCCCGTGGTCTCCAGCACTTCGCCCATGCCGATCGCGGCGGCCGTGAAGAAGAACGGCAGCAGATTGATGCTGCGGAGATCCTTCTCGTCGAGCACATCGACGAACGGCAGCAGCGCGCACAGGCCGACGGCGAACGCGATCAGCGCCGGCGAAATGCCGTGCAGCTCGTCGGTGAGCCAGAACAGCAGCGCAACGCCGCACAACAGCGCCGCCTTCGTTGACAGCGGCGTCCAGGGCTCCGTGGTTCGGAAATGCGCCTTCACCTGCTCCGACCGGTCGACGAGGCTCGAGGCTTCCGGAGGAAACGCTTTCAGCGTGAACCACCACGCCGCCACGACGGTGACGACGATCGTCGGGATGAACGCCGCGAACCATCGTGACCAGGAGACCGTCACGCCCGCCTGCTCGATCATGCCGCGCGCCATGATGGAGGCGGAGCCCGCGATCATCATCTTGTTGAAGATGCCCGTCACGTAGGTGAGGACGACGAACAGCCCGCGCCCGATATTCGAGCCCTTGCCGGCGTCGAACAGCTTCATCACGGCAAGCGCGAGCGAGGCCATGATGACCAGCACCGCAGCGCCCGAAGGGACCACGATGGTCAAGACCAGATCGATGATGATGAGCCCGAGCAGCACGCGCGAGTAGGTCACGCCGACGCGGCTGATGACGAAATTGCCGATCCGCTGAGGCAATCCCGACTTCACCGCCATCGCGCCGATCAGCATCGCGCCGATCAGGAACCAGGACGTGTCGTTGACGAAGCCGCTGAAGATCACGTCCGTGTCGGCGACATCGAAGATCCAGAACAGCATCAGGCCGAGCAGGCCCGTCGCCGCGTACTCCATCAGCTCCGTCATCCAGGCGATGATCAGGAACGCCGAGATGGCGATGGCCGCGTGCATGGCGCGGTCGATGGGGAGCGGCGCCAGCCAGATCGCGAGCGGGATCGCGACCGCGGCCGCCGCCTTCACCACGCGCCAATGATCGAATGTCCGCGCGCTCGTTTTCGGAACGTCGGCGATCTTGGCTTCGGCGGTGCTCATCGCGGTTAGGTGATCTCGGCGGCTTCGCGCACGCTTTGGATCAGCGAGGTCCGGAGCAGGAATTCGCGCGCGAGCTTGGGGTCTTCCGACTGGCGCCTGAGCTCGTCGTGGTTCTTCTTGCGCACCGCGGGATCGCGCTCGGCCAGCAGCTTCTTGTTGCGGATCGTCTGCGCCTGCGTGCTGTGCACCGCGATGTGCCGGCGCTGACGCTCGTAGAGGCCGAGCAGCGCGTCGGCATCCTCGCCGCGCCAGATGCGCGTGAACTTGTCGGCGAGGTTGAACGCGTCGTGCACGCCGCTGTTCAGGCCCATGCCGCCGATCGGGCTGTTCACATGCGCGGAGTCGCCCGCAAGGAGCGCGCGGCCCTTGCGGAACGCTTTCGCGACGCGCTGATGCACCGTGTAGAAATTGTAGCCGACGATGTCGAACGGCTTGCCGATGTCCAGGAAGCCCTGGAGCCGCGCCTGCATCGCTTCGGGGCGCGTCAGCAGCGCCTCGTCGTCCTCCGGCTTGCGTCGGGAAATGGATGCGCCAGCGCTCCGGCGGGCCGATCCAGTGGAACAGGTTCGACCACTCGACCGGATCGGAGATGTAGTTGCGGTGCGTGTAGCCGTGGCGCGAGAAATCGTACGCGATCTCGATCGTCAGCGTGCGGTCGGGATAGGTGAATCCTTCGAACTCGACGTCGAGGTCCTTGCGGATGATGCTGCGCGCGCCTTCGCAGCTGACGATGTAGCGTCCGGCGATCTGTTCCGTCTCGCCCGCCGCGTTCTCGACGAACGCGGTGACGCCGTCGCCGTCCTGCTCGAAGCCGGTGAACACGGTCGCCATGCGCACGTCGATCAGCGTATGGGCCTTGGCGAGCTTCAGCGCCTCCTCGCAGATCTTGATGCGCTCGCATTGCAGCGCGAAGGGAAACTTCGTGTCGTTCTTCAGCACCGCGTGGTCGAACTCGGCGATCCGCTCGCCCTTGGCGCGGTCCCAGTAGTGGAACAGCGGCGCGATGAGTCCCCGCGGCTCGAGCTTCTCGTACAGCCCGATGTCGTCATACATCTCGAGCGTGGCGACATGGTTGGTGCCCGCGCGCGGCACCTGGTCGAGGAAATTCGCGTCCGAGAGCTGCTCGACGATCGTGCTCTTGATGCCGGCTTGCGCGAGCTTGAGCGCGAGGCACAGGCCGACGGGGCCCGCGCCGACGATCAGCACGCGATCGTTGGATGTGGTCATGGCGCCCCCGCGCTTACGCGTCCGCGGTTTCTTTCGCGGGCACGACGTCCTTCACCGCGCCCACCCAGCCGTTATGCGTGAGGTCGAAGACGATGCCGTTGGGGTCCTTGTATTTGCACTCGTAGAACGAGTCCGGCGATGTCGGCCGTCCGGCGAGATAGGTGGCGCCCGCCGCCTGCGCCTTCTTCTCCGCCTCTTCGAGATCGTCCACCCAGACGCCGAAATGATAGAGGCGCGGCTCGCCCTCATGCGGCTCGATCTTGAGCAGCGCGACGTTGATCGTGCCGTCCGAGAGATAGACGCCGCGCCGGGCGCGGCCGACGATCTTCAGTTCGAGCGCCTCTTCGAAGAACTTGGCCGAGGCTTCAGGGTCGGGAACGATAAGCGCGATGTGGCGGATCTTGCCCATGGTTGTCCTCGCAATGGCTGTAGAATATCGATAACAGAAATAGCGGCTTGATTGAGAACAAATTTTGCCGTGGCAATCGGGGGCCGCATGTCGTTGTTCCATATCCTGGACGTGTTTCTCGGCTGGTTCGGCTTTTCGCCCGCGGTCCTGCATCAACGTGACCACGCCGCGCTGGGGCTACCGTGTCGAGCGCGCGATCCCCTACGGCCCCGAAGCCCGCCACCGGATGGACCTCTATCTGCCCAAGCACAAGCCGCAATCCGCGCCTGCGGTGCTGTTCTTCTATGGCGGCGCGTTCATCAGCGGGAATAAGCGCGAATACCGCTTCGTCGGCCAGGCGCTGGCGAGCCTCGGCATCATCGTCGGCATCGCCGATTACGGCCTCTTTCCCGATCACCGATTTCCGGAGTTCGTGGAAGACGGCGCGAAAGCGGCGGCGTTCCTGCACGAGAAGCTGCCCGAATACGGCGGCGATCCGAGCCGCCTGTTCGTCGCGGGTCATTCGGCGGGCGCGTATATCGCCGATCATGCTCGCGTCCAATCCGGAATTTCTCAGCGAAGCGGGCGCCGATCAGTCGATCCTCGCGGGCGCGATCGGGATCGCGGGGCCTTATGATTTCCTGCCGATCACCAACGCGACGCGGATCGAAATCTTCGGCGGCCCCGATCGCGTGGAGACGCAGCCGATCCATTTCATCGAGGGCAAGCGTCCGCCGATGCTGCTCTTAACCGGCGACCGCGACGTGAACATCTTTCCGCACAACACGCACAACATGGCGGCGCGGATGCGCGAGGAGGGGAACGACGTCGAAGCGATCGTCTATCCCGGCATCGAACACTTCCGGATCATCCTCGCGCTCGCGCCGCTGTTCCGCGGCATGATCCCGATCCGCGCCGACATCGCGCGGTTCGTCAGCGCTACCAGAGCTCCCGCGTCGCCAGCCGCGCGCCTTCGGCAAGCGATTCCAGCTTCGCCCACATGATCGAGGGATGGACGCGCCGGTGGAACGGCCCTTGCGCGAAGCCGCAATCGGTCCCGGCGATGACGTTCTCGCGCCCGAGATTCTTCGCGTAGCGCACGATGCGCTCGGCCACGAGCTCGGGATGCTCGACGATGTTGGTCGCATGGCTGATGACGCCCGGGATCAGCGTGCGTCCCTCGCCGAGCGTCACGTTCTCCCACACGCGCCATTCGTGCTCGTGGCGCGGATTGGCGCCTTCGATCAGGAACGCGCCGACGCGCGCCTTGAGCAGGATGTCGACGATGTCCTTCAGCGGCACGTCGGTGGTGTGCGGGCCGGGCCAGCTGCCCCAGCAGACGTGATAGCGGATGCGGTCCTGCGGGATGCCTTCGATCGCGTGGTTGAGGATCTCGATCTGCCGCTCGAGCCATTTGCGGTATTCGGCAAAGCTCGCGGGCGGCACCATGCGGTCATAGGTGACCGCGGCGCGCGCGTCGTCGAGCTGCACCAGCAACCCCGACGCCGCGATCGTGCGGTACTCGGTGCGCATCGCCTCCGCGATCGCTTCCTGCATCGCTTCGTCGTTCTTGTAGTAGACGTTCTTGCGGTCGGGGATGACGCTCGCGGGCGCCGCGACCGGCAGGAACGCTTCCGTGACGTCGGAGCCCTTGATCGCCGCCTTCACGTCGTCGATGTCGCGCTGGAGCGCGGCGATGCCCGTGTACGTGATCGGTCCCACGCACACCGATTCCCAGTCCGATGACGGCGCCTGCTGCGCGTCCATCTCGGCGTAGAACTCCTTGAACCGCGCGCGGTCGGCGCCCGCGACGAACGGGTTCGAGTCCAGCGCCACCTTGCGCCGCTCGAAGCCGGAGAGGCGCTCCAGCGCGTATTGCGCCCAGGAAATGTTCTTGCCGAATTCGCCGTCGCTGACGACATCGATACCCGCCTCGGACTGGCGCTTGACCACACCGGCGACCGAATCCTTGAGACATTGCTCATAGGCGTGCGCATCGACGGGTTTCCCGCTCTTCTCGGCTTTGAGGAACTCCAGCAGTTCCGGGGGGCGGATCAGGCTGCCGACATGGGTCGTGAGGATGCGATCGGTGCTGCGCTTCATGATGGGGGTCCGGGGTTGGCGTTTGGGCTACGACTAAAAGAAATTCATGACGGCCACAACCGCTTGCGGTCATCGCCCCACTCGTGCTTTTCGTCTAAAAACCGTCATCTTCCCGACCCTGGAGCGCCCCGCGTTGACCATCGACATCCATCCCCACGTCATTTCCACGGACGAAACCCGCTATCCGCGCGCGCCGATCGGCGGCCATCAGTCCGAGTGGTCGCACAAGCGCCCCGTCAGCACCGAGCAGATGATCGCGGCCATGGACGCGGCGGGCGTGGAGAAGTCGGTGCTCGTGCAGGCGTCGACCTGCTACGGCCACGACAATTCGTATGTGGCCGATGCGGTCGCAGCGCATCCGGACCGGTTCAGCGGCGTGTTCTCGGCCGACGTGCTCGCGCCCGACGCGACCCAGCGGATGAGGCACTGGATGGGCAAGGGGCTCACCGGCATGCGGCTCTTCACCACCGGGAGCACGATGCCCGATCAGGCCGACTGGCTGGACGATCCGCGCTGTTTCCCGGCGTGGGAGCTCGCGCAGAACGCGAAGCTTCCCGTCTGCCTGCAGATGACGGCCAAGGCGATCCCGCAGCTTCTGGCGCTGCTCGACCGCTTCCCGCGCGTGCGCGTGATCCTCGATCACTGCGCGCGCCCGCACTACGAGGATGGCCCGCCTTATCTTGCGGCGGCGAGCCTCTGGGGCCTCAAGCGGCACGAGAACGTGTTCCTGAAGATCACGCCGCACAATTTCCTCGGCGCGCGCAAAGGCGCAGGCGACGCCCGAGACCTTCTTCAAGAAGCTGATCGCCGAATTCGGCCCGCAACGCATCGCCTGGGGCTCGAATTTTCCGGCGCACGAGGGCTCGCTGACCGAGCTGCTCGCGATGGCGCGCGAGAGCGTCGCTTTTGCATCCGCCTGAGGAGAAGGACTGGATCTTCGGCCGCACGGCAAAGACGCTCTATCCGGCGCTCGGCAAATAGGAGACAGCCATGGCCGCCCCGCAACACACGACCCTGTTCACGCTGCTGGCGACGAATCCGGCCACGGCGGCGCTCAAGACCGGCAAGGTGCGTTCCGACCTGGTCGATTTCAAGTTCTCCGACGTGAAGGTGTCGAACACCGAATTCAAGCCGCTGGTGCGCGAGCACAAATACGATATGGGCGAGCTCGCGACCGTCACCTATCTGCAGGCCTATGAGCGCGGCACGCCCTATGTGCTGCTGCCGGGGACCGTGGTCGGCCGCAATCAGCATCACACCATCTTCTACAACGCGGAGCGCGGGCCACTGACCGCGCGCGATCTCAACGGCAAGCGCGTGGGCGTGCGCGCCTACACGCAGACGACCGGCGCCTGGGTGCGCGGCTTCCTCGCCGAGGACTACGGCATCGATCTCGAGCGCGTGCATTGGGTCACGTTCGAAGATGCGCATGTCACCGGTTACAGCGATCCGGCGTTCGTCGAGCGCGCCGCTGAGGGCAAAACCATCAAGCAGATGCTCATCGACGGCGAGCTCGATGCGGCGATCCTCGGCGACTATCAGGAAGAAGGCCCGCTCAAGCACCTGATCCCCGATCACGAACAGGCGGGGCGCGACTGGGCGAAGCGTCACGGCGGCGTGCCGATCAACCACCTCGTGGTGATCCGCGAAAGCATCGCCGAGGAGAAACCCGAAGTGGTGCGCGAAGTGTGGCGCCTGCTGAAGGAAAGCCGCGCGGCGGCGAGCAAAATCTACAACTCGGGCGACACCGATCCGCTGCGCTTCGGCGTGTCGAGGGTTCGCCAATCGTTCGAGACGCTCGTGGGCTACGCGCTGAAGCAGAAGCTGATCACCGAGCGCATCTCGCCCGACGACGTCTTCGCCAAAGCCCGCTCCATTCTCGGCGCCGCGGCGGAGTACAGGCAAGCCCAGCCGTGGTATAAGCCTAGGGTCAGGGCTGTAGAGATGCACGCAAAGCCAACTGTGCTTTTCTGGGCATTCGTTCTCACGTCAACCTTTGTGACGGGTGAGCTAGTGGCTCAGATACAGGGAAGCTACAGATCGAACGTCCCGATTGAGGCCTGGATCCAAAGAATTAGATCCGAACCCGATCATCTTGATAGAGCCGATTTGGCTCGGCGCATGGCATACGATATCGCCACATTGGACCCAGCAATCACACCTGCGACGCTGGATGAGATCATCTCCTTACTGAACGACGAGAGTGATTTGGTGAGAAGCTCAATCGCCAGAAGCCTTGGAAGAATTGGACCGCCCGCGGCCCGTGCTGTTCCGGCTCTTGAAAGGGCATTCGCTAAGGGCCTCGAGCATGTCCAGCTATCGGGTATCGATGGCCTAGTCGTTGGCGGTTCCTATTCGGTAGACGCTATATGCGAAGCTCTGGAGAACATTGGTTCTAGAAGTCTGCCGCAGGGCTGCGCGAACGGGTTCTACAATCCGCCCTGATTGAGCTTTACCCCCTACTTCTCCACCGACTTCACCGGCGTTTCCGGTTTCAGACCCGGCCGCGCGCGTTTCAGCGTGTCGATGCCGTTCGCTTCCCAGTCGCCCTGCGTCGTGCGGCGCGCGAATTTCTCCCACTCCTCGGTCCAATCGCCGAGCGTGTAGCCGTGCCACGGTGAAACCGGCGTGAGCGCCGGAAAGCCGAGATCGTTCCACAGCTCGCGCGCGTGCTCCATGTACTCGCGCGTCGGCAGCGCCAGCGGCGGCATCGGATGCTTGAGCGTCGCGTCGATCAGCATGGTCGAGTCCGATTTCTGCGGCCCGTATTGCGAGCCCTGCAGGCTCGTGTGGAACGGCGCGAGATGCACATCCTCGATCGGGTTCGACCGGTAAGCGAGCGACCACAGCACGGCGTCGACGCTCTCGGGATCGATGTCCTCGCTGATGCCGATCACGATCTTGCCGCAGCCGGCCTGGAGATTCGCCGCGCCATGCAGCCCGCGCCACACTTCGGTCTTGGGCGTTCCTTGGGCGAACTGCACGAAGATCACCGGGCGCAGATTCGTCAGCCGCTCGTGCATGACGACGCGCTTGACCCCCTTGACCTGAGAGCTGATCGCGCAGATGCGCGAGGAACAGCGGCTCGTAGGCCACCTTCTTGATCACGCTCGATTCCGACGGCGTCACCTGGCTGATGATCGAGGTGAACACGGGCGAGCGCTTGTGCGTGATCGCGGTCACCTTCATCGGCATGTTGAACGCTTCGAGCGCGACATAGCCGTTGCTCTCGCCGAACGGCGCTTCCGGTTCGAGCACGTCCGGATCGATCACGCCCTCGATGACGATCTCGGCATCGGCCGGCACGTCGAGATCGACGCTGACCGCGCGCGCCATGCGGATCGGCTCGCCCGCGACGCCGCCCGCAACGGCCGCCTCATCGGCATCCACCGCGAGCTTCAGCGCGCCGGTGAAGCACACGATCGGCGCCGCCCCGAGCACGATCGCGATCGGCATCGGCTGCTTTCGCTTGTTGTATTTGAGCCAATGCAGATAGCCGCCCGCGCCGCCCGGCCGCGCCACCATGCGCACCGCGAGCCGGTCGTTCGCCTTCAGCGCCGCGCGATAGGTGCCCATGTTCTGCACGCCGCTGTCGGGATCGCGCGTGATGCAGAGCGTCGCCGTGAGATACGGCGCGGAATCGAACCCCGGCGTCGACACCGGCACGGGAAGGTCCGCGAGTCCGAAGCGCTCCAGATCGTCGCCCTTGACCACGACCTCCTGGCAGCGCGGCGCATTGACGATGATGGGCGGGATCGGATCGGCGATGGCGCGGTTCCAGGCCTCGCCGATCTCCTCCAACGCCATGCCCATGCCGATCGCGTAAATGCGCGGCGAGGCGGCGAGCGCGCCCACCACCACCGGCATGTCGTAGCGCCGGCCCTTCGAGTCGACGACGTTGGTGAACACGAACGCCTTGCGGTCGTTCTCGGGGATGCCGCCCAGGAACTGCCAGCGCACGAGCGGATGCAGCTCGGTGTCCTTGTTGATCGGGCGGTCCACATGGACCAGCAGTCCCTGCCGCTCCAGCTCCTTCAGATGGTGCTGGAAGTCCAGCGGCGGTCGCGCCCCCTGCGCGGCCGCGCGGCCATAGTCGTTCGAACGATCGGTCATTCTCGCATGTCCTGCCAAAGCCCCGTCTTGGGCGGACAATGCAATTCATCCGCCCCCTTTGCAAAGGTGAGCCCCTCGCTTTATTGCATCGCACCAACCCAGAGGGCGCATGCGTGAACGCAGAAGGCCAGTCCAATCGCCCGAAATGGTTCGGCACGGCGGTCAAGCGCACCGAGGATCGCGCGCTGATCACCGGCCGCGGCCACTATGTCGACGACATCAGGCTCGCCGGAACGCTGCATGCGGCCTTCGTCCGCAGTCCGCACGCGCATGCGAAGGTTCGCGGGATCGATGCGTCGGCGGCGCGCGCGTTGCCCGGCGTGCACCTGATCCTCACCTACGCCGATTTGCCCGAAGCGGCGCAGAGGCCGATGGCGCTGCTCGTGCCGAACGCGGCCATCACGCAACTGTTCACGCCGCAGATCCTGGTCAAGGACGAAGCCTGCTACGCCGGTGAGCCGATCGCGATGGTGGTCGCGGACTCGCGCCACATCGCCGAGGACGCGGCAAACCTCGTCGAGGTCGACTACGAGCCGCTGCCCGCGGCCTCGGACTGCCTCGCCGCGATCGAACCATCCGCGCCGCGCGTGCACGCCGGAACGCCGTCGAACATCGCCGCGCGCATTCCCTTCAACCACGGCGACAACGACGCGGCGTTCGCCAAGGCCGCGCACGTCTTCAAGGAGTCGCTGCACACCCATCGCGGCGGGCCGTTCTTCATGGAATGCCGCGGTCTCGTCGCCCTCTACGATGCCGTCATCGACGCGTTCACGGTCTACATCTCGTGCCAGGGCGCGCACCGCATGAAGCGCACGCTGATGGATGCGCTCGATCTCGAACGACAACCAGCTCCGCGTGATCTCGCCCGATGTCGGCGGCGGCTTCGGTCCCAAGGGCGCGCTCTATCCCGAATATCCCTGCGTCGCGGTCGCCGCGAAAACGCTCGGCCGTCCGGTGAAATGGATCGAAGACCGCCGCGAGAATTTCCTCGCCACCCATCAGGAGCGCGACGAGTACTGGGACGTCGAGATCGCGGTCGACGAGAACGCGAAGATCCTGGGCCTGCGCGGCCGCATGGTGCACGACGAGGGCGCGTATCTGCCGTGGGGCCTCACCGTGCCGTGGATCGCCGCGACCACCGTGCCGGGACCGTATGTGATCCCGAGCTACAAGATGGACGTGCTCGTCGCCTTCACCAACAAGATCTCCACCACGCCGGTGCGCGGTGCAGGCAGGCCCGCGGGCGTGTTCGTGATGGAGCGGCTGATGGACCGCGTGGCGCGCGAGCTGAAGCTCGATCCCGCCGAAGTGCGCCGCCGCAATTTCATCCAGCCCGAGCAGATGCCCTACAAGGTCGGCATCGTCTTCCGCGACGGCCGCCCGGTCACCTACGACAGCGGCGATTATCCCACGTGCCAGGCGATCGCGCTCGACGCCGCCGACTACACGGGCTTCGCCGCGCGCCAGCGCGAAGCCCGCGCGCGCGGGCGCTATCTCGGCATCGGCCTCAGCAACGCGGTGGAAGCGACCGGACTCGGGCCATACGAGGGCGTGACCGTGCGCATCTCGACCACGGGCAAGATCGCGCTCTTCACGGGCGCCACGCCGCACGGCCAATCGCACAAGACGATCCTCGCCCAGATCGCCGCCGATCAGCTCGGCGCCGATTACGAGGACATCACCGTCGTCACCGGCGACACCTCGACCATCGCGTTCGGCATGGGCACGTTCGCCGCGCGCACCGCCGTCAACGCCGGCTCATCGGCGCACATCGCCGCGATCGAAGTGGCGAAGAAGCTGAAGCTCCTCGCCGCCGACATGATGCAGGCGAAGCCCGACGACATCGAGCTGCGCGACGGCTTCGCCTATCTCCGCGGCGATCCGTCCAAGCGCAAGCACTTCCACGAGCTCGCGTTCAAGGCCGCCGGCATGCCGGGCGTCTCGATGGCGGGCGGTCTCACGCCCGGCATCGAGCACACCGCCTATTTCACGCCCGACCAGTCGACCTACTCGAACGGCACCCATGTCGCCGAAGTCGAGGTCGACATCGAGACGGGCGAGGTGACGATCCTGCGCTACGTCGTGATGCACGATTGCGGCAACGTCATCAATCCGATGGTGGTGAAGGGCCAGGTCGAAGGCGGTGTCGCGCACGGCGTCGGCAACGCGCTGTTCGAGCGCATGATCTACGACGACAACGCGCAGCCGCTGAACGTCAATTTCGGCGAGTATCTCTTGCCCGGCTCGACCGACGTGCCGCGCGTCGAGCTGCATCACATGGAGACGCCGTCGCCGCTCAATCCGATCGGTGTCAAGGGCGCGGGCGAGGGCGGCACGATCCCCGCGATCGCCGCAATCATCGCCGCGGTCGAGAACGCGCTCTCGCCGTTCAACGTGAAGATCACCGAAGCGCCGATCTCGCCCGCGCGCCTCGTCGAGCTGATCCGAGGCGCTTAGCTACCGCTCGATCTCGGAGGCGCGTTTCACGACGTCCGCCGGCGAGGCGTAGATTTCGCGGATCAGCTTATCGACATCCGCGCCGTTCACCGGCCGCACTTCGAGCGCGAGCCGCGTCGCCTCCTTCACGAAGTCCGGGTCCTTCATGGTCGCGTCGAACGCATCGCGGAGCACCTTGATGCGCTCCGGCGGCACGCCCGGAGGCGCTGCGAACGGACGCGCGATCGCCTGGCGCGCCGTGATCAGCCGGATCGCCGCCTTGTCCTGCGGGCTCGCCGGCAGGTCCATGATCAGCGGCACGTTCTGCAGGTCCTCGTGCTTTTCGAGCGCGAGCTGCATCACGATGTTGATCTTCTTGCCGTCGACCAGCGCTTTGCTCTGGCTCAGCATGGAGCTGTAGGACCAGCCGCAGCGGCCATCCACTTCGCCGCGCTCCATGCCGAGATTGATGTCGGCGCCGCCGCCGGCATAGCCGGTGACGAGCTTCATCGGCAGGTTGTAGACCTTGCGCAAGACCGTCGGGAACACGTCGCTGTCGGCGCCCGCGGCCGAGCCGCCGATCTTGTGCGCCTTGGTCTTCATGTCCTCCCAGGTCTTGACCGCGCTCGTGTGCCAGAAGGCGCAGACCGAGACCTCGTTCGAGATGCTGCCGATCCAGTTGAACTTGGTCGCGTCGAAGGCGGTGCCCTTCGCGTGGCCGAGCAACGGCTCGAACACCATCCCGCGCGCGAACGTGCCGATGAACGTGCCGTCCTTGCGCGCGGCGTTGTAGATATAGTTCATCACCTTCATCGAGCCGGCGCCCGGCATGTTCTGGGTGATGACGGTCGGGTTGCCGGGGATGTGCTTGCCCATGTAGCGCGCGAGCGTGCGCGCATAGAGGTCGTAGCCGCCGCCGGGTGAGAACCCGACCAGCACCTGGACCGTCCTGCCGCGATAGAACGCCTCCGCCGCGTCTGCTGCGATTGCGGAGGCGGATCCGACGGCGACGGCCGCGGCGACCACAGTTGCCACGGCCGTAAGCTTGAACCACTTCATAGAGACATTCTCCGATGCACTGATGGAAATCTAAGCCCGGAAGCCCATTGCCGAATGGGCCTCCTTTTGCACTTGCATGTTGACGAGTTCCATCGGCGAGGCGGTCTCTTCCAGCATGCCCCAGCTCTTCAGCCAGTCGTAGGTGCGCTGCATCTCGTCCGCGGGGATAGGCGCGGGATCGCACACCACGATGCGGCCTTCGCGGATGTCTTCGGGCTTCAGCGTGCCGATCTCCGGATCCTTCGCCTTATGGTAATCGATGAAGTAGTGGAGATATGCACGCTTGTTGGCGTTGATGCGCTTCACGGCTTCGCGAACGGCGCGGTTGAACGCGCCATAGGTGGCGGCGTCCACGCGGTCGGAAGCGACTTCCGTTCCGTGATAGAACGCCGAGCAGATCGTGCGGCAGCCCTTCTTCTCGGCGAGCGTGATGTAGGGCTCGGTCAGCGTGGTCGCCTCGATGTCGCCGCGCATCATGGAGTCGAAACGGATAGCGCGAGCCGTTGGGCGCCTTCACCACCTTGATCATCTCGCGCGGCAGGAACCCTTCGAGCAGATGCAACGCGAGATAGTGCGTGCCGAAATAGAACGGCACGCCCACCGTGCGGTTCGCCAATTGCTGCGCCGTGAAGACCGGCTGAATCCGGACGCACCACGATCGCGCCGTAGGTGACGATGCCGCGCCGTCCGACCTGGCGCGAGCCCACGCCCGTGTCCTGCACGCGGCAGTAATTCCCCCACTCGCAAGCGTTGTACATGTCGGCCTGCCCGAGCTCGAGCAGCTTGCCGTGGCTCGAGAACGGGTTGAGACCTTTCTGGCTCGTTACAGAGGTGTCAGTCTTCTTCTCGACGCCCTTGTCGCGATCCGCCCACTCGATCGAGAGGCCCTCCTTCTCGAACAGGCCTTCGTCAAATGCGACCAATTCCGGCAGCCCTTGGAAGGGGGCTGTCGTTTCCAGGACAAGCTTCTTCATCAGTTCCTCCAGTTGCAAATCTCGTTCGTCCTTGACGGGGCAAGGACTCGGAGGACGCGGACGAACACGTCGACGCGAGGCCCTCACAATTTCACGTCAAACTAGGCCTCCGGGGGCTTGCGGGTCAAGGAAACCAGGGTTTAACCCAAGACCCCGAGACAACGGCCGGCAACGCTTATATGCTCGCCCGCAAGCGTCGAGAAAGGCAGGAGATTTGTATGTCAGTGCCAAGCCGCGTGGACATCGCCGAAGTCGTCGAGAAACACGAAGGCGTCGAGGTGAAGCACTGGTTGGGCCGGCTGTTCGGAGGCAGCGGCGCGGCGGACGGGTCACCGCAACGGCAGGCGCGCACCTGGTATCCCAATATGATCTTCATCTGGTGCGCGCTGGTGATGATGGCCGACGGCTACGACAACCAGGTCATCAACTATGCGGCGCCCGCGATCATTCAGGACTGGGGCATCGAGCGCGCCGCGATGGCGCCGGTGCTGACATCGAGCATCATCGGCTGGCTGATCGGATCGATTCTCTTCAGCATGCTCGCCGACCGGATCGGCCGGCGTAACGCCATTCTGCTCGCGATGACCGAACTCGGCATCTTTACGCTCGTGATTCCCTACGCCACGACCCTGTGGGAGCTCGGCGTGTTGCGATTCCTCGCCGCGCTCGGCATCGGCGGTGCGATGCCGCTCGCCGTCGCGCTGATGTCCGAATACTCCAAGTCGAAGAGCCGCGGCTTCATGATCACGCTGCTCTTCCTGGGCTACACCTGCGGCTCGTCCGGCGGCGGTTTCCTCGCCTCCTACCTAATTCCGACATTCGGCTGGCAGTCGGCGTTCTATGTCGGCGGCTTCGCCGCGGTCGTGATCGGCCTCGTGCTGTTCGTCGCGCTGCCGGAATCGGTGCGCTACCTGGTGATGAAGGGCGCGCCCACCGAGCGCATCCTGCCGATCGTGCGCAAGCTGCGGCCGAGCGCCAACTACGACTCGTCTACGACGTTCTATATCGAGGAAAAGAAGGTCAAAGGCCTTCCGCTGAACCACCTCTTCACCGACGGACGCGCCGCGATGACGGCGTTCCTGTGGGCCGCCATGGCGCTTGCCGCGATCACGCATTTCTTCCTCTCGTCTTGGATTGCTGTCCTGCTCACGCCGCCCAACGCGACGTCCGAAGAGCTGGCGACCGCCATTCAGATCAAGGCGATCTTCCAGTTCGGCGCCGCGTTCAGCTTCGCGGTCGGCTGGCTGCTCGACAAATACGGCATCAATGCCGTCGTCTCCGTGCTGGTCCTGGCAGCCCCGCCGGTCATCGCGCTCGGCTTCGTCGATGCCGGTACGTTCTTCGCGATCGCCATGTCGTCGATCTCGGGAATTCTGGTCCTTGGCGGCGGCATCGGGCTGAACGCGATTGCAGGCTCCGTCTATCCGACGGCGGTTCGTTCGACAGGCACCGGTGCGGCGTTCGCCGCGGCCCGAGTCGGCGCGGCGATGGGCCCGGCTGCTGGCGGACTGCTCCTGGCTGCCGGCGTTTCGGTCCCGATGATCTTCATCTCGATGGCTGTCCCGCATGTTCTCGCGGGCGTTGCCACCTGGATGATCATCAGGGCGATGACGCCGGAGACGGCGCAGTTGCTCGCGTCCAAGCCGGCCATGGTCAGAGGCCATTGACGGCCGCACCGGAGAGTCTCAAGCGGCTGCTGGCTGACGCCGGCCGTGTGCTCGCGCACGAGGGCCAGGGCGATTACGTCGCCGGCCACATCTCGCTCCGGCTGCCCGACGATCCCGGCCTGTTCCTGATGAAGCCCGCCGGCATCGGCCTCGAGGAGATGACGGACGGCAACATCATCACGGTCAACATCGAGGGCGATAAGGTCGGCGGCACGTCGCCCCGCCACAACGAGGTGTTCATCCACTCCGAAGTGCTGCGCGCGCGGCCCGACGTGCAGGCCGTCGTCCATACGCATGCGATCTACGCGGTCGTGTTCTCCTCGCTCGGCAAGCCGCTGCTGCCCGTCTCGAACGACGCGGCGTTCTTCGCCGGCGGGCTCCCGGTGTTCTCCGAGACCACCGACCTCATCATCACCAGCGCCCGCGGCCGCGCGGTCGCGCGCACGCTCGGTCAGCACGGCGCGCTGATCCTGCGCAATCACGGCATCGTCACGGCGGCGCCCAGCGTGGAGGAAGCCGTATTCCTCGCGCTGAAGCTGAACCAGGCCTGTCACGCGCAGGTCATGGCGGCGATGGCCGGCGGCCCGGTCCTCGTGGGTGAACCGGCGGACGCGAAAGCCAAAGGCGCCTACGCCAACCGGCCCGACATCCACGTCAACACGTTCAACTACGTGCTCCGCAAGAGCCACCGGTGACGGTTCGGATGCTGCGCGTCGCCCGGATCATCTCCGGAGGACAAAGCGGCGTCGACCGCGCGGCGCTCGACTTCGCCATCGCGCGCGGGATTCCCTATGGCGGCTGGTGTCCGAAAGGCGGCTGGGCCGAAGATTGTCCCGATCCGCCCGGCGTGCTCGCGCGCTATCCGGGCTTGCGCGAAACACCCGACCGCGACACGCGCCAGCGGACGGAATGGAACGTGCGGGATTCGGACGCGACGCTCGTTCTCACGCGCTCGAACGCAAGCTCGCCCGGGACGTCGGTCGGCATCGCGGCAGCCAAGGCCTACGCGAAGCCGCATCTGATCGTCGACATCGATGCGCCCGATGCCGCCGGACGCATCCGGGCCTGGCTTGGCGCGAATCCGGGCCTTCAAACCCTGAGCATCGGCGGCCCGCGCGAATCCGAAGCGCCCGGCATCTATCGGGCGGCGCTGTCGCTGCTCGAAACGCTGCCGTTGACCTCCGCTTAAACAGTTCCTAACGATTTCGGTAATCGCCGCTTAACCACGCCCGCCTAGCATCTCAGCCCAATTCTCAAAGGGCGGAGCAGCAGATTTGAGCCGGGCAGCCGACGCCGTTGTGCTGGGTTTTTCCAAGGCGCCTTTGCTGATCGAGCGGAGCTTCGCATCGTTGCGCCGTCTCAAGCAGGAAGGCGTTCTGCGGAACATCTCCACTACGTCACCTGGGACAGCGCCGACATCGACCCTCACGTGGCGCCGATCCGGGACATGCCGGAAGTGAAGGTGACGCGCGTTCCTCAGCCGGTCGCCGCACGGCACGCCGTACCAGAAAACGATCGTCTATCAGATCCACAATCTCGAGGCCGCGCTCCCGCTGATCGCCGAAGACGACACGATCGTCCTGAAGTGGCGGCCGGATTTTGTCGCCGAATGTCGACTTCCTGCGCGACAAGATCGAGAACTTCGATCTCGATTGCGAAATCGAAACCGATCCCGCGCCGCTCGGCGTTCGAAATGCCGAAGCCGATCTTCAAGAGCAAGATCTGGACGCCGTGGGCGGATGCAAACCAGCCGTTCTTCTACGAAGATGCTGCGTTCATGGGCCGGAAGGACGATGTTCGCAAGCTCACGCTGCCGGTGTCAAGCGCGCCGACTCGGACATGTTGGAGCGTGGAGCCCTGCTACCACTACTACCACATCGTGCGGTTCGCGAAGGCGTTCCTGCCGGCCTACCCGATGTTCAAGGGCTATCTGGAGAACTATCACCACATCACGAACAACATGCCGTACCGCATGGAGATGATGCCGCCACGTCGTGAAGAATCGCGGCTACTTCCTTTTCCTCTTGATCGCGCATGCCTGGATTCTTCACAGCCACTTCCACGTCGATATGGGCGAGCAGGGCGACCTTCAGTTCTTTCCCAACACGCGGAACAAGGACGACTGACTGGTCGAATCCCGCCACGTGGAATCTCGCGTTCCCGTACGAGGCGGTCGGAAAGTGGCGCATGATCGAATTTCCCGGCAAGTTGCATGCATAAACCTCATGCGTCCGTTCGGCCGCCTGATGGACGATCAGTGGCAGAACGCGCTGTTCACCAGAGCGATTTCCGATCTTCCGCAGGCGACGCTCAAAGGCATGCTCGAGCATGTCGCGCATTCACGCGATGGCCGCTGAAGAAGCTCGAACGCGAGTTCTATGACGATCTCGCGTCGTTCTATCGCGCCCATATGAAGGGCGCATCCGGAAGGCTTCATCCGGCCGAACGATCCTCCCACCCGCGAAGCCATGAACGCGACAGATGCCGGCTGCGTCCGCCAATCCGTGAGCCCGCGATATGTCGATGGCAATGACCTCAGCACCCGTCAGAGACCAGCTCCGCACGCTGGAGGCGAGTTTTCAGCCGCGCCGCGGCAAGATCGAAGCGATCCTGTTCGACATGGATGGCGTGCTGATCGACGCGCGCGAGTGGCACTACGAGGCGCTCAATCACGCGCTCGCGCCGTTCGGGCTCGAGATCGACCGCGACGCGCATCTGGCGACCTATGACGGACTGCCGACGCGCACCAAGCTGGACATGCTCACCAAGTCGCGCGGTCTGCCGCGCAACCTGCACGGCTTCGTCAACAAGATGAAGCAGAAATACACCGTCGACATGGTGCGGCAGCACTGCCATCCGGTGTTCCAGCATCAATACGCGCTCTCTCAGCTCAAGACGGCCGGCTACAGAATCGCGGTCTGCTCCAATTCCATCCGGCAAAGTCTCGAGCTGATGATGCAGCGCGCCGGGCTCGATCGCTTCATCGACGTGATGCTCTCGAACGAAGATGTCACCAAGGCCAAGCCCGATCCGGAAATGTATCTGACGGCCATGTCCAGGCTCGGGCTCGAGCCGGACCAGTGCATCATCGTCGAAGACAACGAGCACGGCATCCGCGCGGCGAAAGCGAGCGGCGCCCGCGTTCTCGTCGTCAGCAATCCGGACGATGTGACCTACGAGCGGATTGTCTCGGCCATCGCAAGCTCGGGTGAAGCGGCATGAACATCCTGATCCCCATCGCCGGCGAGGACCGTTTCTTCAAGGCGGACGAATATTTCTTCCCCAAGCCCCTGATCGAAATCGCCGGCACGCCGATGATCGAGCTGTGCGTGCGGAACCTGGTGCGCCAGTTCCCCGCCGCGCATTTCATCTTCGTCGTCCAGAACGAGCATTGCACCAAGTACTCGCTCGACGGGATGCTGCGCATCCTCACCAACGATCGCTGCACGATCGTCCGGCTGAACCAGTCGACCAAAGGCGCGCTGTGCTCGGCGCTGCTCGCCATCGATCACATCCCGCAAGACGAGCCGCTCGCGATCGCGAACGGCGATCAGATCATCGACGCGGACTTGGGCGCGCTCATCGATCGGATCGACACCGAGAGGCACGATGCCGCGGTCGTCACCTTCGAAAGCCTGCATCCGCGCTGGTCGTTCGTGCAGACCGGGCCGGACGGTTTCGTCTGCGAAGCCGCCGAGAAGCGCGTCATCAGCCGTAACGCCATCGCCGGCTTCTACTACTATCGCACCGGCAAGCTGTTCATCGACGCTGCGCTGCGCACGCTGGAATACGAGGCCGGTGTCGGCGGCGCGTATTTCATCTCGCAGACGCTCAACAATCTCGTGCTCGAAGGGCGCAAGATCGCCTGCGAGAAAATCGAGGCTGCCTCCTATCACAGCTTCTACTCGCCGCAGAAAGTTCACGAATACGAGCGGCACGTGCAGAACCAGGCTTTTCTCGATCGGCCGGCCGCGCGATCGGCACCGACGCAGATCAACGTCGTCATTCCGATGGCCGGTCTCGGCAGCCGGTTCGCGAAGGCCGGCTACACCAAGCCGAAGCCCTTCATCGACGTTGCCGGCAAGACCATGATCGAGCGCGTGATGGACAATCTGGCGCTTCAAGGCGCGCGCTACATCCTGCTCGCGCGCAAGGAGCATCTCGATTCGGAACGCGAGACCGTCGAACCGGCTGCTCGCGCTCGGCAATGTGGAGTTCCTTCCCATCGAGACGATGACCGAAGGCACCGCCTGCACCGTGCTGCATGCGCGTGCGCGGATCGACAACGAGACGCCGCTCCTGATCGCCAATTGCGACCAGATCGTCGACTTTTCCTGCGAGGACGTTCGTCGCGCGATTGCTGGGCGCGTGGCCTCGATGGCTCCATCCTGTGCTTCAAGGACAGCAAGCTCGATCCGAAATGGTCGTTCGCGAAGACCGACAGAAGCGGCATCGTCACGCAGGTCGCCGAGAAGATCGCGATTTCCGACCTCGCGACGGTCGGTCTCTATCTCTTCCGGCGCGGTTCGGATTTCGTCGCGGGCGCGACCGACATGCTGGCGCGCAATGAGCGCGTCAACAACGAGTTCTATACCTGCCCGGTCTACAACCACGTCATCCGCAACGGCGGACGCATCGGCGTTCATGAAGTGCGCTTCGAGGACATGCACGGACTGGGCATTCCCGACGATCTGATCGCGTATCTCGAGCTGATCGGCCGCGAGCCGCAGCGCGCGCTCGCCTGAACCGCCATGCAGTGCATCGTTCCGCTCGCAGGACCGCAGCTCACGCATCCCACCTATGGGCTGATCCCGAACTATCCGGTCGATGGCGTTCCGCTTCTGCGCCGCACCATCGAAACTCGCCGCTGGTGGAAGGACCGCCGCCTGCGCGCCGAGGATCTGATCTTCGTCTTGCGCGAAGGCCCCGAGCTCCGTGACATCCGCGCCGCGGTGACCGGCTGGTTCGAAGGCTGCCGGATCGTCACGCTGTCGCATCTGACGCGCGGCGCGCTTTTGTCCGCTCTCGCGGGCACGGCCGCGGTCTCCGCTCTCGACGAGCCGCTGATCGTCGATCTGGCCGACATCCTGTACGACATCGATGCGGATATCGAATCGTGCTTTGCCGATCGTTCCGTGGGCGCTGTGGCGACGTATTTCGAAGCGCGCGACGCCTGCTACAGCTACTTCACGTTCGGCCCCGATGGCTCCGTGGCGTCCGCGGCGGAGAAGAAGGTCATCTCGAGCCACGCGTCCGCGGGCACCTATATCTTCCGGACGGCCGGGCACTTCATCGCCGCGACGGGCCGTGCGCTGCGCGACTCGCGCGAGGAGCTGACCGTGGGCCAAGCGCTCTTCGTGTGTCCTGTCTTGAACACGATCGTGCGGCAAGGGCTGAAGGTGATCGCGCTCGAAGCCCGCAACGTCCGCTCCGTGAGCAAGCTGCTGCACGCGGCCTAGCGCTAACCGGCGAAAGTCTCCGAGCCGCATCGGGGAAATCCGTGCACAGCATCAGACTGTCCCGCGTCTCGCGCTCCAGCTCTTTGAGCGTGCGCCACAGGGGCTCGTGCGGGCGCTTGTGCAATTCCGGAGACACGATAGCGACGGTCTTCCCGCGCGCGTGCAGCGAACGCAACGTATCCAGCGTCCACCATTCGCTCTCGAACGCATCCAGCCACACGCCGGCCGCGCGGTCGAGCAGGGGGCTTTCCTGCTCGTATTCGCTCAAGCGAACGAACACCGGCACGCCGGCGCGCAGATAATGCAGGCTGTCGGGGACCGACATGTCGAACACGAAATAGTTCTGGACCCGATGCCGTGCGATCGCCTTTGCGATCGCGCTCTGCAATCCGTCCGCCTTGATGTTCAGCGCCAACGGCGTGCCCGCGCCCCGCGCCGCATAGGCCGCGAGGAACTCGTCCAGCGAGCGCACGCCGCGCTCCGGCGGATCGTGCGAGATCACCACCGCGCCGTCGAGATCGCGCAGATCCGTCTCGATCCCGTAGCCGTTCGACCACGCGCGCTCGAAGGCGTGGAAGGAATTCGTCTCCGTCCGTTCGAGCCACTGTCCGCGATGCGCCAGAAGTTTCATCGTCGCCCTCACATCTGAGGCTTTGGGCCGCCCTGGGCCCAGTCGAGCAGCTCGGCGATATGCACCGTCGGGATGTCGCCCGAAAGATGCGTCAGGCAGCCGAGATTGGCCGAGGCGATCACCGTCGCGCCCGTCGTGCGGATCGAGTCGAGCTTTTGCACGCGCAAGGCATCGGCGATCTCGGGCTGCAGCACGCTATAGCTTCCGGCGGAACCGCAGCACATATGCGCATCCGGTATCGGCGCAAGGCGAAATCCCGCGGCCGCGAGCAATTTCTCGCCCTTTCCATGAATGCGCTGCCCGTGTTGCAGCGAACACGGCGGATGATACGCGACCAGCAGATCGCGCACTCCGCTCTTTCCTCCCCCGCGCGCGGGGGAGGTGCCGCCGAAGGCGGCGGAGGGGGGCCGGGCGCAACAAGCTCGGTGAGATCCTTCACCTTCGCGGCGAAGGCCTGCGCGCGCGCATGCCACGCCGGATCGTCGGCAAACACGCGGCCCATGTCCTTCAGGAACGATCCGCAGCCGCTCGCCGTGATCAGCACGGCATCGACCTCGCCCGTCTTCGAGGCCTCTTCGAAGGCTTCGATCAGCCGCCGCGCGTAAGTCTTGGTGATCTCGACCTTGCCGAGATGATAGGCGAGCGATCCGCAGCATTCGACCGTCTTGAGCGTCTCGACCTTGACGTCCTGCCGCGCCAGCACGCGCACCGCCGCCGCGTCGATCGACGGCGCAAGCGCGCGCTGCACGCAACCGGGCACCAGCAGCACACGCCGCGCGGCCGCGCTCGTCTCCGCGATCGGCGCCGGAAGCGCAGGGCGGCGGCGCACGCGTCCCTTCTTCGCCATCGTCCCGAGCTTCCCCGGCAGAAAGGGCGCCGCGACATGAGCGGCCGCGGACAGAACGCTGAACACCGCCGGCCGCATCAACACGAACAGCACGAACGACCGGAACAGCCGCTCCATCAACGGGCGCTGATACGTCTTCTCGATATGCGCGCGCGCCACATCGATCAGCGCGGCATAATCGACGCCCGACGGACAGGCGCTGCGGCAGCCGAGGCACGACAGGCAGCGGTCGAGATGCAGCACCGTCTCCTTCGTCGGCGGCGCCTTGCTTTCGAGCATGTGCTGGATCAGCCCGATGCGCCCGCGCGGTGAATCGCGCTCGTCGCCCAGCAGCGTGTAGGTCGGGCACGTCGCCGTGCAGAAGCCGCAATGGATGCACGTGCGCAGCTGGCGCTCCGCGTCGGCCACGTGCGGATCGGCAAGCTGCTCGGCGGTGAACGCGGTGCGCATCAGCAGGTCCGGAACATGCGGTCGCGGTTGAACAGACGGTGCGGATCGAATGCCGCTTTCACGGTCCGGGTCAGCGCGGCGCGCGTGGGCGGCTCCGGTTCGAACACGGCAAGCGACTCGCGCGCTTCCGCGCTCGCGCGCATCAGCGTCGCGTGGCCGCCCAGCCGAGCCGTGATCGCGCGCAAACGCGTCGCCGTGTCCTCGTCGCCGGGCAAGCCCGAGCCACAGCAAACCGCCCGCCCAATCGGCGTACCAGAACTCAGCGCCGCTCTTCTCGACCGCCTCGTGCGCCGCGGAGGAGGGCACGCACAGCCGCCAGACATCCGTCGCGCGGTTGACGAACAGGCCGCCCGCGCCGATCTCGCGGAACAGGCTTGGCGTCACGCCCTCGTTGAAGGTCGCCGTGTCGAAACCGGCAAACGTCTGGCGCAGCAGGGCGAGCTTCTCGGTCAGCGCAGCCATCGCGCCTTCCACGCGGATGATGCTGACGCCGGCCGCCCCGCCAAACGAAGCGGCACGCGCCGCCACGCTCGCCTTGAGCGCCGGCTCGGGCAGATACGCGAGGCCGGTCGGATCGACCGGCAGCGCGGCCGCCTGGCGCAGCGTGCGCAAGCCCGCTTCGGCCGACGGCATCGGAATCGCAAACGACACCGTCCGCGCGGGCAGGGGCACCACCCGCAACGTCAGCTCCGTCAGCACGCCCAGCGTTCCGAACGCGCCGCACATCAGCTTCGGGACATCGAAGCCGGTGACGTTCTTGATCACGGTGCCGCCGGCCTTGATCGCCTCGCCCGATCCGTTGACGAACCGGCAGCCGATGACGTGATCGCGCACCGCTCCCGCTTTGACGCGGCGCGCGCCGCACGCGTTCGTCGTCACCGTGCCCGCGAGCGTGGCGCGACCCGGATCGCCGCCGAACAGCGCGCTCCAATCCACGGGCTCGAACCCGAGCATCTGCTTCCGCTCGGCGAGAGCCGCCTCGATGTCCTTGAGCGGCGTCGCGGCGCGCGCGGTGAACACCAGCTCCTCGGGCTCGTATTTGAGGATGCCCTTGAGCGGGCTCACGTCGAGCATCCGCTCCGCCGACACCGGCCGGCCGTAATCGCGCTTGCTTCCGCTCGAGACGATCTCGAACGGCGACTTGTCGTCGAGCGCCGCCAGCACCGCGTCGGCGATCTCCGCCTCGCTCCTCGCCACGACAATTTCGATCGTGCGCAGCGTCGTCATCGGAGGACTGCGCGATCACATCCGCGGAAGGTTGCCGAACGGCATGCGGCCGCCATGCACGCGCATATGGCCTTGCTCGACGCAGGCATGCAGCGTCGGAAACACCTTGCCCGGATTGAGCAGGTTGTTTCCGTCGAACGCGCATTTGAGCCGTTCCTGCTGCTTCAAATCGGTCTCCGAGAACATCTCGCCCATCAGCGCCTTCTTCTCGACGCCGACGCCGTGCTCGCCCGTGAGCACGCCGCCCATCGCCACGCAAAGCTTCAGGATGTCCGCGCCGAACGCTTCGGCGCGCTCGAGCTCGCCCGGCGCCATCACGTCGAACACGATCAGCGGATGCAGATTGCCGTCGCCCGCATGGAACACGTTGCAGCAGCCGAGTTGGTAATACTCCGACAGTTGCGCGATGCGCTCCAGCACGTCGGCGAGCGCACGCCGGGGAATCGTGCCGTCCATGCACAAGAGGTCGGGCTTAAGCCGTCCCATCGCGCCGAACGCGGCCTTGCGTCCCGACCAGGCGCGGGCGCGCTCCTCCGCGCTCTCGCATTCATGCACGAGCGTCGCGCGCAGATCGCTCGCGATCTCGCCGATGCGCCGCGCCTCGTGCGCGGCTTCCGTCTCGGTGCCGTCGACCTCGGCGATCAGGATCGCTTCGGCGCCTTCCGGATAACCCGGTGCGCAGAACGCCTCGACCGCGGCGATACATGCCCGATCCATGAATTCGAGTGCGGCCGGGATGATCCCCGCCGCGATGATCGCGGCCACCGTCTCGCCCGCCGCGCGCACGCTGTCGAACGCGATCAGCAGAGTCCGCGAGGCCGGCGCGCGCGGCAGGATGCGCAGCGTCGCCTCGGTGACCACGCCGAGCAGGCCTTCCGAGCCCGCGACCACGCTCAGGAGATCGAGCCCGGCATCGCCCGCGTGCTTGCCGCCGAGACGCAAGCGCTCGCCGTTCACCAGCACCAGCTCGACGCCCATCAGGTTCTGCGTCGTCAACCCGTATTTCAGGCAATGGATGCCGCCGGAATTCTCCGCGACATTGCCGCCGATCGTGCAGGCGATCTGGCTGGAGGGATCGGGCGCGTAATAGAACCCCGCCTTCTCCACCGCTCGCGTCACCGAGGCATTGGTGACGCCGGGCTGCACCACCGCGCAGCGGTTCTCGTAGTCCAGCTCGAGGATGCGGTTCATCCGCGACAGCCCGAGCAATATTCCATCGGCCAGAGGAAGCGCGCCGCCCGAGAGCGAGGTGCCCGCGCCGCGCGGCACCATGCGGATATTCTCGGCCGCCGCATAGGCCATCACGGCCGCGACCTGCTCGGTTGTCTTGGGCAGCACGCAGACCATCGGCCGCTGGCGATAGGCGGTCAGCGCATCGCCGTCGAACGCCGTGAGCGTCGCCTCATCCGCGATCGTGCCGTCGGGCACGATCTTGGCCAGCGCGGCGGCGATCTCTTTCTGCCGCGCGATTATGCCGTGGTCGGGTTGCAGCAAGTCCAGCATGAGGCGCTCGTGTCGAATCGAGGCTGTCTTAGCACCCAAGCGGCAAAAGCGAGAGTGCCCCCTTTACGCCGCCCGCGCCCCAGGGAACACTCGCCTCACAAAAAGGGGAGGCGGGGGCATTTCATGTGGAGTCAGATCTACGATCCGTTCGGCAGTGCGGTCATTTCCACCATCGTGGCCGCGATTCCCGCGGTCTTCCTGTTGGCGTTGATCGCGACGGGGCGCTTCCAAATCCATATCGCCGCGGTCGTTTCGCTCGTCGTCGCCATCGTCATCGCCATCTGGGGCTTCACGATGCCGACGGACATGGCGCTCCGTGCGGTCGCTCTCGGCGCGCTCACCGGGGTCTTCCCGATCGGCTGGATCATCCTGAACGTCATCTTCCTCTACCGGATGACGGTGGAGAAGGGCTGGTTCGCGATCATGCAGCAATCGATCGGCGACATTACGCCCGACCGCCGGCTGCAGCTGTTGATGATCGCGTTTGCGTTCGGCGCGTTCTTCGAGGGCGCCTCTGGCTTCGGCACGCCGGTCGCGGTAACCGGCGCGATCCTGATGGGCCTCGGCTTCTCGCCGCTCGCCTCCGCCGGCCTCTCGCTCATCGCCAACACCGCGCCCGTGGCCTTCGGCGCCCTGGGTACGCCGATCGTCGGACTGACCGCGGCGACAGGGCTGGATGCAGACCTGCTCGGCGCCATGGTCGGCCGGCAGCTCCCCGTGTTCTCGGTCATCGTGCCGTTCTGGCTGGTCTGGGCCTTCGCCGGCTGGCGCGCGACCAAGGAAATCTGGCCCGCGGCGCTCGTCTGCGGACTGTCCTTCGGCGTCACGCAGTTCCTGATTTCGAACTACATCACCTACACGCTGGCCGCCATCGGGGCTGCCGTGGTGTGCATGATCGCCTTGCGCGCGTTCCTCTATGTCTGGCAACCGGCGACGATCTGGACCTCGACGGCGCTCCGCGTCCGCGACGATTCGGCGGCGACGATGCCGGCGCCCAAACCGATGGGGCCGCGGGCGAGCCCATCGGAGATTGCCATGGCATGGATGCCCTGGCTCATCCTCTGCATTATTCTGGGAACGTGGGGCACGACCGGCGTGAGGACGCTTCTGAACGGTCTGTTTGCCCCTGCTTTCCCGATCGAAGGCCTGCACCTTCTGGTTCAGCGCGTGCCGCCCGTCGTGGCGGCGCCGGCCCCCGAAGCTGCGGTGTTCACCTTTGGGTTTCTCTCATACAGCGGCACGGGAATTCTGCTCACTGCGATCATCTCAGGCTTCATGATGGGCTTTTCGCTGCCGCAGATGGTCAAGATCTATGTCAAGACGCTGGGCGTGGTGAAATATTCGCTGATCACGATCGCCGCGATGCTCGCGCTCGGAACGCTCACGCGTTACGCGGGCGTCGATGCCACGCTCGGATTGGCCTTCGCCGCGACGGGTGTCTTTTATCCCTTCTTCGGGACCATGCTCGGCTGGCTCGGCGTTGCGCTCACCGGATCGGACACCGC
The DNA here is from genome assembly GCA_963708555.1 of uncultured Alphaproteobacteria bacterium. Taxonomy (GTDB): domain Bacteria; phylum Pseudomonadota; class Alphaproteobacteria; order Micropepsales; family Micropepsaceae; genus CAIYRG01. The sequence continues at coordinate 43,816 of CAVPTF010000001.1, read as the reverse complement.
CTCGAACGTGCTCTTCGGCGGACTCCAGCGCATCACCGCCGAACGGCTCGATATATCGCCGATTCTGATGGCCGCGGCCAATTCATCCGGCGGCGTGATGGGCAAGATGATCGACGCGCAATCGATCGTCGTCGCCTCCACCGCGACCCAATGGTTCGGACATGAAGGTTCGATCCTGCGCTTCGTCTTCTGGCACTCGATCGTGCTCGCGGCGATGGTCGGACTCTTCGTCACGCTGCAGGCCTATGTCTATCCGTTCACGTTGATGGTGGTCGGCCCATAGGCGAAGCCCGGGCGCAGGAGGTAACGATTGGGCCGCGCCGATCGACGGATCATGCTCAAGCAGGCGATGGCCGAGGTCGCGCGCAGCGGCATGGACCTGCGCGCGCCCTCGGGCGACCAGTCCTGGCAGGTGATCGCCGCGACCCGCATCCTGATCGACATCTTGAACGGCCACTCGCCGACGCGTGCGAGCAAGGCGGCCGAGAAAGCGCACGAGTTCTTCGAAGCCTCGCTCAAGCGGAATGCCGCCGGCGCAAAGATCGAGTGCGCGAAGGGCTGCGCCTTCTGCTGCTACGTCGCGGTGTCGGCGCTGGCGCCCGAAGTGTTCCTCGTCGCCAACACGATCCGCGCGCAATACGCCTCCGAATTCGAGACGCGGTCCCAACGTATCCACGCCGTCGAGCGCGCCACGCACCGGCTGGGCGGCTTCGAACGCGCGCAGCGGAAGCTTCCCTGCGCGTTGCTCGATGACAGCTACACGTGCAGCGTCTATGGCGCGCGGCCCGGCCCCTGCCGCGGCGTGACGTCGGCCTCGGTGCGGGCGTGTCAGGCCGCGTTCAACGGCGCGGCCGTTTCGATACCCACCCCGGCGGTCTGGAGCACGCTCCGCAACGCCGAGGTCCAGGCGCTGATGGCGGCGCTGACCGCCGCGGAGCTCCCCGCCGAATCCTATGAGCTGAACGAGGCCGTCTGTGTCGCCCTCGACAATCCGGACGCCGAATCGCGCTGGCTCAAGGGCGAGGATGTCTTTGCCGGGGTCGGCACGCTCAGGATCGGCATCGACAATCCGGCGGTCACCGAAAACAACCGGCGCGTGATTGCCCAGCTTATCGCCGGGGCGCTCGGCAAGGAGCTGCCCCAAGGCGGGTAAGACACCTCTATTTTCATCGACTTAGGGGCAGAGGAACGCCGGACCGATTCGCGGCCGGGAACCGGCCTCGTCAAGCCGGCTGCTCCTGCAATATTCCCCATACCCCGCTGGTACAAAACCGATGGCTGTGGCACGATGCAGCAGAATGTCCTCGGGAGGATTGCGACATGAAAAAATTGCTTGCGGCTACAGTTCTGTTGGGCGGCGTTGTGGGCGTGTTGGCTGCGATCGGCGGCCCGGCTCTGGGTCAAGATGGAAAAGACAAGGCCAAGGCGAACAGCCGGCCAGCCCGAACTATCCGGCATGGGCTTATGCCATTCCGCCGGCTCCGCCGCCGGGAACCACGCCGCCGGTCGTCAATGACGACGGCAAGATGCTGAGCCTCCCCGGCACGAACCTGCAGTTCACGTTCAACAAGGTTCGCGGCCGTCTGAACAACGAGACTCCGGACCGCGTCGCGCCGGCCGATTGGTACCCGCAGGACCATCCGACGATGCCGAAGATCGTCTCCGAGGGTGACAACGCGCGCGGCATCATCGCCTGCTCGCTCTGCCATCTGCCGCCCGGCAAGGGACGTCCGGAGAACGCTCCGCCGTCGCTCGCAGCCCGCCGGCTACACGATGCAGCAGCTGATGGACATGAAGAACGGTCTTGCGCCGGAGCGCCGATCCGCGCAAGGGCAACACCAACAACATGATCAACTTCACGAAGCAGATGACCGAGCAGGAAATGCGGGAATCGGCTGCGTATTACGCCTCGAGAAGTGGACGCCGTGGATCAGCGTGCAGTCGAAATCGCCCAGGTGCCGAAGATGCGCAGCCAGGCCGGCATGTGGATCCCGCTGCAAGGGCGCGGACGCCGGCATGGAACCGATCGGCATGCGCATCATCGAGACGCCTGACAACCCGGAATACGTCGAGAAGATGCGCAGCGCGCGTTCGGGCTTCATCGCCTACGTGCCGGTGGGCTCGGTCGCGAAGGGCCAGCAGCTGGTCAACAACGGCGATCCCGCGCGCGGCATCATCGCCTGCACGGTCTGCCACGGCGGCGATCTCCACGGCATTCAGCCGAACATTCCGAGCATCGCGGCTCGTTCGCCGAGCTACATCGCGCGGCAGCTCTTCGACTTCCAGAACGGCGCCCGCAACGGCCCGATGGGCGCGCTGATGAAGCCCGTCGTCACCAACATGACGAACGAAGACTTCGTGAACATCTCGGCCTACCTGGCTGGCCGGCCGGCGCAAGCACAGACGCCGACCTTCAGCACGGCTTCGAACTAGTCACTGTTGAGTTCTGAAGTTGCTCTCGCCCGCGCGATCCGAAAAGGGTCGCGCGGGCGAAGTCTTTTCAGGATAAAAATGTTTTCGAGATAGTCGGAAAACACGGGAGGAGGACGCCATGAACATGAGACACCGTCTCGCGGTTTGCGCGCTCGCAACGGCCGCGACATTCGCTGCGTTCGCGCCCTCTCTCGCGCAAAGCAATCCGGCCTATGTGCGTCTTGGCCAGGTCAACGCCGCGCGCTTCATGCCCGACAGCGGACCTGCGCCGCACATCGCGTTCATTTCCGCGCATCGCACCGGCAACACGATCGGCTCGAGCACCTGCAACGAGCTGGCGGCGCGCGGCTTCATGGCGATCTGCTTCGAGACGCGCTACCGCAACGACGATATCGGCGTGCAGTGGGAGAAGCTGCCGCACGACGTGAAGGCGGTGATGGATTACGCGCGCCGGCAGCCCGGCATCAATCGCGTGATCCTGCTCGGCCATTCCGGCGGCTCGCCGATGATGAGCCTCTATCAGGCGATTGCCGAGAAGGGCAAAAGCGTCTGCGAGAGCAAGGAGCTGTTCACGACCTGCGCGAAGGAGAACTACGGCACGCTCACGCCCGCCGACGGCATGGTCTATCCCGACGCGCATCCCGGCAATCCGGTGCAGGCGCTGCGCAGCCTCAATCCCGCGATCACGATCGAGAACGGCAAGAAGACCGTCGACGCGTCGCTCGATCTCTACAATCCGGCCAACGGATACAATCCGAACGGCGCCTCGAATTATTCGCCGGCGTTCATGACCCGCTATTACAAAGCGCAGTCGGCGAAGATGAACGAGCTGATCCAAAGGGTGCAGGCGACGCAGGCACGCATGGCGAAAGGCGATTATGCCTATGAGGACGACGACCTGATCGTCCTGCCCGGCGGCAACGCCGTGATCGCGCATGCCGCGCCGAAGCTCGTGCCCGACATGATCTCGACCAAGAAGCCGACGAAGCTCATGCGCAATGACGGCAGCGTGGTCACGCAGATGGTCACCAGCGTGATGGTGCCGGACGAAGACCTCGCCGCGAGCGCGCGCACCTTCGACGGCACCGCCGTGCACAAGCTCTCGACCTTCATGAGCTCGGTTGCGATCCGCTCGCGCGATTCGCTCACCGACATCGATTATTGCTCGACGATCAATTCCACGACGTGCGCAGTGGCCTCGATCGAAGCGCCGTCGGTGTTCATGGCGATGGGCGGATACAAGTTCATCCGCGATCACGAGATCATGTACGAGCGCTCGGCGTCGAGGGATAAGGATTTCGTCGTCATCGAAGGCGCGCTCCACGGCTACGATCCGTGCAAGCGCTGCGAGACGACGCCCGGCCAATACGCCAACTCGACCAAGAACACGTTCGACTACATCCGCGACTGGGCCAACGCCCGGTTCAAGTAGGCTGTTGTCTCGGCTGCCGCTCCCGCGGTCGTGATGGTGCCTCCCTAGGTTGCGGTCCAACCCGCTGCTATCGTTGCTGCACGCTGGCTGGAACGCGTTCGACCATTAGGGAGGGTCGTCATGTCCATGTCTTTGATCCGTGTTGCTGCTCTTGTTTCCTGTGCGGTGCTTCCTTTCCTGCCGGGACCGGCCGGGTCGCAGGAGACGCCGCCGGACCTGATGTATATCGACTGCCAGAACCGTTTCGCGGTGATCTTCCCAAGTCCGCACATGACACGGGACATCATGTACATGACGCACACCGGAGCTTCCGTTCCGGCGAAACAGTTCTACGTCGAGCGCGGTCCGGATCGTTATGTCGTGACGGTGGTGAATTTTCCGAACGGACCGCTGGTGGATGAGGCAGTCGTCGATCATGCGGCGAACAATCTGCGCCGCAGCGGTGAGGTTCGCTTCTCGGCCGCCGCCAACTACGATCCGGGATATCCCGGCCGCCAGCTCAATATCTTCCAGCCGAACGGCCGCCAGTTGCGCGCCTCGGTCTACATGGCTGACCGCCACCTGACCATCACCGAAGCCCATGCCGCTGAGGGCGATTTCAACGCCCTGCAATTCGAGCAGTCGATCACGCTGATCAACGGCGAGGGCGTCGATTTTGACGGCAACGCAAACGGAACGCCGTCGCGCAAGTTCGAGTGCCCCCGCCGGTAGCGGGCCGTAAGGTTTCGGTGCAGGCGCTAGCCGCGCGCGGCCTCGCTCCCGGTTGGTCTCGGGCATGACATCCAATGGGCTGGTGGGGTATCCTCCGCACGCAAATGCGGCCGCCCCCGGCTGAGCTGGACTTTGGCCCCACTTGAGGAGGACCCCCATGGAACGCAAGAAAGCGTCCGATTTCCCGCAGGAATTGTTGGATCTGTTCGACGAGTATGTGCATGGCGGGATCAGCCGCCGCGACTTTATCGATGGCGCGCAGAAATTCGCCGTCGGTGGCGTGACCGCGACCGCGCTCTTCGAGATGCTCAAGCCGAACTATGCCCTGGCGGCCCAGGTGCCGGCGAACGACCCGGCGATCAGGACCGAGCGCGTCAGCATCAATTCCCCGCAAGGCAACGGGAAAATCGACGGCTACCTGGTGAAGCCCGCGAACGCCGCCGCGAGAATGCCGGTCGTGATCGTCATCCACGAGAACCGCGGCCGCAATCCGTACATCGAAGACGTGACGCGCCGCTTTGCGAAGGTCGGCTTCATCGCGATGTCGCCCGATGGCCTGACCTCGCTGGGCGGCTATCCCGGCGACGACGAGCGCGGCGGCCAGATGTTCAGCCAGGTCGACGGCGCCAAGATGCGCGAAGACCTGTATCAGGCGGCGGAATGGCTCCGGACGCAGCCGTTCAGCAACGGCAAGCTCGGTTCGGTCGGCTTCTGCTTCGGCGGTGGCGTCACGAACCAGCTCGCGGTCCGGATGGGCGCAAATCTCGCGGCCGGCGTGCCTTACTACGGCGGCCAGCCCGGCGCAGCGGACGTTCCCAAGATCAAGGCGCCGATCAGCGCGCAGAACGGCGAAGCCGATCCGCGCATCACGGGCGGATCGGCGGCCTATGCCGCGGCTCTGACCGCGGCCGGCGTGCCGAACGAGAACCACATCTACAAGGCCGCTCAGCACGGCTTCCACAACGACACGACGCCGCGTTACGACAAGGCGGCGGCCGAGGAATCCTGGATGCACACGCTCGCCTGGTTCAACAAATATCTGAAGGCCTGAGCAGTCGATTGAGAATCGCGTAAATTAAAGAGCGGCTGCGGTCGGGCGACCGTCAGCCGCTCTTTTTTCATGGCTCGCCGTCTGCCGTTTGAGGGAAGCTCCACATGGTCAGGTTCGTTTCCACCGGACTGCTGTGCGCCGGCGTGGCGCTCCTGCCGATCCTAGGCGTTGCCGCCGCTCCTGCGCCCGCTTCCATCCCCGACTTTTCGTCGAATGGCGTCTCGTGGTCCGGTTATGTCTCGAGGCTCCCTCCGACCGAGGCGCACGCCCGCACGTTCAACGACTACAGTTCGCCCGCGAGCGGACCCGGCCCGGTCACCGACGATCCGCTCCATCCCTACGTCAACAACGAGGTGTCGCGCGTCACCGGCAAGCAGCCGTCGTTCCGCGTGGCGAATGTCGACAATCCGAATCTGAAACCCTGGGTCGTCGAAGAGCTGAAAAAAGCCAACGCCAGAGCTCAGTCCGGTGCGGCCGCCTACACGCGCGAAGCGCGCTGCTGGGACACCGGCGTGCCCACGTTCCATCTCAATCCCGGCGAAATGTACGTCGTCCAGACGCCGCAAGCAGGTCTGGCTGTTCCTGGCCGGCCGCGTGCGCCGCGTCTATCTGAACGTACCCCATTCGGCGAACCCGAAGCCGTCATGGTACGGCGAATCCGTCGGCACTTACGAGAACGGCGACACGCTTGTCGTCGACACGATCGGCTTCAACGACAAGACCTTCGTCGACAGCTACCGCACGCCGCACACGACTGAGCTGCATGTCGTGGAGCGCTTCAAGCTGATCAACGGCGGCGACACGCTCGAAGTGTCCTTCAGGGTCGAAGACCCTGGCGCGTTCAACGCGCCGTGGACAGGGACGCGCAATCGGCAACGGGTGAGAGGCGGTCAGCTCCCCGAGAACATCTGCGCCGAGGACACCGCGAACTTCTTCAATCACGACATCGAGCCGCTACCGACCGCCGAACGCCCCGATTTCTGATCGCAAAGAAAAGGGCCGGAGCATCGCTCCGGCCCTTGATGCATCAGGTCCGTCAAGACCCGTCAGTTCGGATACGCGCTTCGATTCACCGCCTGACCCTTGTGGTAAATCGCGCTGATCCGCCGCGTGTTCTTGATGTCGTCCAGCGGATTGGCGTCGAGCACGATGAAGTCCGCGGTCTTGCCTTGCTGCAGCGCTCCCTGATTGGTCAGCCGCATGAACTCCGCCGCACGGCTCGTCGATGCCGTGATCACTTGCATCGGCGTCATTCCGGCCACCACCATGTTCTCCATCTCCCGGTGCGGCTCCCACGGCGTGTTGCCGTCCGTGCCGAGAACGACGCGCGTGCCGGCATCGTTCATCCGCTTCAGATTGCGGGCCTGGATTCCGAAGGCTGTCGCCTGCTTGGCGTTGTCGACATTGCCCTTCATGGCGTCGGCATACTCTTCGGCCGGGAGCTTCCCCTGAAGGAAGGACAGATCCGTCGGCGCGCCGCGCCCCGGCAGGTTCGGATTGAGCGTGAGATTCGGCTTGCCCTTGACCTGGTTCATGAACGCGTCGTCCACGTCGCGATCGCGAACGCCATGCGCGAACGCATCGACATTGGCGTTGAGCAACCCCTTCGCGTCTTCGAGATTGAAGATGTGCGCGGTGACCCGGATATTGGCCTTGTGCGCCTCGTCGATGATCGCGCCGTATTGTGCCGGCGTCAGTTTTGGGACGGTGCCTTCGCGGTCGTCGACCCAGATCTTGATGATGTCCACGCGCTTGCCGGCGTTTTCCTTCACCGCATCGCGGGCTTCCTTCTCGTTGGCGACCCAGAACGCGGCTTGCTCGCGGCCCTTCTCGACGCCCGTGATGCCACGCCCCGCGCTCAGGATCCGCGCCTGGCCTTGAACATCCTGGCTCCGCTGCTTCAGCGACGTGTCCTTGGTTTCCGTCCCCATGCTCATCGCCGCGCTCACGCCCCAATAGGCGCGCCGCTTCATATCGCGGACATTCTTGGCGATGTCGTCGGGGGCATGGATGTGCGTATCGATGATCATCGGCATGACGGTCTTGCCGGCCAGGTTCACTTTCATCGCCCCGGCGGGCACCTGCACGTTGGCGCCGATCGCCTGGATCTGGTTGCCATTCACGACGATGGTGCCCTTCTCGATCGCCGGGCTGCCGTCGCCCACGATGATCCGGGCTCCTTCATAGGCGGTGACCGGCGCCTGGCCGATCGCCGGAACGGACATTCCGGCCACAACGGCGCAAGCCGTCGCTGCCGCGATAGTGAACATACTCACCCTGCGCATCGGTTCCTCCACGGTGAAATGGACGTGCAATCTAGCGATTCTGCGGGGCCAGCGGGAGGGGACGCAGACGGGTGTCGCTTCAGCAGACCGTGATCACGCAACCGTGAGCGGCCCTCAATCCTCGCCGCGAACCAGCATCCGGTCGCCGATGACCATCAGGTCCACGGGCGTCGTCTGCCAGAAGCGGATGGCGTCCTCCGGCGTCTCGACCAGGGGTTCCCCGCCGCCGTTCAGGCTCGTATTGAGCAGCATCGGCACGCCGGTGAGGCCGTAGAACCGTTGGATCAGGTCATAGATCGGGCCGTTGCTCGAGGGCGTGACCGTCTGCAGCCGCGCCGAACCGTCGATATGGCTGATCGCCGGCACCAGATCGGGGTCGAGAACCCGAGCCGTGAACAGCATGAAGGGACTCTCGCGGTCGAAGTCGAACCACTCGGATGCGCGCTCGGCCAGCACGATGGGGGCGAAGGGGCGGAACCATTCGCGCTTCTTGATGTCGTTGTTGATCCTGTCGCGCATCCCCGGATTGCGCGGATCGGCGAGGATCGACCGGTTGCCCAAGGCGCGCGGCCCGAACTCCGAACGCCCCTGGAACCAGCCTATGACCTTGCCCGCGGCAAGTGCTCCCGCCACCGCATCGAGATCGAGCGGCTTTCCGACGGCAGGCGGATCGTAGCGCCGGCCGAGAAAGACGATCTCCTCCGGTTCGTAATGGACGCGCTTCTCGTCCATGAAAGTGTGCGCGACGAACAAGGCGGCGCCCACCGCCGTCCCGTCGTCGCCGCACGCCGGGAACAGGCTCGCGCGTTCGAACGGTGTGCGTTTCAGGATCGCGGAATTGGCGTTGCAATTGTAGAACGAGCCGCCGGAGAGACAGAGATTTCCGTCGGCATAACTCGCCGTCTTGCGGTGAAGCTCGTTCGCGGCCTTGATGATCGTTTCCTCGAACACGTATTGCAGCGAGGCCGCGATATCCATCGCGCGCTGGGAGTTGCTTTCCTGCTTGGAGAAACCGACCGTCGGCGGCAATCCCGACAGCTCCGACCACATCAGCTCGATGAAGCGGTCGTCGTCGGGCTGGAACCGCCGTTCGTAGAAACTCTCGCCATAGTGCTCCCAGTTCTCCACCGCCATCGGCAGAGGCTTGCCGTACGCGGCAAGGCCCATGGTCGTGCCCGATTTGAACAGCCCGTCGCCCAGACCCAATTTCTCCGTGAGCAGAGAATAGGTGTTGCCGATCATCAGGCCCGGGCAATAAAGCGCGTGCAGCTCGGTGCCCATGCCGTAGGCGAACAACGAGCACGCCTCCGGCCGGTGCGCGCTCGCATCCATGCTGAAGCACGCCGCGCGCTCGAAATTGCTCGTGTAGAAGGCCGAGGCGCAATGCGTGAGATGATGCTGGACGAAGATCGCGGACTGCTGTTTTCCGCCGATGGACGCGCGGAAATCCAGCGTCATCACGCGCGGCGGGTGGTCCCACAGATTCTGCCGGACCTCTTCGCCGTTGAGCTTGATGATCTTGACGTAATTGTCGGGCGCATAATTGTAGGTGGTGAACGCGATGACATCGACATCGGTGAGCTTGCATCCCGCGATGTCGAGGACGTAATCGATCTCGGCTTTGCCGACGCCGGTATCCTTCTTCTTGCGCGTCAGGCGCTCGCGCGAGATCGCGGAGACCAGGCGGCCGTTCTTCACCACCGCCGCCGAGCCGTCATGGCCGAGATTGAGTCCGAGAACGATCGCCATCGCGCCGTGCTTGTCCCGCTTGCGGGAGAAGCCTAGCCGGAACCCTGCTGCTTCGGACAGCCTCAGGACAGCGCTCATCCCATCCACCGTCGCCAGCGGAAGCTCCGGACGTGATGCTTCTTGTGTCCCTTCGCCCAGTGCAGGACGGCCGTCGAGCCCGTCCAGTCCAGGCCGCTGACGGTGACCGTCGCTCCGAAACGCCCGAACTCGCCCCAGCTTCGGTCGAAGACGACGCAGTCGGACTTCTCGAAGAATTCGCGCACCGAGAAGATCGTCTCATCGGCGGCGATGTCGACGCGGCTCAGAAGGTCCTTGCGGATCGCGAGCACGAAGCCCTGTGTGTTGGCGGGCTCGTTGCGGTCGAGCAGGCAGAACAGCTCAGGACCGCGCCGCCTTTCGAACGAGATGGCCCGGCTCGGCGCCCAGATCTCGGTGGCGACGAACGAGACTTTTCCAGCGAGGTTCGGATCGGTCAGATATTTCGTCGTCCAGGTTCGATTGTTCTTCTCGTTCCACGGCAGACGGCCGAAGGAGAGCCAGTTGTCATGGTCTCCGGCCTGCCGCGGACGGATCACCGCTTCCGCTTTGATGCCCGAGATCACCGTCGTGAGCGGCGGCATGATCGTCGACCAATTCGCCCACTCCCACAGCGGGCGGGACAAGCTTCGCTCCACGACCACCGCGACGCGGTAGCTTTCGAACAGGCGAAAGGCAGCGGAGCGTTCGATCAAACGATCGAAGGCGCCTTGGTGGCGGCGGGCGCTCTCCTGCTGGCTCTTCAGCCATCTCTGGTCGTGCGGATGCATGATGAGCGCGGCAAGCTCGTCGTCCGGCGTTCCTTGCTCCAGGCCTTTGATCTCAACCAAGAGCTCATCGAACGATCGGCAAAGCGTGCTCGTCTCGCGAAATTCGGGCGCATAGCCCTGCACGACACAGCCATAGTTCGCGGACGACTTGTCGACGCACACCGCGAGATACGTGTAGTCGCCTTGGACCGACAGCAGGATCGGCAGATGCGCGTTCCAGAACGCGCTTATGTCCGCGGCTTCTGCGGTATCGGCGTCCTCGCTTTCGAGAGTCTCCCACGCGTTCCACGCAAACCCCGATCCGCTGGTGCCCGCGTAGTCTGCCGAGGTTGAGAAACCACACCTGTTCGCCGCCGCGCACGCACTCTTCGATGTGTTCGAGAAACGAACGCAACGAAGACGGAATGTCCGGATAGCGTTTGTCGATCGCCGCCGGCAGGGGCGTCGGCGTGTCTGAAGCTCGCGCCGTCCATCCGAGCCGGCTGAGAGTGTCGATCGCGGCCCGGGCGCTTTCACTGAGCATGGCGGTTCGCTCGCGGTTACGGCGACACTATGGGCGGATTGTGTTGAGAAAATCTAATGCGCAGCGGCGCGCGTACGCGTGATGGAAGGGTTCATTGCTTCCGACGCAGCGGATATCGTCCAGCGACAAAGCTACCGGCCGATATAACCGTATTTGCCGTTTGCGCCCGCGCCCGTGCGCACCGCCGCCAATCCATCGGACGCCGAGAACAAATCCGCGAACGCGAATTGCGGCTCGATGACCATGGTGCCTTGCATGTCGATATAGCCGTATTTGCCGCTCTCTTCATTGCCCACGCGCACGGCCGCCAACCCGCCGGAGAACGAGTTCGGCAAAATCGAAACGCGGCTCGATCACAAATTTCCCCGTCTTGTCGATGAAGCCGTATTTGTCGCCGACGCGCACATCCGCGAGACCGCCGTCGAACGGGAAGGCGCCATCGAATTGCGGCTCGATCACGATCGTGCCCTGTCTCGTCGATATAGCCGTCCTTGCCGGTGATGTAGTCGCCGACGCGCACCGACGCCAAGCCTTCGGAGAACGAACCGCCGGATGCGAATTGCAGCGGGATGACGATCTTGCCGGTCTTGTCGATGTAGCCGAACTTGCGAGCGTTCGCGACGACCGCCAGCCCGTTGCGGAACGAGCCCGCGGTATCGAACTGCGATTCGATGACGAGCTTGCCCTGCTTGTCGATATATCCCCACTTGCCTTCGGCGAACTCGCCGATCCTGACCGCGGCGAGACCTTCGGAGAACGAGAACAGGTCGACGATGTCGAGCTGCGGCTCGATGACGAACTGCCCGCTCTTGTCGATATAGCCGGTCCTGCTGCCGGCGCCGGCGGCAGCGACTCCTTCGGAGAACGGATTCGCGAAGTCGAATTGCGGCTCGATCACCGTCTGCCCGCTCTTGTCGATATAGCCGTATTTCCCGCCGACGCGGACGGCCGCCAACCCTTCGGCGAACTGCGCGGCTTCATCGAACGTCGCGTCGATGACGAGGCGCGCCGACGGATTGGCTTTCGTTGTCGTCGTTGTCGTTGTCGTCGCCGTGGGCGCGGGTTGATCGCAACCGGCCAGCAGCAGCGCGAAGGCGAGAAGGGCATGGCGCATTTGGTGAGCCCCTGATGACAAACGGGCGGGCCGCTATGGCCCGCCCGCTGTAACAATCCGTCGACTGATCGTCGAGCTTAACGGAGGTCGGCCCTCTGCTTCAGCGCGGTGATGTCGGCCTCGGTACGAACCGTCATGATCGCCATCTGATTGGCGCGATAGACGGGGGTCGTGATCTTGGTCCGGCCAGAGCGCTCATCGACGAAGATGTGGCGGTTTTCCGTGCCGCGGACCGGGAACTCGAACAGCGTCCACTTGTTCGCTGCCGGGTCATATTTGAAGAGCCGGTCGTTGGTCCAGAGGTTGCCCCAGACGTTGTGCTGGTTGTCGACGTGGAGGTGATAGCCCTGCATCGTCCTTTCGGGGAACGGCACGATCGTCGCCTGGTTGGTGTTGGTGTCGATGCGACCCAAGCTGGCGCCCCAAGAGTTGCTGGTCCACAGGACGTCAGCATTCTTGTCGGTGCCCATACGACGCGGGCCTTGCGCCCACGGATACGGGTTGCCCGTCGCGATGTCGGTCACCTTCTGGTAGGCCTCGACTTCTTGCGGCGTGAGGAAGTCGCGGATGCGCCGGTTTTCCGGCAGCACGACTTCGGTCACTTCGCCCGTCACCGGGTTGGCCTTGCCGATCGTGTCGAACGCCATCTGCGCCCACCAGCCATTGCCGTTCCGGTCGCCGGCTGCGCCATAGGTGTTGGCTGCGCCATATGAACGGACCGGGTTCTTGGACTTGAACTCGGTGAACTCGATGGTCTTCGGGTCGAACCGGAGCACGCCGCGCTGTGCGGAGGCCCAGATCATGCCCTTGCCGTCGACGTCGACGGTCACGGCGCCGCCGAGCGGAGCCATGCTCTCAGGCGTCGGGTACACGTTGACCATTCCGGTCTTCGGGTCGACCTTGCCGAGACTGCGGCGGCCCGGGTTCACGTCGAACCAGAGATTGCCGTCGTTGTCGCGGGCGATGCCGTGTGTCGGAGCCGCGCGGCCCGAACCGTCAGCACGCGGAACTTTGCGGTACGTGACTTGACCGGTGGTCTTGTCGACCTTGCCGACCGTGACGAGGCTGTTGGTGGCATTCGACGTGAACCACGGGTTGCCGTCGAAGTCCATCGCGCCGTCATGGATGATCAGGCCGGCCTTGGAAGGCGTGCCCATCGCCCAGTTCGTGCCGTCATTGTCGAGGCTCGCGGGGCCCGGAAGGAAGCGGGCGCCGGCGTCAGGAACGCGCTCGACATCATAAAGCTGCCAGACGACGCGGGCGGCTTCACCGGACGGACGCGGACGTTCCACGATCTTCGGAGCGCCGCTGTTCGGTCCACGCACTTTCGCCAGATAGGCCGAGAGGCGCTTCTGGTTCATCTGCATGATCTGGTTCGCCGGACGATCCTGCGGCAGACCGCCGCCGATGACCTTCATCAGATCGATCACGCGGCTCCAGCCCTGCTCATCGAATTTGAATTGCAGGATGTAGCTCGGGACATGGCAGCCGTTGCAGTTGTTGTTGAGGATCTGCTTCATGTGCACATCCTCGGCGTTCTCTTCAGGAAGAGCCGCCATCACCAATTCGCCCGGGAGCTGTTTCCAGCGCGTCTCGGCGTCGGCGATCGTGCGGAGCGCGAGGTTCTGGCGCTTGTTGGCGGAGAGATCGACGTTTGCGTCGGCGCGGTCAAAGCCGAGCGCCTGCGCCCAGACCTTGTACTGTCCGGCCGGCATCGGCGGGAAATAATAATTGCCGTCAGCATCGGTGTAGACGGAGGTGGTGATCGTTCCACCGACCATCTTCGCGGAGACGGTGACGCCGTCGAGCTTCTGGCCACCGGTCTGGCTGATCGATCCGCTCAATTGCTGATCTGCTGCATACGACGTCGTCGCAACCATTGCGGCGGCGGTCGCCAAAAGGATGCTGCGCATTCTTGTCATGTTGTTATTCTCCCGTCGTTGATTTCGTGGTTCGCCGGTTGGGCGACTGCAGGCAAGTCGTACGCAAGATCGTCAGTTACTCCGCTCCGCCGCCGCCTTTTTCTTTTCCTGCTCCCTTTGCTGCGGGAGGAGGAGGCGCGACTACGGGAAGGGTTTTGATGTACGCAATCACGTCGGCAATCTGATTGTCGGTCAGCGTGTATCTCCAGCCCGGCATTTTCACGAGACCGGTCTGGATCACCTGTTTCATCAGGGCGTCATCGCCGTTCGCCGAAGATTTGTTGAGCAACGGGCCATAGGTCTGCGAACCCGGATTCTGGGGCAGATGGCAGATGTTGCAGTTCTGGGTCAGGATGATCCGCCCGCGCGCCTCGGCCGGCGTGAGCTGCGGATTTGTCTGAGCGGATGCGATGAAGGGAACGGCGGCCGCAACGGCCAATGGAACAAGGAGCAACGCAAGGGTGCGCTTCATGAAGACTCCTCCCGAGTTTTCTGAAGCCTATTCCTTGGCGGGCCTCTGGGGAAGGATTTTCTAACAAAAGTAGCAGCGGGAACCTGAGGTGCTTTCGGTCTGCAACGTCTGCGAGGCCCGCCCCGACATTTTAGACAAATACCAAACTACCGTTGGTTACCGGGCGTTGCCGCGCCTGGCCATCGACAATGTCCAGGGTAAACACTGCGCTATCGGTCGGGTTTACGCTGGGTTGTAGGGCGTCGCGGGCCTATAGTCTGAGTCCAGCCCGGCCCGCAGACAGTGCGAGCGGCCCGCGAACGGGATTCGAGGAGACCCCCCATGTCCAAACTGAGAATGGCGTTGGCCGTATCGGTGTGCGCGTTGATCCCGATTGTCGCCCAGACGGCGCCGGCGCCCCAGCCGGCCCTCCCGGACGGCCCCGGCAAGCAGATGGTCGAGACCGTCTGCACCCAGTGCCACAACCTGAACCAGATCCGGAACAGCTCCGGCTACACCAAGCAGCATTGGCAGGAGCTGATCGGCAACATGGCCGATCTCTCCGGCTCGCCGAAGCAGCGCGACGAGATCGTCAACTACCTGGCCACCAACTTCCCGCCGAACGACCGCCGCAAGCCGACCCAGGCCATGGGCGATCTCAAGATCAACATCCAGGAATGGAAGGTCCCGACCCTCGGCCAGCGCGCGCGCGATCCGGTCGAGACCGCCGACGGCATGATCTGGTGGAACGGGCAGTTCGGCAACGTCGTCGGGCGGCTCAATCCCAAGACCGGCGAGATGAAGGAGATTGCGCTCCCGGCCGGCGCCAAGCCCCACAGCGTCACGCCCGACGCGCAAGGCAACATCTGGTACACCGGCAACGCCAACGGGACGATCGGCCGGATCGATGCCAAGACCTTGGAGATCAAGGTCTATCCGATGCCCGATCCGATGGCGATCGACCCGCACACGGCGGAATTCGGCCCCGACGGGACGATGATCTTCTCGCTGCAGAATTCGCAGATGATCGGCCGCCTGGTGCCCTCGACCGGCGTGGTCACGCTGATCAAGCTCGGCAACACGCCCGAGAAGAACCCGTACGGCGTCAAGTTCGACAAGGCCGGCATGGCGTGGGTCCAGTGCGCCGAGAGCAATTGCATCATCCGGGTCGATCCCAAGACGATGGCGATGCAGGAATTCAAGCTGCCCGAGGGCTCCAAAGTGCGCCGCGCCGCGTTCACCAGCGACGGCATGCTGTGGTACGGGAACGACGGCCTCGGCACGGTCGGCCGGCTCGACACCAAGACCGGCGCGACCAAGGAATGGCCGTCGCCGAGCGGCCCGATGTCGGCGCCCTACGGCTTCGAAGTCATCAACGACATCATCTGGTACAACGAATCCGGCAAGCGCCCGGACATGCTCGTCCGCTTCGATCCGAAGACGGAGAAGTTCCAGAGCTGGCCGATCCCGTCCGGCAACGTCTATTCGGGCATCGTTCGCCACATGAGAGCGGCGAAGAACGGCGACCTGCTCATCCACCAGAGCGCCACCAACCGCATCATGCGGGTGAGCGTCACGAAATAAGCACGGGCGTTCGAGTAACAGAAAGAGCCCTCGGCCATTGGCCGGGGGCTCTTTGCTTTTGGGCCGGCCCAAAAAAGCGCCGGCACAAAATGTCGATCCGGTCTTCCACCGTTCGTCGTCTCATCGGAGGCTGGCGACTCGGGCCGGCCAAAAAGGGGAAATCCCCGGAAACCCTGAAGGAGACGAACAATGCGCGTGATGGTGATCGTGAAGGCGACGAAGGACTCCGAAGCGGGCGTGATGCCGAGCACGAAGCTGTTGGAGGATATGGGAAAATTCAACGAGCAGCTGGTCAAAGCCGGCATCATGCTGGCGGGCGACGGGCTGAAGCCCTCCTCCAACGGCAAGCGGGTGAAATTCTCCGGCGACAAGCGGTCCGTGGTCGACGGCCCCTTCGCCGAGACCAAGGAGCTGATCGCCGGTTTCTGGATCTGGCAGGTGCGCTCGATGGAAGAGGCGGTCGAATGGGTGCGCCGCTGCCCGAACCCGATGGAAGGCGAGAGCGAGATCGAGATCCGCCCGGTGTTCGAGGCCGAGGATTTCGGCGAGGCGTTCACGCCCGAGCTGAGGGAGCAGGAAGAGAAGCTCGCCGCCGAGCTCAAGCGCCAGCAGAAGAAGTCCTGATCCGTAAACATCGGACAGCGAGTCGCGACAGGAGAGCGGGACGTTCTCGCAGGGGCTCCTGCGCGGACGTCGCGAAACAATAAGGAGACGACAATGCGGGTGATGGTGATCGTAAGGGCGAGCAAGCAATCCGAAGCGGGCGAGCCGCCGAGCGCGGAGGTGATCGAACGGATGCACGCGCTGAACGAGGAGATGACGAAGGCGGGCGTGCTCGTCGGGATGGGCGGTCTTAAGCCGAGCGCGAGCGGCAAGCGCCTGCGGCGTGCGCGGCGGCAAGCGCATGGTGATCGACGGCCCGTTCACCGAGACCAAGGAGCTGATCGCGGGCTACGCGATCCTGGAAGTGTCCTCGATGGACGAGGCGATGAGATGGCTCGAACGGTTTCCCGATGGCGGCGAGGACGAGGACATCGAGATCCGTCCGATGTACGACGAAGGTCCGTGCGGCAGCGGGTACAAGGCGGCCGCAGCGGCGGAGTGACGCCGGGCTTCTCGTTCTCGCTCGACTGCGGTTAGGTTCGCACCGGCCAAATCTGCAGAGACACCGGTGAGAGAGCTGCTTTCTGAGCTGAAGGGCGCATGGCGCACGGGCAAGCTCGAGCTTCCCATGGGAAAACCCTGGTTCCGCGTGATCGGCCGAGCCGTCGAGCCGGTCACGCTCGGAAGGATGGTTCGCCTTCTATGCGATCTTCACCTGGATCATTGGCGCCACGTACTATGCGTTCACGGGACGCGATCCCGTGGGTCTGCCTCTTGGCGCCTTATTGCCGTTCCTGGGTTTCGCGTCCCTGGTTCTGTTTGTGGTCGGTTGTGCGATCTGCGTCCTGAAAACCGACTTCCCCCGCCGACCTTAGGACGCTGTTACTTCCCCTCGAATACGCGCTTGAGCGCGGCCATGTCGAACTTCTTCATCGGCAGCATCGCCTTCATCAGGCGCTCGCGTTGCGCGGGCGAGGCTTCGACCATCATCTCCACCCAATCGTCGGACACGACCTGCCAGGAGAGTCCGTATTTGTCCTTGAGCCAGCCGCATTGCTGCGCCTTCGGATCGCCGCCCGCGCCGAGCTTGTCCCAGTAGTAGTCGATCTCCGCCTGATCCTTGCAGCGCACCTCGAACGAGACCGCTTCGTTGAACCTGAAGATCGGCCCGCCATTGAGCGCGGTGAATTCCTGGCCCTCGAGATAGAAGGTCACGGTCATCACCGAGCCTTCCGGCTTCTTGTGGATCTCGAAACCTTCCTTCGTATAGCGCGTGATCGGGCCGAGCTCGGAGTTCTTGAAAATCGAGCAGTAAAATCGCGCGGCCTCTTCGGCCTCTTTGTCGTACCACAGACAGGGAACGATCTTGTTCAGCGTCGGCATGTGTCACCTGTTTCGCTTGAGCCTTCCCCCACGAGAAAAGGATGGCGCGGGACGTGCGCGATGTCACCGCCAGATCGCGTGAGGGACATGACAAAATTGTGCCCGCACCAACGTCTCGTCATGCTGAGGTGCGCCCGGCAGCGCGACCTCGAAGCACGTCACGCCGCGTTCAGATCGAGATCGCCGGTCATCGCGTTGTACGCGAGCTCGTAATGGCTCGTGCCGGGGAAGGGGAAGCCGGTCGAGAGCGGCGCGTTGTCGGCCTCGCCGCCATCGATGATCGCGTTCAGCGTGTTCATCGCGATCACTTCCACGAACTCCTGCCGGAACGACGTCGTCTTTATCGCAAAATCGAAGACGAAGACGTTGGGATCGCCCGTCGGCTCGAAGATGAAATTGAGCGCATCCGCGAGCTCCTCCCCCGGCAGGTGATCGAGACCGTAATCGATATCCTTGACCGCATCGGTGAGCGCGCCCAGGAGCTGGAACGGCGACAGCACGTTCAGGAATCCGTGCAGCGCGAGCGAGCCGATCATGCCGAGGCTGATCGAGCCCGCGTACAGGGCGACCTCCGGGTCGTAACGCGAATTGAACGCGACCACCGAGCCGAGCAGCTGGGCGTCGGCCTGGGCCTGGGCCAAGTTGTAGACGGGCCCCGTCTGCGACGACCTCACGTCGTGCACGTAGGAGAAGTAGTCGATGATGTCGACCGCATCCTCCTCATCCGTCCCGATCGCATTGAGCATGGCGAAGCTGTACGGGATGCCGCCCGGCTGGCGTGATGAGCGTCGCCGCCGAACTCGCCCGCCGAATAGCCGCCGCCGCCGTAATTGCCGTAGGTGGGGAAGGGGATCGCGCCCGGTGTTCCAGATGGCACGCTCTCGCCGGTCGAGGGATCGATGAAGAACGGCTTGTCCCAATTGATGTGCGCCATGGGAGCCTCGCAACGTTCGAATTTTTCCGGATCGGGACGGACGGTTCGGTCGGGTCCCCCCCGAAACCGAACTCGTCCGCGCCCTTCCCCACACCACCTTAGTGCGGCAGCGCTCGTCGCTTACGGTTCTGCCGGCCCGCGAACACGGACACGGCGCATTAAACGCATGAAAGCCAGATCGCTTTGGGCTTCCCCTCAGCGCTGCCCAGCATCCGTTCGATACGCGCGGCCGCGCTCAAGGTTCCCGCACCCCCCAACAAAATCGCAGAACGTCGTGCGCATGACGCCAGACGCTGGATTCTACCTCCCCCGTCGCGGGGAGGTCGCCCGCGTAGCGCATGCGCGCGGAGAGCAGCCGGGTGGGGGGACTGCTTCAGCACGCACCGGCTTCGAAGCACGAACCGGAGATGTGCTATCCACCACTCGCCATTCGCCACCCACCATTCGCCCCACCATGAACCGACCCGCCGACTTCTATCTCTACCAGGGCGACGGCAATTACACGGTCGTGGCGACGCTCCGCGCCTGCCGCAAGATCGGCACCGTCGAGCACAACGGCAGGACGATCGTGCTCGTGAACGTCGAGCCGCCGGTCCCCAACGGCATCCTCGTCCCCGGCGTGCAGGCCCGACGTGCTCGGCATGTCGCCCTACGGGCCAAAGCCGTTCGACCGCCTGGCGCCCGGCGAGAAAGGCACCGCGGTCCTCTGGGAGGTCTACGATTTCGGCGGCGGCAAGTACGGCGTGGCGATGGAGCCCACGCTCGGTCGCGCCACGATCTATAGAAGCAAACCTGCGATCGACTCCCAGGGCAACATCATGGAAGCCCCTCCCGCCGCGAAGGCCTTCGTCAACTCCATCATCAAGAAGCTCAGCGACGACACGCAGACCTGAATTCCACAAACGCAGACGTAGATTTCTTCCCCCGCGCGCGGGGGAAGTGTCGAGCCGCGCATGCGGCGAGACGAGAGGGGACCGCCTAAGCACGCACGAGCGCGACAATGGAAAGCCGCCTTCCAGGTCCGCTTCGTTGCAGCTTGTGGTAAATCCGCTCTTCGCTCTCGATGGAGGCGTGACGATGACCCGGTTTCTCGTGGTGTTGATCGCGTCCCTTGTAGCAGCCTCCTGCGCCGCCGCGGTGCGCACCAACGTTGCGGTCACCCACGCGCTTCCCGCCGCGGGCTCGGCCAAGACGGTCGCGATTATTCCGTATACGAACACTCTCGGCGCCCGCCCCGATTTCAACGACAACGCCGCCAAGCTCGCCGCGCAGCTTCAATCCAAAGGCTACAACGTCGTTGCGCGCGACGGCGCGCCCGCGCCCGATTATCTCGCGTTCTTCCTCTATACGATCGACGGCGGCACGGCGGTGAACCAGCTCGAAGGGCGTCCGGCGCCCGCGACCGGCTCGATCATCACCCATGGCCTTCGCACGGCGTTCAGCACCTCGACGCGCCGCATCTATATGCGCAGCGTGACGGTCGAGATCGTCGATCGCGCGCGCTTCAACCCGAACGCGCCGGCCACCTATATGGACGCGCGCGTCTACAGCGGCTCGGTGACGAGCGATGGCGCCTGCTCGGCGATGGCGCCGGTCATCGATCCGATGCTGATGGCGTTGTTCACGAACTTCCCCGGCGAGAGCGGTCAGCTCCGCACGCTCGACATCCCCGCCGACACCACCTGCGGCCTCGACCGGTTCGGGTAACTCCCATCATACGAGGGAACGAAGTCAACGCTGACGTGTGATAGCGGCGACGACTAATCGTCAAAGGCTCTAATCCCGTCCCGAATTCTTTCCGGCCTTCAGCATCTCGAATTCTGTCATGAATTGCGCAGCAGCTTCTTTCGCTGTCCCGGGTACGCGACCCGCGGTTTTAAGACGGCGGAGGCGCTTCATGCATTCTTCTATGTCGACATACGGCTCGATCCAGGCGGGATTTAGCCTTAGTCGTTTGGTTACTGCGCGATCACCGAAGGTTTGCGATCTGACGTACGATACAAACTTCAGCAGAAATGAAAAAAGTCCATCGTCAGAGCTGATGCATTGGGCACACCAAGCTCGAACTTCGCTCGTATCGCCCCACTCACGCCAAGCGTACAGTATCCTGGCAAGCTCTGGATGCTGGAGAAGCGTGTTGCGCTGTCGCTGAACTTTCCAAAGCCATAGTCTTTTTAGTTCCTTGCTAGTTTTGTCATCAACTAATGGTCCGTCGCTTCCGGGGTGCTCCTTAGCAAGCTCATCAATGAGTGCAGTCAACAGGTATCGCTGGACTCCGATTGCTTCCCCGTCAGTAAAAGCGCGTGAAAGGATCGCGCCCCGCTCCTCCAAGCTAACTCGCCTTAAAAGGTGATAAACAATGCGGCTGACTCGCAATTCGTTGCTTGTGTCGAACGCTCCTAGTTTGTCATTTTCCGAACTGAACCGATCTCCTATGTTCAGCAGCACATCGGAAAATATCGGGATCCGATCGACAGGAATGTCCTTTCGGACAAAGTCCATCAACCGCTCAAGCAACACGCGGGTTCTTGACAGACCGTTCGCTATTTTAGCCTGGGTCCCGGAAATCAGCGTAGCTGCTAGACTATCCCTGTTGTCAGCCGCTGATAGAAGCGCCTTTACTTCACTGTTGCTCACGGTATTTGGAGGTAATGAAAGGCGAAAATACGTAGGCCATAAGTCTGGATGACACGCCCGCAGCTTCTTACGCCACTCACCTAACCAGTCAGCGCCATATGACGTTTGATCAAGTTTTGGGAATACGCGCCGTAGAAGTTCAAAGGTGCTGGATCGAAGATCCTCAGGCATCTTTTCCAGCAACGCCTTCCGGAAAGTCTGCCGCTCATCGTCCTCGTCCCTTCTGTAATGATCCGCACTATGTCCCGCAAACTTGTCCGGATTGTCACGGACGATATGATAGACATCCGGAAGAAAAACTCTAAGAGCCTCGAGCGCGATGAAGTCGACTGGATTTACTTCTCCAACTACCGCTGGGTAGGTGACGGTCAACGTATTGATCATGCGCACCACGTCGCGTGGGACGCGGACTAACGGGAGAATCCCACTTTCAAAAACATTCGTCCAATACGTATGGTCAAACTCGTCTTCTGGCGTATCAACCAAGATCTTGTCCAAGTCCTTGAGCAACGCAACACGCAAGGCATCCCGGTCCACCGGCGGAAGTTCGAACGGTACCTGAATGATTTTTTCCAGAAAGGCGTTGCCAGGAACTCCGATGTAGTTTTCAAGGGCGTCCGCGCTCACCTCGCGATCAAAGGCGAGCAAGTAGGTCACATATGGGAAATCGGCGAGCGCCTTAATGACAGTGAATAAGTTGATGGGCTTCCTCGGGTGTTAGCCTGTCTATGTCATCGATGACGACAAGAATGCGTCGTCGTGCCCGACTTAAGAGGTTTGCTATTGCATCCTTAAGTGCAGGTACGTCCTTTGGGTTAGGCCTAGCCTTTTGGATAGCCTTGCCGACTGCTTGGCCTGCACCAAATGTATATCCGCTCAGATCGATTAAGCCGCCCACTTCTTCGGCAAAATCGTTCAGTAGTGAGCCGATTTTCTTGAGTTTGGCGGCCTTGTTAGGAAGCGCGGCTTGGTAGTTGTCGTAGGAACGCGCGAGCTAGGTTCTCTTGGCCCGAAAACCACCATGGATTAAACGAGAACTAGGGCCGAGAACTCATAAAGTCCACCAGACGATAGCAGCGACGAGGCAGACGGAGGCAAGGAAGTTTCTGGCCAGCCTATCGTAGCGCGTCGCGATGCGGCGGAAGTCTTTGAGGCGGCAGCAAGGCGTTCTCGAATTGCGGTGCGCGGTCATTTGTAGGAGATTTTCTGTCGAAGCGGAAAGGCTGCTTTCGGTTCGACTTGTTCGGGAATGACGGGCTTGGTTCCGCGCTCGTCCAGCCATTGCCGCAGCTCGGCGCTGTCGTAGGCCTTATCCCCGAGAAGCTTCTTGCCGTCCGTTGGTCCGTGCCGGATCAGGCGCTTTGCGAGCGGACAATCGTGCGCCTCACGCGCCAGTGCGAGAGGAGGGAAAGAAGACGGCCTTTAGCAATCTGCGATTGCGTGGATTTTCGTATTGCGCCCCGCCTCGCGAGCGGCCAATAGCCTGCTTCTGTTCCGCCCTTTTTGCCCCCGAGGCGGAGCGGTGCGCCTTGATGTCGTGTCGCAGTCGATCATCTGCGTGTTCCCGTCGATCGGCCGCGCGCGGCGAGCTCGCGGAACAATCTCTCCCACACACCGCGTTCCGCCCAGCGCACAAAGCGATTGCTAGATCGTCGTCGGAGGCCCGTACTCCGGCGGGCAATCGCACCACCGGCTACCACTCTTGACAACATGCAGGATGCCGCTGATCACGCGACGGTCGTCCACGCGGTCCTTGCCGCGTACGTACCGTCGGCAGATAGGGCGCAATCTCGACGCCACTGATCGTCACTCAGCCAAAACAAATTGCGTCGCATCTCTCCAGCCCCCAAATCACCAAGCTAAAAGAATCAACAACCAATTTCAGCCAGCAATGCTTTTAGTGGGTTCTTGACCCTAGAATGGGACGCTTTTGGCGAGCGCGACGGTTTATAAAATACCGGATTTAATTGAGGACAGTAGACTTCCCCGCACCCCATGGGCCATAGAGCGCAAGCACTAAGCCATCTTCTCCGGAGTAGTCGGAGATGCTGTCTGCTAAGCTTTTCGCAAACGGAGCGTGCCCATATAAATCACGCTATCATGGGTTAGTGCGCGGCCGGTCTCGGCTGAAAGAGACGTCATAGTGGCGCGCGCCTATTGGGCTTCCCATCGAAACCGGACGCGTACCACTAGCTAAATCCGTCGACCCAAAGGAGCACTGTAACGGAGACCTACTCCGCCGCGGCCGTGCTCGGCTTGGGTGACACCGGCGCTTCGTCGGTGAACTGACGTTCGGGCCGCATCAGGAATGTCGTCAGCGCGCCCAGCATCAACACGCCGATCGCCACCGTGAACGGCAGCTGCTGATCGCCGGTGATGTCGACGAGCTGTCCCGCCACCACGGGCGACAGGATCGCGGCCAACGCGGAGCCGGTGTTCATCAGCCCCGACGCCGTGCCGGAATATTTCGGCGCGATGTCCATCGGGATCGCCCACATCGGGCCGATCACCATCTCGGCGAAGAAGAAGCCGCCGGCGAGGCAGATCGCCATCAGCATCATGTCCTGGATGTACATCACCGGGAGCAGCCAGAGGATCGCGCCGGTAAATCCGATGAAGGTCATCGAGAGACGGGCGAAGCGGACCCTGCCGGTTCGGTGGAAGACGGAATCCGAGATGATGCCGCCGACGGTGTTGCCGATCGCGCCGACGAAATAGACGATCGAGGCGAAGAGCGCCGCGTCCTCGTTCGACAGCATGAACCTGTCCTTGAAGAACAGCGGCAGGAACGAGAGATAGAGCCACAGGCACCAGCCGTAGCAGAAATAGGTCAGCGTCACCGGCCACATGCGCTTGATCAGCGGGCCCCAGGGAACCGCCGCGCGCGTGGGCTTCGCGCCCTTCAGAGGCAGCTTCTCGAGCTCTTCCTGCGTGATCGAGGGATGGTCCTTCGGATCGTCGCGGAAATACCAGAACCAGACGATCACCCAGAGGAAGCCGGCAAGCCCGATGACGACGAACGAGCCGCGCCAGCCGACGAGCGCCATGACGGCGACCACCATGACGGGCGTCAGCGAATTGCCGAGCCGCGAGAACGAATGCGTGATGCCTTGCGCGAAGCCGCGGCGGCGCGTCTCCACCCAATGCTGCATCGCGCGCGTCGCCGTCGGCAGCGTCGCGCCGACGCCAAAGCCCATCAGCACGCGCCAGAGGAAGAGCGTGGTGAGCCCGGTGGCGAGGCCCGTCAGGATGGTCGCGCCGGCCCACACGAGGCCGGAAATGAAGAGCGTCTTGCGCGGGCCGAACTTGTCGGCGGTGATGCCCCCGATGATCTGGAACAGCAGGTACGGATAGGCGAAGGCGGAGAAGACAAAGCCGACATCGGTGGCCGACAATCCGAACTCCGGCCGGATCTCCAGCATCTGGGTCGAGATGCTCTGCCGCACGATGTAGGAGATGAAATACATCGCGCAGAGGAGGATGAGCACCATGTTGGTGGCTTTGACGGCACGCTGCATGTCTATTCCTCCCTTAGCCCCTGTACGGTCCCCTGTGTTTTCTGCCTTCCCCCCTTGAGGGGGAAGGTGCCCGCGCGCTGCGCAGCAGCGCATGGCGGGCGGAAGGGGGGTACGCTCACCGACATCAAACACAAACGACGCGAGGAATGCACGAACTACACGAAGGAGTGACTGCCTGAGCTCTTCGTGGCCTCTGTCCCGGCTATTCCGCGGCGCTCTGGAGCGGCGTCTTTGCGGTCGAACCCAGATAATCCATCGCGGCCTGCACGCCGCCTTTCTTGTACGGGACGCCCATGATGCCGAGGCTCATCTCGACACCGGAGAGCGCGCCTAAGATCGTCAGATCGTTGGTGTCGCCGAGATGCCCGATGCGGAACACCTTGCCGGCGATCTTCGACAAGCCCGCACCCAGCGAGATGTCGAAATGCTCGAGCGCGACTTTGCGGAATTCGTCCGCGTCGTGGCCCGTCGGCATCAGGATGGCGGTGAGCACGGGCGAGTAGGCCTTCGGGTCCTTGCACAGGATCTCGAGACCCCAGGCGCGCACCGCGCGGCGCGTCGCCTCGCCGTGGCGGATGTGGCGCGCGAAGACGCGATCGAGCCCTTCCTCGTGCAGCATGTCGACCGCCTCGGCGAGACCCCAGAGCAGGTTCGTCGCCGGGGTGTAGGGGAAGAAGCCGCTCTTGTTCGGCCCCACCATGTCTTCCCAGGCGAAGAACGACTTGTAGGACTTCGAACTCCTTGGCCGCCTTCATCGCCTTCTCGGAGACGCCGGTCAGCCCGATGCCGGGCGGCAGCATCAGCCCCTTCTGCGAGCCCGACACCGTGACGTCCACGCCCCATTCGTCCATGCGGAAATCGACCGAGGCGAGGCCCGAGACGGTGTCGACCAGGAACAGCGCGGGGTGCCGCGCGGCGTCGATCGCCTTCCTGATGTCGGCGATGTTGGACGTAACGCCGGTCGATGTCTCGTTATGGACGACGCAGACGGCCTTGATCTCGTGCTTCTTGTCTTCGCGGAGCCGCGCCTCGATGGCCGCAGGGTCGGCAGCGCTCCGCCAGTCGGATTCGATGAACTCGGCCTTGAGCCCCAGCTTCGTCGCCATCTGCTTCCACAGCGTCGCGAAGTGGCCGGTCTCGAACATCAGGACCTTGTCGCCCGGCGAGAACGCGTTGATCAGCGCCGCCTCCCACGCCCCCGTCCCCGAAGCCGGGAACAGGAACACGTGGCTCTTGGTCTTGAAGATGGTCTTGATGCCCGACAGCACGCGCAGGCCCAGCTGCTGGAACTCCGGGCCGCGGTGATCCAGCACGGCCTTGTCCATCGCGCGCAGGATGCGGTCCGGCACCGGCGCGGGTCCGGGAATCTGAAGGAAATGGCGTCCGGGAACGCGGGGTTGGTTGCTCGCCATGTGAGTTACGCCCAGTGTTTTCCTCCCCCGCTTGCGGGGGAGGTGCCGCCGAAGGCGGCGGAGGGGGGATAGTGCATCACCATCAACATGCTCTTGCGTAGGGCTGGTTGTTTCACACGTCCGGCGTGCGGGGGCAAGAACCCCGTCATCCTGACCGAGCAGCACAGAAACCTAACCTTCCCCCCTCGTGGGGGAAGGTGCCCGCGCGCTGCGAAAGCAGCGCTTGCGGGCGGAAGGGGGGCCGCGCCGCCGCCTACTGCTTCGGCGGAAAGCTCGCCGCGAGGTAGTCGATGATGATCTTCTCTTCCTCGGGCTTGATCGAGGCGCCCATGTTGATCATGGCCTCGACGACCGCTTCCCAGTCCCTGCGGCTAAACCCGCCCGACGTGAAGATCGGCGACAGATCATGGCAGCTCTGGCAGATCGACCGCACCAGCTCCTTGCCGTTGCCCTCCGGCAAGCTCGCCCCTTGCGCGAACGCAGGCGTGCCCGGGGCTAAAAGCGCCCCCGCACCCCAACCCACAACTGCAGCGACAATAACCTTGGCCAAAGCATTGTTCGTCATGCCCATGATCCCGGGTCTATGAAGGTGGCGCCGACTCTATAGAACAGCACCCGCGCCCGCTCAATTCGCGCTTTCAATTCCCTTCGTGGAGCATCGCTTCCCAAGAGCCGGGATGGTTCGTCTCGGGGAAAGCATGGATCAGCTTCTCCGCGGCAACGGCAATTCGCGTCTTGAGGTAGGCGGCAAACCAACCAGGCTCCTGAAGCTGTTTCACCGGGACGATGTAGTGTCCGAAGAGCCACGCGAAGTATGCGGCGTCATCGGGATCGGTCCTCTCTGCCCGTTGCGGGACCTTGTCGCACAACGACTCGATGTCGTTGGCGTCCGAAAGGAATGCGTAGGGCGATTGGACGGGCGTTCCGACAAGTCTGCCCCAAAAGGCGGCGAGCTGAGCCAGGTTGGAGGACACCGTCCAGAGTCCGTCTACAAACGGCAGCACCATCTGAGAGGTTTGAATGAAGGACCCGCTCTTGACGAATTTGAGGTTCGGAAAGATCGAGTTCAACTCCGCCCTTTCCTCCGGAGTCAGGAAACGTGCCGTCTGTGCGGTTGGATGTTCGGTGGCGATGACGTCGATGTCCGATGGCACGCGCGACAGGATGTCGAACAAATATTCGAATTGATTTCCGTATCGCACGATGGCGTCGAATGACGTGTATCCGCTCGCTTGCAAGGCCAACAGAATTCGGGGCCGCTCTCGCTCGCGCCGAAGGCCGAACGCCGCCGTGCCCGCCGCCTCGGCCCACCTGAGAGACCTGGCGCGGACGTCGCCGGTTTCCAGCAGAGCGGCCGCTTTTGGCGTCCATTCTCCGTTGCGGATGCCCGCCTTGACCTGAAACAGCGCCGAGCTCGCAAACATTCCGGCATGGTCGAAGTAGAAGCTGAGCTTGAACGGCTGGCGGGAAAAGCTCGTTGTCTCGCTGTTCAACACGAAGGCATCGGGAAACCATGGCTTGATCCACGATATCGGGTACCCGAATCCGAGCACGACATCGGGCTTCAGCGACCGGACGGAATCGGGAACGACACGATCCATGAGCGGGCAGAGCGCATCCGGACGAGCGGCGTAGAATTCGCGGTCTATGTCGCGCAAGCTCTTGCCGCTCGCGCGAACCGCATCGACGATCGTCTTCTCCGGCATGCGATGAATGTTCAACGTCAGAGTCGAGGAATCCACCCGATTGAGCTTCTGAAGGAACCCCGCCACCCGCCGTTCGGGCAGGCAAACCGAAAGATCGATCGGAAAGTCGGCGGTCGCGAGCGAGTCGGCGAAGAGCGCTAGAACTCTAATCCAGATCAGGTTGGCGGCCGCGCCCATGGGCAGCGGAAACGGGTGGTGAAAAATCAGGACCCGCACGCGTCACCTTCCGAACCACGCGGACAAGTCGAACCAGGCGTTGAATTCACACACGAGTCCATCGCCGTCATCGTCGAGCCGGTGCGGATCGCCTGGCCCGGCCTGCTGAAAAAACGATTGTGCCTCCCACCGCGTTGCGAAGTCTCCGCAGTCACGGTCACTGGTGAACATGGACGGCGCGAATTTGAATGGCTGAGCAGACGGCAATGCGAGACCAAATGGCGCTGATTGATCGAGCGCACCGGAGAAATACGCGGCGAGGCCGATCATTGCGATCGTCGGCAGAAGCAATACCCGCTGAATGCGGGAGAGCCATCCACGCCTGCGGCGCGGCGGCCAACGGCGTCCGAAATCTTGGATTTCGCCCAAGCCCGTCCCCAACAACTTGGACACGCACGATACCACACACCGAGACGCAGTGCGGCGCTTTGCTAGCGGCCATCGAGGCGAAATTGACGACGCAACACGAAACAAACCTGGCGAAACGGTCGAAGAGGTGACTCCCCCAATGCCGATATTCCACAAACGCGATCACGCCCGCGCAGGAGCCAACATGGCCGACCGGGATTGGCCGTATCTCAGGTACAACGGCGGCAGCAGGAACAGGTTGACGAGCGTCGAGCTGATGAGGCCGCCGAGAATGACCACGGCCATGGGGTATTCGATCTCATAACCTGGCTTCATCCCCGAGAGGACGAGGGGCAGCAGTGCAAGCCCAGCCGCGAGCGCGGTCATCAGAATAGGCGCAAGCCGCTCCTCCGCACCCCGCAGCACCAGCTGAGGCCCGAAGGGCATACGCTCTTCGTCTTCGAGATGACCGTAATGGCTGATCAGCATGATGCCGTTGCGCGCTGCAATGCCGAGCACCGTGATGAACCCGATGAACGAGCCCAAAGAGAGCGTGCTCGATCCGATATAGGCTGCGATCAGGCCACCCACGAGCGCAACGGGCAAGCCCACGAACATCAGAAGGGCTTTGCGGAACGAGCCAAACAGCGCGTGCAGGATGAAGAAGATGCCCAGAACCGCGATGCCCGAAGCGATCAGCAGCCGGTTGCGTGCCGCTTCCAGCTCGGCGAACTCGCCCAGCACCTCGGCGTAATAGCCCTGCTCGAACGGCACCTGCGCCACTGCAGCCTGAACATCCTGCGCCAGTTCATTGAGCGGGCGTCCATCGCCAGCGTTGAGCAGCACGTCGATGCGGCGCGATGCCGCCTCGCGCGTGATGACATTGGGCGTGGGCACGATGTTCACGTCGGCAACGTCGCGGATGGCGACCGCGCCTCCTTGCGGCGTGTCGATCGTCAGGTTCCGGATCGCATCGACGTCGCGCGAGAAATTCGGAGTCCCTCGGACGACGACGTCGAAGATCTTCTGCGCTTCGTAGACCTGCCCGACCTTCTCGCCGGTCAGAAGCACATTGGTCACTCGCCTGAGATCGTCGGGCGCGAGACCGAGGCTGGCAGCGGCCTCGGGTCTGAAGGTGATGGCGACCTGCGGGATCATGATCTGCTGCTGCACGTTCAGATTGGCCGCGCCGGGCAGCGGCCGCAACGCATCGGCCACGCGATTGGCCGTGACGGTCAGCTGCTCCAGATCCGGGCCGTAAATCCGTACGACAATGGAGGCGCTGGCTCCGGTGAGAACCTCCTTGATGCGCTCGCGCAGATAGGTCAGGAGGTCGCGGAAGAGTCCCGGGTAGCCGTTCACGATCTCCTGCAGGCGCGCGACCGTCGGCTGGTACGGCACGGCGGGATCGAGGCTGATCCAGAGCTCGGTGAAATCGATGCCGACAACCTCGTCGGCCACTTCTGCCCGCCCGACATGGGCGCCGAAATTCCGCACCCCCTCGACCGCGCGCAGCTCCTTGCTGGCGCGGATCGTGATGCGGTTCATCGCATCGAGCGACGTTCCCGGGCGCTCGAGCCAATGCATCAGGAAGTCGTATTCCTGGAAGTCCGGCAGCATCTGCTGGCCGAGCCGGGGGTAAATCACGCCGCCGGCGACGGCGCCCGCGAGAAGGACCACGGCGCCAACCTGCGGCACGCGCATCAGCCCTCTGAGCGCGGGGCGATAGACCGCCTTGAGCGCGCGCAGCAGCGGCGCATCCCGGCTGCGACGCTCGGCGACTCTCGGCAGCAGCAGATAGCAGAGCGCCGGCGTGACGGTCAGCGCGACAAAGAGCGATGCCAGGATCGCGACGATGTAGGCGAAGGCCAGTGGTCGGAAGAATGCGCCCGACAGGCCTTCGAGCATGAACACCGGAACGAGCACGAGCGCGATGATGATGCTGCCGTAAAGAACGGCGTTGCGCACTTCCATGGAGGCATCCAGCACAACCTGGAACGAGGTACGCGGATGGCCGAGCGATACGTTCTCGCGCAGCCGCCGCATGATGTTCTCGACGTCGATGATGGCGTCGTCCACCACTTCGCCCAAGGCGACGATCAGGCCTGCCAGCACCATCGTGTTGATCGTGTCGCCCTGGTAGTTCAGCGCGAGCGCTGCTGCGATGAGCGAGAGCGGGATGGCGATCGCGCTGATCAGCGCGCTGCGCCATTCGAACATGAACGCGAAGAGCACGATGATGACGAGCACGCAACCGATCAGAAGCGCCTGATTCAGATTGGCCAGCGCGTTCTCGATATAGGTGGCGGGACGGAAGATCGTCGGATCGACATCGATCCCCGTGAGCGCCGGCTTGAGAGACGTCAGCGTCGATTCGATGCTGCGCGTGATCTCGAGCGTGTTGCCCCAGGGCTGCTTCTCGACGATCAGCAGGAGGCCCGGCTTGTCGTTGATGATCCCGTCGCCGATCGGCGGCGGCGATCCTTCGACGACGTCGGCCACGTCGCCCAACAGGAGCGGCGTGCCGTTGCGGAAATCCACGACGATGCGCGCAAGGTCATCGGTCGTGGCGACCGCCGGCATATGCGTGACGTTGAACCGCTGATTGGGGCCCTCGACGAAGCCGCCGCCTTCGATCGTGGTCGCCGCCCTGGTGCGATCGACCACGTGCTGGATGGACAGGTGATTGGCGCGCAAGCGGTCGGGATCGACCTGCACCTGGAACTGACGGTCGCGCTGGCCCCAGATCGCGACATTGGCGACGCCCGGTATCGCCATCAGGCGCGGCCGCACGGTCCACAGCGCAAGCTCTGTCATCTGCATCTGCGTGAGCGTGTCCGACTGCATGCCGATCTTCAGGATGCGGCTGGTCGAGGACAGCGGAGACAGGATGACCGGCGGATCGGCGACGAGCGGCAGCTCGCGCGTGGCGAGAGCCGAGCCGCTCCTGCACCAGCTGGCGCGCCAGCATGAGGTCCGTGCCGCTCTCGAAGATCAGCAGAACGGATGACAATCCGAGCACCGAGCGCGAGCGCAACGTCGTCATATAGGACGTCCCGTTCAGCGCGTTCTCGATCGGCACGGTGACGAGCTGTTCGACCTCCTGCGCCGACAGCCCGGGGACCTCGGTCTGCACCTCGACGCGTGGAGGCGCGAACTCCGGGAACACGTCCATCGGCATGTTGGCCGCGACGTTGCCGCCGACGCTCAAGAGGATCAGCGCGAGCGCAACGACGATCAGCCGGATCTGCAGCGAGGTGGAGACGAGCCACCGCATCAGTGGGCCATCCCGAATTCGGTTCCGGCGATTTCGGCGACGCCGGCGCTGACCACCTTCGTGCCGACCGGCGGACCGTTGGCGATCACCGCGGTTTCATCGACCACGTAGAGGACATTCACCCGCCGGCGCACATAGGTTCGCGGCGCCGTGTTCTCGTAGACCCAGGCGCCGTCGTAGATGTCGCGGAAGATCGCCGAGAGCGGCACCACGGTCCCCTGGGTTGCGCCACGCAGCGGTAGAGTTGCGCGCACCCGCTCGCCGGGACGGAACCGGCCCTGACTGTTGTCGAAGGTGTAGAACAGATCGATCGACGCCGACCGCGGATCGCCGGTCCTCGGACCCGACACCGGACGGATGGGCACACCGCCCGCTGTTTCTCTGGAGCCGAGCGAAACGGCGCGCGCGGTTGCCACCGTGTCGAACGTTGCAAGATCGCCGGCATAGACCGGCACTCTGATCCACAGCTCGTTCTGCGGCACGATCTCGAACAGCGCCTCGCCGAGCGCGACGACCCGCCCCGCACTGACATGCATATTCTGCAACAGGCCGGCTCTTGGCGCCGCCATGGTGACAGCCGTCGGCTGACCCATTCCAGGCGACACGCCGCTTTCCAGAACGGAGTACTGGTTGCTTGAGGGGGGCACGACGAGCGACTCGGCGGCTTTGAGGTACCGCTCGGCCGAGTCCTTCTCGGCTTTCGACATTTCGCCGCGCGCGTGCATGGCCTGCGCACGCTCGTAGCGCTCGCGCGCCAGCTTGACTTGTTCGTCGACGTAACGCGCATCGGCGCGGAGCCGCAGGACGTCGACATCGGCCGGCAGCGGCTGCACCTGCATCACCACGGCGCCGAGCGAAAGCTGCGCGCCGGCGAGCGGGATGTCTCCCGACATCGGCGGCAGCACGACTCCGGCAAAGGGCGCGGAGACCGTCATGCTGCGGCCCGGCGGCACGATCACTTCGCCCCCGATCATCCGTGTACGTTGCACATTGCGCCGCTCGATCGAGGCGAGCTCGACGCCGAGCCGCATCTCCGCCTCGGGCGTCAGCGTGACCGTGGTCAGGCTGCCCTCTGGCCTCGCATTGCTGACCTGAGAGGGCGTCTTGCCGGCCGGAGCAGCGGGAGCCGTCGGCGCGGCGGACTCGGCCGGCCAGTTGGCGATCGCGAGAGCCGTCAGAGCGGCGATGCCGAACGCTCGCAAGAGCTCGGGCAAAACGGGTGACCTTGATCGGCAAAGACATCCTTGAGCACCCGAAAAAGCGCTCGCATCTTGCGTTAGGGCTGGTTGTCCCTGGATTATGGGATCATTGGCGTTTTGTAATGTTACGCCAAAGCGCCATTGCGCCAGACTGCTGGCGGATGACAGCACGGCTTGAGCCGTAAACATCATGCGCATTCTACTTGTCGAGGACGACAAGGAAACCGCGGCGTACTTGCACGCCGGGCTTCAGGAAGAAGGGTTCCTCGTGACCTGCGCCTTTACCGGCCGCGAAGGTCTTTTCCTTGCCAACACGGGCGACTTCGACCTGCTTATTGTCGATCGCATGTTGCCCCAGCTCGACGGCTTGTCGCTGGTGCGCACGCTGCGTTCGGCCCGCGTCCAGACGCCGGTGCTCTTTCTCACCACGATGTCCGGCGTTGACGATCGCGTGATCGGACTGAACGCGGGCGGCGATGACTATCTCGTCAAGCCGTTTGCGTTCTCCGAGCTCGTCGCGCGTATCAAGGCTCTGTCGCGGCGGCCGCGCGGGCTCTCGGAGCAGACATGCTTCAGGGTGGCCGATCTCGAGCTTGATTTGGTCTCGCGGTCCGTGAAACGCGCGGGCGTCGAGATCTCGCTTCAGCCGCGTGAATTCCGCCTTCTCGAATATTTGATGCGCCACGCGGGCGAAGTCGTCACGCGCACCATGCTGCTGGAAAAAGTGTGGGACTATCACTTCGATCCCCACACCAACGTGGTCGAATCGCAACTGAGCCGCTTACGCACCAAGATCGACAGAGGTTTCTCACATGAGCTCATCCATACCGTACGCGGGGCCGGCTACACGCTACGAGCGCCTTCCTAGGCTCACGAGCACCGCGAGCTTCAGGCTCACGCTGTTTCACGCGGGCTTGTTCGCGATCGCGGGGATCGCTGCTGTTCGGCATGATCCACTGGGCGGCGACAGACTTTGCCGCGCAGGACGAGGCCAAGGAGCTGGAGCTCGAAGTCGCGCTGATCGAAGACGAGATGAGACTGCTGGGCGCCGAGCGGCTTGCGGAAATCGTAGACACCCACCTTCAGCGACGTCAGGACGTGCGCGCGGTCTATCTGCTGCAGGATGCCGACGGACGGAAGATCACCGGCAATATCGACGCGCGCATGCCCGTTCTGGGACCGACGACGGTGCCTGCGAATTTCGACGGTGAGCTGCGGAATGTGCGCGCCCACGGCCACTTCCTCCCGAACGGCCAGTACATTCTTCTCGGACAGGACGCTCACATCCTCCGCGAGATGGAAGAGACGCTGCTGCAATCGTTCGGCGTCGGGCTTGTGTTCGTTCTCGTGGCGATGATTCTCGGCGGAGGCTATATCGGAGCGCGCTATGTGGCGCGCGTCGGAGCGATCAGCCGCACTGCGCGCGCCATCGTCGGCGGCGACATGCAGAGCCGTGCGCGCGTCAGTGGCAACGGCGATGAATTCGACGATCTCGCGATGAGCCTCAACGCCATGCTCGATCGCATCGGCGAGCTGATGCGATCGATGCGGCAGATATCCAACGACGTCGCGCACGATCTGCGCACGCCCTTGACGCGGTTGCGCCAACGCCTGGAGCTCGCACAGCGCCGCGCGCACTCCATCGACGACTATCGGTCTGCGATCGGCGGAGCGATCAGGGAAGTCGACTCCATCCTCGAAACGTTCGGCGCGCTGCTGCGCATCGCCCAGATCGAGGCTGGCGAGCAGGCCATGCCATCGGCAGTCATCGATCTGTCCGAGCTTGTCAGGACCGTCGCCGAGGACTTTGCTCCGGCCGCCGAAGATCAGGGCCATGTTCTGACGACGGAGATCGAGAACGGCGTCGCGATCGCGGGCGATCCCCGGCTCATCACGCAGCTTCTCGTCAACCTTGTCGACAACGCCATCCGGCACACGCCCGCGGGCACGCGCATTGCCTTACACGCGCGCCTGGACGGCGATCGCCCGGTACTCGCGGTCGCTGACACCGGCCCCGGCATTCCTGCGAGCGAACTCGGCAACGTGCTGAAGCCGTTCTATCGGCTTGAAACCAGCCGCACGACCGAGGGCAGCGGGCTTGGCCTCAATCTCGTCGCGGCCATTGCCAAGCAACATCGGGCAGAGCTCAAACTGTCGTCGCTCGCACCGGGCCTCATGGTGGAGATCGTTTTTCCGAGAAGCGCAGCTTCCGGCGTCGGCATCCCGCTGGCCGCATCGACCGCCCGGTAAATTTTGACTGATCGACGTGTGCGGGGCTCGGCATAGCTATCACCGGCCTGCTTCGCGCCAATGCCGCGAAGCCGCTGCTATCGGCTTAATCAAGCGGGGAAGGTTCAGATCTCTCCATCGCCGCCGTCAAAAAAACCGCCGTCACCCTGGTCGGCGGCCGCGTCGATCTCAGGTTCCTGTTCGGGTTCGGGCGAGGTGTCGGCGGCCTGGGCTTCATTGCCGCCGAGCATTCCGGCGATGAAATTCCCAAGCAGGAGTCCCCCAGCCACACCCATCGCGGTCTGCGCCGCGCCGGCGAGAAACCCGCTGCGGCCTCCTTGCGCTGGCGACATGCTTTCGGGCGTGGAAGCCCTTGCGCGAGGAACCGACGGTACGATCCCCGTTCGCCCGGCATTCTGTGCGCTGCCAAAGATACCGGAAACGAGGCCCCGGCCTTGCCGTTCAGTCCTGCCCCGCTCCAGCTCCTGGATGCGCCGCTGCGCTTCCTGAAGTGCATGCTCCTGCACGACGATCGTCTGCGCCATCAAATAAGGCGCGGAGGGCTGCTGGCTGATGCGATCCCTGATGAAGCGTTCCGCCTCCGAGTTGCGAGGAGGCGCCTGACGCTCGACCTCACTGAGACGTACAAAAAGTTCCTCGATCGCCTGTCGGTCCTGATTGTCCATGATGTGCACTCCGTTGCCGCGATGGCGCCTGCTTTTCACGTCATCGCTGATGCGCAGTAACCCTTGAAATGGCCATGAGGTCGGCGCAGATCAAGAACGCGGCCGCGCATTTCACGCGAACGGCAGCGCGTTGCTCCGGTGTCGCGTGCGTATCATCACACTGTCACATTCACGAATGCGTGGAAGGAGGACAAAGGGCGAGCCGAGTATATCTTTCACTGTACTCGCCTAACCGGCCGAACAAGGCACTCGTTGAACCGCTAGTTCAGAGTGTCCGCCTTTGGCGAAAAAGCAGACATCGCCGCGCGTGGCTCGGGAGGGCCGCTTTTGACCCCTATCGGACTCTAACGCTGCATGTGCGCGGCGTTGCCGATCACGTCGGCGTGGCGCTTCTGGCCTTGGGGTCCGTTGGGCATGCTGTCAGTATGACAGAGTGAGTAAGCACCCAAGCTCTGTCGAAGTGTACCGGAGCGCGCGGAGGAAATCCGCGCTGAGGCCGCGTCGATATCCAACATCCACACGAAGAAAAGGCTGCTGGAGATAGCCGATAACTACGATCTGTTGGCGCGGGCGCTGGAGAATCCCAAGCGCGCGCGCAAGCGCCCAAATTCAAAGTGAGACATTTCTGCCTCTTGAAACGCGCGCCCTGGCGTCCAGCGTATTCGCCAGCCGCTCATAGCTGGTTGCGATTCTCAGCAGCGTTTCTTTGATCTCGCTAGTCTCAGCGTTGGTGAGCTTCGCGACTTCAGCGCGCACGTCCGCTGCACGCTTCCGGTATCCCGTGGCTGTATCTGCATCCCTTCAGCCCCATGGCATGCTCTGCCCATGCCCAAGGGACCACAAGGACAGAAGTGCCCTGCCGGCTGGCCGCGGTCGTGATGTGACTCGGCTGTTGCAACCTGTTAGCCTCTCATTATCGCCGATAGACGCCATGGCGTCGGCGCCTGAGAGACCTCAGCGACACGTTCAACAGTGCCCGCGCTCCCGCTCGGTAAGAGACGATGGAGCGCGCCATAGCGCGTGTCCCAACTCCTGCTCGACTCGCTCCATCATCGGGCATGGTTTGGTGCGATGCCTACATATCGGCTCTATTTTCTTGACGCGTCAGAGCACATCGTTGACGTCAAGGTCATCGAATGCTCCGGGGACGACGAAGCGCGGGAACGGGCGGCAAGGCTCAGCAACGGACAAGCGATGGAGTTATGGCGGATTGCCAGTCTGATAGCCGTTTTGCGCTAGGGCGAGTGCGGGCGGTTTTGGAGCGCTTCGTTGGTTTGGTCGATACGCGCCATACTTTCGGCCATCAAATCGTAGTTGTCGGCGATTTTCAGTAACGCCCGCTGAATTTCAGGCGCGTCACTGTTGGCAGCAACGGTGCGGAGTTCTTCAGCGCGACGACGGTATTGGCGGGCGACTTCCGTTTCCTCAGTCAAAACGCCTTCGTTCTGCTCGGCTGCCGCCGGCTGCGTTTCTCCCGAATGAATGTCAACGCGCTGTTGGCGCTAAAAGTTCCCCACGGCTTAGCTGCCGTGGGCTTTCGACCCGGAATCCTGTGCATGCACACTGGGTACGACAAAGAGTGCCCTCAGGAAAACCGGGCTGCGGAACTAGCGTGAAGATCCTAAATATGGCAGCGGGCCGAAGGTGCGAGATGGGCGAGGGCAAAGCCGAGCGTTATCGGAAGCTCGCCGCCGAGGCGCGAGCAGAGGCAGAGAGGGTAACGATCCCACAAGCCAAACAAGTTCTGCTCGATATCGTTTACAGCTATGAAAGGTTGGCCGATACGCTACGCAACGGCGCGCGTGTGATCTTGAGCATCCCAAGCCGCAACCCGATAGCGTCGTATGACAACGCTCAGGGTTTGATGTGCTGCTCGATCTCCCGGGCAAGCTGAGCCCACTGATCGGCGACCTCCTGATAGCGTTTCTTCAGCTCGGGCGACAACGCGCTATCAGCTAGATCCTGTGCCTCGCCAGCCAACAAACGACAGCGACGCACCCGTTCGGTTGGTGCAAGCGAACTCCACTCTTCAGGTTTGAAGCGAAAGTCCATCGCGTGACTGATTATAGGTGCGGAAGCTCGGCAGTTGGCTGCGGCGCCGAGCCGCGCTGAGAGGCTTGTGACCTATTCAGGACAATGCCCAAGGCCAACGAGATGGGGCGAAACCTTTGGGGGTGCCAGCCTGTTAACCATATCGAGCGCTGCGGTCCTCCCCCTGGCGCTCATGCAGGCACTCATAGCCCCGCCAGACTGCCGCGATCTGCAGATGAGCTGGCGGGGCTTTCTTTAGCCGAACAAAACAAAAGAGCCGAAGGTTTCCCTCCGGCCCTTTTGCAGCGGCTCGCCCTCCCGCTTACTTCAACCGAAGACGAGCAAACCCAGAATCATGACTGCCGTCCCGTAGACAAACCCACCTACAGCTAGATACAGCAGATGAATAATCATGTTCTCGGTGATCCAGACCATCAAATCCTCGATGGGGTGATTATTAGAGTGTTCTTCGTAATAGCCAAGTGCCCGCAACAGAGATTCGGGATAGCTCACAGCGAATTCTGATATGACCCCTGTGTCGACTTCGCGAAAACTATACAATCCTTGAGGGTAGCACGAGCGCAACCTGAGGATGCGCGTTGGAACGCTCCAAAGCCCCCACTCAGGCAAGGATCGCCAAACTGTCGATCAGTGGGCGAACCGAGTTATTGCGATCGAGATCCCACACCGCTTGCGCAATGCGCGCGATCTGCGCATTCGTGAGGATGGATTTCGTGATCCGCTGGAACTTGTCCTCCACATCCGCGCGCTGCATGGGCCGGCTGGCAAATCCCGGCAGATCGTCCACGCGCTCACTCACGACGCGGCCGCCATCGAGCGTCGCCGTCACGATGTTCGGACTTTGCCTGGGCGCGAGCGCGGTCAGCGTTGGATCTTCGCGCACCGTCATAAGCTTGAGCAGCGCAACGACGCGCGGATCATGCAGAACTTCGGGCGCGTAGCTCGCAGGTGTGATCGTGCCCTCCACCATCGCACGGGCCACGATATACGGCAGGCTGTGGTCGGCCGTCTCCGAAGTCTCTGGCGCAAAGCGATCCGGCGTTCGGCCCGCATTGTACCAACCGAGACGCGTCGTCCGTATCTCGATGGATCGGATGCGGGAAAGATCGCCGACCGCCTGGGCAACCTTCGCTGCCGCCGGAACGGCAGTCTGCGTTTGGGCCTGCGCCGGATATGATTTGATGAAGCAATCGTTGAATCCTGAACTGGCCGGCGCGGCCGCCAAAGGCTCCGGTGTCGACGTTCATTGGCCCGGACACGAGCTTGAAGAAGCCCGCGTCCCCCTCGAAGATCGGCGTGGGACCCGAAATCCCGGCGCGCGCAAGTTGTGCGGCGAAGACGCTGTTGCGGGCGGCATCGGGACCTGCCAAGCCCTTCCAGTTCGACAATTCGCCAAGCCGCGTTTGCCTCATCGAAAGGTGGCCGGTAAGCGCGAGACTGATCGCCTCGTTCAGCTGTGGCGCGGAGAGCTTCATCAGCTTGCCTGCTGCCAACGCGGAAGCGGCGAGCGCGTAATTGGGATGGTCCCAGTCCTCCTCACCGGCCCGCCGAGCATCGAGCAAGCGGCACTGGATTTCATAGGCCAGCACCATCGAGAGCAGCAGGTCGGCTCCGGAAGCGCCTTCGGCCTCTGCGACGGGAAGACAGGCAGCGATATTGTCGCTCGGGTGACCGTTGCCGCCGGAATAGCCATCATTGATATCGTCGGCGCGAATGGCCGCCCCATTCGCGAACGCGGCCCATTCAAGCGTGGTGCGCCGCTTCGTGCCGATGATGGTCGCCGCGTTTCCGCCGGCCGCCAGTGCGAGCTCGCGCACGCTTGTGACCGTTTCCTCGGCAAATGCGGAAAGCCCGCACCCGAGCGAATCGAGAAGGTGGATTTTGGCCCGTTCGATGGTGGGCCCATCGAGGTCGGCAAAGCGTATGGACTCGACATAGTCGGCAAGGCGGCGGGCGAGCGGCGCATTGCCTGCAGTGAGGTTCGCCGGACCCTTGACCTGCTCCGCAGCGCGGGTTTGCGCAAAGGCCGGAATGGCGGCGAAGCTCGCGAGACCTGCAAGACCCGTGAGAAGAACACGTCTATTGAAGCGATGCGGCATCGCAAGTCTCCCGCGGCAAGAGGAAGCGCAAGACTAATTCCATACGGGCGCCGTAGCATCACGGACGGGCGGCTTCATGCCTTTCGCCTCGATCACCGTCCTTGCTTCCGGCGATTTAAGAAAGGCGAGCAATTTTTTCGCGGTCTCGGGATTCTTGGCCCCGCTCACCTGAAAAGCGTGCATCACGGTCGGAGGCATGAAATCCGCCGGAAGTTCGCCGGCGAGCGAGGCGCCTTGCACCGGCAGAATCTCGCTGATCAGTGTGACGCCCATATCCGCCTCGCCCTTCGCCACCGCTTGGGCGACGTCCGAGCCGGGGCCATTGATCATCTTCGCCCGCGACTTGAGTTCGGCGCCGAATCCAGCCCGCTCCGCATTCGCGATGAAGGTGGCTCCGAGCTGGGTGCCGGCACTGGGGTCCGATAGCGCAACCGTCTTTGCGGCAAGGATCGCGCGCTTGATCGCCTCGGGCGTTGCGAGGTCGAGCTTGGGCGCGCCGGCGCGCACGACCACGCCGACAGGGCTTGTCGCAAACTCGGCGCGGCTTCCGGCAGCGATCCGGCCGGCCTTTTCAAGATCGGGAATGATCGCGGCGATCCCGACCGCGACATCGGCCGCTTCGCCCTGAACGAGCTTGTCCCGCATCTGCCCGGGCGTGGCGAAGCTGATCGTCACCTTGTCGCCGGATATGCGCTCGTATTCGGGAACGAGGCTCGTCATCACCGCACGAGCGCCTCCCGTCGAAAGCACGGTGATCTCGGCAGCGTTGACCGGCGTCGCAAGACCGAGCGCCAGAACGACAAGCAGAGTTGCAGTTTTCATGGTCTCCTCCCGTGCGATCCGGCGTCATCCGCCGCCAGTGCTTTGCGCATTATAGCGCGTAGCCGCGTGACTTTGGGCTGGCGATTGTCGCGTGGACGAGCTGCTCGCCGCCCAGGCGCGCGACCTGGAAGATCGGGCGTTGTCGCCCAAGGGCGGGAACGGGGAATTCTGACCTCACTTCGGTCATTCCGGAATTGGCGGGAATTTCCAGGAACGACGCGCCCAGTTTTGTCTTGAGCGGTCGGCTTCCGGGCTGGGGACATGGCGATTTCTCCGCTAATATCGGAAGACCGGTGCGCACGAGCGGGGTGAGCCATGCCACGACAGCGCGATCTCTTGTTCTATGTGATTGTTGCGGCGTCGGCCCCATTGCTCGCGTTCTCGCAAACGCCTGCGAATGGCGGCAGTCCGACAGAGAGCGCCGTTCCGGTTCCGGACTTCACCGGCACCTGGACTCATCCCGTCTTTCCGTGGTTCGAACCGCCCGCATCGGGGCCGGGTCCCATCACGAACCTCTCGCGCTGGCCGGAATCGGCACAGATTCCAAACGGGGAAGCGGGATCGGCGGCTTTGCCCGCCACCACAACAGGCATCAGCAACTACGATCAGCTCGTCGGAGACTACAAGAATCCGATTCTGCAGCCCTGGGCGGCTGAGATCGTCAAGAAGGTTGGCGAACAAGCGCTGGCAGGCATTACCGTCCCCAATCCTTCCAACCAGTGTTGGCCCCGCCCGATGCCCTTCACTTACAAGTGGTCCACAGTGGTGGTGCTGCCGGGAAAGGACAAGATCACTCTGCACTATGGCGGGGACATGCGCGAAATACGCATGAATGCGTCCCATCCTTCGCCGCTGACGCCCTCCTGGCTCGGCGATTCCGTGGGCCGTTACGAGGGCGACACGCTGATCGTCGACACCGTGGGCGTCAAGACCGACCGGCCCTATGCGATGCAGGATCTCTTCGGAACGCCGTATACGGACAAATTGCACATCGTGGAACGCTATCGCCTGCGCGATTACGACGAGGTGAAGGACGCTCTGGAACGGAACGCAAAAGAGAATTGGATGTTCATAGGCGATGTTTTCAGCAAGCACCGGGGCAAGTTCTTGCAGGTGCATGTGACGGTCGAGGACGAAGGCGTCTTCACCTCGCCGTTTACCGCGACGCTGACCTATGTACCGAGCCGCAATCCGCTCCAAGAAGCGGTCTGCGCCGAAAACCCGCGCGAATACTACAACAACAGGGATTCGGACGTGCCGAAGGCTGACAAACCGGATTTCTGATCGTTGCAAAGGGCCTATCCTATCTCAGTCCGGCTCCCCGCCAGGCCACGATAACCGCCTGAAGCTTATATCTTTTCAGCGTCGTCTCGTGATCCTGTCCTAGCCAGCCGTACGCCACGGTTGGACTTCTGGCTGCACCTAGTGTGCACCTGAAATCCAACCTCAACGGAGGTTGGGAATGGCCAAACGCAAACTCACCAAGACCGTTGCCGGCGCGGCACGGCCTGAGACTGTCCCTTACGAACTCCGCGACACGATCATACCCGGGTTCTTGCTCAAGGTTACGCCGACCGGACGCAAGATTTTCATGGTGGCCTACGTCGCCAACGATGGCCAACGCCGTAAGCCCGCTATCGGTCGGTTCGGCG
This sequence comes from uncultured Alphaproteobacteria bacterium, assembly GCA_963708555.1. Classification (GTDB taxonomy): domain Bacteria; phylum Pseudomonadota; class Alphaproteobacteria; order Micropepsales; family Micropepsaceae; genus CAIYRG01. Next base: position 982 of record CAVPTF010000001.1, on the reverse strand, counting down.
AGATCACCGTCGAGCAGGCACGAGGCATCGCTCAAGATTGGCTTGCCGATGTGCGCAAGGGACAGGATCCCAGCGTCAAGCGCTCCGCCGCGCGGCAAGCGCCAACGGTCGAGGAGTTGTTCGAACGGTTCATGACCGACTACTCCGAGGGCCGGAACAAGCCGTCGACGGTCCAATCCAATCGCGGCTATGGGAAGCGCCACATCATTCCGATCCTCGGCCACCTCAAGGTGCCGGCCGTCACGCGCGCTGACATCTCTGACCTGATGAAGCGGATGTCGAAAGCGCCGACAAACGCAAACCGGGTGCTCTCGGCCCTCCGCAAGATGTTCAACTTGGCGGAGGTCTGGGGCCTGCGCCCCGACGGCTCAAACCCGTGCCGGCATATCCCGAAATATCCCGAACGCGGAAAGACCCGGCTGATCACCGACGCCGAGCTGAAGCGCCTTTATGACTATTTACATAAAGCGGAGGTCGAGGGCCTGGAGCATCCCCTGATCCTACTCGCTATCCGGCTCCAGTTTGAGTTTGCGGCGCGGATGTCGGAGATCCTCAATCTCCAATGGGCGTGGATCGATCTGGCTAATCGCCGAGTCGACTGGCCCGACAGCAAGACTGGCGGGATGTCGAAGCCGATGAGCGCCGAGGCGATCCGCCTGTTCGAGATTGCACCGCGTTTGGAAGCGTCGCCCTATGTCTGCCCATCCATCTTGGATCCCAACCTCCCGATGTCCAAGCCCACCTATTACGACGGCTGGCGGCGCATTCTCGCGCGCGCCGGGCTCGCGCACGTCGGCACGCATGGCATCCGGCATCGCTCGGCGACGGACATCGCCAATTCCGGCATTCCCCTGAAAATCGGCATGGTGCTCACCGCCCATAAGACCGTTACGATGTTCATGCGCTACGTTCACACCGAGGACAATCCGGTAAGGGCGGCGGCGGACGCTGTAGCGCTCCGACGCCAGACCTTGATTCGGTG